>NZ_JBFUAA010000002.1:0-536206 GCF_056406495.1 Arthrobacter sp. P1_B9
GGACCTGTTGTGAAAATCATTGCCGCTGAAGTGTTCGTCACCAGCCCCTCCCGGAACTTCGTGACCCTGCGGATCACCACCGAGGACGGCGTGACCGGGATCGGGGACGCGACCCTGAACGGGCGCGAGCTCGCCGTGGCCGCCTATTTGAAGGAGCACGTCGCGCAGCTGCTGATCGGCAAGGACCCGCACCGGATCGAGGACACCTGGCAGTTCCTGTACCGGTCCTCGTACTGGCGCCGCGGCCCGGTCACGATGGCCGCGATCGCCGCGGTGGACATGGCGCTGTGGGACATCAAGGGCAAGCTCGCCGGGATGCCGGTCTACCAGCTCCTGGGCGGGGCGTCCCGGAACGGGCTGCGCGCSTACGGGCACGCCTCCGGCGCGGACCTGCCGTCCCTGTTCGATTCGGTCCGKGAGCACCTGGARCTSGGSTACAAGTCGATCCGGATCCAGACCGCGGTGCCCGGGATCAAGGCCGTCTACGGCGTCGCGGCCCAGGCCCAGGCCTCSGGGGAGCGCTACGACTACGAACCGGCCGGGCGCGGCGCGTTCCCGCAGGAAGAGGACTGGGACACCCGCGCCTACCTCCGCCACCTGCCCACCGTGTTCGAGGCSGTGCGCAACGAGTTCGGCCCGGAACTCCCGCTGCTGCACGACGGGCACCACCGGATGACCCCGATCCAGGCCGCGAAGCTGGGCAAGGCGCTCGAACCCTACGACCTGTTCTGGCTCGAGGACTGCACCCCGGCCGAAAACCAGGAGGCCCTGCGCCTGGTCCGGGCGCACACCACCACCCCGCTGGCGATCGGGGAAATCTTCAACACCGTCTACGACTACCAGGCCCTGATCAAGGAACAGCTGATCGACTACGTGCGGGCAGCCTCCACCCACTTCGGCGGGATCAGCCCGCTGAAGAAGGTGATGGACTACGCCGCGCAGTACCAGATCAAGTCCGGCTTCCACGGCCCCACCGACATCTCCCCGGTCGGGTTCGCCGCGCAGCTGCACGTGGGCTTGGCGATCCACAACTACGGCATCCAGGAATACATGCAGCACTCGGATGCGACCAACGAGGTCTTCGAACAATCCATGACCTTCGTCGACGGCTACCTGCATCCGGGCGAGGCGCCCGGCATCGGCGTCGAATTCAACGAAGAAGCCGCCGCCGCGTTCCCCTACCAGCAGGCCTACCTGCCCTACAACCGCCTCGTCGACGGCACCGTCCATGACTGGTAACCCGACCACGACGGGTAACTGGCACTGACGGATGGCAGTGCCTTAAGCACCAAAAAGGTCCCGGGCGGCGAGTCGATGCTCAGCCGCCCGGGACCTGGCTCTTTTGAGTCCGGCTCTCAGCGTCCGGTTTGCTGGTTGCTTAGTGAACCTGTTCCCGGGTCATGCCGAAGGGGACCTGGTCGGAGAGGGCCGCGGTGTAGTGGCCCGGCTTGTGCCGCGTGAGCAAAATGCCGTGCGTCCCGGTTGTCATGGCGAGCTGCTGCAGCCCGCGGACGGCGTCGTTGAGTCGGTCGTCGAGCACGCGCCGGTTGTCGACCTGGATCTCAATGGGCTCGGTAATGGTGGTCATCGCTCTGTCTTTCTTGGAGTACTTCTAGTCGGCCCCAATGGATTCAGGAACAGTAACGTCATATTTATTGGCCCGTCAAATCACCACGCCGCATGTGCGCGTGGCCCGTGCGGACGCCAAATGCCCGCACATCGCGGCCCGGGCGGCTGACCTGCAGATCCACGCAGGCCCGGGTGGTCCCAGTGAGTCTAATCACCCGGCATCACTGCGGGCAGGCCGAAAGATGCTCGTGGACGCAAACAATGCCTCCGTCGGGGGTGCGGGAGAAGATGATGGTCTCCCGTTCATCGCTCGTATCGCGGCCACCGTCCCGGTCAACCCGGACCGTCGTGGCCACGCGGTGCGAAAACACCGCGGTAGCACCGAGGAGCTGGATATCCTGCTGGCTGCTCCGGCATTCGAGCACACGCCAACCACCGGCGAGCCAGCTGTCCCAAAGGGTGCGGTAGGCGGAGCGGGACCCAAGGCGCTGGGCTTCCGGATGGAAGATGAAGGTCGCCTCCGGGCTGAAGGCCGCAAAGTAGGCCTCGGTGTCCGTGGCGGCGAAGGCGGCGACCAGGCGGTCGGCTGCCTCCTGGACCTCTTCGCGGCTGAGGGCGCGGGGCGCTGCCGGCTGCAGCGCCGCAGCCGGCAGCGGCCGGGCCACGGCCCGGATCGGGGCGCCGTCGGCCCCGGGGATATTGAGGGGAAAGAGGAAGAGCTCGACGTCGGATCCTGCGTCTGTGGCCCGCTGGACCTGCTCCAGTCCGGTGAGGTTTTCCACGATGATGCAGCCGTTTCCGGCCAGGATGTCGTGGGCGGGGAAGCTGCCGCCGGCCGGGTTGCCGTGCTGGTTGCCCTGCTGGTCGCCGTGCGTGGCGCCGGGGGAGGTTGGATCCACACTGAGGGCATCCAGGCCTACGGCGCGGTAGCCGCGGTCCACGATCAGTTGCGCCGCCGCGGCCTCCAGCCATGGGTGCTTGAGGTACTCCTCCGTTCCCCACGCCGCTGCGCAGCCGGTGTGCAGCAGGAGGATCTTCTCGGGATTGTCCGGATTTCCAGGTTCCCCAGGATTTCCGGCGGAGCCCGCCGGGGCGATCCCCGCCAGGTGCGCGGCGGTGATGGCGCCGCCGCGGGCCACGTCCCGGACGTCCACGATTTCGGCGACGCCGCCGAAAAGGGACAGCGGCAATTCGTCCAAAGCTGCCCAGCCGTCGCCCACATGCAGGGGTGCGTCGGCGTGGGTACCCGAATGGGAGCCCAGTCCGAGCGAGAGCACGTTGGCGCCGTCGGCCTCCACGGTCAGTGCCGATGCGATCCGGACCTCCGGGTCGCCGGGATAGACAGGCATTCCGGTGCGCAGCGGAACGCTGAGATCGAACCACGTCACCGCTGGCCCACCAGTTCCGTGTCGAAGTCGCCGTGCAAGTCCGGCGCGGCTGCCTCCGGTGTTCCGGCAGCGACGGTGTTTCCAGCCGCATCGATGACCGGCGGCACCGGGGTGTCCTTCGAGGGGATCCAGCGCGGCCCGGCGGCCGGGAACACTCCGCGCGGCTCCGGGAAGATCCACAGCAGCCCGAGGTAGAGGACGGCTGCAAGCCCCAGCGATGCCGGCAGACTGATGTCCACGCCGCCGGCCAGGTTGCCCAGGGGCCCCTGGAACTGGCCGGGCATGTTCACCATGCTCAGCCCGGCGGCGGCGCTGACCAGCCAGGCCGTCATGCCGCGCAGGTTCCAGCCGTGGTTGAACCAGTACCGTCCGCCGGTCTGGCGCCGGTTGAACACCTGGAGGGCGTCGGCGTCGTACCAGCCGCGGCGGGTGATGAAACCGATGATCATCACCACCATCCAGGGCGCGGTGCAGGTCACGATCAGGGTGGCGAACGTGGAAATGCTCTGGACGAGGTTGAAGGCGAAGCGGCCGGCGAAGATGAAGGCGATCGCCAGGACCCCGATGAACAGGGTGGCCTGGACCCGGTTGAACCTCGGGAAGACGCTGCTGAAGTCAAGGCCGGTCCCGTACAGCGAGGACGCCCCGGTGGACATGCCGCCTATCAGGGCGATGGCGCAGAGCGGGATGAAGTACCAGGCCGGGGAGACGGCCAGCAGGCCGCCGACGTAGTTCGGCGCCGCCGGGTCCATGAATTCCGGCGCCTTGGTGGCGATGATGGACGCCGTGGCCAGGCCAAAGACGAACGGAATCAGGGTGGCCAGCTGGGCCAGCAGCGCCGCGCCCATGACTTTGCGCTTCGGGGTGGCGGTGGGGATGTAGCGCGCCCAGTCGCCCAGGAACGCGCCGAAGGAGATGGGGTTGGACATGACGATCAGTGCCGCGCCAATGAACGCCGGGATGAACCCTGCGACGCCGACGCCGTCGAATCCGGTGCCGAAGGCACCCTCGAAGTTCAGGTTGAGGTCGCCCGCGAAGGCGATGAACCCGACAACGAACAGCAGGGTGGCCGCGGTGACGGCAATCTTGTTCACCAGCAGCATGAACTTGAACCCGTAGACGCAGACCACCAGAACGAGTCCACCGAAGAGGCCGTAGGCGACGGCGAACGAGCCCATGTCCTGCGGCAGGCCAACGAGCCGGTTCAGCCCGCCGACCAGGGCATCGCCGGAGCTCCAGACCGAGATGGAGAAAAATGCCAGCGCGGTCAGCAGTGACAGGAATGATCCGACCACCCGGCCGTGCACGCCCAGGTGGGCGGAGGAGGACACCGCGTTGTTGGTTCCGTTCGTCGGGCCGAAGACGGCCATGGGCGCCAGCAGGAGGGCGCCGACAACCAGGCCCGTCACCGTCGCGGCGAGCCCCTGCCAGAACGACAGGCCGAACAGGATCGGAAATGCGCCCAGGAAGGCGGTGGCAAAGGTGTTGGCTCCGCCGAACGAAACCCTGAACAAGTCAAAGGCGCTGGCATTGCGGTCCTTTTCGGGGATCCGCTCAATGCCGTAGGTCTCCACGTCGGTGACCTTGCCGCGGTTCCGCCCTGCGCCGGCGCCGTCAGGCTTTTCCTCGACCATGTTGTTCTCCATCCAGCTCATCATTGATTCCTAAGAGTTGCTTTATAAGCATCACAAGTTGTGTTGGAGGCTACACTGTGAAGCGGCTCACAGCAAGGTCCTGCCCTGTCCGGCCGGCGGGTTACGCAACCGGCCTCCGGCCTTGGACCCTCCCGCGGGAAGCCCGGGCGGCCCATGTGCCCGCCGCCCGGTAAATAACAGGGATAATCTTCAACGGGGACCATCCACAACACGGCGCAAAGGCGGCACAGCGACATGGCACAGGCTCAAGCAGGCAAACCCCAGGGACGGTGGCGGACCTTCCACGAAAAGTTCGTCGTGGAGGAGCGCTTCATGAGCGTGACGGCGCGCCGGAATCTCTACCGGACCGCCGTCGTGCTGATGATCGCGGGCGCCGTGCTGTTCGTGGTAATCCTCGCCGGAGTCCTGCAGCACGCCGGCATCTCGGCAGCGGATGAGCCCGTGCGGACCTGGCTCCTGACCCTGCGCGCGGAACCCACCACCATCATCATGATCATCCTGGCGATCATCTTCGGCCCCATCGGCCTGCCAATCATCGTCCTGATCGTGACGGTGGCCTGGGGCCTGATCGCCAAGCATGCCTGGCGGCCGATGCTCCTGGCCGGTGCCATGCTGACCGGCGTCATTCTGGCGCAGATTATCGGCCACATCGTCGAACGCCACCGGCCTCCGATCGACCTCATGCTCTTCGGCGCAGACTCCACGTTCTCGTTTCCGTCCGGCCACGTCCTCGGCGCGTGCGACTTCCTGCTGGTGACCACGTACCTGGTCTTTTCGCGCCGGAAGAACCCCATGTCCGCTGTTATCGCCTTCATCGTGGCGGGGATCGGCATCTTCTTCGCCGCCGTCAGCCGCCTGTACCTCGGCTACCACTGGATGACCGATGCCCTGGGCGCCTTCTCGATCTCGCTCGTGATCCTGGGCGGCGTCATTGCGCTGGACACCTGGCGGACGGCGCGGATTCCGGGCGAACAGGTCACCGGGACGCTCTCCACCGCCGACACCAGCCAGGACTGAGCGCCGTCAGCGGCTGCGCGCCCGCTTGAGTTCGGCCCGCAGCCGGGCGTTGGCGGCCTCGAGTTCCATCACCTTGGCCACGCCGGCCAGGTTAAGCCCTTCTGCCAGGAGTTGGCCGATCCGCCGCAGCACCACAAGGTCTGCGTCGCTGTACTGCCGGGTGCCACCCGCGGTGCGGTCCGGCGCGAGGAGCCCCCGGCGCTCGTAGAGCCGGATATTCTGCTGCCCCGTGCCCACCAGCTGCGCCACGACCGAGATGGCGTACAGGCCTGAATTCGCGCCTCGGTCCGCCATGGTCTTCCTCCCGTTCCGGAAATTCCCTTGCATCAGTGTTTCACCGGTGCTATAAAAAATCTATACCCGCCACCACAGAAAACTTGAGGTGGGTTGTAGAAGGAATGCAGATCAAGTCTCGCTGAAGGAGTGGGAAATGATGTTGATTCGGACGGACCCGTTCCGTGACTTCGACCGGCTTGCCCAGCAGGTGTTCGGGACGGTGGCACGCCCCGCGCCCATGCCCATGGACGCATGGCAGGAAGACGGCGTATTCGTCGTCGCCTTCGATCTTCCGGGGGTCAATGTCGACTCGATCGGGCTCGACATTGAGCGCAATGTCCTGACGGTCCGGGCGGAACGGCGCGATCCGGTGCAGCCCGACGTGGAACTGATGGTCTCGGAGCGTCCCCGTGGAGTGTTCAGCCGCCAGCTGATCCTCGGCGACACCCTGGATACGGAGAACGTCAAGGCGAACTACGCCGACGGCGTCCTGACGCTCCGCATCCCGGTGGCGGAGGCGGCCAAGCCGCGGAAGATTGAAGTCACCCGTTCGCAGGACAAGATGCAGGAGATCGGGAAGTAGCCCCCGGGCCGGCGCGGCGCCCGCAGCGTCGCTCCGGCTCCGGCTCCATGCAACGGAGGCCGATCATGCCCGGCAGGAACCCTGATCCCCGAGGCTACTACGCGCTATTGCACGTCTCGCCGGAGGCGGGCCGGCAGGAGATTGGCCGCGCCTTCCGGGCGCTGATGCGCCGGCACCATCCCGACGTCGGCCAGTCTGACGTCGATCCTCCCGATGTCGGCGCCATTCTGCACGCTTTCGCCGTGCTGCGGGACGCCAGGAGCCGGGCGGAGTACGACGCCGACCGCTGGCGTTCCGCCGTCGAGGCCGTCGAGGACGACACCTTCCAGCACCGGAACGACCATGCCGGCCAAGGCAGCCGCGACATCCCGGTGCGCATCATCCGGCGTCGGGATCCCCTTGTGCGCGTGCTCCCCGTCCGCTGGGAACCCGGGCCGTGACGGGGAAACTCTCCTGGCCAGGCCGCTGACCCGGGCAGGAACCCACCCAGCAGTTACATCCAGCAGCCCCATCCACTGAGGAGGAGACCAGCCATGAGCGCATGGCGCCGCTACGATTCGCACCTTATGCCGGTGTTCCACGAGCGCTTCGAAGCGCGCTGGGGCGAGGGAACGGCGCCGTTCCTGGACCCGGAGGCGCATGAGGCCCCGTTGCCCCGTGCGCAATGGATCAACATCGACACGGGTGCGGCGCTGGCGGTGGTCCCGGTCTGGACAGATGAAGACAGCCAGCACCGGTCCTTCGGCGTGTTCTACCTGCCGCCCGCGGGTGATATCTGGGTGCTGAGGCCCGGCTTCACGGAGTATCTGGAACCCTCGCTGGATGAGGCTGAGCAGCTCGTGACGCTGCGGAACGATGCCTTCCGCAAGGCCGTGGAGCACGCCAAAGTCTTCCTGTTCGGGCCGGAGACGTCGCTGTTCTGAACGGCAGGGACCAGCAGATGCCAGGATCAGTTGCTGGCGGCGGCATAGGCGTTCAGGCTCAGCGAGAACACGATCCAGGAGAGGTACGGCAGCATGAGCAGGCCCGCTGCCCGGCTGATCAGGCCGAACCGGACCACCGTGACGGCGGCGGCCACCGCATGGACGGCGATGAGCAGCAGGGCCAGCCAGAGCGCGGCCCCGCCGGCCATGGGGTACATGCCGAAGAACAGGGGCGCCCAGGCGAGGTTGACGAGCAGCAGGATGGCGTAGACGGTCATGGCCCCCCGGCCGCGCCCGGAGCGAAGTCCTGTTTCCCGGCGCCAGACGAGCCACGCCGCCACTGCCATTGTCGTGTAGAGCACCGTCCAGACCGCTCCGAAGGCCCAGCCCGGCGGAGTCCACGGAGCCTTCTCTGCCGCCGCGTACCAGCCGCCGGCGTTGCCGATAATGACCAGCGACGCCACGAAGGACACCCCATGGGAGACCGCCAGGAAGCAAAGGAGGGCTGCCGTCTGCCGGCCGGGGCTGGGCGGCGCCGATGGCGGCCGGCGGTTGACGCCTTGTTCAATTTTCACGTGCACCGATCAACAGTGGCCGTTGGCATCGCGTCCGTCAAACGGCCAGGGTCGTGGCGCTCACCCCCGGGGGAGCCTAAAATCAGTCAACCAACCACCGAAACTACATAGAGGTCCCCGTCGATGAACGCTTCCGCCAAGGATCTGGCTTCCCTTCTTCCGCCCGGCTTCACCCTGGGTGTAGCGACCTCCGCCTTCCAGATCGAGGGTGCACTCGATGAAGACGGCCGCGGCCCTTCCGGATGGGATGTCTTCGCCGCGAAGCCGGGTTCGATCGTGGAGGACCAGAGTCCGGCCGTTTCCTGCGACCACTACCACCGGATGCCCGAGGACGTGGCTCTGATGAAGGAGCTGGGGATCGACTCGTACCGGTTTTCGCTGTCCTGGTCCAGGATCCAGCCCGGCGGGAGCGGGCCCGCGAACCCTGCCGGGCTGGACTTCTACGACCGGCTGATCGACCTGTTGCTCGCCAACGGCATTTCCCCCATGGCCACGCTCTACCACTGGGACACCCCATTGCCCCTGGATGAGGCCGGCGGCTGGATGAACCGTGACACGGCCTACCGGCTGGGGGACTTCGCCGCCATCGCCGCGGCTGCCTTCGGGGACCGCGTGAGGCGCTGGGTGACTGTCAACGAGCCCGCCACAGTCACCACCAACGGCTACGCCCTGGGCATGCACGCGCCCGGGGAGGCCCTCATGCTCAAGGCCCTCCCCAGCGTGCACCACCAACTGCTGGGCCACGGCCTGGCGCTCCAGGCGCTGCGCGCCGCCAAGGTGCCGGGCGACATCGGCATCACCAACGTTTACTCACCGATGGTCCCGGCCACCGCGAACCCGCTGGACAAGGTCAGTGCCGGACTCATGGATGTGGCGCAGAACCGGCTCTACGCCGATCCGGTGCTGCTCGGCAAATACCCGGATGTCATCCGGGCCGCCACCTTCTTTTCGTCGTCCTTCAGCCCGTCCAGCGAAGACATGGAGCTGATTTCCCAGCCCCTGGATTTCTACGGCCTGAACTACTACATGCCCACCCTTGTCGGGGCGGGTCCGGGTGAGGGGGCCGTGCCGCCCGGCATGGCCGAGGCCATGGGGGACGACCTCAGTGGGACACCCGGTGCGCCCTTCCACATCGCGCAGTTCCCGGACACCGAGACCACGGCCTACGGCTGGCCGGTCAAGCCCCAATACATGTCCGTCGCCCTGGCCGAGATGGCCGACCGCTACCCGGATCTGCCCCCGGTCTTCATCACCGAGGGCGGGGCCAGTTTCGAGGACGTCGTGGTCCAGCCTGTCGGGGCGAACCAACGGATAATCCCGGACGAACGGCGCCTGCGTTACCTTGCAGACCACATCGGCACGGCCCTGGAAGCGACACGTCCCGGCGGCGCCGCCGAGGCCGTCGACCTTCGCGGCTACTATGTGTGGTCCTTCATGGACAACTTCGAGTGGTCCGCCGGCTACAAGCAGCCGTTCGGTCTGGTGCACGTCGATTTCGATACCCAGGTCCGCACGCCGAAGGCCTCCTACTACTGGCTCCAGGAGGTCATTGCGGCCCGAAGCTCGGCGTCCGCCGGAGAGCCCGGCAGCGCAGCGCAGCCCGGCGGCGCCGGCGGGCAGGACGAAACCGCCGACGTCGGAGAGCCGCACCCGGCGAGCTGACGCCCCTCAAACCGGGTCAACCTAGAGCAGATCCAAGTCCTGCAGGCCCTTGGCGAGCCCCGCGCCGTCGGGCGAATAGAACCACGGGACGGAGGACTCCGAGTGGTCTCCGGTGTCGGAGTGGCCGCCGGCGAAGACGGCCTCACTGGCCGAGAGCTGCCGGATGCCGATCGCGGCCACCTGGTCCGGGTGCTTCTGCGCGAAGCCGGAGTAAATCTCTTCATCGTGCTGGCCGTTGTCGCCGAACAGCAGCCAGCGCATGTTCGGGAACTCCTGGGCCAGCAGCTCAAGGTTCCGCCGTTTGTGTTCCTGGCCGCTGCGGAACCAGCGGTCGTGCGTCAGCCCCCAGTCCGTGAGCAGCAGCGCGCCCGAGGGATAGAGGTTCCGGGCGATGAAACGGGCCAGGGTGGGAGCTGCGTTCCACGGTCCGGTGGACAGATAGATCACCGGCGCCTCCGGGTGCTCCACCTTGAGCCGATCCAGCAGGACGGCCATGCCGGGTGTCGCCATCCGGGCCCGTTCGTTCAGGACGAAGGTGTTCCACAGCGCCAGGAAGGGCCGGGGGAGGGCGGTGACCATGATGGTGTCGTCAATGTCCGAGACGATGCCGAGCCTGGTGTCCGGCGAGATCACGAAAATCCTGGCCTCGACCGGTTCCGTTCCCTCGGCGCGCAGCACGGCCGTATGCCAGCCCGGGGTCAACGCCACGTGAACCAGGGTGTCCACCAGGCCGCCGCGGTCCGCATGCACGCGGGTGGTGACGCCGCCGATCTGGATCTCCACCTCGGTGAACTGGACCGGGACGCTCGTGAACGCCCGCCAGCCGCGGAAGTTCTGGTTGCCGTTCAGGGCCAGCCGCTCCGCCTTGCCGCCGGGCACCGGCCGGCTGGTGAGGACCACGCGGCCCAGTACCCTGACCCACTCGGTCGAGCCGTAGCCCTGATAGGCGACTGTCTGCGGGCTGAACTTCCAGCGCCGGGCCGTCTTGAGCCGGAACCCGTTGACGGTGTCCGACACCCAGTGGGCGAGCCGGAAGGCCCTGTTGCCGGACACGGGCAGCTGCTGCGCTGGTTGCGAGGCCAATTCCATGCCTCCACTCTCCCACAGTGCCGGGCTCCGGCTGTGCCGGCGGGGTCCCCGGACGCGGGCCCCCGCCACGCCGGATTACCAGCGTGGCGGCTAACCCAGCAGCCCGCGCAGTGTGGCGGCGTTGCGGACGGCGTTGCCGCCGCCGTCGTTGTTGAAGTACGCGTAGACGTCTTTCCCGCCGGCCTGCCACTCGCGGATCCGGTCCGCCCACCAGCGCAGGTCGTCATCGGAATAGGATCCGCCGTACAGGACGTCGTGGTCGGGGCCGTGCAGCCGGATATAGACGAACGCCGCGGTGGCGTGCAGGACGCACGGGAGCCCGGCGCCGCTCATGATGCAGTAGGCCGCGCCGTGACGTTCCAGCAGGGCGTACACGGCGTCGTCGTCCCAGCTGGGGTGGCGGAACTCCACACAGACACGGATCCAGCCGGGCAGAGCCGCCAGGAAGTAGTCCAGCCGGGCGTCGTCGCGCGCTAAGCCCGGGGGCAGCTGGACGAGCAGCACGGCCCGCTTGTCGCCGAGTTCGTGCCAGCACCGGGTGATCCGGTCCGCCCAGACCTCGGGGGCGTAAAGCTTCTTGGCGTGCGTCAGGCCGCGGGGCGCCTTGACGGACAGGGCGAAACCGTCGGGCAGGCGGCGGCGCCAGCTGGCGAATGAGCCCTCTTTCGGCCAGCGGTAGAAGCTGGCATTCAATTCCACGGTGTCGAAGCGGGCCGCGTAATATGCCAGCCTGTCCCGGGCCGGCAGGCCCGGCGGATAGAGGACCCCGTCCCAGTGGTCATAGCTCCAGCCGGATGTGCCGATCCGCACAGCGGCCACGTGCCCTGCCATGCCCCTTCCCCTTCCGCCGACGCCATGCTCCCTCCACCGTGCTCCCTCTACCGTGCCGGGGGCGACGGCGGTGTGGCACTGTAAGTGTCATGGTACGCATCGAGGATTACGCAATGGTCGGCGATCTGCACACCGCTGCCCTGATCAGCACCGAAGGCTCCATCGACTGGCTGTGCCTGCCGCGCTTCGACTCGCCGGCCTGTTTCAGCGCCCTCCTCGATTCCCCCGCGGCCGGCCGGTGGCTCCTGGCGCCGGCGGGCGGCGGGGAATGCACGCGCCGCCGCTACCGCAAGGGCACGCTGATCCTGGAAACCGAGTGGGATTTGCCCGAGGGCAAGGTCAGGATCATTGACTTCATGCCGCCCCGCGACGAGGTGGCGGATATCGTGCGGATCGTGGTCGGTGTCCGCGGCACGGTGCGGATGCGCGGCGAACTGGCGCTCCGGTTCGACTACGGCCATATTGTGCCGTGGGTCCGCCACGACGAGCTCGGGATCCACGCCGTCGCCGGGCCTGATGCCGCCTACCTGGTGACCGAGGCGCCCCTGCGCGGTGAGCGGATGCATACCGTCAGCGACTTCACGGTCAAGGCCGGGGAGCGTGTGCCCTTCGTGCTGACCTGGAGCCCCAGCCACCTCGGCCGGCCGCGGTCGGTGAACCCGGAAACGGTCCTGGCGTCGACCGAGGAGTTCTGGCTTCGATGGTCGGCGAAGTGCACGGTCACCGGGCGCTACCGCGACGCCGTCCAGCGCTCGCTGATCACGCTCAAGGCCCTGACGTTTGCCCCCACCGGCGGGATCGTGGCCGCCGTCACGACGTCCCTGCCGGAGGAGATCGGCGGTACCCGGAACTGGGACTACCGCTTCTGCTGGCTCCGCGACGCCACGCTCACGCTGCAGGCGCTGCTGGCCGCGGGCTACACGGAGGAGGCCGGCGCGTGGCGCGACTGGCTGCTCCGCGCCATCGCCGGGGACCCGGCGGATCTGCAGATCATGTACGGGCTCCACGGCGAACGCCGGATGCCGGAGCTCGAACTGCCGTGGCTGAAGGGCTACGAAAACTCCGCTCCGGTGCGGACCGGTAACGGTGCGGCCGGCCAGCTGCAGCTCGACGTCTGGGGCGAGGTCCTCGATTGCCTGTCCCTGACCCGGAACTCCCTGCTCAAACACACCGACGACGCCTGGGACGTCCAGGTGGCCCTCATGGAACATCTGGAGACGGCCTGGCGCCAGCCGGACAACGGGCTGTGGGAAATGCGCGGCCCGCAACGCCATTTCACGCACTCCAAGGTGATGGCCTGGGTGGCGGCGGACCGCATGGTCAAGGGCGTCCGGGACTTCGGCCTGACCGGCCCGGCGGACCGTTGGGAGGAGCTGCGTGACGCCATCCACGCCGAGGTCATGGCCAACGGGTTCGACGCCGACCGCAACACATTCGTGCAGTCTTACGGGCGGCCGGAGCTGGATGCGAGCCTCCTGCTGCTGCCCCGGGTGGGGTTCCTCCCGCCGGATGATCCGCGCATCATCGGAACCATCGATGCGGTCCAGCGCGAGTTGACGCACGACGGCTTCCTGCGCCGCTACCTGCCGGCACAGAGCGATGACGGGCTGCCCGGCGAGGAGGGGGTGTTCCTGGCATGCTCCTTCTGGCTGGTCGAGGCCCTGATCGGGGCTGGCCGGCGCCATGAGGCCCGGGAGCTGTTCGAGCGCCTGCTGGCGCTGCGCAACGACGTCGGGCTCCTCAGCGAGGAGTGGGGCGTCGAGACCGGCCGGCAGCTGGGCAACACGCCGCAGGCCTTTAGCCACTTCGCCCTCGTCATGAGCGCGCTGGAACTGCATGAAGACGGCGTCCGCCGCAGCGACACCCCGCTTCCGTGATCCGCGCCCGCGGCCCCGCCGCGGCGACCGCCGGCGGACGAAGGGCGGGACCTTCAGCACTTTCCCCGCACCGTAAAATAAGTACACTTACTAATATCCCGGCGGGGGATACGAGGGAACTAGGAGTGTTGCAAATGGCGGGATATTTTGAGCTCGTGGACGCGCCCGAGGGCGGCTACCGCATTCGGATGATGGACGGGGCAGGGCAACTGATGGCAGTCTCAGTGACGTTTCCCACCAAGAAAGCCGCCGTTGCCGGCGTCGCCCAGGCAAGGGAAATCGCCGGAACCGGCCTGATCAGGGACCGCAGCGCCGATGGCCGGGCCGCCGTGCCCGGATCGTCCGCCCGGGTGATCAGGGGTCGGCGCGGCGGTGCCGGGCGCTCAAACTCCACCCTGGGGGGCTCGCTGGCGGGCAAGAGGGCGCAGGCCCGTACCTGACCTGATCATCGAGTAGGCCGTTTCCCCAGCCGGTTCGCCGCGCCGAACGGTTACAGTATGGCCATGGAGCAGCGGGGGAATCGGAACACCGGCCGTGCCCGGAAGAAGCTGCTGGGCCGTGTGGCGGTGCCGCTCACTGCCGCGGCCATGCTGCTCGCCGGGCTGGCCCTTCTTGCCCAGCCGGTGACGCAGGAGGACTTTGGCTGGGTAGCGTATGCGCCGGTGGCCACGGGGCCCGTTGTGCTGCAGGGGCTCATGGTCATGGGCCCGTGGATCTGGGCAGGGGTCGCGCTGATCAGCATCGGGTTGCTCCTGCTGGCGTTCTGGTCCGGCTACCGCACGGGCCGGCAGGCCCGGGACCGCGGCGACGACTCCCGCTAGGCGGCTTCCGCTCGGCCGTCCGCCCCGCAGCCGGGCTGAAGCGCCGCCAGCCGCTCTGCCGCGGCCCCCGAGGAGACAGTTCGCGGCGTTCCGGGCTCGAAACACTGCCGTGATGTGCCGTCTCGGCGGTACGCTGGCCGGGCAGCGCCTAACCGTCGAGGAGGACCTCATGAGCCAGCACCACACCCCCGGAAGGGTCGCCGTTGTCACCGGAGCCGGTTCCGGCATCGGCCGCGCAGTGGCCAGGCTCATGCTGGCCGAGGGCTACCGGGTGGTCCTCGCGGGGCGGCGGGAAGAACCGCTCCGAGAGACCGCGGCCGGCCACCGCCAGGCGCTCGCGGTCCCGTGCGATGTCACCGTCCCCGCCGACGTCGAACGGCTTTTCACCGCCGCGCTGGGGCAGTGGGAGCGCGTGGACGTGCTCTTCAACAACGCCGGCGTGTTCGGCCCCGCCGCCGCGGTGGACGAGATCACCGTGGAGGACTGGGACGCGACCGTCGCCGTGAACCTCACGGGGTCCCTCCTCTGCGCCGCCGCCGCGGTCCGGGCCATGAAGGCCCAGTCGCCCCAGGGCGGACGGATCATCAACAACGGGTCGGTCGCGGCGCATTCGCCCCGGCCGCGGACGGTGGCCTACACGGTGACCAAGCACGCCATCACGGGGCTGACCAAAAGCATTGACCTGGACGGCCGGGGCTTCGGCATCAGCTGCGGACAAATCGATATCGGCAACGCGGCGACGGAACTCATGGAGGAGATCGGCGTCGGCTCCGGGACCGCCCAGGCAGACGGCAGCCTGCGGGCCGAGCCGACCTTTGCGGTGCAGGACGCCGCCCGGGCCGTGCTGCTGATGGCCGGGATGCCGGCGTCGGCCAACGTGGGATCCCTCGTGGTGACAGCTGCGGGCATGCCGTTCATCGGGCGCGGCTGAGGCGCGGCTGGGGGCACGGCTGCGGGCACGGGCCCCGGCCGGTGGGTCCTGCGGGACGCCACCGGGGGGACCTAGAGGGGCAGGAGGGCGGACAGGTCCGCGCGCAGTCCCGAGGCGGCAACACGGCCGGCGGCGACGGCGTCGGCCCAGCTCAATCGTCCGCTGACCATCGCCAGCCAGGTGTCGGCGTCGCACTCGATGACGTTTGGCGGGGTGCCGCGCGTGTGCCGCGGGCCCTCCACACACTGGGTGACGCCGAACGGCGGGACGCGCACCTCCACGGAGTTCCCGGGCGCCCGCGCGGTGACTTCCTCCAGGCAGTAGCGCACCGCCGTCGCGATCGTCGTGCGCGGGACGGCGCCGGGTCCTCCAGAGCCCGGGACCCCGGCCGGCACGTTCGGGCCCGGAGCGGGCGCGGTGGCTTCCTGCCACGCGGCGAGGGCCGCGCGGCCCTCGTCCACGGCGATTCGACGGCGCGATACAGCCACTTTCCCGAGTCTCCTAGTCCAGCAGTGCCGCGACGGCCCGCCCGAGCCGGATCTTGCCTACCGGGCGTCCCCCGCCCAGTACCGGGTCCACCACCTTGTCCAGGACGCTGGACACTTCAGGGATTTCGACGGCGCCGGAGGCCGCGAGGAGCGTCAACCCGACCAGCGTGGTGGCCCGGATGTTGCCGTCGAGCATCTTGATGGCAACCGAGACGCCCTGGCGGGTGGCCATGACCAAGACGCCCTCGGCGCCGATCTTGGCCAGGATGCCGAGTTCGTCCATGACGATCGTGTTGGCCTGCCCTCGCCCCTGGACGGCCCACGGGTAGTCCAGCATGGACGTGGCAATGGTGGCTGCCCGCGCGTTCGAGTTCTTGTCGCCCGGGGCCTTGGCCAGCTTCGAGTAGGCCCGGGCCAGGCCGATCAGGGAGACGGCGGCAACCGGCGCGCCGCAGCCGTCGATGCCCAGGTGGGTGATGCGTTCGCCGCAGTACTCCTCGATCACGGAGCGGATGCGCTGCTGCAGCGGGTGGTTGGGTTCGAGGTAGCTGTTCTTGTCCCAGCCGTTCTCCGTGCACGCCCAAAGGAACGCGGCGTGTTTGCCCGAACAGTTGAAGGCCAGCCGGGACTTGCCCCGCTCGGTCTGGACGAGCCAGTTCCGGGCGGTCTCATCCTGGGGCCAGTCGGCCGGGCACTGCAGCTGGTCTTCCTTGGCCCCGGCCGCCTTGAGCATGCCCTCGACCACGTCCATGTGATCCAGGGATCCGACGTGGCTGCCGCACGCGATGGCCACCTGGGCGCCCCGCAGGGGTACGCCGGACTGCATCGAGGCCAGGGCCTGCAACGGTTTGAGCGTGGACCGGGCAAAGATCGGGGCGTTCACATCGCCGAGCTCGATCACTACCGTCCCGTCCGCGGCCAGCACCACGGCCGAGCCGATGTGGCGGGACTCCACGAAGCCGCTGCGTTCGATGACTGCCAGTTCGACGGCGGAGTCGACTGTGAATGTTGCATGCGGGTTCAAAGCCATGCTGCAAGTCTATGGTGCCCGGTGCTGATACCCCGGTTATTCCACGGTCACCATCACCGACTGCCAGCCGGAGGCGCCGTCCGGAACCGGATCCGCCCGCTTGTCCGTCTGGACCTCGCCCTTGCCGTCCGTGGCGCGTACCTTGATGTAGTGCGGGCCCGGCGTGGCATCCCAGTCCAGGGACCACTGCCGCCACGTGATGAGGGAGGCCTCGTCGGAGAGTACCGCCTCGGTCCAGGGCCCGCTGTCGATCTGCACCTCGACCTTGGTGATCCCGCGGGTCTGGGCCCACGCGGTGCCGCCGATGGCGATCTTTCCGGCGGGGACCTTGGCGAAGGACTTGGGCACCTCGACCCGCGCCATGGTCTTGATCGGGCCGCGTTCGGACCAGCCCCGCTGGGTCCAGTACGCCTTGCTGTCCGCGAACCGGGTCACCTCCAGGTCCACCACCCACTTGGTGGCGGAGACGAAGCCGTACAGGCCGGGAACCACCATCCGCACCGGGTAGCCGTGCTCGAGCGGGAGCGCCTCGCCGTTCATGCCGATCGCCAGCATCGCGTCGCGGTCGTCCTGGAGGACTTCCAGGGGCGTCGAGGCGCTGAAGCCGTCAGCCGAGGTGGAAAGCACCATGTCCGCGCCCTGTGTGGGGCGGGCCAGCTTCAGGGCGTCGCGGATGGGCATGCCCAGCCACTTGGCGTTGCCGGCCAGATTGCCGCCGACCGGGTTGGACACGCAGGTCAGGGACACATGGGATTCGATGAGCTGGGCGTCGAGCAGGTCCTGGAAGGTGAGCCGGACCTCTTGTTCCACGAGGCCGTGGATGCGCAGTTCCCAGTCCTGGACGTTGATCTCCGGCACGCTCAGCGCCGTGTCGATCCGGTAGAAGTCCTTGTTCGGGGTCAGCCACGGCGTGACGCCGGGCGCCTTGGACTGGACCCCGGCCGGGACCGCGGCGGCGGCCTTGGCGGGCGCGGGCAGCTGCAGCGACTCGCGGGCCGCGGCCACGTTGCTGCGGGCCGCGCTCAGCAGGCGTCCGCCGGTGGCGGCGACGGCCGAGGCGGCCGCGGTGATGCCGGCGGCGGCGAAGAACCCGCGCCGCGTGGTCGCCGGGCGCTCGGGTTCCTTCGCGGCGACGTCCGCTGCCCGGTCCGGCCATTCCTGCATCCGCCACAGCCGGGTGATCAGGAGCCGCAGCACCACCAGCCCGGCGACGGTGCCGATCAGGGAGGGAATGGCATCGATCGGCTTGACGCTGGCCCGCGTCACCACGCTGCCGACGATCACGGCGCCCATCAGCACCACCCCGGCCACACCCAGGGCCCATGTCCGGTACGCCACGATGCCGAGCACGCACGCCAGGAGCAGGATCGTGACCGCCATGCCGACGAATAATGCGGCCTTGTCGTTGGTGCCGAACGTTTCAACGGCGAAGTTCTTCATCCACAGCGGCGTGAAGTCGATGAACGTCGAGCCCAGCGCAATCAGGGGCGTCGCCCGTGTGGTGAAGAACGCCCCGATCAGTTCCGCGACGGACAGGACGACGGCGGCCGCAGCCACTCCGGCCACTGCGGCCAGGGCTGTGGCGCCGCGGGACCGCTTGCTGGGCTTCATGCTGGGTTTGTTCATACATGCCATTCGTAGCCGCGCGCCCCGCGGATTGTTCGGCGCCGGGCGTGGTTCCGGGCGTGTGCGCATGCCCTCCTGCCGGACCCTGGCGTGGACATGCCCCGCGGTCCCCGGGACATGTCCAGTCGTGGGACTCGGGCGTGGGCATGTTTTCCGGTACCACGGGACATGTCCAGTCCTGGGACCCGGGCATGGGCATGGTGGCATTATGCCCAGTGGCCGCGGCCGGGACTGGGCATGTCCCGAGGGCTGCCCGGCCCCGTGGGTGCCGCGCTGAAGACTCAGATGCGGTCCGGTGGCTTGTGCCTGGGTCTGTGCCAGGCGGCCGGGGGACATGTCCGGCCGTAACTTGGCGCGTGCAACATGCTCCCCGGACCCAGAGAGGACATGTCCAGCCTTGGTATTCCTGCAGGGGCATGCTCTCCGGCACCACGGGACATGTCCAGCCTCGGGAGCCGGGCATGGGCATGGTGGCATTATGCCCAGTGGCCGCGGCCGGGACTGGGCATGTCCCGAGGGCTGCCCCCGGTCCCCGGCGCTGCTGAGCTCAGGATTGCCTGGTGCCCGGGACTGCCGGACTCAGGATTGCCGCCCTGCGCCGGGAGCGCCGAGCCGCGCTCAGGATTGCCCGCCGCCCGCGAGGCGCCGCCGCGAAAATTGAGCATGTCCGGCGGCCGACACAGCTTAGGAGCCTGCGGGGTGCACCACGTACCCTTGGAGACTGTGAAGGTACTTGTCATCGGCCCCGGCGGCCGCGAACACGCCATTGTCCGATCCTTGCTTGCAGACCCGAACGTTTCCGAGGTCCACGCGGCCCCGGGCAACGCCGGCATCAGCGCGCTGGTCCCCACATATGCGATCGACGCGAACGATCCCGACGCCGTCGCGGCGTTGGCCCTCAAGCTCACCGTTGACCTGGTGGTGGTCGGTCCGGAGGCGCCCCTCGCCGCCGGCGTGTCCGACGCCGTCCGCGCCGCCGGCGTCCCGGTCTTCGGCCCCAGCAAGGCCGCGGCCCAGCTGGAAGCGTCCAAGGCCTTCGCCAAGGAAGTCATGGCCGAGGCCGGCGTGCCCACCGCAATGGCCCGCGTTGCCTCCAACCCCGGGGAAGCCGCCGACGCCCTCGATACCTTCGGCGCCCCGTACGTCGTCAAGGACGACGGGCTCGCGGCCGGCAAGGGCGTCGTGGTCACCTCCAACCGGGACGAGGCCCTCGCGCATGCCCAGACCTGCTTCGACGCGGGCGGCACCGTGGTGATCGAGGAGTTCCTGGACGGACCCGAGGTCTCCGTGTTCGTCCTTTGCGACGGCACCAACACCGTGGCCCTGTCCCCGGCGCAGGACTTCAAGCGCATCTTCGACAACGACGAGGGCCCCAACACCGGCGGCATGGGCGCGTACACACCGCTGGAGTGGGCCCCCGAAGGCCTCGTGCAGGAAGTGATCGACCGCGTCGCCCAGCCCACGGTCAACCAGATGGCGCACCGCGGCACCCCGTTTGTCGGCGTCCTCTTCGTCGGCCTCGCCCTGACCTCGCGCGGCACGCGGGTCATCGAATTCAACGTCCGGTTCGGCGATCCCGAAACCCAGGCCGTCCTCGCCCGGCTCAAGACGCCCCTCGGCGGGCTGCTCATGGCAGCGGCCAAGGGCGAGCTGGACAAGGTGCAGCCGCTGCGCTGGTCCAAGGACACGGCCGTCGCCGTCGTCGTGGCCGCCGAAAACTACCCCGACACCCCGCGGACGGGCGACCGCATCCGGGGCCTGAAGAAGGTCGACGCCCTGGACGGCGTCCACGTGATCCACGCCGGGACCAAGCTCGACGGCGAAGGCAAGGTCGTCTCCGCCGGCGGCCGCGTCCTGGCCGTGGTGGCGCTGGGCACGGACCTCGTGGAGGCCCGGGAGCGGGCGTACGACGGCGTCGAGCTCGTCCAGCTGGACGGCAGCCAGTTCCGCACCGACATCGGCGGCAAGGCCGCCCGCGGCCAGATCCGGGTAGCCGGGCCGGGAACCGCGGCCGCGTCGAAAGCGAAGGCATGAACGTGACCGAATCCGCAGCGCCGACGCCCGGCACCCAGCCCGAGACCACGCCTGAGACCACGCCTGAGACCACGCCTGAGACCCGGCCCAAGGGCGGGCTCGACACCGCCACGCAGGACCTGCCCGGCTGGCGGCACGTCTACTCCGGCAAGGTCCGCGACCTCTACGTCCCCGCGGACCCGGCGCTCGCGGAACGCTTCGGCCAGGATTGTGTCCTGGTGGTGGCCAGCGACCGGATCAGTGCGTTCGACCACGTCCTGGCCAGCGAGATCCCGGACAAGGGCCGCATCCTGACCCAGCTGAGCCTGTGGTGGTTCGACCAGCTCGGCGTCGCGCACCACGTCCTCGCTTCCACGGCCGACGACGGTGTCCCCGCCGCCGTCGAGGGCCGGGCAATGATCTGCAAGAAGCTGGACATGTTCCCGGTCGAATGCATCGCCCGCGGCTACCTCACCGGCACCGGGCTCGCGGAGTACCGCGCGTCGGGCACAGTGTGCAGCATCCCGCTGCCCGCCGGCCTGGTTGACGGGTCACGGCTGCAGGAGGCGATCTTCACGCCGTCGGCCAAGGCCGAGGTGGGTGAGCACGACGAGAACATCACTTATGACGCCGTCGTCGGCCTCGTGGGTGCGGACGTCGCGGCGGACCTGAGCAGGCTGACCCTGGAGATCTATACCAAGGCCGAGGAAATCGCGCGCGGCCGCGGCATCATCCTGGCGGACACCAAGGTGGAGTTCGGCCTCGACGCGGCGACCGGCGTCATCACGCTCGGCGACGAGGTGCTGACCCCGGATTCCTCACGGTTTTGGGATGCGGCCACGTACCGGCCCGGGCAGGCGCAGCCGTCCTATGACAAGCAGTATGTGCGCGACTGGCTGACCTCGCCGGAGTCGGGCTGGGACAAGGCCTCGGACACGCCCCCGCCCGTCCTTCCGGCCGACGTTGTGGCGCGCACCCGCAGCCGCTACGTGGAGGCCTACGAGAAGCTCACCGGCCGGACGTTCGCCTAGCCGGGCCGTTCGCCTGGCCCGGTCCGGCCGGGGCTAGGCTTCCGCGGAAGCGGCCTCGGCCCGGCGCTGGGCGAGCTTGATCTCGAGCACGGCGTCCAGCGCCTGCTGGACCCGGTCCGAGGCGCCCGCCGCGCTGAACTCCTTCTGGGCTTCCTCGAGGTACACCAGCGCCTCCGCGGCCTCCCCGGCAGCCTTGAGCGCCTTCCCCAGCAGCAGGGAGACCTCGCCGGCCGTGTGCCGGGCCAGAGCCTCCCGCTCGGCATGGATCTCGCGCAGCTTCTGGACGGCGGCCACGATGTCGCCCGTGAGGTAGAGCCAGCGGGCCCGGATGAAGGCGACCTCCAGCTGGTCGGTCTTGTTGCCGCCGACAATCGACAGGGCCAGTTCGGCGCGCTCGATCGATGAGAGCGTCTCGGGTTCGACGATTCCCGAGGACAGGCGGACGGCGGCGGAGGCCTTGTTGAACCGGGCCCACAGGTCGATGTCGTTGGCCGGGGAGAGCAGCCGGCCGGCCCGCTCGTGGTACTTGATCCCCTCGGGATAGTCGTGGCGCATGAAGGCCACGTTGCCGATCACCCAGGCCACCTCGCCGGCGAGCTGGGACATCGAGTGGTCGTCCATCTGGTCGTTCATGGCCTGGCAGTACTCCCAGGCCTCATCGAGCCGGCCGCTCTCGGCCAGGGCACCAATCAGGGCGCGGAGGGCGCCGATGATCATGGTGGAGCCTTTGGGCAGCTGTGCGCAGAGCCGCACCGCTTCCTGCGCATGCTCGACGGCGGCGGTCAGCTGCCCCTGGCCCTGCGAGGCTGCGGCGAGCATCTGCTGGGCCCGGACGCCGAGCCCGGCAGACTCCGCGGCCATCGGGTGCTCCAGGAGATTCTGGACCACGTCCTTGCACTCCTGCCAGAGGCCCTGCTTGATCAGGCACTCGGCCTGCATATAGGTCATGTTCCACCACGCGCTGGTGTTCTTGGCCTCCAGGGCGATCTTGGCGGCGGCGGCGGCGTGGGTGGCGGCCACGGGGTAGTCCCGGAGGTCCCAGGCCTGCCGGGCATACAATCCCGCGAGCACGTATTCGGCGTCGCTGACGGACACCGGCTGGCTCCAGGCCTCAAGCGCCTTGGGGGCCAGTTCAAGCCGGCGGGCAAGCTCCTCGATGACATCGGCGGTCGGCTCGCGGCGTCCGGTTTCCAGCAGAGAAATGTAGCTGGGGGAGTACAGGTCACGGCCCAACTCCGCCTGCGTCAGGCCCCGTTCGAGCCGTTCCGCGCGGAGCTTCTCCCCAAATCCGTTCCCCACGGATACCTCCTAATTCCGGACATTCTTTGTACTAAATGCTTGACAGTCTCTGTAGAAACCATTTTACAATGTGTGTCAACAAGGGTAGTGCTGACTTGGTTAAGGAACCCCAACCCATATTGAGGAAACTTATGTTGAAGAAGATTGCAGCCGGCGCCGTTTTGGCGGGCGCACTGGCATTCTCCGCCGCGGCCCCGGCCGTGCTGTCCGCTGCTTCACTTACCGATGTCTCAGACGTTGCCGCCGTCGGCAACTGGCCCGATCCCATGCGCACCGCCCAGGCGGTGGGCAACTGGCCCGACCCCATGACCCACTCGCTGAACGTCGGCAACTGGCCCGACCCGATGTAACAAGCCCGATGTAACAAGCCCGACACGGCAGGCCCGGCGCAGCAACGGCCGGCTGCCTGCGGCACGGATATCCGGCGCAGCCCCGGGAGATTTCCTCCCGGGGCTGCGTTGTGTCCGGGGGGCAGGGGCCGGGCCCTGGGCCGGGACGATCGCCGGTGCCGGTGTCATGAAATCGTGCCGGACCTACCACCGGACATACAAAAGAGGACCCTCCGTGTGGAGGGCCCTCTTTGTGTTTGGTCGGGATGACAGGATTTGAACCTGCGACCTCGTCGTCCCGAACGACGCGCGCTACCAAGCTGCGCCACATCCCGATCCGTTGCTTCAAAAGCAACTTCACAAGAGTATCCGATCATGGCCCCGGATGTGAAATCGGGCGCCGGCCGGGACGTGTCCCGCCGTCGTCCCGGCCCGGACGCCGGCCGGTCCCGGCAGGCGCTGTTCAGACCAGCGAGTCTTTCCAGGCGCCGTGGAGCCGGGCGAAGGCGCCGCCGTCGCCGATCAGCTGCTCCGGGGTGCCGTCCTCCACGACGAGTCCGTCGTGCACCACCAGCACCCGGTCCGCCGTCTCCACGGTGGAGAGCCGGTGGGCAATGATCAGCGCTGTCCGCCCGGCGCCGGGGGCCGAGTCCGGGCCGGGGGCCGAGTCTGCAACGGGCTGTCCGCCGCCCGCCTGTCCACCGGACGGCCGCTGGCCGGCCTCCCGGGTGCCGGCCTCCCGCGTCCCGCGCAGGAGTCCCGCGAGGCCCTGCTGGACCATGCGCTCCGACGGGATGTCCAGCGAGGACGTAGCCTCGTCCAGGATCAGCACGGCCGGGCGGGCCAGGAACGCGCGGGCGAAGCTGATCAGCTGGCGCTGCCCGGCGGAGACGCGGCCGCCGCGCTTGTTGACGTCGGTGTCGTAGCCGTCCGGCAGTTCCATGATGAAGGCGTGCGCCCCCACCGCCCGGGCCGCGTCCTCGATCTCCGCACGCGAGGCTTCGGGCCGGCCCAGGGCGATGTTGTCCGCCACGGAGCCGCTGAACAGGAAGGCCTCCTGGGTGACCATGACGACGTTCCGGCGCAGGTCCTCGGTGCTGAGCTGGCGCAGGTCCACGCCGTCGAGGGTCAGGGACCCGGCGGAGACGTCGTAGAAGCGGGCAATCAGCTTCGCGAGCGTTGATTTGCCGGCGCCGGTCTGCCCGACGAGCGCGACCGTCTGCCCGGCGGGGATGTGCAGGTCCAGCCTCGGGATGACCACCGGGCCGTCGCCGTAGCGGAATTCGACGCCGTTGAAATCGATGCTGCCCTGCGCCTGGTGCAGGGCCGCGGGTGTTTTCGGCGGTCTGACAGTGGGGACCTCCTCGAGCAGGCCCGAGACCTTTTCCAGGGCCGCCTGGGCGCTTTGGAAGGAGTTGTAGAACATGGCCATCTGGTCCACCGGCTGGAAGAAGCGCTTGGCGGACAGGATCAGGGCCAGGAGCACGCCGACCTCCAGGTCGCCGCTGAGGACCCGGAAGCCGCCGGTGAGCAGCACGAGGGCCACGCACACGTTCCCGATCAGCACCAGCCCCGGCTGGAAGATGCCGTTGAGGTTGATGGAACGGACGGTCGCGCGGCGGTAGTCCTCCGACAGTTCGGAGTAGCCCGCGGCATTCTCGCGTTCCTTCCGGAAGGCCTTCACGGCGCGGATCCCGGTCATGGTCTCCACGAAGTGCACGATCAGCCGGGCCGAGACCACCCGGGATTCGCGGAAGGCGATCTGGGAGTGCTTCTGGTACCAGCGGGCCAGGAAATACATCGGCACGCCGGCGGCCAGCACCAGCACGCCGCTGCGCCAGTCCAGGGCGAACACCGTCACGGCGGTAAACGCCATGAACAGCATTCCCGAGGCCAGCGAGCTCACGCCGGAATCCAGGAGTTCGCGCAGGGCCTCCAGGTCCGAGGTCTGCCGGGCGATGATGCGCCCCGAGGTGTATTTCTCGTGGAATTCCAGGCTCAGCCGCTGCGTGTGGCGGAAGACCCGGACGCGGAGGTCCAGCAGCATCGCCTGGCTGAGCCGCGCCGTCGAGGTCACGTACAGGGCGGTCAGGCCGGCGGCCACGACGGCCGCGGCAAGGTAGGCGGCGCCGGTCAGCACCAGGGGCAGGTTGTCGCCGGCGCGCACGGCGGGCAGGGCGTGGTCGATGCCGAAGGCGATCAGGGCCGGCCCGGCCACGCGGGCGGCCTGGGACAGCACGACGGCGCCGATCGTCAGCCAGAACCGGGCCCGGACGGGGCGGATCAGGGAGCCCAGGAGGGTCAGGGAGCGTCGCCGGACGGCCTTGCTTTCGTTCCTGCTGAGGTGCGCGTTGTCCTCATTGGCGGTGCCGAACGTTGCGCTGCTCATCGGGAAATCTCCTCGGACTGGTCCTCGAGGGCGGACAATTCTGAATCCAGGTCCCGCGGTTCCGGGTCCAGGCTGGCGATCACGTAGCGGTAATGGCTGTTCTTGGCGAGCAGTTCCGCATGGGTTCCGACGGCGGCGATCCGGCCGTCCTCGAGCAGGGCCACCCGGTCGGCCAGCGCCACCGTGGAAGGCCTGTGGGCCACGATCAGCGTGGTGGTGTCCGCGAGGACCTTGCGCAGCCGGGCCTCGACGAGGACCTCGGTGTTCACATCCAGCGCCGAGAGCGGGTCGTCCAGGACCAGCACCGCCGGTTTCGCGGCGATGGCCCGGGCCAGGGCGATGCGCTGGCGCTGGCCGCCGGAGAGGCTGAGGCCCTCCTCGCCGATCAGGGTATCGACCCCGTCCGGCAGGGAATAGGCGAAGTGGGCCTGGGCGACGTCGAGGGCTTCCTCCAGGGCCGCGTCGCGGCCCTCCGCCGATCCGGCGTCGGGCGCGCCGAGCAGGACGTTGTCCCGGACGGAGCTGGAGAACAGCGTGGTGTCCTCGAACGCCACGGAGACCACGGTGCGCAGGTCCTCCACCGCGAACTCGCGCAGGTCCACTCCGTCGACGGTGATGGCACCGCCGGTGACGTCGTAGAGGCGGGGGACCAGCTGGAGCAGGGCGCTCTTACCGCCGCCCGTGATGCCCACGAGGGCCATGGTTTCGCCGGGGCGGATGTCCAGGGTGATGTTCTTGAGGATCGGCTTGTCCGGGGCGTCCTCGAACGCGAACGAGGCATTGCGGAAGCTGAGGGCACCCTTGAGGCCGGCCGGGCGGCGGGGCCGGTCCGGGCTGGTGATCGTGTTCTGCGCGTCCATGACCTCGAAGTGCCGGTCCACCGCGGACTTCGCGGTGAGGGCCATCGCCAGCAGCATGCCGCAGAACTCGACCGGCGCGGCGACCACGGCGGCGGTGGCGAAGAAGGCCACCAGGGACCCGATGGAGAGCTGGTCCGTGGAGGCCAGCAGGATGCCGACGACGAGGCCGGCGCCGAGCGCGAGTTCGGGCAGGAGCGTCACCACCAGGCTGAACGTGGCCAGGTGCTTGGCCTTGGCGATCTCGGTCTGCCGGAGTTCCTCGGCCTGTTCGTTGAAGTTCTCCAGGGCCTCCCGGCTGCGGCCGAAGGCCTTCAGGACGCGGATGCCGTGCACGGATTCCTCGACCGTGGTGGCGAGGTCCCCGGCCTGGTCCTGGCTGCGCCGGGCCACCTTGCTGAAGCGGGTGCGGAAGCGGAATCCGTAGATCATGATCGGCACGGCGGCGGCCAGGAAGATCAGGGCCAGCTGCCAGCTCATGGCAAACATCACCGCGACGCCGATCACCACGGTGAGCGTCGTGACCACCAGCATGATGGCGCCGAAGGCCATCCAGCGGCGCAGGAAGTTCAGGTCCGTCATGGCCCGGGACAGCAGCTGACCGGAGCCCCAGCGGTCATGGAAGGAAACTGTGAGGTCCTGCAGATGCCCGTAGAGCGAGACCCGCATCCGGGTCTCGACGGTGGTGGCGGGATTGATGACGAACTGCCGGCGCAGGGCCACGAGGCCCGCCTCGGCGATGCCCAGGACCAGGATGAGGAGCGAGGCAGTCCAGACGGCTTCCGCGCTGCCGCCGGGGGTCAGGGACTCGTTGACCAGCACGCGCAGCACCTGCGGGATGGCCAGTGCCATGACGCTGGCCAGCAGCGCGCAGAGCAGGCCCATGACCAGCCGGGGCAGGATTGGCCTGACGTGCGGGTAGAGACGGCTGATGGAGGTGAAGAATGAGCTCTGCTTGGCCATGCCTGCTTCTTAAGACGCCCGTGCATAGATCGCACCGTTGAATGTAGTTTCCTGTAGCAACTACCCTAGGCCATCGGGTGACCGGATTCACACGTTGTTCAGCGCTCCCAGCATCTCGCCCAGTCATTGCGATCCGCAATAGGTGCGGGCGGCGGGTGGCCGCGGGACATGTCCGGTGGTGCCGGGCCCGGTGGGACATGTCCGGTGGTGGCCGCAGCGGGTGGGCATTGTGGGCCTATGCCCAGTGCCCGCGACCAGGGGAGGGCATGTCCCGTGGGCTCGGGCGCCAAGGGAGGGCATGTCCACCGGACAGGCCGGGGGCGGGCAGCACTGGCCGCGGCCAGGCCTAGGCGCGGGAGGTCAGCGTGAGCAGAACGGCTTCGGGCCGGCAGGCAATGCGGACAGGGGCGAAGCGGGACGTGCCGATGCCGCCCGAGACGTTCACCGGCGTCGTCCGCCCGTTGCTCTCCCAGGTGTGCAGCCCCCGGGCCCGCCAGGTGGGCAGGTCGCAGTTGGTGACCAGGGCCCCGTAGCCCGGGACGCAGATCTGGCCGCCGTGGGTGTGGCCGGCCAGGAGGAGGTGGGCGCCGGCTTCGGTGAAGTGGTCGAGGACGCGCTGGTAGGGTGCGTGTGCGACGGCGATGCGCAGGTGCGGGTCGGCGTCCCGGCCCTTGGTCCCGCGCGGCCAGCCCGCGTACCTTTCGAGGCGCAGGTGCGGATCGTCGACGCCGGAGAAATCGAAGCGCATGCCCTTGAGCACGACCGACTGGCAGCGGTTGGTCAGGTCCACCCAGCCGGACATGCCGAACTCGGCACGCAGCCGGGGCCAGTCGAGCCTTTCCGGGTGCTTGCGCTCGCCCGAGGGCCCGAGCAAATATGACGCCGGGTTCTTCAGGCTCGGGCCGAAGTAGTCGTTCGAGCCGGGGACAAACACGCCGGGAAATTCCAGCAGGGGCCGCAGGGCCGCCACGAGGGGGTCCACGCCCTTGGCATGGCTGAGGTTGTCGCCCGTGTTCACCACGAGGTCCGGCTGCAACTGCGCCAGGGAGGACAGCCACTGCGCCTTCCGGTGCTGGCCCGGAACGAAGTGGATATCGGACAGGTGCAGTATCCGGAACGGGCCGAACCCGGCCGGCAGGATGGGGAGGGTTTCCTCCCTGACCACAAACTGGTTCTTCTCCCACAGCCCGTAGCCGGTAGCGGCCGCCCCCGCCGCTGTCCCGATTGCGGCGGTCACGGCAAAGCCGCGTCCGATGCTTCGAACGCGGCTCGCCAGATCATTGCCCAGGGTCATCGGCTACTTCTTGCCGGAGGACTTCGTAGGTGCCGGAGTCGGGTCGGCGGACGGTTGTGTGGCCGGCTCGGTGCTCTTGGCGGTCGGAATGGAGGTCCGCGGCGTTGAGATCGGGTCCGGGACCGGGGCCGGGGAGTACAGCATGTCCGACGGCGGGGCCGGGAACGGATCGGTGCCGTAGGCCGGTGCCACCTGGGCCATGTAGTTCGAGAACTGCGGCCCGGCGATCATGTAACCGTCGATGCCCTTGTAGAAGTTGCCGTTGATCGTGACATTCTGCCCGGCACGCTTCTGGTCGCCCAGGGGATCGCCAAACCACGTGGCCGTCGCGAGGCCGCTGGTGTAGCCCGCCACCCAGGTGGAGCTGTTGTTGTCGTTGGTGCCCGTCTTCGCCGCAATGGGGAAAGTGGTCCGGGTCGAAATCCGGGGCACAATGAGCGAGCCCGAGCCGCGGTTGAGCACTTCCTGCATAGCGTACGCGACGCCGTGGGCCACCTCGGGCTTGATCGCGTCCCTGCAGTTGGGAGACTGGGCCGGCAGCTGGGCGCCGGTCGCGTCCGTCACCGACTCGATGGCCATCGGTTCGCAGTACTTGCCATTGTTGGCGAAGGTGGCGAATGCGCTGGCCATGGTCAGCGGCGCAGTCTGGGTGGACCCGATGAGGTTGCCGAGGGTGGTCATCGGCACCGGGGGGTTGGGGTTGTCCGCGCTCGGCAGCCCGCCGTGGATGCCCACTGCGTCCACGACCTTCTGGATCCCGCAGAGGTCCACCTGGGCGGCGGAAGCGAACGTGATGGTGTTGATGGAGTTCGCCAGGCCGTCAAGGACGGACATGTACTTGTAGTGGGTCTCGTCGGCGTTCTGTAGGTCGTAGCTACCGTTGGACGCGTCATACCAGCCGGTGGTCGGTGCCGGGCAGGTGTTCTTCCAAGGGAAATTCTGTGGATATCGCCGCACGGCGCCGTTGAGCTGGGTGCTCATCGACTTGCCCTCGTTGAGCCACTCCGCGAACGTGAACGGCTTCATCGTGGATCCGGGCTGGAAGCCGCCGAGGCCGTTGAGGTCATTGCCCTTGGCATCCTGCACGTCCACGTTGAAGTTCTGGGTCTGGTCGAACTTGCCGTCGGCCGGGAACCAGACGGTGTTCTGGGCCATGGAGACGATCTTGCCGGATCCCGGCTGCACGGACACCAGCGAGGCGCCCCACTTATCCGGGTTCGCGCCGGCCGACCCGTCCACCTGGGCCTGCGCCACGGACTGGGCCTTCGGATCCAGCGTGGTCTTGATGGTCAGGCCGCCGCGGAAGATCTTCCGCTCACGCTCGGCCGCGTCGGCCCCGTAGGCCGGGTTGTTCAGGAGCAGGTGGAGCACGTAGTCGCAGAAGTACGGCGCCGTCTGTGAGTAGGCACAGCCCTGGCGGGGCTGGGTGACCTTGGTCTGCACCGGTGTCGCGACCGCTGCGTCGTAGTCGGCCTGCTTGATCTTGCCCTGCGTCAGCATCGCGCGGAGCACGAGGTCGCGACGGACCTTGGCGTTCTCCGGATTGGTGATCGGGTCGTAGTAGGAGGGGCTGTTCACGACGCCGGCCAGCAGGGCCGCCTGCGGCAGGGTCAGGTCCTTGGCCGTGGTGCTGAAGAAGAACTTGGACGCGGCCTCGATGCCGTAGGCGTCCCGGTTGAAGAACACGATGTTCAGGTAGCCCTCGAGGATCTGCTCCTTGGTGAACTTCTTCTCCAGCGCGATGGCCAGCTTCATTTCACGGAGCTTGTCCCCGACGCCCTTGTTGACGCCGTTGAGCAGGACCTCGTCGCCCTTGCCCTCGGCCTCCAGCGAGGAGTTGATGACGTTGTTGACGTACTGCTGCGTGATCGTGGACGCGCCCTGCTTGTTGCCGCGGGCGGTGCTCACGAGCGCGCGCAGGATGCCGGTGGTGTCCACACCGCCGTGCTCATAGAAGCGGCTGTCCTCGATGGCGATAATCGCGTCCTTGATGTGCGGTGACATCTGGTCCAGCGAAACACGGGTGCGGTTTTCCGCGTAGAGGTTCGCGATCGGGCTGCCGTCGGACGCCAGGATCGTGGTCGACTGGCTCGGCGGATCGACCTTCAGCTCAGCGGGGAGCGTGTCAAAAAACTGGATCGAACCGCTCGCCGCACTGCCCGAGACGGCCGCCGCGGGGACCAGGAGGCCCGCCACCAGGACACCGCAAATAGCGCTCACGCCCAGGAAAAGAAAGATCTTTCCGAGGGTGGTGGCCGTGTCGAATAAAGGGTTCTTGCCAGTCGCCATGTTTTCCACTTTACCGGCAACGACTAGGCTTTATGTCATGACCAAATGGGAGTACGCCACGATTCCGCTCATTATTCACGCCACAAAGCAGATCCTGGACCAGTGGGGCGACGACGGCTGGGAGCTCGTCCAGGTTGTTCCGGGACCCGATGGAAACGGCCTGGTTGCCTACCTGAAGCGGGAGAAGCAGTAGCCATGAACACCCCCTCAGAAGCCGTTCCGGCCACGCCGGCGGGCGCGGAAAACATCTCCGAAAACACGGCCGGCGCAGCGAGCCCCACGGCCGGCGCGGGCGCGTCGTCCGCCGTCGAACAGCGCCTCGCGGAGCTGGGCCTGGCGCTCCCCGACGTCGCTGCTCCGGTCGCGGCGTATGTTCCGGCCGTGATTTCCGGCAACCACGTCTACACCTCCGGGCAGCTGCCGTTCATCAACGGCAAGCTCGAGGCCACCGGAAAGGTTTCCACCGGTTCGGCGGGCGCCTCCGACGAATCCACGGTGTCCCCGGAGGACGCGAAGGCCTACGCTGCCGTCTGCGCCGTCAACGCCCTGGCCGCCGTCAAGAGTGTGATCGGCGACCTCGACCGCATCACGCGGATCGTCAAGGTTGTCGGATTTGTATCCTCCGACCCTTCCTTCACCGGCCAGCCCGGTGTCATCAACGGCGCCTCGGAGCTGCTGGGCCAGGTCCTCGGCGACGCCGGCCAGCACGCACGTTCCGCCGTCGGCGTATCCGTTCTGCCGCTCGACTCGCCTGTCGAAGTCGAACTGATCGCTGAATTCGCCTAGTAGACCGGTTACGTCGTTGCCTCAGTTAGAACGCCGCCTGTTCGTCCTGCCCCCGGATCTTGAGGGAGCAGCCCGCAGCTGGATTGAACACGGTGAGCGGACGCCCCGCGCGCCCCGTTTGGCCTCCTCCGTGATCCTGCTGCGGGATTCGCCCACGGGCCTGGAGACCTGGCTCGGCTACCGCACGGGGTCCTCCCCGCTCGGTGTCCTCGCCTTCCCCGGCGGATCGCTGGAATCCACCGACGACGACGCCGTCGGCTGGCTGGGCCCCTCACCGCAGCACTGGGCCGAGCAGATGGGGACGTCCGACGTCGGGCTGGCGCGCCGGCACGTCGTCGGTGCCATCCGTGAACTGTTTGAGGAGACCGGCATCCTGCTGGCCGGCCCCGACCTGTCCACCACAGTGGAGCTGACCTCCAGCGCCGACTGGATGCGCGCCCGCGAAGCCGTGGCCGAGCAGGAGAAATCCTTCACCGACCTGCTCGCCAAGCGCGGGCTCTCGCTGCGCACTGACCTGCTTAAACCCCTGGTGAACTGGCTGAGCCCCGACTTCGCGCACCGCCGGTTCAACACCCGCTACTTTGCCGCCACCGTGCCCGTGAACCAGCAGCCCTCGCTGCTGGCCAGCAAGGGCGTCTGGGGCCGCTGGGTGTGCGTCCGGAAAGTCGTGAGCGAGCGGGACAGCACCGTGCTGGGTGACGAGGTAGGGCAGGAGAACACCGTCGGCCGGACCCTGGGCGAACTCCTGGTCCCTGGCTCGGAGATCATGCTTGAGAAGATGGCCAAGGCCAACGGCTGCATCGCCTACCTCAGCTACAAGCGCAAGGCCCACGTGTACCAGCCGAAGCTGGTCGAGGAAGACGGCCGGCTCATGCTGGAAGTCGAAGCAGCCAAAACGATCGCCGGCGAACCGCAGCGGGAACGCTAGGCCCGGGGAGCGCCGACGCCACGGAAGGCTGACTCCATGCGGGCAGCCTGTTAGGGCTTGGCTTGGGCGGGGGCCGGGCGGGGGCCGGGCGATTCCCGGGACATGCCCGGGACATGCCCCGCCCTGCTCCTGAGCACTGGACATGTCCCTTCGTGCCGCGTGCCGGCCCGGGACATGCCCTCCGGTGGACCTGACAGGTGGACATAGTGGCATTATGTCCAGTCGTTGCAGCCGGGGCGGGACATGTCCCTTCGTGCTGCCTGCCGGCCCGGGGACATGCTCCGCCCCGATCCGCACCAGTGGACATGTCCCGCGGACAACCAGCCCGAAACCGCCACCGCGAATTAACGGCAGAAGATTAACGGCAGAAGGCCGGTCCCGTTTCCGGGGCCGGCCTTCGTGGTTGCTACTGGGGATCCCTAGCGGGAACGCTGGCGCAGGCGCTGCATGTCAAGGATGACGACGGCGCGCGCTTCCAGTCGCAGCCAGCCGCGTTGCACGAATTCTGCGAGGGCCTTGTTGACCGTTTCACGGGAGGCGCCGACCAGCTGTGCGAGCTCCTCCTGCGTCAGTTCGTGGGCGACCAGGACGCCGTCGGTCGCCGGGCGGCCGAAGCGGTCGGCCAGATCCAGCAGCGCCTTGGCCACACGGCCCGGTACGTCGGAGAAGACGAGGTCGGAAAGGGAATCGTTGGTGCGGCGCAGGCGGCGTGCCAAGGCCTGCAGCAGCTGGGCCGAGACCTCGGGGCGGGTGCGCAGCAGCGCGTTGAGGCTCTCGTTCTTCAGGCCGGCAAGACGCGTCTCGGAAACGGCAGTTGCCGTGGCTGTGCGCGGGCTGGGATCGAACAGCGCCATTTCGCCGAAAAGCTCGCCCGGGCCGAGGATGGCCAGTAGTGATTCGCGGCCGTCCGGCGACGTGCGGCCGAGCTTCACCTTGCCGGAGACGATGAAGTAAAGCTGGTCACCCTGGTCGCCTTCCCGGAATACCGAGGCACCGCGTGAAAGGTCCACCTCGGTAAGTTCGTCCGTCAGCAGACGGAACGCCTCGTCGTCGAGCGTGGCGAAAAGGGGTGCGCGGCGCAATACCTCGATATCCATGAAATCTCCTGACTAGCTGTGTCGGCTGGGGCGCTTCAGCCATTCTTTCAGAATTTTGGAGCTTCTGTGACGTAGTTGGCACGGAAACGCCCGAAGGGGCCGAAAGCGAACGGCTCGGGAAGTCCGCGCAGATCCCTGTGCAGGCTGGCGGCCGGTCGGCAAACGTTCAGCTTACACCGGTAGAATCGTCGCTGAACTGTCTGTGAGGAGCCCCGGTGTTTGGCTTGACCATTTTGGACCTGCTGTTGGTTGTGGCGCTCTTGTCCTACCTGATCCACGGTCTTCGCAACGGCTTCCTTGTGACGCTCGGAGGCATCGCGGGATTCGCGGCAGGCGCCGTCGCCGCCTTCGTCTCCGTGCCCATCGTCAGCGGCCTCGTGGAGGACAGCGGCTGGCGCCTGACAGCGATCGTCGCCACGGCGGTCCTTCTGATGATCGTGGGCAACGGCCTCGGCACCATGATCGGGCGGCGAATCCGCAGTGTGGTCCCGTTCAGCCCCATGCGGGCGGCGGATCGCCTCGTGGGCGGAGGCGTGAACGTGGTGGTGTCCGCCCTCGTGATGTCGATGCTGGCGTTCAGCATCGGGGCCCTGGGTGTGCCGTTCGTGTCCCAGCAGCTCGCTGAATCCAAAGTCATCAGGTTCATCGACGGCGTGACGCCGATGCCGGTCAAGGCATCAATGGCGCAGCTGCGTTCCGCCGTGATCGGCGAGGGAATCCCCACCCTGCTGGACGGCTTCGGCCAGAGCCAGCCCGTTGCCGTTCCGGACACCAGCACCGACACGCCGGCGCTGAACAAGGCCGCCGCGTCCGTGCTCAAGATCGCCGGAACCGCCTACCAGTGCGGCCAAAACCAGACCGGAACAGGCTTCGTGGTCGCCCCCGGGCGCGTGGTGACCAACGCCCATGTGGTCGCCGGGGTCGACGAACCAGTGGTGGAAACGCCCGGTGGCCGCGCACTGCCTGGGCGCGTTGTGTACTTTGACTCCCAGCACGATCTCGCCGTCGTGGCCGTTGACGGTCTGCGCTCGGAACCCCTGGCGCTGGCTGCCGACCTGCCGTCCGGCAGCGCTGCGGCCTTTGCCGGCTATCCGCACGGCGGGCCTTTCCAGTCCAAACCGGCCACGGTGCAGGACATCGCCACCGTGCTGGTCCCGGACATCTATGGCAAGAATGCGTCGCCCGAGGACGTCTACCGGCTGGCCGGCGACGTGCAGCCGGGCAACTCCGGGGGTCCGCTCCTGACCATGGACGGGCAGGTGGCGGGGGTGGTCTTTGCCAAGGCCACAACCGAGTCTTCGCTCGGATTTGCGATCACCATGAATGACCTGAGCCCCGTGGCGGCGCAGGCGCCGGGTCTGGGCAGCGCCGTTTCGTCCGGACAGTGCATCAAGAAATAACCGGACTGCCATGCAGGCCCTAGCCACAGCCAGGCCGGAGCCGCACGCAGGCTAGAGCCACTCCAGGCTCTGCCCGTGCGGGCCCGTGATGGCTGCAGGCTGGCCGTCCTGCAGCAGCAGGAACCGGCCGCGGAGCCGGGCGTCATCCATTTCCGGGACCACACTGGACCCGTCTCCCTGCACCACCACCATGTGGCCTTCGTTCGAGAGCCAGTGGCAGCCCCGCTCCGCGGCGAGATCCGCCATGGTGCGCCGGAACCGGGAGCGGCCGCCGGCATCCAGGTAGGCCATGACGGCGCTGTGGAATACCACCAGGGCAGCGTCGGCCGGGGCGCGGCCGGCGAGTTCCACAAGTTGTTCGTTGAGGTCGCCGGCCACCAGCAGCGGCGGCCGTTCCCTGGCAATGGCGATCGCCTGGCGCAGCCGTTCAAGCCGGAACTCCTGCTCCGGCCAGACGAGGGCTTCGAGCCAGGCGACGTCGGCCGGGTCGCGCACGTCCAGGGGGTTGAGGTCGATCCCGGCACGCCATGCCACCCGGGGGATTTCCGCCGGCAGCGGCACCGGGCCCGAGGTGAGGCAGCGCAAGACCGGAAACGTGCCAGGCCGGGCGCCATCCGGAACCAGCCGCGTCGTCCTTGCTTCCGCCGCCGCCGGGTCCGCCGCCGACTCATCCGGTGCCCCCGCCCCGGTGTCGACAAACTCGTAACCGTAGCGGTCAGGGAACAGTGCCAGCCCCGCCGAGGCGCCCACCTCGATGAGGGACAGCGGCCGGCCCTCTGCCGCGGATATCTGCGCGAGTGAGGGCAGCAGGGTGGCGCAGCGGCCGGCCTCGTTCGTCTGCGTGGACCGGGACAGCACGATTTCCGAGACCGCGTCCCAGTGATGGTCCAGGAACCTCCGGAAATCGCGGTAAGGGCTGATCTGCGCGCCGAGGAACCGGGCCGCGGCGAGGATCAGCAGCGGCTGGCGCTTGTTGTGCGGCCACTGATCAATCCGCCGAATCACCTCGGCGTCCCCGGCGATCCCCACGGACCACGCGGCATAGCAGGGGGAGGAGTCGGGGGCGTCGACCGTGCCGAAGTGCCGGTACCACTGCGCTGTGTCCGTAGCCGTAGCCGTAGCCGTAGCCGCGCCCGGTGCTGTGTCCGAGGCGGTGCCCGTGGCAGGGTCCGGAGCTGCGGACGGTTCCCCGGATGCTTCCGCCGCCGCGGGATCCACCGGGGACATGCTCAGTCCCCGGCCGCGTGCAGCCCGGCGAGGTATTCCACTGCGAAGCGGTAGCCCAGGATCCCGGCGCCGGCGATCACGGCCTTGCTGATGTCCGAAAGGTAGGAATGGTGCCGGAAAGGCTCGCGGGCGTGAACATTGGTGATGTGCACCTCGACCGTCGGCAGGGCAACAGCCGAAATGGCGTCCCGGATGGCCACGGACGTGTGCGTGTAGGCGCCGGCGTTGAGCACGATTCCCACCGCCTTCCCGCGGGCGGCGTGGATGGCGTCCACGAGGGCCCCTTCATGGTTGGACTGGAAGCACTCGACGTCCAGGCCGTGCGCGGCACCGGCGTCTTTGGCGAGCTGTTCGACGTCGGCCAGCGTCGCCGTCCCGTATTTCTCGGGCTCGCGGGTGCCAAGCAGGTTCAAATTGGGTCCGTTGAGAACCAGGATGGTGCCGCGGCCGGCAGCGGTGGCGGAGGTGGCTTCAGTCATGTCTGCAAATCTATCGCGCCGCGGCCCGCGCGCGCCGTTCGTTACTGCCAATCGGTTCGTTACTGCCGCATTCTTCGCTGCTGCGGATGTTCCCGCCGCGGCGGCGTCGACAGGCAGGACCAACGACGACGGCGGCGCGGCCCACCACGGTGGGCGGCGCCGCCGCCGGACAAACAGGCCAGCCAAACACAGCCGACGAACCCTTATCGGAACGAGCCGGCTATTTCTTCAGCGACTGCGCGATCTGGGCCATGACGGTGTTGTCCGCCAGGGTGGTCGCGTCGCCGACTTCGCGGCCTTCGGCGACGTCCTTGAGCAGGCGGCGCATGATCTTGCCGGAGCGGGTTTTGGGCAGTTCCGGGACCACGAGGATGGTTTTGGGTTTGGCGATCGGGCCGATTTCCTTGCCCACGTGGTTGCGGAGTTCCTGGACGATCGCGTCGCCGGTGTCCACGGCGTCGGCGCGCAGGATCACGAAGGCGACGACGGCCTGTCCGGTGGTCTCGTCCGCGGCTCCGACGACGGCGGCTTCCGCCACCGCGGGGTGGGACACGAGTGCGGACTCGATTTCGGCGGTGGAGAGGCGGTGGCCGGAAATATTCATCACATCATCCACCCGGCCCAGCAGCCAGATGTCGCCGTCCTCGTCTTTCTTGGCGCCGTCGCCGGCGAAGTACATGGTCTCGAAGCGGGACCAGTACGTTTCCTTGAACCGCTCCGGGTCGCCCCAGATCCCGCGCAGCATGGCGGGCCACGGTTCGCGGATTACGAGGAAGCCGCCGTGGCCGTTGGGTACGGATTCGCCGAGTTCGTCCACGACGTCCACGGCGATGCCCGGCAGCGGGACCTGGGCCGAGCCGGGCTTGGTGGCCGTGACGCCGGGCAGCGGGGCGATCATCTGCGCCCCGGTCTCGGTCTGCCACCAGGTGTCCACGATCGGTGCGGGGTTTTCCTTCCGCTCGCCGTTCTTGCCGGCGTTGCCGCCGATGACCTCGCGGTACCACATCCAGGCCTCGGGGTTGATGGGTTCGCCGACGGAACCGAGGACCCGGATCGAGGAGAGGTCGGACTTGGCCGGGATGTCCTTGCCCCACTTCATGAAGGTGCGGATCGCGGTGGGGGCGGTGTAGAGGATGGAGACCTTGTACTTCTCCACGATTTCCCACCAGCGGCCCTGGTGCGGGGAATCGGGCGTGCCCTCATACATGACCTGGGTAGCGCCATTGATGAGCGGGGCGTAGGCGACGTAGGAGTGCCCGGTGATCCAGCCGACGTCGGCGGTGCACCAGTAGACGTCGGTCTCCGGGTGGAGGTCAAAGACCGCCTTGTGCGTGTAGGCGCCCTGGGTGAGGTAGCCGCCGGTGCTGTGCAGGATGCCCTTGGGCTTGCCCGTCGTGCCGGAGGTGTAGAGGATGAAGAGCGGGTGTTCGGAGTCGTGCCCGACGGCGGTGTGTGTGGGGGACGCGGCGCCGACGGTGTCCGCCCACCAGTGGTCCCGGCCCTCGTGCCAGTCCACGGCCTGGCCGTTGCGCTTGACCACCACGACGTTCTGCACGGTGTGTCCGGTGCCGTCGCCCTCGTGGGACAACGCGTCGTCGACGGCCGGCTTCAGCGCGCTGGGCTTGCCGCGGCGGTAGGTGCCGTCGGCCGTGACCACGAGCTTGGCCTCGGCGTCGTCGATCCGGGAGCGCAGGGCTTCGGCGGAGAATCCGCCGAAGACCACGGAGTGGATCGCGCCGATCCGGGCGCAGGCCAGCAGGGTGATGACGGCCTCGGGGATCATGGGCAGGTACACGGCGACGCGGTCGCCCTTGGCCACGCCGAGGGACTCGAACGCGTTCGCGGCCTTCTTCACCTCCTCGGTCAGCTGCGCGTAGGTGTAGGTGCGGGTATCTCCCGGCTCGCCCTCGAAGTAGATCGCCACCCGGTCCCCGTTGCCGGCCTCGACGTGCCGGTCCAGGGCGTTGTAGGCCGCGTTGACCTGCCCGCCGACGAACCACTTCGCGAACGGCGGGTCGGACCAGTCCAGCGCCTGGGTGAAGTCCTTGGACCAGCTCAGCAGCTCCCGGGCCTGCTTCGCCCAGAACGCCGGACGGTCGGCGGCGGCCTCCGCGTAATCGGCGGCGGTGACCACTGCGTTCGCGGCGAACTCGGCCGACGGCGCGAAACGGCGGTTCTCCTGGGACAGGTTTTCGAACGCATCGCCCTGGGGTGTCTGCGTGGCCGTGGAGCCGGGTGTCTGCTGGGACATGGTGAACCTCATCATTCATCGATCCGGGCTGCGCGGCCGTGCTCGCCACCGTCGCGCCGGGCCGCATGCGCGACGTCGGGCGGCGGCAGACGGCGGCAGTGCCGCTAGCGCTGTCTGGAATCAACACTAATACTTGGGTCCGACCAAACGTGCGCCCCGTCACAAACAGCACCGTGAGCGGTGTTCGTTAAGCGCCGAGTGGTCTGTCCCCGGCGCCGGACGGCGGGCCGGGGCAAGCGTCCGGGATTCGGAAATCTGGGGAATTCTGCTGCGTCCGCCCACGGCTTGTCAGCTAGTGATCGGCCATTCACTTGGCTAGGCTGAGATGAAGTTGTGACATCCGATGGAGGCGACAGGACCGCTGGCGGTCCTGTCCTTGCCTGCCGTTAGACGGCGCTGTCCAGGGCGCCGCCATGCTAAGGAGATACGGAATGAACGAGCAAGACAACGGGCAGCTCCGGGCGCCCGCCCAGAACCAGGGTGGAACGGCGCAGCCGGGGCCCGCCGGGTTCGGGGATGCGCCACGCTTCACGGTGGACAAAAAGACCGGGAAGAAGAACGAAGCCGTCCTCGGCCCGTTCACCATCCGTGACCTCACCGTTTTCGGCTCCACGCTGCTTCTTTTCATCGCCTCACTGATTCCTATGTTTGCCTTCGCCTACAACCTCTGGAACCTGGGCAGCCTCTTCTTCCTGGGCCTGGGCATCGTGCTGCCCCTCATTGTCACCGCGTTGTTTGTGGCCCGCCGCCTCAGCCCGTCGACCAAGATCCGGATCGGATCCCTGTCGATCGACCAGTTCGCGTCCGTTGTAGCGTCCTTCACGCTGGCCTTCTTTTTCCTCGCCGCCGCCGGGGCGTTCGTGCCGAGCATGCTGATCGCGCTCCTGGGCGCTTTGGGGCTCTTCGCCGCCACGGTGCTGGGCCGCTGGATCCCGTTCTTTGCCGGCGACTTCCTGGGCCGGGAGGACGCGCCTGCCCACGTGGTTGCCCGCGAAGCTGTTGTCCCGGTGCGAAAGCCCCGGGCACCGAAGGCGCCGAAGCAACCGAAACAACCGAAGGAATCCAAATTGACCAAGGACGCTGCGGGTGCGTCCGGCGCGGCCGGGGCGGGCGCCTCTCTGGCGGCCGCATCGGGCCAGGTTGCGTCCGGCCAGGTTGCGTCCGGCCAAGCCGCTTCCGGGGAGGCCGCGGGCTGGGCCAAGCGTCCGGCCACCGGCAGCCAGACGGCCACGCCGGCGGCAACCACACCTGCCGGGCCCTCTGCCGGGGCATCTTCGGCGGGTGCGGCGTCCGCCGCGGCCCCCAGCGCTGCGGCCCCCGGCGCACCGGAGACCCAGATCTCGGGCGTGGTGCCAGCCGCCGGCGCGGCTGCCCCGGCATCTACGGATTCATCGACGGCCCCGACGCAGGCCCCGGCTCCGGAGTCTGCTCCGTCCGCCGCGGACAAGACCCGGACCGCGGGCGTCCCTGCTGCAGCCGGTGCCGCCGCCGCTGGTGTCGCCGCCGCTGGTGCCGCTGGTGCGGCTGCACAGACCGCTCCCGCCGCGGAACAGACCCAGGCCGCGGAACAGACCCAGGCCGCCGGCGTGCCGGCCGCCACCGGCGGCAGTGCCCCCACTACGGTCAACCCCCAGGTCCGGCCGCAGGAACAGGCCCGGCCGCAGGAACCCATCGGCGCGACCGTTGATCCCGCCAGCCGGCCCGCGGAGGATGATGTCCACCCCGTGCACGAGGCCTTCTGGTTCGCCGTCGCGCAGCCCCGCACCGCCGTCGATGTGCGCACCGGTGCCCCGGCGTTCGTCATTGAACCCGGCGGCTGGGTCCTTGCCCTGGAGGACCGCGGCAACGAGTTCCTGGTCCAGCACACCGACGGCCGGCTCGGCGTTTTGCGGGACCTCAGCAACATCGAACGCGGTTAGTCCGCCGCCGTGAACACGGAATCCGGTGGCTCGGAACCCGGCAACCCGATCCCGGGGAGCGCCAAGCCGGGTGCGCCGCGGGCGTCGGGGGAGTCAATTCTGGCGCTCAAGCGCCGCGCGCGCCGGATCAACCGGGAACTCGCGGAGCAGTACCCCTATGCCCACGCGGAGTTGGACTTCCGCACGCCGTTCGAGCTCGTGATAGCCACGGTGCTGTCCGCGCAGACCACGGACGTGCTGGTCAACCAGATCACGCCCCTGTTGTTCGCGCGCTACCCGGATGCGCGGCGGATGGCGGAGGCGGATCCGGCCGAGCTGGAGGCCATCATCAAGCCCACCGGCTTCTTTCGCGCCAAGGCCAGAAATCTTCTGGCGCTGTGCACCCGGCTGGTGGACGAGTACGACGGCGAGGTGCCGGGCCGGCTCGCGGACCTGGTGACGCTGCCCGGCGTCGGGCGGAAAACCGCGAACGTCGTGCTGGGCAATGCCTTCGGCATCCCGGGCATCACGGTGGACACCCACTTCGGCCGCCTGGCCCGGCGCTTTGGCTGGACCGAGTCGGATGATCCGGTCCGGATCGAGTCGGACGTTGCTGAGCTGTTCGAGCCGAAGGACTGGACCATGCTCTCGCACCGCGTCGTCTTTCACGGCCGCCGCGTCTGCCATTCCCGGAAGCCGGCGTGCGGCGCCTGCGCGGTGGCCAATTGGTGCCCCAGCTACGGCATGGGGGAAATCGACCCGGAGAAGTCAAAGAAATTGCTGAAGTACGAACTCGCCCCGGGCCAGGAGCAACTGCTGGCCCGGCTGCTGGCCGAGACTCACCGCGCCGCGGAAATCCGGATGGAATCGCAGAGGAAACAGCCGTGACCGCGCGCCAGGACCTCGTCGAGCTCGTTGCCGCGGTGGAGGCGGGCACGGCGCCGGCCCCGGATCCGCGCTGGCGGGAACTCGCCGTCGAACCCGGCGAGCGGGTCCGTAGGGCAGCGGTGCTGATGCTCTTTGGTGCGCTCGACAACGTCCCCGCTGTGTCCGAGAAGTTGCTGGCTCCGGCCGATTTGGACGTGCTGCTGCTGCAGCGGGCCCAAACGCTGGAGGACCATCCCGGGCAGGTGGCGTTTCCCGGCGGCGGCATCGATCCGGGTGAGTCCGTGGTGGACGCGGCCCTCCGCGAGGCGGAGGAGGAGACTGGCCTGAACCCTGCGGGGGTGGACGTACTCGGCGTGATGCCTGAACTGGCCCTGCCCCGGGGCAATTTCCTGGTGACGCCGGTCCTGGCCTGGTGGGCTGCCCAGTCGCCGGTCCGGGTGGTCGACTACGGTGAATCCGCGCAGGTGTTCCGGGTCCCGGTCAGGGACCTGCTGGACCCGGACAACAGGGTGATGGCCACGGTCAGCCGGGCCGGCCAGACATTCCAGAGCCCAGCCTTCACCGTCAACGGCGTCGTGGTGTGGGGTTTTACCGGGATGATCCTGAACCAGCTTTTTGAACAGCTGGGCTGGGCCGTGCCGTGGGACCGCGCGCGGCTCTACGGGATTGATGTGTGAACCCCGCGCGGCGCCGGCCCGCCGGCCGGTCCGCTGGCTGTCAGCCACCGGGCTGCCTGCCAGGCAGCAACGGGGTTGCGGCCGCCTAGCCGGCAGCCACCGGGCTGCCTGCCAGGGGAGCCATCGCCCGTCCTCCCGACCTGCTGGAGGCGACCCGCCTGTGAGCGCCGGAATGATCCACAACCAGGCCGGTCGCGGCGTTCTCGCGCACGGCGTTGATGCCCGCCGCCGCGCTCTTGATGGAGCTGAAGAGCGGGGACACGGCCACTACCGTGCCATCCGCCGCCGTCAGCCTGAAGAAATAAGCCTTGTCGCCAGCTTGCGCGATCTCAAAAATGCCAGCCAAACCTGTGCCTCCCCAATATCCTTGCGTCGTTGCAATAGCCGGCGGATCGTACGGGAAATTCACCGGCCTTTCCGAGGGTAGCCCGGTGACGGAGCGCACACAACGCTACCGACGGGTACGTTACAGGCGGTGACTTCGGTCACTCATTTGGCATTGTCGTACGAATCGACGACGGCCACGCTGACCGGAAATTCCACCGGAATGCGGCCGAACAAGAGCTCCTTCGCGGCATTTGCGGAGTCCTCGATCGCCTTGATGCTATCCCCGACGGCGGATTCGGGACAGTGGACCATCACCTCGTCGTGGAGGAAGAACACCAGTTCGCCGGCGGCTGCGCCGTCCGACCGTATGGCGCGAAGCCTCCGTCGTAATTCCGCGAGCCAGCATGCCGCCCAGTCAGCGGCCGAGCCCTGGACCACAAAGTTCCGGGTGAAGCGGCCGCGCGAGCGTGCGATCGAGTCCGCCCGGCGCTGCTCTTCCGCGGTGGTGGAGTGCTGGCTCTGCAGCCAGCGCTCCGACGGCGGCGGGCTGCTCCGGCCCAGGCGCGAAGTCACGGTCCTGCCGGCTTCGCCGTCGCGGGCAGCCTGCTCGACGAAGCCCACGGCGCGGGGGTAGGTGCGGGCCAGCTGCGGCATCAGCCGGCCGGACTCGCCCGTGGTCGCCCCGTAGATTGCTCCAAGGAGGGCCACCTTCGCCTTCGCCCGGTCGCCGCCGAAGCCTTGGGCGGCAATGCCGGCGTAGAGGTCCTTGTCCCGGGCGGCTTCGGCCATTTTGGAATCCTGGGCCAGCGCCACGAGCACGCGCGGCTCCAGCTGCGAGGCGTCGGCAACGATCAGTTTGTGGCCGGGATCGGCGTGGACCGCGCCGCGGACCTGGCGCGGGATTTGCAGCGCCCCGCCGCCCCGCGACGCCCACCGGCCCGAGACCACGCCGCCCACCACGTACTCAGGCTGGAACCTGCCGTCCTTCACCCAGGTATCAAGCCACGCCCAGCCGTTGGCCGCGTGGAGACGGGCCAGTTTCTTGTAGGCCAGCAGCGGCACGATCACGGGGTGGCTGGATTCTTTCAGCTCCCATTGGCGGGTGGTTTTAACTTCGATGCCGTTGCGGTGCAGGGCGCGCATGAGCTCCTGCGGCGAGTCCGGGTTCAGCGCGGGCGACTTCAGCAGCAGCCTCAGTTCGGCCGTGAGCGATTCGAGTTTGGCCGGACGCTGACCGGGAGCCGGGCGGGGTCCGAGGTGTTCTGCGAGAATCTGCTCGTGGAGTTCCTCCCGCCACGGGACGCCGGTGTGCTGCATTTCGGCGGCGATCATGGCTCCGGCGGATTCCGCCGCGAGCAGCAGCTGGAGCCGTTGGCGCCGGCCGGCGTCAGGGACGACGACCGTGCCGGAGGCCGTTCCGGGCGCAGGTCCCGCCTGGCGAAGGGCCTCCTGCTGCGCGGCGTACTCGGCGCGGAGAGCCTCAATGGATTGGCCGGGACGCCGGCCGGAGGCCGGGGCATCAAACAAGGCCCCTTGTTCTGGCGGCGGGGCAGGAGGCTGCAGCCCCCGCGGTGGCTGGTTCAGCTCGTCGTCCTGGGTCAGCTTCTCCGCCGCCTGCGCGTAGCCGGTGTGGGCGGTGAACTCCGAGTGGGCCAGGATCGAACCGCACAAGGTGAGGTCGTAGCAGCGCTCGAGTTCCACCCCGGCGCGCAGCAACGCGGGATACCAGTCCTGCGTACGGTGCCAGATCCAGCGCGGGTGCCGCTCCTCAAACTCGCGCACAATTCCGGCGAGGTCGCCGGCCCTGACCACACGGGGTTCCGGATTGGAGGGTTCGGGGGCGCCATCGGCCGTGAGCTGCTGCAGTGCCGCGCCGTCGGCGTGGGCAGCGAGCAGCAGATACATAGGATCAATTCTGCCCTGCTCCGGGACGTGATCTGTGCTCGGTCCCTTGCCGCGGTGCAGGAAAGACGCCGGACTTGTCCACATAGCCCACGACGGCGGTTCCGCTGCGGTCCCGGCCCGGGCACAGTGGCAGCATGAACAGGCACCAGGACCGTGGCCCAGGCTCACCGCCACCGCGGGCGCATGAGCCCTGGACCCCCGGGGATTCCGCGGAAATCCTGCTCGTAACCGGCGCCGATGTGCTGCGCAGCGAGGTGGAACGCATCGTCGCAGCAGCCGGGGGCCAGCTGCGGACGGTGCAGGACGTTGCCGAGGCCGCGCCGTTCTGGGACGCCGCGGCCGCCGTGCTGGTGGGCAGCGACATCCGCGGGTTGCCGCCCCGGCGGAGGACCCCTGCCGTGATGCTCGGCCTCGAAGGTGACGGGGAAGGGTTATGGCATCTGGCCGCCGCCGTCGGGGCCGAACGCGTCGCGGTGTTGCCGGACGCGGCCGCCTGGCTGGCGGAATACCTGAGCCGGTCCCGCGCCCCGGAAGCCGGCGGCCTGGTGCTGGGTCTCACCGGCGGCTGCGGCGGTGCCGGGGCCACGACCGCCGCCATCTGGATCGCGCAGGCCGCCGCCGGGGCCGGGATCCGGGTGCTGCTGATCGACGGCGACCCCCGGGGCGGAGGCCTGGAACTTGCGCTGGCCGCCGAGGAAACCCACGGGCTCCGCTGGCCGGATCTGGCCGGGGTGAGCGGCAGTATCGACCCCGCCCAGCTGGAGGAGTCGCTGCCGGTCGCCGGCGGATTCTCCTTCCTGTCGTGGCCGGGAACCCGTGACAAAGCCGCCGGGGTGGACGCGACCACCGTGGCCGCGGTTCTTGACGCCGCACGCCGCGGCTGCGAATTGGTGGTGCTGGATATCGGCCGGGAACGGGAGGCCCTGCGGGCCTTCGCCGGCGAATGCGACCGGATCATCGTCGTGGCGCCCGCCCGGCTGCGGGCCGCCGTCGCCACGGCCTGGCTGCTGCAGGAGCTTCCACCCGTGGACACCGCGCTCGTGGTCCGGGCCAGTCGCGGCGCCGCTTTGGATGCGCCGCTGATCGCCGGCTCCGTGGGGCTTGTCCTTCAGGGCATCATGCCGGACATCAAGGATCTGGCCGGGGCAACGGAACTCGGCCGCCTTCTCGAAACCGGCCGGCAGCGCGCCGTCCGCCGGTTCGCGGCCGGACTCCTTGAGCTGAACGGCGGAGACGGCTCATGAGTGCCCACGCGGCCGTAGAACCGGCCGGACCGGAACGTCCGGCCCGGCGGGCACCGGGCCGCCGCCGCTCGCAGGGATTTCTCGACCAGACGCTGCTGGAGTCCGTGCGCGAGTCCGTCATGGCCGATGCCTCCCCGGTGACCCCCTCAAGGGTGGCGGCTGCGGTCCAGGCGAGCGGGCGGCTGCTCGGCACGGCCGGCGCCCTGGCCGCAGTGGAGAGCATCAGCGCGGAATTGAACGGCCTGGGCCCCCTGCAACCGCTCACCCGTGATCCCGCCGTGACAGACATCTTTGTCAACGGGCCGGACTCGGTCTGGTTGGACCGCGGCCGCGGTCTGGAAAAGGCGCCGGTCGTCTTTTCCGGGGAACCGCAGATCCGGGCCCTCGCCGCGAGGCTGGTGGCAGCCGGTGGCCGCCGCCTGGACGACGGTTCGCCGTGCGTCGATGTCCGACTCGACGGCGGCTACCGGGTGCACGCGGTGCTGCCGCCCATTTCCACGGCCGGGACCCTCCTGAGCGTGCGGATCCGCCGGGCCACGGTCTTCTCCATGCCCGAGCTGAAGCGCGCCGGCATGTTCGGGGCCGGGACGCCCGGGAGCCTGGTCCAGTCCGTGCTCGAACGCATGGTGGCGGCCAGGCTGAGCTTCCTCATCAGCGGGGCCACCGGTTCGGGGAAGACCACGTTACTGGCGACACTGCTGGGATTGTGCCACCCGGGGGAGAGACTCGTCCTGATTGAGGACGCCGCAGAACTGAATCCCGTCCACCCGCACGTCGTCTCGCTGGAATCCCGGCACGGAAACCTGGAAGGCGGTGGCGCCGTCGACTTGGGCGAACTGGTCCGCCAGGCCCTCAGGATGCGGCCGGACCGGCTGGTGGTGGGCGAATGCCGCGGCGCCGAGGTCCGCGAGCTGCTCTCGGCGATGAACACCGGACACACCGGAGGCGGCGGGACCATCCACGCGAATGAGGCGGCGGCTGTGCCTGCCCGGCTGACGGCCCTCGGCGCGCTCGCCGGCATGGGCCAGGACGCGGTACGGCTGCAGGTCGCCAGCGCGATCGACGTCGTCGTGCACGTCGAGCGGACCGAATCGGGCCGCCAGGTGGCGAGCGTTGGAATCATGGAGGTCCTAGACTCGGGCCTGGTTGTCGCCGCCGCACTGGAGATCCAACAGGGCGAGCTCCGCTTCGGCGGAGCCTGGCCGCTGCTGGCGCGCCGTCTCGGCCTGGATCCCGGGTTGGCCGGGGCGGACCCCTCCGAACTGCAGGCGGCGCTGCCGGCAGGACGGCCGCCGGGTTCCGGCCGCGAATCCCTCCAGCCCTGGACGCAGCGATGACCGTCTTCCTCATCGTCGTTTTGGTCCTGGCCGTGTGGCTGGCATTTCCCACCCCGCGCGCGGCCGGCCATCGTACCCGCAGGGCCTTGCACGCCGCGGGCACGCGAGCTCCCGCGGCCTACGGTTCCCCGGGATCCCGCCCAGGACGGGCCGTCGGGGGCATGACCCGTTGGCGCGGCAGGGGATCCGCCGATGCCGGGCCCGTCCCCATGACAGTCCTGGTCCAGCAGTTGGCCGCGCTGCTGAAGGGAGGGCGCATCCCCGCCCGACTGTGGGATGAACTGTGGGCCCTGTACGGCGGTGACACCGCGCGGGACGGGCCGGCGGCCCAGGCCGCAGTTCACAGCGCCGGCCAGCCCCGCACCGCAAACGGCACCGGCACGGTCCTCGGCCCGGAGTCCCGCAGGATCCTCGCAGCCGCGCGTGCCGCCGCCCGGCGCGGGTCTTCCGTGGCCGCGGCCATCCGCCGCGAGGTCTCCGCGGTCACTGCCGGTGCGGGCGCCGTCGTCACGGTCACCACGGGTGCCGTCGGCAACCGGGCCCGCCGCGACGTGCGTGTGTGGGGCGAGCTCGCCGCATGCTTTGACACCGCTGAAGCCAGCGGTTGCCCCCTGGCTGATGTCCTGGCGCGCTTTGCCGCCCACCTTGAAACGGAGGACGACGCCGAGGCAGCGCGGCAGACGGCCTTGGCGGGCCCCCGCGCGACCGTTCGTCTGCTGACCTGGCTGCCGCTGTCGGGTCTGGGTCTCGGCCTGCTGCTCGGCGTGGACCCGGTGGCGACACTGCTGGGAACTCCCTGGGGCCTCGCGGCGTTGGCCGCAGGCGTGGCGCTGACCGCCGTCGGCCGGTTGTGGTCCGCAAGGCTCGTCCGCGCCGCGGCGGAAGCACCAACGTGACGCCGCGGTGGTCGCCGTGAGGCCCGAACTTGCCGGATTCGTGATGGCAGCGAGCCTTGCCGGGGCAGCCGCAGTCGTCCTCGCCCGCCCGGGCCGTGTCCGCCGGCGGCTCCGGCGCCAGCTTCGGGCCCCTGCTGGCGGGGCCGCCCGGCGCCCGACGGTCCACGACGCCGGCCGGCACGGACGTCACGGCCTCCCGGGCCTGCGGGACACCGCCATGATGCTGGAACTGATCGGCGCCATGCTGGATGCGGGAGCCGGACTTGGCCGGTCCCTCGACCTCGTGGCCGCCCTCATGCCACCGGAACTCGGGCGGCAGCTTCGGCCGGTTGTGTCAGCCCTCGCAATCGGTGCGGACTGGGGCACGGCATGGCGCAGCTCCGGTGCCCGGGCGCCCCAACTTCAGGCCCTGCGCGACGCTCTTTCCTTCGCCGCGCTTACCGGCGCCCCCTCCTCAGCGCTCCTCTATGCCCAGGCGGCCCGGCTCCGCCGTGAACGCAACAGGGCCGCCGAGCAGCGCGCGGCCACGCTCGGGGTGAAGCTCGTGGTGCCGCTGGGCCTGTGCTCCCTGCCGGCTTTCGTCTGCCTCGGCGTCGTGCCCGTGCTCCTGGGGCTGCTTCGGGCGTGATGCCGGCAGCCCGGGGATCACCCCGGGCCCAAGGTTTATTCAAGTTGCTGGGGGATACCTTTGGGGCAGGCACCGTCGGAGTATGAGCGGTCTCGTGCGTCGGCTTCTCACAGCACCTCCTTGGCGCCTCGAATCCCGGAGTATCTGGGGTCTCGTACTAAATGGGAGCCATGCCAGGGGGGCAGATCAATGATTCGACTGTATAAAGCGGGCGTGATTGCAGCGCTCAACCTACTAGTGTTGACCGGTTTGGCGGTCGGTGCCAGTCCGGCGTCCGCCGCCGTACCGACCTGTCAGCCGGGAGCACCTCAACCGACCAACCAATACCCTGGCACAACGGTGATTGCCACGAACTTCGAGTCCGGAAGCCTCACTGCCTCCGGCTTCAACGCGCCAGCCACGACCGGGACCGGCACGGCCGATGTGTCCTCTGCAGAGCAACACTCGGGCCGCTGCTCGGCCCATGTTCACGTCACCACGGACGCCGGTTCCTTGGCCAATTTCTCCGCACCACTTCCTGCCGGGAACAATGAGGTCTACGCCGACGGCTGGTTCAACGTCACGAAGCCCGGCGTCGCGGGCAACAACGTTCCCTACTTCCGTTTCTTCAACGGGAACACCCGGTTCGTGGACGTCTTCCGCGATAACGGCGCTGCCGGCGCCCTGTGGCTGCGCGTGGCGGCGCCCGACGGCGCACTAAAATACACGGCGATGAAGGTCAACGTCCCGCTCGGCACCTGGCACCATCTCGTCATGCACGTCGTCGCCAACGGATCCTCCTCCACGATCGAGGTAACGTTCGACGGCAAGCTCCTGTATTCCAGCAAGCAGGTCGCCACGGGCTTTACCGCCGTCACCAAGATGCAGCTCGGTGCCGAGCACAGGCGGCAGGCCGGCGACAGCTTCATTGACGACGTCGTCATCAAGTCCGGAAAGGCGGGTGGCCAGCTTCCCGGAACATTTAGCCCCATCTCGCCGACCCGGCTCCTGGATACCAGGAACGGCTCTCCCGTCGCTAGGGATTCTGCCGTGTCGTTCCAGGTCGCGGGGGTCAACGGCATTCCTGCCAAGGTGTCGGCCGTAGTCTTCAACCTCACGGTCACCCAACCAAAGTCCTTCGGATTCATCACCGCCTACGCCGCTGGCACTGCGCGTCCCAACGCTTCGAACCTGAATTTCGCCAAGGGCCAAACGGTGCCGAATTTGGTCACGGTCCCCGTGGGCGCTAACGGAAAAGTCACCCTGTTCAACCGGTCCTCGGGATCGTCCCAGCTGATCGCCGACGTCACCGGCTACTACGTCACCGGCGCCGCGACGACGCCGGGAGCCTTCAAGAGCCTTTCGCCCTCCCGGCTTCTGGACACCAGGAACTCGAATGCGGTGGGCGCAAATTCGCCGGTAACCTTCCAGGTCGCGGGGGTCAACGGCATTCCCCCATCCGTTGCTGCAGTGGTGTTCAACCTCACGGTGACCCAGGCGCGGTCCCTGGGCTTCGTGACCGCGTACGCTTCCGACGCCGCCCGGCCCAACGCGTCCAACCTGAACTTCTCCACCGGCCAGACTGTGCCGAATTTGGTCACGGTCCCCGTCGGCGCCAACGGAAAGGTCGCGTTGTTCAACGCGTCCTCGGGCTCCTCCCACCTGATCGCCGACGTCGCGGGCTACTACCTGCCAGGAACTCCCACCGCTACCGGTGCGTTCAAGGCCGTCGGCCCCATCCGGATCCTGGACACCCGGAACACCTTCTCGGTAGCGGCGGATTCACCAGTGTCCGTCCAGGTCGCCGGTGCCAACGGAGTACCGGCCGGCGCGCTGGCAGCTGTCTTCAACCTGACGGTCACCGCTCCGCGGTCCTTCGGCTTCGCCACCGCGTTTCCGTCCGGCTCGCTACGGCCGAATGCGTCCAACCTGAACTTCGCCACCGGACAGACCATTCCGAACCTGGTCTCGGTCCCGCTCGGGCCTGACGGAAAGGTGACGTTGTTCAACCGGTCCTCTGGGTCCGCCCAGCTCATCGCCGACCTCGCGGGGTACTTCCTCCCCTAGCAACGCGGGGGTGACCCGCACCAACTGAACCCGAGGGGCTGTCGTCGCAGTACGGACGCGCAGCCCCTCGGGTTCAGCCCTGTCTCGGTCCGCGCAGAGCGCTGGCGGATCCGGGCACTACGTTTGGCGTCCGTTGACCGACCGGAGAGGCCAGACAGTTCTCCTCCACAGGCCGCCAGGACCGCACCTTCGGGCAGGTTTTCCACTTGGCTGCTATCGGGGCTTATGGCGCGATGTACAAGCCGGGAGAGTCGAATCAGCCGGCGATCACGCCGGTGACCCGTGGAAGGAAAGCAGATGTCAATAAATCAGGACACTCCCGCTGCAAGTCGCATTGACGCAGGGGAGGGCGGCGTTGCCGAGGTCTATGAGATCTACCCTGGCGCCAGCTCGGTTGTTCCCGTTCAGCCGCACGGACGCAGCAGGCCGCCAGCGGCGCAGGCCGGAATGGCTACCGCTGAATATGCCATCGCAACCCTCGCCGCCGTGGGGTTCGCCGGGGTCCTCGTGTTCATCATGCGCAGCGATGAGGTCCGCGGGTTCCTCCTGAACCTCATCCGGACAGCGCTCACGTTGCCATGAACGGACTCTGGCGCGCCAGGGGGAGCGGCGGCCGGAGGGAGCCGCCGCCAACCGCGGGGAGCCGCGGGGCCGTTACCGCAGAGTTCGCCGTCGCGCTGCCCTCGGTCGTTCTCCTGCTCTCCGTGCTGCTCGCGGGTTCGGCGGCCGGGGTGATGCAGCTGCGGGTTGAGGAAGCGGCCCGCGGCGGTGCCCGGGCGGTGGCGAGGGGAGCCGCGGCAGGCGAAGTCGGTGAGATTGTCCGCCGTCTCGCCGGCGACACGGCGGACTCCGAGGTGACGCACGACGGCGAGTGGCACAGGGTCACCGTCTCCGGCCGGGTCCCCGGGGCCGTTGGCTCCCTGGTTCCCTGGGCCCTCAGCGCCAGCGCGTGGGCGCGTGCGGAGGCCCCCGGCGCGGCACAACGGCCCGGGCTGGACGAGCCCCACCTAAAAGGCGTCTCCCGTTCCCCGTGGCAGGGCGGCACATGATGTCGCCTGCACCTGCACCTGCACCTGCACCTGCACCTGTCCGTGTCCGTGCCCGCGGGCCGCGACCCCGGAGCCCGAAACCCGCCCACGCCCGGCACCGGTGTACGTCTTCAGAGCGGGGGTCGGGGACCGTCCTGGCCCTGGGACTCGGGCTGGTGGTCATCATGGCGTTGGCCCTGCTGCTTCTTTTGGCCGAATCGGCCGTTGCGGCATCGAGGGCTGCGGCGGCCGCCGATCTGGCAGCGCTGGCTGCGGCGGATGCCGCGCGGGGCATCACGTCCGGCGAACCCTGCGCTGTGGCTCGAGAGGTCGCAATGAAGAACAACGCCACGCTGGCTGCCTGTGCCCAAGGACCGGACGACACCGTTCAGGTGCGCACCGAGTTCAGCGCCGGACCGTTCCTCGGGGCGGCCACGGGACTGGCCAGGGCCGGACCGCCCCCTGCGGCCGGGAACAGGCCAGCACCGTGAAAGATGCACCAACTCCGGCGGTCGCCAGAAGCCGTGCATCCGTCTGCGGCCTGGCGTGCAGCCCTGCCGCCGCCCGGCTCACACGAACGTGCCTGCCGCCCCGGCTCCGAACCTGCCGGCCGCCGCCCACGAACCGGCCGCTGAGACGTGGTCAGGCGCGGAGCGGCTGGGCGGGCTGATCGTCCGGGGTCCCGGCCGCGGCGGCCGTTGTTCCGGGATTGCCGGCGTGCATGAGGTCGGTGGCGTCTTGGAGCAGCACATCGATCAGTGTGACGGCAGCGTCCTTGTCGAGCGGGTTGTTCTTGTTGCCGCACTTGGGTGACTGGACGCAGGAGGGGCAGCCGGACTCGCATTCGCAGGCCTTGATGGCGTCGCGCGTGGCGGTCAGCCACAACCTCGCCTTGTCGTATCCGCGTTCGGCGAAGCCGGCCCCGCCGGGATGGCCGTCGTAGACAAAGATGGTGGGCACTCCGGTATCGGCGTGGATGGCCGTGGACACTCCGCCGATGTCCCAGCGGTCGCTGGAGGCCACCAGCGGAAGGAGTCCGATGGCCGCGTGCTCGGCAGCATGCAGCGCTCCGGGGAACTGTGCCTCGATCAGCCCAGCGCCGGTCAGCGAGCGGTTGTCCATGACAAACCAGACCGCCTTGGTAAACAGGTCCCTGGCGCCCAATTCCAAGGGTTCTTCGCCGAGGATCTCGTTCGAAATTAACGCCTTGCGCTGGAAGGAGACCACCTGTGTTGTCACTTTCACATCGCCGAAATGCACGGCCACATCGCCCCATTGGGTGGTGCGTTGCGTTTCAAGGACCTCGATCTGGGTCACGTCCCGGGCGGTCGTGTAGTAGTCCGGGTTCGCCCGCCGCACCACCACACAGTGATCGTCCTCATTCAGGTCTTCGACCACGTAGCTGTCGCCCTGGTGGACATAGATGGCCCCTGTGTGGGCCTGGTAATGGGTCTGCGGCGAATCCATGGTGCCGAGCAAGGAGCCAGTCTCCGCGTCCACTATGCTCACCGGACCTCCGCCGTCGGCCCGGAGGTTCACCATGGCTGCGGCATTTTGCGGATGGGTCCAAAACCATCCTGCCGGCCGTTTGCGCAGGTAGCCCTGCAGGACCAGGCGGTCCAGCAGCTTCTCAGCGGTGGACCCGAAGAGCTCCAGTTCGGCGAACCCGAGGGGCAGTTCCGCGGCGGCGGCGCACAGGTGGGGGCCCAGAACGTATGGATTGGAGGGATCGAAGACCGTGGCCTCCACCGACACGTCGAAAATCGCCTCGGGGTGGTTCACCAAGTAGGTGTCCAGCGGGTCGTCGCTGGCCACGAAGGCCGCGATCGCGTCCTGGCCGGCGCGGCCCGCGCGGCCGATCTGCTGGAACAACGACGCGCGGGTGCCCGGCCAGCCTGCGACCAGGACTGCATCGAGACCGGAAATGTCAATGCCCAGCTCCAGCGCGGACGTGCTCGAGACGCCCAACAGTTCACCGGAGCGCAGCGCCTTTTCCAGGGCCCGCCGCTCCTCCGGCAGATAGCCCGAGCGGTACGCGGCCACACGCTGGGGCAGGCTGGGATCCACCTCGTCGAGGAGGCGTTTGGCGATGGAGGAAATCGACTCTGCCCCGCGCCTGGACTTGATGAACGCAATGGTCCTGGTCCGCGAGGACACCAGGTTGGCCAGCAGGTCGGCGGTCTCGGCGACTGCCGTCCGGCGCTCCTTGGCACCGTTTTCGCCCCGGAGTTCGGTCAGTGCCGGCTCCCAAAACGCCACCGTCGTGGACCCGTGGGGCGAGCTGTCTTCGGAAACGGCCCGCACGGGCGCGCCGATCAGCCGGCCGAAGGACTGCCCGGGTTCAGACGCCGTGGCGGACGCCGCGATGAACACCGGTCCGGGATGCGAGCCGCCCGGGCTGTAATAGGCACAGATCCGACGCAGCCGGCGCATGAGGTTTGCCACATGGGAGCCGAAGACGCCGCGATAGCTGTGGGCTTCGTCCACGATCACGTAGCGGAGGCGCCGGAAGAACCTGGCCCACCAGGCATGGTTCGGGAGAATGCCGAAGTGCAGCATGTCCGGGTTGGCGAGGATGAAGTTCGCGTGGTCCCGGATCCAGCGCCGGGACGCGGGATCGGTGTCGCCGTCGTAGGTTTCGGCCCGGACTGTGGGGAGCTTCAGTGCCCTGATCGCCGCCAACTGGTCGGCGGCAAGCGCCTTGGTCGGGGACAGGTAGAGAGTCACGGCCCCGTCGTCGTGGATTTTCCCGGGATCGGACAGGACCCTGAGCTCGGAACGGTGGATCGCGTCCAGGGCCGGCAGCTGATACGCCAGGGACTTGCCGGACGCGGTGCCGGTGGCGATGACCACGTTCTCTCCGCCGTGGGCCAGTTCGGCGGCCCGGACCTGGTGAAGGTAGGGCTCGTGGATGCCCAGGGAACCGTAGGCTGCCACGAGATCCGGGTGCGACCACTGTGGCCACGGAGCATTGACGGCCTGGCGGGCGGGGATCGTCCGCACATGACGCAGCTGTTCCGGGTCCGGACCTCGGCCCAGCAACGGAATCAAGGACTCATGCGGGTTCACTCACATATTCTTTCATCCGCCCTCAAATCGCCCATACCCGGCACGCAGCCCGGCACGCAGCCCGGCAGGCGCTGCGGCTTCGCGCGGTGGCTTCGGCGCGGCTGCCCGGCAAACGCGTTGCCCCGGGCGCAGGCCCGCCGGACGGCCGGCGCTCGCGGCGCCTCAGCCCACGGACAGGTCGGCCCCTTCGTCTGACGTCGACAACATCAGGACGTGGCACACCTCGCGCCAGCCGAGGTGCGAATAGAGTTTTTGGCCGTCCAGCGAGGCGAGCAGCAGCCCGGAGTCGACGTCGTGTTCGAACGCCTGGGCTGCCAGGGCCTTCATGATGAAGCTGCCCAGCCCCCGCCGCTGGTAAGCCTCTGACGTCACGATGTTGTCGAAGATGGCGGTATGTCCCACCACAAACACGCGTCCGCTCGCGGCGACGTCCTCGCCGGCGCTGACCACCGCGTGGTGGACGCCGTCGGTCCGGGACGTCTCGAGCCTGAGGTCGTCATCCGAAAGCCAGGGGTCCTCCGAATCCTGGGTCTCCATGTCCACGATCATCATGGTTTGGGAGGCCGAGGTGACATGCAGCCCATTCCGCTGCCCCAGTATGGTGAATCGGGCCACATCGTTGGTGAGGATGGTGAGGACCCGGGCCGGCGCTTCGGCCGTCTTTGCCGCCAGCGCCTCGAACTCCGCGTCGGACGGATCGTAGGCGAAGTACTCCCATTCGTGGGTGGTGTCACCGCGAAAGGCCGCGGGGAACCTGCCCTCCCTGCGCGTCTCATATCCGCGGCAGCCGGCCCATCCGGCAACCCAGATTTCCAGCAGGTGAGTGGTGTCTTCAACCATGGCGTCAAGACTCATGTGATGAGCGTATTCCAGCAGTGCCACAAGCAACAGGGGCCGGGTCGGGGGAAGCCGCTTGCTTATCCAATTGTGACTGTCGCCCGGCCGCCCGCCCCAGCAAGTACCCTTAAAAGCGTGGCTTTGAACAGGATTGTCCTCTTTTACGGATTCACCCCCCTGCCTGACCCGGACGCCGTCCGGCTCTGGCAGCGCGCCCTGTGCGAAAAACTCGGACTAACCGGCCGCATCATCCTTTCCAAGGACGGCATCAACGCCACGGTCGGCGGAGAACTGAACGCCGTGAAGCAGTACGTCAAAACCACGCGCGAGTACAAGGGCTTCCAGGGCATCGACGTGAAGTGGTCCGATGGCGGCGCGGCGGACTTCCCGCGGCTCAGCGTCAAGGTGCGGGACGAAATCGTCTCCTTCGGCGCCCCGGGCGAACTCAAAGTCGACGCCGGCGGAGTGGTGGGCGGCGGAACCCACCTCAAACCCGAGGAACTCCACGAACTCATTGAAGCCAAGAAACAGCAGGGCGACGAAGTCGTGTTCTTCGACGGCCGGAACGGGTTCGAGGCCCAGATCGGCAAGTTCAAGGACGCCGTCGTTCCCGATGTCGCCACCACCCACGACTTCATCAAGGAACTCGACTCCGGCAAATACGACGCCCTCAAGGACAAACCGGTTGTCACCTACTGCACCGGCGGCATCCGCTGCGAGGTGCTGTCGAGCCTCATGGTGAACCGCGGGTTCAAGGAGGTCTACCAGCTCGACGGCGGCATTGTCCGCTACGGCGAGGCCTTCAAGGACCAGGGCCTGTGGGAGGGCTCACTGTATGTGTTCGACAAGCGCATGCACGTCGAGTTCAGCGGGGACGCCAAGACGATCGGCGAGTGCGTCCGCTGCTCGGCACCCACGAGCAAGTTCGAAAACTGCTCGAATCCGTCCTGCCGGACCCTGACGCTCTATTGCGCCGGGTGCGCCGCGAGCCCCGACACCCTGCGGTGCCCCGAGGGCTGCGCCGCCTGAGGCGCGAGCCGGACATTTGGCCGGCCGGGAACCCTCAGATGCGGCTCACCCGGTACGCAAAGTTTGCCGGTGCGTTCGCATCCACTTTGATGGAGAGCGACGCATCTGCGGCCAGTTGCACCACGTTCACCCTGGACGTCCCGCACCGGAGGCTCAGGTCCACGAGTTCGTTCTCACCGTTCTCGATGGAAAAGGACACGCGGCGGGTGCTCCGGCAGGCCAGGGTCAGGGCGTAAGTACCCTTGGGCAGCTGGGCTGTAGTCTCTTTGCGCTCCTCGTCCGCCTCCAGCGTCCCGAAACCCGTCTGGAAGACCTGCCCCTCGGCGTCGGGCAGTACGGCATCGACCCAGTCATCCAGTTCCTCGCCCGTCACCGGCTCGTTGAGATGGGGGTCCTGGGGCAGGGCGGCGTCAGTGGTCGGCGGCGGGGCAGCGGAGGTCGATTCATCGTCCCAGTGGTCGGCGCTGTATTCATAGGCGCAGCCGGACAGGGCTGCCCCGAGAAATACCGCAACTGAAAGCACCACGGCGGCCGCCGGGGTGCGCCGTCGCGGCACCCTGCTCGCCGGCACAGTTGGCATACCCTGAGATTAGGGCGGCCCGGAATCAAACGCCAGAGGCCAAAGGTCCGGGTCGGACAGGCCTTCAGGGGGCGCCGGGCCGGACGCCACGAACCGGGCTGCGGCGGGTGCTACTCGGACGACGCCAGGTGGTACGCGTAGAGAAGCGGGGCATCCACACTGGACGTGCTGAGCGTGACCTTGCCCGCGGCGGGCACTTTGATGCGGGCGGTTTCGCGGCTGCCGTTGCAGGCGGCTCCGGCTTCGGCGAGCTGGCTGCCGTCCAGGCTGACGGCGAAGAACGCCTTCCCGCCGCCGTCGCAGGTCATGGTCAAGGTGTAGGTGCCGGCGGGAACGCCGGACGCGGTCCGGACGATCGGATCCCGGTTCAGGATTTTGCCGGCATCCTCCAGCACTGTTCCAGGGGCGGAGGGCAGCGCGGTGGCCTTCCACGCCGGGACATCGGCGCCCTCAATCGAACCGGCCGGGGAACATGCCGCTGCAGCCAGTACGACGACGGCGGCGGCCACGCCGCTGAGCGTCCGCCTTGCCAGGCGGGCGGCCGGGACGTGGGAGGAAGGGAAAACCATGCCTCAAACTTACCGTCTCGAAGGCTCCCCTCCGGCCGCGCCGACGTCCCGGGCGCCCTATCCCTGCGGGCCCTTGACTTTGACGCTGCGTCAAAGTTTAGAGTCGAAGCGATGGCCGGAAGCAGCCGGTCGGCACGGTAACAGCGGGGGTCCGAGGAACGCGGGCCTCGAAGGAGCAGAAGGGTGGAGGCATGGACTGGTCCGTTCAGCAGATCGCGAAATTGGCCGGCACCACCGGCCGGACTTTGCGTCACTACGACGACATTGGCCTGCTCAGGCCGAGCCGCACCGGCAACAACGGCTACCGGTACTACGGCCAGGAATCCCTGGTCCGACTGCAGCGGATCCTGCTCCTGCGCGACCTGGGGCTCGGGCTGCCGGCGATCGCGGACGTGCTCGGCAACGAGGCGGACGCGGAGCATGCACTGGGCCGGCACCTGGCGTGGCTGCTGCAGGAACAGGACAGGCTGGGGCGGCAGATTGCCGCGGTCCGTCACACCATTGAGGCATTGCAAACGGGAGGAAAGATCATGGCGGAGGAAATGTTCGACGGTTTCGACCACACCAAGTACCAGGAGGAAGTCCAGCAGCGGTGGGGCAAGGACGCCTATGCAAAGTCCGACGCCTGGTGGCGCAGCATGGGGGCCGGGGAGAAGGCTGCCTGGACGGAACAGTCCCGGCAGCTCGGTGCCGAGTGGACGGCTGCTGCGGCGTCGGGAGTCCCGGCGGACAGCGCGCAGGCGCAGGACCTGGCCCGGCGCCACGTCGAATGGCTCAGGGGAATCCCCGGCACGCCGGCGTCACCCGCAGCGGGCGGCAGCCCGGCGGCAGGTGGTGGCATCAAGGGGTACGTGACGGGGCTCGGCGAGATGTACGTGGCCGATCCCAGGTTCGCCGCCAACTACGGCGGTGAGGACGGCGCCGCCTTCGTCCGGGACGCGCTGAAAATCTATGCCGAGACCGAGCTCTAGCCGGACCCGCACGCCCCAAGCCCAGCCCCGGCGCTGACGGGGCCAACCCAGGTCCCACCCCATGGCCCGGCCCCCCGGACTAAACTTGTCCGGTGACTCCCTCAGCGCAAGGCCCCGCCGCACCCTCCCGTTCAACGCAGGCTCCCTCAGCCCCGTTCACGGCCGGCAACACCCCGGACGCTCCGCGCAGCGACCTCGCCGGCCTCCTCGAGGCCCTGGCCGCGGACCTGCGTGCGATTGGCTACACCGTGGACGGGGTTGCGGAGCTGCTCGGCGAGGCCGCGCACTCGGCCCTGGGCCGGGACCAGCTCATCCCGGCCCTGATCGTCACCGGGCGTTCCCTCGGGGAGCCGGCGACGGCGGCGCTCGCCGGCGTCGTGCGTCTCTGGCTTCTGTCTGAACCGCAGCCCGCGGCGACGCTCGACGCCGCCCTCCCCGGCATCCGTACCAAGGGGCTGGTGGAACTTGGGCTCGTGGAGCCTGCGGGCGGTGACCTGGTCCAGGCCAGGGTGGACCTCAGGCCGTACGGCTGGGACCCGACAGTGGGGGAAGACGGGACCAGCGCTGGCGGAGCAGACCTCTGGGTGGCCAGCGACCTCGCGGCCCACCAGCGCGCCGGCGTTCTTCGTCACGACCATGTCCTGGGGATTGGGCAGGCCTCCACCACCCTGGTCCAGGTCACCGCCCGCCGCCATGTTGCCAAGGCCCTCGATCTCGGCACCGGCTGCGGGATCCAGACCTTCCACCTGCTGCACCACGCCGAGCACGTGACCGCCACGGACATCTCCGAACGCGCCTTGGCGTTTACCCGGTTCAACCTGCTGCTCAACGCCGCCGAGCTGCACCTGGACCCGGCCGACTTTGACGCCCGCGTCAGCCTGAGGCTCGGATCCCTGCTGGACCCCGTCGCGGGGCAGGAGTTCGAGCTGGTGGTCTCCAACCCGCCCTTCGTCATCACCCCCCGCAGCCTGGGCGAGACCGCCACGGACCAGTTCACGTACCGCGACGGCGGCCTGCCGGGGGACGAGATTGTGTCCTCGCTGGTCCGTGTGCTGCCCTCGGTCCTTGCCCCGGGCGGAACGGCCCAGCTTCTGGGCAACTGGGAGATCACGGCCGGCGCCGGCTGGGCCGACCGGCCCCAGAGCTGGGCCGGCCCGGCCACCGACGTCTGGTTCATCCAGCGCGAGCAGGTGGGCCCCGAGCAGTACGCCGAGACCTGGCTGCAGGACGCCTCGGAAAGCCGCGACCGCCGGCTCTACGCGGACTCGTACGCGGCCTACCTGGACGACTTCGCCTCGCGCAATGTGGCCGGAATCGGCTTCGGCATGATCTGGCTGCGGAGGCCTGCCGACGGCGCGGGGCGGGTGCTGTCGCGCTTCGAGGAGATCACCTACCCGATCGAGCAGCCGGTAGGGCCACACCTGGGCGCCGCCGTCGAGCGTGCCGACTGGCTGGCCGGCCATGATCTGGCCGCCGCCCACCTGCTGGTCGCGGAGGACGTCACCGAAGAACGGCACCAGCGCCCCGGTGCGGAACACCCCGGCGTCATCCTGCTGCGGCAGGGTGCCGGGCTGCGCCGCACCAACCTGCTCAGTACCGAGCTGGCGGGCCTGGTCTCAGCGTGCGACGGCGACCTGTCCGTCGGGCAGATCATCGGCGCCCTCGAGGCGCTGCTGGGCGGCTACGAGGGGTTTGACAGCGCGGAGTTCCGCGCCGGCCTGCTCGAGGAAGTCGGGAACCTCGTCCGCGACGGCTTCCTGCTGCCTGCCTGATACCGTCGCGGCCGTGCCCGCCAACAACGGTTCGGCCGCGGCCTTGGCCGGCAACGCCGCGTACGCCGCTGCCCCGGCCGCCGCCTTGGCCGCCGCTGGAGTGTTGGCGGCGGAGTCCTCCCGGCCGAACCGCGGCAGGACGTACGCCGTGAGGGCGAGGGCCACCAGGGCCCCGACGGCGCCGGTGAGCACGAAGCTGACGCGGACCGGCACCAGGGCGCCCAGGAGACCGCCCAGGGCCAGCGCGCCAATGGAGACGGCACGCGTCATCCCGCCGACAATCGCCATCGCCTGGCCGCGCCCGCTTTCCGGAATCCGCAGGATCGCGATGGCCCCGAAACAGGCGTTCAGGACGCCGCAGGCCACTCCCGTCCCTGTGTAGGCCGCAAAAAGCAGTTCCACGCTCGGGACCATCCCGGTGAGGACCAGGCACGCCGAGGCTCCGGTCATGGCGGCCAGCAGCACGCGCAGGCGGACCCGCGGCGTCCTGATCCTGCCGGCCATCGCGGCCCCGGCCGCCATGCCGAGGCCGAAGGCTGCGGACAGGAGGCCGTACTGGATTTCGGTGGCGCCAAGCTCGTTGCGGGCCAGGAACACCTCGAGCACGTTGGTGGCTTCGCCGACGACGATGAAGAACATCGCCCCCAGGACCAGGGCCCAGACCAGGCTGTCCCGGCGGATCAGGCGCAGCCCGTCCAGCAGCGCGGGCTTCGCCTGGCCGGCACGTTCGGCCGCCGTGCCGCGCCGGGTCCGGATCAGCAGCGCGCCCAGCCCCATAGCGACGTAGCAGCCGCTGGCCACGGTGAACACCAGCCCGGTCCCGCCCCAGCCGCTGAGCAGGCCGCCCGCGGCGGGTCCTGCCATCCCCGCGATCATGATGGTCGCCTGCATGGTCCCCATGGCCCGGGGGGTGCGGTCCTCTCCGACGATCCGCGGCAGCAGGGCCTGCCAGGTGGGGCTGGCCACGGACTGGGCCGCGTCGAGCAGGAACGTCGTGGCAAACAGCACGGGCAGATAGTTCTCCAGGTACTGCATGCCAAGCCCCATGCCGGCGACGGCGGCGGCGCTGACCGCTGAGCTCGCCGTCGCCAGCGTGCGGGAGTCCATGGTGTCGGCGAGCCGGCCGGCCCACGGGGCCAGGAGGACCAGCGGCAGCGCTGAGCACAGCAGGTACGCGGCCACGAGCCAGGGCCCGGCGACAGGAGTTTCGCCGGCGGCGGCCGCGTTCTGCAGATGCAGCATGACGCTTACGACGACGGCGCCCATCCCCGCCGTCGCCACGAACCGGGCGGTGCCGGCAATCAGGAAGTCGCGGTTGCGCCACAGGGGCGGCACGCCGGCTGCGGATGCCGGCAATTTATGAAGTGTATGTTTCATAAAAAGGAACCTAGTCCGGCGGCAAAACAAATGTCAAGCATTTCTTTCATAGTTTGGCGGGGCTGGATACACTGGAGGAGTGAACGCAGAAACCCCGACGGCGGAGTCAATGGCTCCGCCGGCCACCAGGCGCCGGCACCGTCCGGAGAAGCAAGTGGAAATCACCGACCCGAAGGCGATCCGTGCCTTGGCCCACGCCGCCCGGCTGGAGGTCATTTCCGAGCTGTATTCCACGCAGGTGAGCCGGACGGCCACCGAGCTTGCCGCGCAGACCGGGCTGACTCCCAGTGCCATGAGCTACCACCTGCGGGCACTGCAGAAGTGGGGCATCGTGATTCCCGCCGCCACCGCGGGGGATGCCCGGGAGCGGCGCTGGCAGGCCGCCGGTACAGATTTCACCATCCACTCGCTGGGGGGAGTGGCCAGCCCCGAGCTCGCCGTCCTGGACCTCGAGCTCGACGCCTACCGCCGCCGGGTCCGTGCCTACGCTACGGCCCGCAACGCCCGGCGCGAGAGCGGCGACACCGCCGACGGGCCGTCCTCGGTAGTACTGGCCAGCAATCTGCTGTACCTGACGCCGGACCAGCGGGCCGAACTGACGCGGCGGATCTTCGACCTGCTGCGGGACTACGAACTGGAGGATCCGGACCACCTGCCCGAAGGTGCCGAACGCATGGCCACGATGTGGTCGATGATTCCGGACGACCGCGGCCCGGCGGCCGCCGCCAAACCCGCCGCCGCAAAACCCGCCCCCGTCAAGCCCGCCGCCGGCAAGGGCTGAGCCGCCGCCGGGGAGGGCTGAGCCCGCCGCCGGGAAGGCCTGAACCGGTCGCGGGCACGGCGCTGAACCGCATCCGGAGTGCGCTCAGGGGCCGGCCGGCACGTGGCCCTATTGCGGCCGGAAGCCGCGTCCGTCGGGCCGTCATTTCCGGCCGGATGCGCGGGATTCTGCAAAATATGGTGAACTAGGCGGGTATGGGCGCATCTGCCCGAGCCACCTTTTTCTGTAGGAGCACCGTGCCAAGCAAGGCCAAAACCGGCAAGAAACTCGTGATTGTGGAGTCTCCCGCCAAGAGCAAGACCATCGCCAAGTACCTCGGCGAAGGCTTCATTGTGGAGGCCTCCATCGGTCACATCCGCGACCTCCCGCAGCCCTCGGAGCTCCCCGCGGAACTGAAGAAGACCCCGCTGGGCAAGTTCGCCGTCGACATCGACAACGACTTCAAGCCTTACTACGTGGTGTCCTCGGACAAGAAGAAGAAGGTCGCCGAGCTCAAGGCGCAGCTCAAAGACGCCGACGCTCTCTATCTCGCAACCGATGGGGACCGCGAGGGCGAGGCCATCGCGTGGCACCTGCTCGAAGTGCTCAAGCCCAAGGTTCCCGTCTACCGGATGACCTTCGGTGAAATCACCAAGGAAGCCATCCACCGCGCCATGGACAACCTGCGCGATGTCGACCAGGACCTGGTGGACGCCCAGGAGACCCGGCGCGTCCTGGACCGGCTCTACGGCTATGAGATCTCCCCGGTGCTGTGGCGCAAGGTGGCCCGTGGCCTCTCCGCCGGCCGCGTGCAGTCCGTTGTCACCCGCATGGTGGTGGACCGCGAACGCGAGCGGATGGCCTTCAAGGCCGCCTCCTACTGGGACCTCACCGGCCAGTTCGGCGCCGGTTCCGGCTCCTTCAAAGCCAAACTCGCCGCCGTCGACGGCGCCAAGGTCGCCAGCGGCCGGGACTTCAACGACAACGGCGAGCTCACCTCCCGCAACGCCGTCCACCTCAACGAGGAACTCGCCACCTCGCTCGCGGCGGGGCTGCAGGACGCCGACTTCCGCGTCCGCTCCGTCGACACCAAGCCGTACACCCGCCGCCCGGCGGCGCCGTTCACCACCTCCACCCTGCAGCAGGAGGCCGGCCGCAAGCTGCGCTTCTCCTCGAAGAGCACGATGCAGGTGGCCCAGCGGCTCTACGAAAACGGCTACATCACCTATATGCGTACGGACTCGTCCGCGCTGAGCAACGAGGCCGTCACGGCCGCCCGGCGCCAGGCCTCCGAGCTGTACGGCCCCGAGTACGTGCCGCAGTCGCCGCGGGTCTACAGCGGCAAGGCAGCGAACGCGCAGGAAGCCCACGAGGCCATCCGTCCCGCCGGCGACTCCTTCCGCACCCCGGCCCAGGTGGCCCAGCAGCTCTCCGGCGACGAATTCCGCCTCTATGAGCTCATCTGGAAGCGCACGGTCGCCTCGCAGATGGCTGATGCCAAGGGCTCCACCGCCACGATCCGTCTCGGCGCCGTCACCGTTGGTGACCCGGCCGACCGCCGCGACGCCGAGTTCTCGGCGTCGGGCACCGTCATCACCTTCCCCGGCTTCCTCGCCGCCTACGAAGAAGGCAAGGACGAAAGCCGCGGCGACGACGAGTCCGAGGAAGCACGCCGGCTGCCCAACGTGGCCAAGGACGACGCGCTCACTGCCAGCGACATTGTCGCCGTCGGCCACGAAACCTCGCCGCCGCCGCGCTACACCGAAGCCTCRCTGACTGCGGAGCTGGAAAAGAAGGGCATCGGCCGCCCGTCGACCTATGCCTCCACCATCTCTACGATCCAGGACCGCGGCTACGTCCGAAAGCAGGGCTCCGCGCTGGTCCCGAGCTGGATCGCGTTCTCCGTGATCCGGCTCCTCGAACAGCACTTCCACGACTACGTGGACTACGAGTTCACGGCCGACATGGAAGCGGACCTGGACAAGATCGCCAACGGCCAGGCGGCCGGACCCGCGTGGCTCAAGCACTTCTACTTCGGTGAGGACTCCGAGCCCGGCCTGCTGAGCATCGTGAACAACCTCGGCGAGATCGATGCCCGCGAGATCAACTCCATCCCCATCACGGACGCGATCACCCTCCGGGTCGGCAAGTTCGGCCCGTACCTGGAAAGCTCCACCGCGACGGTGGATCCCGAGACCGGCGAAGTGGTGGAGGCGGCCCGCGCCAACGTCCCCGAGGACCTGGCCCCGGACGAGCTCACGGCCGCCAAAGCCGTTGAACTCATGGAGACCGCTGCCCCGGAGGAGCGCGTCCTCGGCGCGGACCCGCACACCGGGCACACGATCGTGGCCAAGAATGGCCGCTACGGCGCCTACGTCACCGAGATCATCCCGGAGATGACCGAGGAACAGCTGGCCAACCAGCCCGTTGAGTACTACAAGAACGGCAAGCCCAAGCCGCCGAAGAAGCCCGTCAAGGCCAAGCCGCGCACCGGGTCCCTGTTCGCGTCCATGAGCGTGGACACCATCACGCTGGACGAGGCGCTGCAGCTCATGAGCCTGCCCCGCGTGCTTGGCCAGGACGCCGACGGCAACCCGATCACGGTGCAGAACGGCCGGTTCGGCCCGTACCTGAAGAAGGGCACGGACTCCCGCTCCATCGGCTCCGAAGAGGAGATCTTCACGATCACGCTTGAGGCGGCGCTGGAGATCTACTCGCAGCCCAAGCAGCGCGGCGCCCGTGCCGCCGTGCCGCCGCTGGCCGAATTCGGACCGGACCCGGTCTCGGAGAAGAACATCGTGGTGAAGGAAGGCCGGTTCGGCCCGTACATCACCGACGGCATCACCAACATCACCGTGCCGCGCACCACCTCGATCGAGGAGCTGACCCGGGAACGCGCCGTCGAACTCCTCGCGGAGAAGCGGGCCAAGGGCCCGGTCAAGCGCACGACGACGGCCCGCAAGGCGCCCGCACGGAAGGCCCCGGCCAAGAAGTAGGCAGCACGCCGAAATCGCCGGAAACCTGCCGATTCGCCGGAAAATACCGGCGAATCCGCAGGTTTCCGGCGATTTCGCGTTTGCGGACGGGCCGTGGACGTGATCGAGTAGGAATATGACTGAACAGCCCGCACACCTGGACAACCAGCCGCTGAACGAACTCGAGGAGCAGCTCGCCCGGGGGGAGCAGCCGGACGCCAACCCGGTGGACGTGATCCTGGCCTTCCTCAACAACGAGGTCTATGTGGTCAGCTCCGACGCCCTCGAGGGCCCCGACTCGCAGGTGGAGCCGCTGGTCCTCGCCAACTCCTCCGGCAAGCCCGTTCTGGCCGTTTTCTCGCACCCGAGCCGCGTCACCGAGCAGTATCTCGCCGCCGCCCCGAACGTGCTGGGCACGCAGGGCGCCGCGATCATCGGTAACCTCGGCGCCGAGCTCGGCATGGTGATCAACCCCGGCGCCGCCTACGGTTTTGAAATCGACCCGGAGGGCGTGGCCAACATCCGCCGCGACTTCAAGCCGACGGACGAGCCCGCTGACGGCTCCGCCGACCCGGCTTAGGCCCGTAATCGGCCAGACTGCGACGGCGGTATTCTTCGCGAATACCGCCGTCGCAGCTAGGCCGGCCGCTCCGTGGGGGGAATAATGGCAGCATGCGTCTAGGCGTCCTCGACATCGGGTCCAACACTGTCCATCTCCTGCTGGTCGACGCCCATCCCGGCGCCCGCCCGGTTCCCTACGCCTCGCATAAGCGGCGGCTGTCGCTCGTGCAGTACCTCGACGACGACGGCAACATCGACGACGACGGGCAGCATGAACTGGTCGAGTTCGTCCTCGAGGCGTGGGAATTCGCGGCCAAGCACAAAGCCGACGACCTCCTCGCGTTCTGCACCTCGGCCATCCGCGAGGCCACCAACGGCGCTGACGTCCTGGCCCGCGTCAAACATGAAACGACCGTCACCCTCCGGGAACTCACGGGCAGCGAAGAGGCGTCCATGACCTTCTTCGCCGTCCGGCGCTGGTACGGCTGGGGTGCCGGGCCCATCCTGAACCTGGACATCGGCGGCGGCTCTTTCGAGATGGCCCTCGGACAGGACGAGCTGCCCGAGCTGGCGATGTCCGTTCCGCTCGGCGCCAGCCGGCTGACGCGCGACTGGCTGCCCGAGGACCCGCCCTCGGCCAAGAGCATCAAGGAGCTGCGCCGCTACATCCGCTCCACGCTCAAACCCGCGGTGCGCAAATTCGAGAAGCTGGGCCCGCCCAACCTCGTCGCGGGCACATCCAAAACATTCCGATCCCTCGCCAGGATTGCCGGGGCCGCCCCCAGCGGCGCCGGGCCCTACGTCAAGCGGGAGCTGCTGGCCCTCGACCTCGGGCTCTGGGCGCAGCGGATCTCGGCCATGGAGATAGGGGACAGGCTCCACCTGCCCGGCGTCTCCGAGGCCCGCGCGCCGCAGGTCCTCGCCGGCGCCCTAGTCGCGGAAGCGGCACTGGAAATGTTCAAGTTCGACAGCATGGTGACCTGCCCGTGGGCCCTGCGTGAAGGACTCATCCTCCGCCGCCTGGACCAGCTGGTGTTTGAGGGGCCGATCGATCCCCCGCCGCACGTGGCAGAGCAACCGCCGGCGCGGCTTCAGTCGCCGGAAAAGGCTCTCTGAGACGGCTTGGGCCAGTGGCGGGTGTCGAGACTGTGTCGATCCGGAGCGTCCTCGATCGTGTAAGTGCTGAGAGGCCGGCACGGCGCCGGCCGATTCGACAAGGAGGCACCCGAAATGACGCAGTACCTGCTCAGCATTTACCAGCCGGACGGCCCTGCCCCGGAACCTGAGTTCCTCGAACCCATCATGCGTGACCTGGCGGCCCTGAACCATGAAATGCAGGCGGCCGGGGCCTGGGTGTTCGCCGCGGGTCTCCACCCGGCGGAGTCCGCGACAGTCCTGCGGCCCAACGGTGGCGAGATCCTGGTGACCGACGGGCCGTTCACCGAAGGCAAGGAGCACCTCGGCGGATTCACCGTGATCGAGGCCGAGGATCTGGACGCGGCCCTTGGCTGGGCAAGGAAGCTGGCCGGCGCCACCACACTTCCCGTCGAAGTCCGTCCGTTCCAGCACTAGCCGCCGGTCGGGGGTGCTGGTGTGGGTGAGCGCCGTGGACATGAGGCAGCGACCGAGGCGGACATCGCCCGGGTGTTCCGGCGCGAGTACGGGCGCGCCGTAGCCGTTCTGACGCGGACGTTCGGGAACATCGATATTGCCGAGGACGCCGTCCAGGATGCTTTTGCCGCGGCGGTCCAGCACTGGCCCTCGGCCGGCATCCCGCCCAGCCCGGCTGGCTGGATCATCACGACGGCACGGCACCGGGCGATTGACCGGCTGCGGCGGGAAGCCTCACGCGAGGACAAGCACGCACAGGCGGCCCTGCTCGCGGCGGCGCGGTCCGGGGCCGGACCCGCGCCGGCCGCCGAAGAGCAGTTCCTGGCGGAACAGTCAGGGGTCGAGGACGTGGACGACGATACTTTGCGGCTGATTTTCACGTGCTGCCATCCTGCCCTGGCCGGGTCCGCCCAGGTGGCGCTGACGCTGCGGCTTCTGGGTGGATTGACGACGGCGGAAATCGCCAGGGCCTTCCTGGTCCCGGAAGCGACCATGGCGCAGCGGCTGGTCCGGGCCAAAGCGAAAATCCGGGATGCCAAGGTCCCATACCGGGTCCCGCAGGGCGCCGACCTGCCCGAACGGCTGCAATCGGTGCTGGCGGTGGTCTACCTCATCTTCAACGAGGGCTACACCGCGGGCCCCGCCGACGGCCGGGAACGTACGGAGCTCTGCACGGAAGCCATCCGGCTCGGCAGGCTGTTGGCGTCGCTGATGCCGGACGAACCGGAAGCGGCGGGACTGCTGGCGCTGATGCTGCTCATCGAGTCCCGCCGCGCCGCGCGATTCACGCCCGACGGGGGACTGGTGCTGCTCGCGGCCCAGGACCGGGGGCACTGGGACAGCGCCCTGGCCGCCGAAGGCCGTGAGCTGGTGCGCCGGTGCCTGCGCCGGAACCAGCCGGGACCGTATCAGCTCCAGGCGGCGATCAACGCCGTCCACAGCGACGCCGCGGCCGCCGGGGACACCGACTGGGCGCAGATCCTGCAGTTGTATGACCAGCTTCTGGCCGTCGCGCCGGGTCCTGTCGTGGCGCTGAACCGCGCCGTGGCCCTGGCAGAGCTCCACGGGCCCGTTGCCGGGCTGGCGGCGGTCGAGGGCCTGGGACTGGACACCTACTACCTCTTCCACGCCGTCCGCGCCGACTTCCTGGTGCGTCTGCGCCGCTATCCGGAGGCCGCCGAAGGCTACAGGCGGGCGCTGGCGCTTGCCGGCAGCGCCGCGGAACGCCGGTTCCTGGAAGGCAAGCTCCGCAGCCCGGTGTTCGGCGGGGCCGCAGACGGTTAGAAAGCAGACGGTTGGAAACCTGGGCCGGACCGCGCCCCGTGGCGGGCCCGTTTGCACCGGTTAAAAGAGTAGGGCCGGGCGATCTGGAGCAGGACTTGGGGGAACTCTGCTGCAAATCGCCCGGCGCACCGCCGGCTCCGGGGGAACCGGCTATCATCACTCGCACCTGTTGAGGCACTTTCCAAGGTAATGGCCGATCATGGGTGCGCAGCGAGTTTTCCCTGTGTGTTCGCTGGCAATCCGACGGCGTCCCCGGGATGGTGGCCGGCTCCGCCGCGGGGGCTTTAAACGGCAAAGGCACCGGCGGTCCGCTGCGGGAAAATGGGAAAACCCGCTGCAACCACCGGTGCCGCGCAGGCATCCGCATGCCTGCTGCATCACTCGCACCCTCAATGAGGTAGTTACAACGTTAGGTTCCAAAGTTGTGCGCTGACTGCGCTGAAGGTGGGAGCTGGCTGGGAATCACGTCAGACTGCAATGATGGGGACATGAGCAACCGAATCGCATTCCTGGGCTGTGGGTCAATGAACGAGGCAATTATGGCGGGGCTGATCGACGGCGGCGTCGACCCGGGCGACATTGTCGCAACCGTCCGCCGGGCCGGGCGCGCGGTCGAGCTGGCCCAGCGCCACCCCGGGATCACCGCCATCGCGGGCGAAGAAGAGCCGGACAACAATAAACAGGCCGCCACCGGCTCCGCCGTCGTGATCCTGGGCGTCAAACCCGTGGGGATCGCGGACCTGGCCCGGGAAATCAGCGGGTCCCTTTCACCGGGCACGATCGTCATCAGCGTTGCGGCCGCCGTGTCACTGGAGCAGCTGGAGGCGGCGCTGCCGGCCGGCCAGCCCGTCATCCGCACGATGCCGAACACGCCGGCGAAGCTGGGCCGCGGCGTGGTCTCCGTCTCGCCCGGGACCAGCTGCTCCGCCGGGCAGCTCCAGCGCGCCAAGGACATCCTCGCAGCCGCCGGCACGGTCGTGGAGATCCCGGAAGAGCAGGTGGACGCCCTCTCCGCGATCAGCGGCTCGGGCCCGGCCTACGCCTTCTACCTGGCGGAGGCCATGGCCGAGGCCGGGGCACGACTGGGCCTGGACCCGGAGCTGTCGCTGTTGCTGGCCCGCGAGACCGTCGCCGGGGCGGGCTTCATGCTGGCTGAGCCCGGCGCGGATCCTGCTGCATTGCGCAAGGCGGTCACGAGCCCGAACGGCACCACGGAACGGGCCATCGCCACCTTTGACGAGCGCGGACTGCCGGCCATCATTGCCGACGGCGCCCGCGCGGCGGCTGAGCGCGCCGCGGAAATCACCCGACAGCTCGCCTGAGCCGGCCCGGGCGGGCCCTGGAGCCGCGGCCCTGGAGCCGCAGCCCTGGGAGCCGCAGGCTCCGGCTGTGGCCTAGGGGCGGGCAGCGAACCGTTCGAGCAGGTCCACGTGGCCCGAAACGATGAGCATGTCCCGCGAAGAAACCTTGGTTTCCGGCCGCGCGTAGGTGAAGTCCTCGCCCGGGGACTTCACGCCCACAATCGTGACGCCGTACTTGGACCGGACTTTGGACTCGTCCAGGGTGAAGCCCACGGTCTCGCGCGGCGGGTACATCTTGACGATCGCGAAGTCGTCGTCAAACTCGATGAAGTCCAGCATGCGCCCGGAGACCAGGTGCGCGGCGCGGACGCCGGCGTCGGCCTCCGGGTAGATGACGTGGTTGGCGCCGATGCGGGTGAGGATCTTGCCGTGCGAGGGCGTGATCGCCTTGACCCAGAGGTGTTCGATTCCCAGGTCCACGAGGTTCACCGTGATCAGCACGGAGGATTCGATCGAGGTGCCCACGCCCACGACGGCGGAACTGAATTCCTGGGCGCCGAGCTGGCGGAGGGCATCGATGTTGGTGGCGTCGGCTTCCACCACGTGCGTCAGGACGCTCGCCCACTTCTGGACGAGGGCGCGGTCGCGTTCAATGGCCAGGACCTCCCGGCCCTGCTTGACCAGCTGTTCTGCGGTGGATGCACCAAAACGGCCCAGCCCGATCACCAGCACGGGGGCGTTGTGGGCGGGGCGGTTGACGGCGCCTGAGGAACTAGCCAATGATCGGTCTCTCTTCCGGGTAGTGGTACAGCTGGCTGCGCTGGCGCAGGGCCAGGCCGGCGGCAAGGGTGACCGTCCCGACGCGCCCGGCGAACATGAGCAAAGCGAGGACGTAGACCCCCTCCGGCGGCAACTCTGCACTGAGGTTGGTGCTGAGGCCCACGGTGGCGAAGGCGGAAATGGTTTCAAACAGGACCCGGTCCAGGGATGCATGGCTGATATGCAGGAGCAGGAGGGCCGAGACCGAGACGAGGGTGGCGCCGGCGACGATCACCGAGATGGCCACGCGCATGGTGCCCTCGGGGATGGTGCGGCCGTAGATCTTCACGTCCGCGTCGCCGCGGGCCTCGGCGGTGATCGCCAGGAACATCACGGCGATGGTGGTGACCTTGATGCCGCCGGCCGTGGATGCGGAACCTCCGCCGGCGAACATGAGGGCATCGGAGAGCAACATGGTGGTGGACTCCATGTGGTTCTGGTCCACGAGGTTGAAGCCGCCGGAGCGCAACATGACTGAGGCAAAGAGCGCATGCGTGATCTTGTCGCCGAGGTCCATGTCCCCGATGGTGCGCAGGTTGTCCCACTCCAGGAAGCCCCAGAGGACCGTGCCGGCGGCCAGGAGAATGAAGGACACCTGGATGGTCAGCTTGGTGTGGAGGTTCCATTTCTTCCACCGGAGCCCGTTCTGGTGCAGCACCATGACCACCGGGAAGCCCAGGCTGCCCAGGAATACGCCGAGCATCAACGGGACGAGGATCCAGAGATCGGTTTCGTACGGCACGATTCCGTCCGAATGCGGCGTGAATCCGGCGTTGTTGAACGATGAAATGGCATAGAAGACCCCGTGCCAGACGGCCTGCGGGAAGCCCTCCCCGAGGACCAGGAAGCGGGGGATCAGGGTCACGGCCAGGGCGGCCTCGATCACCACGGAGGTCACAATCACGATCCGGAGCAGCGTACCGACTTCGCCAAGCCGGCCGGCATTCATGGCCTCCTGGGCGATCAGCTTGCCGCGGACACCGAGTCTCTTGCTGACCATGAGCGCCAGCAGCGATGCGAGGGTCAAGGTGCCCAGGCCGCCCACGAAAATGCCGACCAGGATTACGAGCTGGCCGAAGAAGGACCAGTGCACAGCCGTGGAGACCACGGTCAGTCCCGTGACGCAGACAGCGGACGCCGCGGTGAAGAACGCCTGATGCAGTGGTGTGACTTGTCCCGTCGCGGAAGCCATGGGCAGCGAGAGCAAAGCGGTGAAGACCAGAATCACGACGCCGAACGCCGAGAGCGCCAGGCGGGCGGGTGAGCTGTTCGCGATGCTGTCAATGAAGTCGCGCAGGCGTGTGAAGATCCACAGGCCTTCCCGCTCCGGCATGCCTGGCTGCCAGCTGGCCGGGCTCGTGGACCTCGACTGGCTTTGCGTCATGTTCTTCCTCGGTTGAAACTTCTTCCCCAAGTAGTAAACCACTAAACACCGGGTAATGGCCGGGGGAACGCCCGTGCGCGCGCGGGAAGCCGGGGACGGCTCGGGTAGCCTGTGATTGATGACATTCCTGCCCGGACTCGCTCAGACCGCGCTGCCAACGACGGTGGTGTGGGCCCCAGCCATGACTGCCTACAACTTTGGCCACTCCCACCCGATGGCGCCGGAGCGCATGGAGCTCACAGCGAAGCTGGCCGGCAGCCTTGGACTGCTGGATCTGGACCACGTCACGGTAGCGGCTCCGGACGTCGCCACCGACGCGGAGCTGGGCGCGGTCCACAGCCCGGAGTTCGTGGCCGCCGTGCGGCGCGTGAGCGCAAACCCGGACACCTCCGACCACGCCAGGGGTCTCGGAACCGAGGATGACCCCGCCTTTGCCGGCATGCACGAAGCCAGCGCCCGGCTGGCCGGCGGCTCCCTGCTGGCGGCCGCAGCTGTCCTGGACGGCAGCGCCGTGCGGGCCGTGAACTTCGGCGGCGGGATGCACCACGCCTCCCGGGACCGCGCGAGCGGTTTTTGCATCTACAACGACGCCGCCCTCGCGGTCCAGCGGCTGCTCGACGGCGGCGTCCGGCGGGTGGCCTACGTCGACGTCGATGCGCACCACGGCGACGGCACGCAAAGCATCTTCTGGGACGATCCGCGCGTCCTGACCATTTCGCTGCACGAATCCGGACTGACCCTCTTCCCGGGCACCGGGTTTGCCAACGAGATCGGCGGACCGAACGCGCAGGGCAGCGCCGTGAACGTCGCCCTCCCGGCCGGCACCGTCGACGCCGGGTGGCTGCGGGCCTTCCACGCCGTCGTGCCCCAGCTCATTGGCGCGTTCGAACCGGAAGTGATCGTCAGCCAGCACGGCTGCGACTCGCACCGGCTTGACCCGCTCACCCACCTGAACATCAGTGTGGACGGCCAGCGCGAGGCCGCCACGGCGATAGGAAACCTCGCCGCACGCTACTGCGAGAACCGGTGGATTTCCACCGGGGGCGGCGGCTACAACGTGGTCAGCGTGGTGCCGCGGTCCTGGAGCCACCTCATAGCCATCGCCGCCGGCCGCCCGGTGCCGCTGCGCACCCCGGTTCCGGAGGATTGGCGCAACTACGTCAAAGACAAATATGGCGCCAGGTTCGGCGTGGAGCCCCCCGAGACGATGGGCGACGACGTGGACCTCTGGTGGCGGTCCTGGGAAGTGGGTTTCGACCCCAACGACGAGGTGGACCGCACCATCATGGCCACCCGCAAGGAAGTGTTTCCCCTGCACGGACTGGACCCCTGGTTCGACTGAATCCGGGCCGGGCTTGGGGGCTTGCACCAACGGAACAATTCGTGGATGCCATCTGGCGTATATGTCGCTAGTGTGGAGGGCATGGTGACAGACGACGTATTTGCCGTCATTGCTGAGGCAACCAGGCGTGACATTCTGATAGCCCTCCGCAAGGGGGACAAAGCGGTGGGGGAACTGGTCCAGGAGCTTGAAGCAAGCCAGCCCACCATTTCCAAGCATCTCAAAGTCCTCCGGGAAGCGGACCTGGTGAGCATGCGCGCCCAGGGCCAGAAGCGGTATTACACCCTCAACCCCAAGCCGCTCACCGGGATCGCCACCTGGCTGCAGGCGTTCGACGTCGGCCCCGCCGCGACGGCGGACGCGGCCGCCGCCCTCCACCCCGAAGCCGGCCCCGCAGCCGTCCCGGAAGACCTGGCCGCCGCCGCTGTTCCGCAACCAGCCGTCCCACAACCGGTCGCCGCGCAACCCGCCGCAGCACTGGCGGGCCGCCCTGCCGGCAGCCCGCTGAGCCCCGCCGTCGTCATCCCGGTGGGAACGGCGGGGGAAGACAAGATGCCCCAGCAGATCGGGCGGACCGTGGGCCGGGCCGCCACCAGGGCCGCCGATCTCCTGGCCAACCTGCCCAAATTCGGCCGCAAGAAGTAGGCTTTCCTGCCCCGCGTATGCCGCCCTGGGTATGCGCGCGGCCATCCGCCCCGCCCAAAGGCACCTAGCCGATCTTTCGGGCGCCAGGGGCTTGTCAGAGGTGCTAGGTGCGGAGGATCCGCACGTGCTCGGGGGTGAGGTCCGCGACCCGGCTGACGCCCAGCAGGGCCATGGTGCGTTCCATGTCCTTCTCCAGGATTTGGAGCGCACGGTCCACACCGGCCCGACCGCCGGCCATGAGCCCGTACAGGTAGGCACGGCCGATCAGCGTGAAGTCGGCGCCCAGGGCGAGGGCGGCGATGATGTCCGCGCCGCTCATGATGCCGGTGTCCAGGATGATCGCCGCGTCGCTGCGGTCCGCCTTAAGTGCCGCGGAGACCTCCGGGAGCAGGTGGAACGGAACCGGTGCCCGGTCCAGCTGGCGGCCGCCGTGGTTGGAGAGCACAATCCCGTCCGCGCCATGGTCCACCACCTTGCGGGCGTCGTCGACCGTCTGGATGCCCTTGACCACGAGCTTGCCCTTCCACGTCTCGCGCAGCCAGTCGAGGTCGGCAAAGGTCAGGGTGGGATCGAACATGGAGTTGATGAGGTCCGCGACCGTGCCCGTGTAGCGGGACAGCGACGCGAAGGTCAGCGGCTCGTGGGTGAGGAAGTTGAACCACCACGCGGGCCGGTAGGACGCATCCAGGACGGTCTTGAGCGTCAGGGCGGGCGGGATGGTCATGCCATTGCGGACGTCGCGGAGCCTGGCGCCGGCGACGGCGGTGTCCACCGTGACCATGAGGGTGTCATTGCCCGCCGCGGCGGCACGCTGGATCAGTTCCAGCGAACGCTCCCGGTCCGTCCACAGGTACAGCTGGAACCAGTTGCGGCCGGTGGGTGCGGCGGCGGCCACGTCCTCGAGCGACGCCGTGCCCATGGTGGAGAGGGTGTACGGAATGCCTGCGGCTGCGGCGGCCTGGGAACCGGCGTATTCGCCCTCGGACTGCATCATCCGGGTGAAACCGGTGGGCGCGATCCCCACCGGGAGCCGGGACGGCCCGCCCAGGATGTCAGTGCTGAGGTCGATGCTGGAGACGTCCCGCAGGACCCCGGGCCGGAATTCGATGTCCAGGAACGCCTGGCGGGCGCGGCGGAGGGAGATTTCGGCCTCGGCGGCGCCGTCCGTGTAGTCGAAGGGCGCCTGGGGTGTGCGGCGCTTGGCCATGTCCCGCAGGTCCCAGATGGTGCTGGCACGGCGCAGCCTGGCGGCCCGGCTGAATTCCGGCTTCTTGAACTGCATCAGGGGAGCAAGGTCGGCGTACTTGGGCACGCGGCGCTTCAACGCGGCAGGGAGCCCGCCGGCGGCCGCGGCTGTGTGGTGCCCGGATGCGGACACCGCAGGGCCAGGGTCCGTGGCCGCGGGAGTGGTCGGAGCCTCGGGGTTGCCGGGCGGGACGGTGTGCGTCATGGCTGCCTCCATTTGCGGATCGGATGCTGTGCTGGGTTTCCTCACACTCTAGGTGGTGCCGGTGTGCGTCGAGATGTCATTTCGCGGCAGTGCCGGCGAACACCGCCGCGACGTGCCTGCCCGGCGACCACGGACCTGGTCCTGGCCGCCCGGAACTGGCCGCCCGCGGATTGTTACGTCCGGCGTTTGCTCCGGCCGCGGCTCCGGGGCTATGGTCAACGCTATGACTAACCGTTGGTATGCGTATTTTTCGTTGGCTCTGGAGGGGCCCGCGTCTAACTGACACGCATCCAACTTTCCTTCAGAGCCAACAGGGCAGAGATTATTCTCTGCCCTTCGCCATTTCTTCGGCGGGTTCTGACCAGGGCCCGCTCCGCACCCGGAACAGGACCCGAATATGAGCATCGAAGCAGCCACCGGCCCCCAACACTCCACCTCGAACCTGCGCGTCAGCGAGTTCACCCCGCTGCCCACCCCGCAGGACCTCATGGCGGAACTGCCCCTGGAGGCCCGCCTGGCCGAGGTGGTCGGGCGGGGCCGGGACGAGGTCCGGGCCATCATGGACGGTGTGGACGACAGGCTGCTCGTCATCGTGGGCCCCTGCTCCATCCACGACCCCAAGGCGGGCCTGGAATACGCCCGCCGGCTGGTCAGCCAGGCAGAGAAGCACCGCGAAGACCTGCTGATCGTCATGCGCACCTACTTCGAAAAGCCGCGCACCACGGTGGGCTGGAAGGGCCTGATCAACGACCCCCGGCTGGACGGCAGCCACGACATCGCCGCGGGCCTGCGCGCGGCCCGGTCCTTCCTGCGCCAGGTCACCGCCCTCGGCCTGCCCACCGCCACCGAGTTCCTTGAGCCCATCAGCCCCCAGTACGTCGCGGACCTGGTCGCCTGGGGCGCGATCGGCGCCCGCACCACGGAGAGCCAGATCCACCGCCAACTGGCCTCCGGGCTGTCGATGCCGATCGGCTTCAAGAACGGGACCGACGGCGATCTCCAGGTGGCGCTGGACGCGTGCAGCGCCACCGCTGCCGCCCAGGCGTTCCTCGGGATCGACGACGGCGGCCGGGCGGCGCTTGTGGCTACCGCCGGCAACCCGGACACCCACGTCATCCTCCGCGGCGGGCGCAAAGGCCCCAACTACTCAGCCGCCGATGTTGAAGCGGCCTCAGCGAAACTCGCCGCGAAGCAGCTCAACCCCCGTCTGATCGTCGACGCCAGCCACGCCAACAGCGGCAAAAACCACCACCGCCAGGCCGAGGTCGCCCTCGAAATCGGTGCGCAGCTGGAAAATGCCGGAGCCGCCGCCGGGGCCATCGCCGGCGTCATGCTCGAGAGCTTCCTGGTGGGCGGGGCCCAGAACCTTGATGTCAACGCCGTTACCGGCTCCGGACGGGACGGGCTGGTCTACGGCCAGAGCGTCACTGATGCCTGCATGGACTGGGACGTGACGGCGTCGGTACTGGGCCAGCTGGCCGCCTCGGCCCGCACGCGGCGGACCCGTGCCTGAGGGAGGAGCAGGAGAAGGAGCGTGCCGCGGGATTTTCGAGATTCCTGCGGAAATCGTGTGGGGATTCCTGAGGAAGTCTTTCACTTTGGCACCATGAGCAACTAGTGTTGCTAACACATGGTTGTTTGATGGCTCAGCATCGGCACACCGCCATGTCAACAGGTGGGGCTGCCGTTCGCTTGAGCAAAGGAATAGGGAAATGTCTACGGAGGCCAACTTCTCCAAGGCCCGTTTTTTGACCGTGGCCGAAGTCGCGGAACTTATGCGGGTATCGAAAATGACTGTGTACCGTCTTGTGCATTCGGGGGAGATGCCGGCCGTGCGGTTCGGCCGCTCCTATCGCGTGCCGGAAAACGCCGTCGAGCAGTACCTCAAGGGTGCCGTCGTCGACCGGAATGACGGCCACGCCGGAACTGGCTGATCAGTCAGCGGCAACATTCACAGCGTGAATCGACTGCTTTGGGTCCCGCACGGGGCCCGCGGTCGTGGGGTGCCTCGCAGAGGCGGTACCCTGTTAAGGAACGTTTTACGTCATTGTAAGAACCTGTCAGTTGTTTCAGTCTGCTGCTTAGCCCGCGGACCCTTCCCAACAGGCAGGTACTGCATCTAGCCGGTAAGGAACTTTCGTGGGTTCAGTTATTAAGAAGCGTCGCAAGCGTATGGCCAAGAAGAAGCACCGCAAGCTGCTTCGCAAGACGCGCCACCAGCGTCGCAATAAGAAGTAGCAATACTTCGAAATGCATGAAATGCCCGTCGCCTTCCAGGCGACGGGCATTTTTCTTGCCTTCGGCGGTTGATTTGCGTTGGGGCGGGCCGGGGCGAACCGGGGAGACGCCGAGGAGGTGGCGCGTAAATTCGCGCCGGATTCGGACGCGGGCTTCGGAATCAGAGGACGGCGGCCCGGATCCGCGCCGCGCCTGTCCGAATCCGCAGCGGAAGCCGCGGGCGGCCTAGCGGCTGGGGCCGCGGAAGCGGGAGAACCCCCGCCACAGGCCGTAGATGGCCCCTCCGACCGTCGCGGCCTTGAAGCCCAGAGTGGCGGCGCGCCGGCCTGCACGGAAGTCGTAGACCGGCCAGTTGTGCTCGCGGGCGTAGCGGCGCAGCTTGGAGTCGGGATTGATGGCAACGGGGTGCCCCACCATGCTCAGCAACGGGATGTCGTTGTGGGAATCGCTGTACGCCCAGCAGCGGCTCAGGTCCAGACCCTGCTCCTCGGCAATTTCCTGGACTGCGACGGCTTTGGCCGGTCCATGGAGGATCTCGCCCACAAGCCGTCCCGTGTACGAGCCGTCCATGATCTCGCCAACTGTGCCCAGCGCCCCGGTCAGGCCCAGCCGGGCGGCAATGACAGTGGCCACCTCGATCGGCGTCGCCGTGACGAGCCATACCTTGCGCCCGACCCGGAGATGCTGCTCGGCCAAGGCCTTTGCCCCCGGCCAGATCCGCGACTCAATCATCTCGTCGTAGACCTCTTCGCCCAACGCCTCGATGTCCTTGGCCGTGATGCCGGCGGCCAGCGTCAGGGCGGAATCGCGGACTGCATGGACGTCATCCATGTTTTCGCCGCGCAGCACGAACATGAACTGCTTCCAGGCGAACCCGGCAGCCTGCGGCAGGGTGAAGGCGCCACGCTGGTGAAGCTTGCGGGCGACATGGAAAAGGCTTGCGCCCTTCATGAGGGTGTTGTCGACGTCGAAAAATGCGGCCTCGCCGTGCTGCGTCGATGCAGCAGGCTCATTGGCCACAATGACGTATTTCTCCTCGGGCATGCCACGAGTCTAGTCAATGACGGGCCCCCGGCCGCCCGCGGGACGCGCGACGCGAGGGCAGGACGGCCCCGGACCCGGGCGGACTGCTCCGCGCGTCGACGCCGAAGTGGCCGCCGGGCTACGGTGGATGCATGGCCAAACCCGCACACTTACCTGATGTAGTTCTGATCACCAAGGCCGACTGTCACCTGTGCACAGAGGCGCGTGCCGCCGTCGGCCGGGTCACCGCTGCGCTCGGACTAGATTGGTCGGAAAAATCGGTGGACGACGACGCCGGTCTGCGGGAACGCTTCGCCGAGGAGATCCCGGTGGTGCTGGTCAACGGCGTCCAGCGGGATTTCTGGAAGATCGACGAGGCCCGCCTGACCCGGACCCTGCAACGGGTCCTCGACCAGCCCTCCTGACGGCGGGGTGCTTTGTTGCGTGATGCGCGGGGGCTCTAGAGTGGGAAGCACAACGCGACGCAATGGAGCAGATAGTGACTTCGCTGGATTCATCTCCCGGGCCTGTCCCCGGGGGAGCCGGGACTGCGGCCAAACAGATTCCGCCCGCGGCCGTGGCCCGGCTGACCATCTATCTGCGCGCCCTGACCACGCTGCTGGCTGACGGGGTGGACCGGGTCTCGTCCGAGTCGCTGGCCGAGGCCTCCGGAGTCAGTTCCTCGACGCTGCGCAAGGACCTCTCCTATGTCGGCTCCTACGGAACCCGGGGTGTCGGTTATGAGGTCCAGTACCTCAACCGCAACATCGCCGCTGCCCTCGGGCTGACGCACGACTGGAAAGTCGCGATCGTCGGTGCGGGCAACCTCGGCAAAGCCCTGGCCCGGTACGGCGGATTCGAGTCTCGAGGCTTTGACATTGTGGCGATTTTCGACGCCGACCAGATGGTGGTGGGCAGTGAAGTCGGGTGGCTGCGGGTCAGCGACGCCGCCGACCTTGAGCCGGTACTGCAGCGTACCGGTGCCAACATGGTGGTCCTCGCCTTGCCCGCGGCGGTGGCCCAGGACGTCTGCGACCGGGTGATAGCCGCCGGCGTGCGGAGCATCCTCAGCTTCGCGCCGGTGATGCTGCAGGTCCCCCCGGGAGTCAACCTCCGCAAGGTGGACATGGCAACGGAACTGCAGATTCTGGCCTACCACGCACAGAGGGCGCAGGACCCGGAAGACGCCGACTAAGATCGGCCAGCCCTCCGGTTCCCGCGCCCGCTGAGTGGTACCCCGCTGGGTGGGTTCCTGGCGAAGCTACTTCCCGAAGGGGGCTCCGGGCTGTCCATAGGGGTTGGCAAAGGGCTGCCGCTTCTGGAAATACGGCGCTGCCGCGGGCAGGTAAAGCAGCACGATGGCCGCAATGCCCACGAGTGCCGCCAGGGTGGCGAGGCTGAGCGGGATGATGTTGAAGACCGACAAGGCCGCGAACACGGTGCCCAGGATGCGGGCCCAGTTCTTGCCCTTGCGGACATTGAATGCCACGAGGGCGTACAGCCCGGCGCTGATGGCGGCAAACACCACGATGGTGCCGATCAGGACACCCTTAATGGATTCGAAGTCGACGCTCGTGCCGCTCGCTGCCATCTGCTGCTCGAACATGTCCCTGACGGCAGGGGTGTCCAGGGTTCCCAGGGATACCAGCATGGAGATGACCCACAAGGCTCCGGCTGCGATGATCAGCCAGAACGACGTATTGACCAACTGGGGAACCGCGCCCGGAGCCTGCGGCTGTTCGGACGGGTACTGCGCGTAGGGGGACTGGCCGTACGGGGACTGGCCGTACGGTGCCTGCGGGGCGTTCTGGCCGTAGGTGGGGGGTGTCTGCTGGCCGTACTGCGGTGCCTGSGGGGCGTTCTGGCCGTAGGCGGGGGGTGTCTGCTGGCCGTACTGCGGCGTCTGGGGGGCGTTCTGGCCGTAGGCGGGGGGTGTCTGCTGGCCGTACTGCGGTGTCTGCGGGGCGTTCTGGCCGTAGGCGGGGGGTGTCTGCTCGCCGTACTGCGGTGTCTGCGGGGCGTTCTGGCCGTAGGCGGGGGGTGTCTGCTGGCCGTACTGCGGTGTCTGCGGTGCCTGCGGGGCGTTCTGGCCGTACTGCGGTGCCTGCGGCGCCGGAGTGGATTCCCCGCCCGGCTCGGAGCCGTTGCGAGGCGGGGGCTGGACTGGGGGATTGCTCATGAAGCGGTCCTTTGCGTGTCGATCGAATCGGCCACCGGGATCAGAGATCCTGCCCTGCCCCCAGCATGGTTTAGCTCAACCGTACCGCGGCCCGGCCGCCGTGTGGATCATTCCGGAGAGGTATTCTCAAGCCTCTTTCGATGGCCGGTGCGTGGCGGCGGGGGAGCCCTGGCGCTGCCACGAATCCGCGGGTGCCCTGTGCGGCGGCAGGCCTAGATTCGGCCCCGGTTGGCGGCAAACCAGGCCTGTGCATTCGGCAGCCACATGAGCACGGTCGCCACGAGGCTGATGAGGAAGCCCGGCAGGCCTCCGCCCGCCCGGCCGTCGGCGATGCCGGAACTGATGAGTGTCAGCACCAGGGAGATGCCGGCAAGGATGGTGAGGGCGAAGCGGGCCCATTCCCGGCCTTCCTTCATCTTCATGGCAAGGATGATCTGAGCGGTTGCCAGTGCGAGCGCCACGATCACGAGCAGCAGCACCAGGAGCCCGATCGCCGGCGCGAAGGCGACCAGGACGAAGGACCCGAACAACCCGATGACTCCACCGAGGAGGCCCAGGAGCCCGCCGATCAGCCAGATCCAGTAGGAGACCTTCAGCTCGGTGGGCATTGCAGCGACCTTGAACATGCCGGAGAGCCCGCCGGCAGGCAGTGCATCGCCGAAGTTCCTGGGGCGGTCGGTGGGCATCTCGAAGCGGAATCCGCCGGCCGACGCCGGCTGGCCCTGGTACCCCGGCGGCGGTGCCTGGTACCCGGGAGGCGGTGCCTGGTATCCGGGAGGCGGTGCCTGGTACCCGGGCGGCGGTGCCTGGTACCCGGGCGGCGGTGCCTGGTACCCGGGAGGCGGTGCCTGGTACCCGGGAGGGGGCGGCGGGTTGGCGGGAAGCTGCGGTGGGCCGGCGGGCGGGACGCTGCCCGATGCCGGCGGCTGGGCGCCCGGCTGCTGCGGAGGTACATCACTCGGGTTGCTCATGGCTCTCACTGTAGACCGCCGTTTCCTTGTTATCTAGGGAATCTGCAGCCGCGTCGCGGTGCCCGACGGCGGCGCCCAAGAGGGGCAGGCAGCAGCGGCGAAAAACAACAGCGCCCCGCTTCATCGCGAAGATGAAGCGGGGCGCTGGAGCCGGCTGACCGGCGTCGGCCCTCAGGCGCGGGCGGGAGTGACCGGGCCGCGACCGTACTGGATGCTGGCTATGCTGCGGGAGCGATGAAGGCCAGTTCCAGGTTGATGGCAACCTTGTCGCTGACCAGCACGCCGCCGGCTTCGAGGACGGCGTTCCAGGTCAGCCCGAAGTCCTTGCGGCTGATCGTGGTTTCGGCGCTCAGGCCGGCGCGGGTGTTGCCGAAGGGATCGACGGCCACGCCGTTGAATTCGGTCTCGAGGGCCACGGGGCGGGTGATGCCCTTGATGGTGAGGTCGCCCTGGAGCTCGTAGGCGTCGCCCTTGGGGACGATGGTGTTGGAGACAAAGGAGATCTCCGGGAACGTCTCGACGTCGAAGAAATCTTCGCCGCGGACGTGGCCGTCGCGGTTGGCGTCACCGGAGTCGAAGCTTGCGGTCTTGATCGAGGCGTTGACCTTGGAGTCGGTGACGTTCTCGGCGAGGTCCAGGGTGGCGGCAGCGTCGGTGAACTGACCGCGGACCTTGCTGATGCCGGCGTGGCGGACGGTGAAGCCGATCTCGCTGTGCGACGGGTCGAGGGTCCAGGTGCCGGTGGTGACGTTTGCGGGAAGTGCCATGGTGGTTCTCCTTGAGTCGGGTTGGTACTGCGGTGGTTCGTCTGATCGCTAGTTGAAGCATCATTGGTTGAAATCTCAACTAACTGCTTCACCCAGTATAAACATGCATTTGCATCTTTTATTCCAACTCCGGGGAACATTTTTCCAAACTCATCAGTTCTACCTCCCGTAGAAGATTTCAGATCGACCGGCATCTTTGAGAAACTGGTAGACATGCCCCAAGCCACTGTTCATTTGCTCCGCCACGGCGAGGTCCACAATCCCGATGGTGTCCTGTACGGCAGGCTGCCGGAATTCCACCTCTCCGAACTCGGCCGGGAGATGGCCCGCACCCTGGCGGAACACTTCAGGGAGCGGTCCGCGCAAGGGGCCAGGATCGTCCATCTCGCCGCGTCCCCACTGACCCGCGCGCAGGAGACGGCGCAGCCGATCGCCGACGCCCTGGGCCTGGAGATTGCCACCGAATCCCGCATCATCGAGGCCGCCAACTACTTTGAGGGCCTCCGCGTCTCGAAGGCGGAGCTGCTGCGTCCCAAGCACTGGGCCCGGCTGTACAACCCGTTGCGGCCCTCCTGGGGTGAGCCGTACAAGGAGCAGGCCGCGCGGGTCATCGCGGCCGTCCAGGACGCACGTGTCCGTGCCATCGAGCTGGGCGGCAACGGGGCCGAAGCCATCCTTGTCAGCCACCAGCTGCCCATCTGGGCCACGCGGCTCAGCGCCGAAGGCCGGCCGTTGTGGCACGACCCGCGCAAGCGCGAATGCACCCTGACGTCCCTGACGTCCCTGGTGTTCGACGACGCCGGCGGCCTCGTGCGCGTCGACTACAGCGAGCCCGCTGCCGCCCTGCTGCCCGGTGCCGCCAGCACCCCGGGAGCCTGACCATGGCCGCGAACCGCCGCGAATACATGCCTTTGTCCCGCCGCAGCGTCCTGACCGCCGGCGGGGCCGCGCTGGCCGCGGTGTTCGGGCTGTCCGGCTGCGCCCAGGACGACGCCCTCGCCAAACAGGCCAAGGCCGGGGACAACAAGAACTACGTGGCCGGCGACGGGTCCGTCACCGAGTTCGCCGTCGCGGACCGCAAGAGTCCCGTGGCGCTCAAGGGGACGCTGTTCGACGGCACGGCCGTCACGTCGGCGGACTTCCCGGGCAAGGTCACCGTGCTGAACTTCTGGTTTGCCGCCTGCGCCCCCTGCCGGGTCGAGGCGCCCTCCCTCGAGGCGCTGAACCAGGAATTCAAGACCAAGGGCGTACAGTTCTTCGGCGTCAACCTGCGCGATGAGAAGGCCACGGCCGACGCGTTCGACAAGACCTTCAACCTGACGTACCCGAGCTTCAATGACAAGGACGGCGCCGTGCTGCTGGCCGTCTCCGGCCTCGTGCCGCCCGGCGCCGTGCCCACCACCCTCGTGCTGGACAAGCAGGGCCGCGTCGCATCCCGGGTCCTGGGCGAAATCCAGCAGGGCACCCTGAAGTCCCTCATCGCCGCCGCCGTGGCCGAGTAGCGGGGCCCCACCGTGAACAGCCCCTTCGCCGAAGCCATCCTGAACGGATCGCTGCTGCTTGCCATTCCCGTCGCGCTGCTGGCCGGACTGGTCTCCTTCCTCTCGCCCTGCGTCCTCCCGCTGGTGCCCGGATACCTGGGCTACGTCACGGGGCTGACCGGCGTCGACCTGCAGAAGCAAAGGCGCGGGCGCATGCTGGCCGGCATCGGGCTGTTCGTCCTGGGCTTCTCCGTGATCTTCGTGCTGCTCGGCGGCGCCTTCGGGCAGCTGGGCAGCTTCATCACGGGCTCGCAGAACATGTGGATCACCCAGCTGCTGGGCGTCCTGGTGATCGTCATGGGCGTGGTGTTCATGGGCGGCTTCGGCTGGCTCCAGCGCGATGCCAAGATCCATGCCAAACCCCCGGCCGGTCTCTGGGGCGCGCCCTTGCTGGGCATCACCTTCGGGCTGGGCTGGGCACCGTGCATCGGTCCGACGTATTCGGCCGTCCAGCTCCTTAGCCTCTCCGGCGGCTCCTCGGCGGCCAAGGGGGCGTTCCTGGCGTTCGTCTACAGCCTTGGGCTGGGAATCCCGTTCCTGCTGATCGCCCTGGCCGTGCGCCGCGGCATTGGCGTGATGTCCTTCTTCCGCAACCACCGGCTCGCCATCCAGCGCACTGGCGGCGGCATCCTGATCCTGCTTGGGATCCTGATGGCGAGCGGTGTGTGGGGCACCTGGGTCTCCGGGTTGCAGTACTGGTTCCAAACCGATGTGAATTTGCCAATCTGATGAGCGAGCGCGTGAACGAAAAGAAGAAGTCCCCGAAGCCCGAGGCCGTCCTGCCCACGCTGGGTCCGTTGGGCATGCTCCGGTGGGCGTGGACGCAGCTGACCAGCATGCGCACAGCCCTGTTCCTGCTCTTGCTGCTGGCCGTCGCCGCCGTGCCCGGCTCGCTGTTCCCGCAGCGCCCGGCCAACCCGGCGATTGTCACGCAGTACATCAAGGACCACCCGGACTACGGCTCGATCCTGGACTCGGTGCAGCTCTACGACGTCTACTCCTCCGCCTGGTTTTCCGCGATCTACATCCTGCTGTTCGTCTCGCTGATTGGCTGCGTGATCCCGCGCGCCATCGCGCACTACAAAGCGATGCGCTCCCAGCCCCCGCGCACCCCCGCCCGCCTGTCCAGGCTCCCCGAATACGGCACCCTGGTGATTCCGGCCGACGCCGGGATCCCGGCGTCGGCCGCCATCACCGACGCCGCCGAGCTGCTGAAAAAGCGCGGCTACCGCGTCGACGTGCGGGACCGCGACGGCGCCCGCCCGTCCTTGGGCGCCGAGCGCGGCTTCCTGAAGGAAGTCGGCAACCTCGTCTTTCACACCGCGCTGATCGGAGTGCTGGTTTCGGTGGCGGCCGGCGGCCTCTTCGGCTACAGCGGGCAGCGCATCCTGGTGGAGGGCGACACGTTCGTCAACACCCTCGTCGGCTACGACCAGTTCACCCCCGGCACCAATTTCCAGAGCAGCCAGCTGCAGCCCTATTCGGTCCAGCTGGACAAGTTCGACATCACCTTCGACCGTGAATCGAAGGGCAAGTTCGGTCAGCCCATCGACTTCACCGCCGCCGTGACCACGAAGGAAAACCCGGACGCACCCGCCAAGAAGGAGGTGCTCAAGGTCAACGACCCCCTCAGCCTCGGCGGCACCAGCGTGTACCTCACCGGCAACGGCTACGCTCCCGTCGTCACGATTCGCGACGGCGCGGGCAATGTTGCCATGCAGGGACCCGTGGTGGCCAAGCTCCAGGGCGAGAACTACTACTCCTCCGTGGTGATCAAGGTTCCGGACGCAAAACCCGAACAGCTCGCCTTCGCCGGGTTCTTCCTGCCGACGGCGTTTGTCACCGACAAGGGCGTGTCCTTCAGCGGTGATCCGGAGCTCATCAACCCGCAGCTGACCCTGAATTCCTACTTCGGCGACCTCGGCCTGGACGCGGGCTCCCCGCAGAACGTCTTCGAGCTCGACGTCAAGAAACTGACGCCGCTCAACGCCCGCAACCTGGACACCAAGGGCATCGTTTTGGCGCCCGGGAGCAGCTACACGCTGCCGAACGGCAAAGGTTCCATCAGCTTCGACGGCGTCAAGCGCTACATCGGCGTGGACATCCACCACAACCCCGGCCAGCTGTACGCCCTGATCTTCGCGCTCCTGGCCGTGGCCGGGCTTGTGACCTCGCTCTATGTGAACCGCCGCCGTGTTTGGGTCCGCACCGGCACCCACGAGGACGGCCGCACCATGGTGGAGTATGGTCTCCTGGCCCGCGGTGAGGACCACCGCCTGGCCGGGGAGGCCGCGGCAATCCGGAAACTCCTTTCCGACGATTGGCTGTTGGGCGATGACGCCGCGACCGGCTCCCAGCCCGCTCCCAGCGCAACAGCGGATAATGACCGGGCGGATAAGGCCAGCACGGCAACAGGCAGCACCGGTGCCAGCGGCATGCACGCCGCTCCTGAAAAACCCGCAGAAGACTTCATCCAGTCAACAGCCGGCTCTTCCGAGTCGAAGAAGGATCAGTAATGCCGTTCTCGATCAACGAAACCATGGGCCAGTACAGCGAGCTGTTCATGCTGCTGGCCGCCGGCACGTACACGGTGGCGTTCATCGCCTTCGCCTGGGACCTGGCCAAGAGCAGCAAGACGCTGCGCGCGGTGGACCTCAAGGCCGCGGAGCTCTCCGGCGCGGCGGCCGAGGCCAATGCCGCGCGCGTTCCGGTCGGCGTCGGTGCGGGGGCTGCCGGAGCCGACGCGGCCCGCTCCGATGCGGACGTCAGCGGCCCGGCAGGCCGTGCCGAGCGTCCGACGTCGGCCACCTCCCGCCCCGGCACCGCCGCAGGCGCGGGCCAGACCGCCGACGGCAGCATGCGCTACGCCGGCGAGCGGCGTGCCCCCGCCCGCGTCGCCGTCGCGCTGACCGTCCTCGGCGCCGCGATTCATGCGGCCGGCGTGATCACCCGCGCGCTCGGTGCCGGCCGGGTGCCATGGGGCAACATGTACGAATTCCTCACCACGGGCGCGTTCGTGGCCGTGGCCGTCTTCCTGCTGGTGCTGATCCGCCGCGACCTGCGCTTCCTGGGCACGTTCGTGATCGGCCTGGCCATCATCATGCTGGTTGCCGCCTCCATCGCCTTCTGGACCCCCGTGGGCCACCTCGTGCCGGCGCTCCAGAGCTACTGGCTGATCATCCACGTTTCCATCGCGGTAATGTCCTCGGCGCTGTTCACCCTGACTTTCGCGATGTCCGCGCTGCAGCTCGTGCAGTCGCACCGGCAGAAGACCATCGCCGCCGGCGGAGCCGACAAGCTCGGGTTCATGCGCCTGGTCCCGAACGCCCTGAGCCTGGAGAACCTGTCCTACCGCATCAACGCGATCGCGTTCGTCGGCTGGACGTTTACGCTCATGTTCGGCGCCATCTGGGCGGAGAAAGCCTGGGGCCGGTTCTGGGGCTGGGACACGAAGGAAGTCTGGACGTTCGTGATCTGGGTCGTCTACGCCGGATACCTGCACGCCCGCGCCACCCGCGGCTGGACCGGAACCCGTGCTGCCTGGCTGTCGATCGTCGGCTACCTGTGCGTGGTCTTCAACTTCACGATCGTGAACCAGTTCTTCAACGGCCTGCACTCCTACTCGGGACTGTAAGCCGCACCGATTCGCGAACGGAATGGCCGCCAAGCCCCTGGGTTTGGCGGCCATTCGTGTCCAAGGAGTGCGGTTGGGCCGGCCGGGGGAGAGGTGCGTCTTGCCGTGCCTAAGCGCGGGGGTCTAGGCCCGGAAGGGCGTCGTTGATTTGGAACGAGGCCTTGGTGCTGACCGGGGACCCCGGCCTGCTGACGAAGTCCAGTACCCGGAAATCCGCCCGGAGGGAGTCCTTGGTGATCCGTGTATTCACGTAGCCACGCTGGTTGTTGAAGAACTTCAAATGCGGATTCCACGCCATGACGGGATCGACTGTAGCAGCCGAACCGTTGCCCCCGGAGGTAATGGACGTGCTGACCAGTTCTGAGCCCACCACCGGCGAGTCAGGGTCCTTATAGTCGATCTTCAGTTCGTTGGCCCAGTGCCGGTGCACGTCCCCCGTGAGGACGACGGCGTTACGCACCTTGGCATCCACCCAGCCCTGGGTGATACGCCGGCGCGATGCCGCGTAGCCGTCCCAGCTGTCCATGGAAACGTCGTCGATACCGGCCGCCTTATTGCGGTCCCGTTCGGCGAAGAAGACCTGCTGGCCCAGGATGTCCCAGCGCTGGGTGGAGTTCTTGAATCCTTCCAGGAGCCAATTCTCCTGCCGGGTGCCGGTGATTGTGCGGTTCTTGTCCAGCCGCCCGGCAAGATTCTTGCCCCAGCCGCCGGAGACCTGGGCATCCCGATACTGGCGGGTGTCCATCATATGGAAATTGGCCAGCTGGCCCCAAGGGATCGTGCGATATATCTTCATGTCCGCTCCGGCCGGCACAGAGGACGCGCGCAGCGGCATGTTCTCGTAGTAGGCCTTGAACGCCGCGCCGCGGCGCACACGGAAGCGGGCAGCGGTATCGTTCATCTCGGCCGGGCTCCTGTCCTCGGGAACGTCATCCGCATAGTTGTTGTCGACTTCGTGGTCGTCCCAGACCACCAGCCACGGTGCGATCGCATGCGCAGCCTGCAGATCGGCGTCGGACTTGTACTGCGCATGGCGCTGGCGGTAGCCCTCAAGCGTTACCGTCTCCAGCACGTCGCGGTTGCGGGCGACTTCGCGGACATCGGTGCCGCTGCGGCGTTCGTACACGTAGTCGCCAAGGTGCAGCACCAGGTCAGGGTGGTCTTGGGCAAGGCGCGCGTATGCCGTGAAGTAGCCTTGCTCATACTTCGCGCAGCTGGCGAAGGCCATGGCGAGCGCCGCCGGAGTCTCATTTGGTGCGGGGCTCGTAAGCGTCCGGGCAGTGTGACTCACATGGCGTCCGCACCGGAACCGATAAAAGTACTCGCGTCCCGGCTGGAGCCCCCGCAATTCCACATGTACGGAATGGGCGTTCTCTACATGGGCGTATTCAAGGCCCCGGGCCACCACTTTGCCCAGCGCGGCGTCCTCGCCTACCTCCCAGGCTACCGGGATGCTTCGGGACGGCATCCCGCCGAGGCCGTCCTCGGTGAGCGGGTCCAGCGCCAAGCGGGTCCAGAGCACGAAGCCATCCGGCCAGGGTTCGCCTGAGGCGACGCCGAGCGTGAACGGGTCGCCCCGGAGTCCGGCATCCTGCGCGGTCGAGATGCCGGGCACAGCGGCCCCGGGCAACGAAACGAGAATGCCTGCACCCAAGCCGGCGGTAAGCAGTGCCCTGCGCGAAATGTTATCCATGGTTCAAACGCATTTCCACCACTTCCGAGCTCAGATGGGTCGGCCGATGATCTAGACATTCTAAGCTCCAGATTCGCGCTTGGCACCGGGCACTTCGTCGGTATCCACCATGGAGGTGGCAGGAATAGTGGAACGGTCAACGCACGTACTTGAGCTGGGGCTACTTGACCTCGTCGGTGCCGGGCGTTCCGGCGTCGCCGGGTTCGTGGGCACCGCCGGCGCCTTCGCTGCCGCCGGCTTCCGCGTTGCCGGCGTCGTTCTTGCGGTCCTTGGCGTCGAGTTCTTCCTTGAGCTTCTTGAGCCTGTCGGCCTCGGTCTGGTTGCGGTGGCGGATCTCAAGGTTGCGCAGGAACTCGGGGTCGTCATCTGGCGCTACCGGGTGGCTGTAGGCGACCGGTGCGGTGTCCGTGGCGCGGGGGCGTCCCATGAGAAACCACAGCGTGGCGCCGACCACGGGGAGGAGGACCTGCACGAAAATCCAGGCGGTCTTGGAGATGCCCCTGGTCAGCCGCGCGTCAGTGCGGATGAGGTCCACCAGTCCATAGACAAACACGGCCAGTATGACGATCGGAACCACTACACGGAGCATACCTTCAGTCTAGCCGTCGGGCGCCTCGACGGCGCCGGTCACTATGCCCGGGTGCAGGCTGCCGGCACCGCGGACGAGGGGAGCGGGATGGCCGAAGCAGCGCGCCGTCCTGGCGGCTAAACTTGAGGCGTGGCTTTCCTCAAATACACCCTTATTCGACTGGCGCTGTTTGCGCCCTTGTTTGCGCTCTTTCTCTACCTGCAGCTGGGGGTGCTCCTGGCCGCCCTGTGCGCCGGAATGATGTCCTTCGCCGTCAGCTTCCTGTTCTTCCAGAAGCAGCGCGACGCGGCCACCGCGACGCTCCACCACCGGTTCTCGGGCAAGGCCAAGCCGATGCGCAGCGCAGGAGAGGTGGCCGACGCCGAGGCCGAAGACCGCCTCGTGGACGAGAACCCCGACATTGCCGTCCGCACGGACGACCGCCCCAAAGATTCCCGGCAACCGGGGGCCTGAGCCCCCGGGCTGGTTCCCTGAAGCCCTGCAAGCCCCGGGAAACCGCGGCCCTGAGCCCCCGGGCTGGTCCCCTGAAGCCCTGGAAGCCCCTGGAAGCCCCGGGAAGCCCCGGGGAGCCGCGGCCCTAAGCCCGCGGCTTAGAACCCGTGGCTGAGGACGAGTCCGATTGAAAACAGCGCGGCGAAGCCGAGGTTGATTAGTCCGGTCTGCTTCAGGACCGGGATCAGGCTCTTGCGGCGCCGCCCGGCGATCATCAGCCAGGACGGCATGAGGCTGGCGGGGATCAGCAGGAGCACGATCAGCATCCAGGGCCGGGCGGGGGCCAGGACGATGACCAGCAGGATCGCGACGGCCAGCATCAGCACATAGCTTTCGCGCGCATGCTTGTCCCCGAGCCGCACGGCCAGGGTCTTCTTCCCCGCCTTCCTGTCGGTCGGGATGTCGCGGACGTTGTTGGCCATCAGCAGGGCGCACGCGATCAGCCCCGTGCCGATCGCCCCAATGATCGCGGCCACGCTCAACTGCCCCGCCTGCGTGTACGTGGTGCCCAGCGTTGCGACGAGGCCGAAGAACACAAACACGAAGACGTCGCCCAGGCCGAGATAGCCGTACGGGTTCTTGCCGCCGGTATAACCCCAGGCGGCCAGCACGCAGCCGACGCCGACCAGGATCAGCCACCAGGCCTGCGTGATGATCACGAGGATCAGGCCGAACAGCATCGCCAGCCCGAAGGCTGCGAACGCGGCCCGTTTGACGTGCTCCGGGCTGGCCGCCCCCGAGCCCACCAGCCGGAGCGGACCCACCCGGTCCTCATCCGTGCCCCGGATCCCGTCCGAGTAGTCGTTGGCGTAGTTGACGCCGATCTGCAGGAGCAGGGCGACCAGGGCGGCCAGCATGGCGTTCAGCAGGATGAACGAATCCATCTCGTAGGCGGCTGCGCTGCCGATCAGCACCGGTGCGATTGCGGCCGGCAGGGTGCGCAGTCGGGCGCCTTGGATCCATTGTGCGGCTGTGGCCACGGTCAGTACCTCGTTGGTTGGTTGAATGCTCGTTGGTGGTTTGAGTTGCCGGCCGGAAGCCGGAAGCGCTTGTCTATTTTCCCTGATGGAGGGCGTCCAGCCGGACCGTCATGCCCAGCCGGTCCGGTTTCCCGTTGGGCAGCATGAGCAGTTCCGCGGCGGGCAGCACGGTTTTCGGGGCCAGTGCGCCCAGCGACGGGGCCCAGGTCTGGTTCCGGCGGTCGGCGAACGCCGCCAGCCCTTCCGGGGAACTGTCGGCCACTGCGACGTACGCGGCCAGGGCGTGGCCCCACTCCGCGGACGGCACACCGGCGACAAAAGCCGCCCGCACGCCGTCGAGCTTTTCCAGCTCAGCCTGGACATGGGCGGCGGAAACTTTGACGCCGCCGGTGATGACGACGTCGTCGGCCCGGCCGAGCACGGTGAGCCGGCCGTCGGCGTCCAGTTCACCGAGGTCATTGGTCCGGTACCAGCGGACGCCGTCCGCTTCGATGAACGCCGCTGCCGAGAGCTCTGGGGCCTGAAGATAGCCGGCGGCAATGGTTGCCCCGCCCAGCAGGATGCGGCCGTCGTCCTCCACCCTGACCAGGACGTCCTCGAGCGGGAAGCCGTCGTACACGCACCCGCCGCAGGTCTCGGACGAGCCGTAGGTAGTCACCACCCGCACGCCGGCGTCCCGGGCCGCGTCGAGCAGCTGCGCGGACGCGGGTCCGCCGCCGAGCAGGATGGCGTTGAAGCGCCGCAGCACCGCCAGCGTCTCGGCGGAGGGCGCGTCCAGCAGGCGCTGGAGCTGGGTGGGCACCAGCGAGGTGAAACGGATCTTGTCCGTGAGCTCCAGGGCCGCGGCGGTGAAGGCCTCCGGCGTAAAACCGCCGGAGAGGTCCATGGCCCACGGGCGGGTCCCGGCAAAAAGCGAGCGGACCAGCACTTGGACGCCGGCCACATACTGGACGGGAAGGGCTAGCAGCCACTGGCCCTCGCCCTTGAGCGCAAAGGCGGTCGCCACAGACGAGGCCGCCAGGGCCTCGACGGTCAGGACGGTCGCCTTCGGCGTGCCGGTGGACCCGGAGGTCCGGACCACGACGGCCGCGTCCTCGATGCCGGCCGTGTCAGGGAACCCCAGCACCGGCGAGCCGTCCGGCCCGGCGGAGAGTTCGACGGCGGGTCCCTCGCCGTGGAGGGCAGCAGCCAGCGCCTTGAGCGCAGGCTCGATGTTCATGGCTCCGGAAGTCACAGCGCGCCTTAGAAGTAGTACGGGAAAGCGGACCAGTCGGGATCGCGCTTCTCGAGGAAGGCTTCCTTGCCCTCCACGGCCTCGTCCGTCATGTACGCCAGACGGGTCGCCTCGCCGGCGAAGACCTGCTGGCCGGCCAGGCCGTCGTCGGCGAGGTTGAACGCGAACTTGAGCATGCGGATGGCCTGCGGGGACTGCCGGGCAATGTCAGCGGCGTACTCCAGGGCGACCTCCTCGAGGCGTCCATGGTCCACGGCCTCGTTCACGGCGCCCATCCGGACCATGTCCTCGGCCGAATATTCACGGGCCAGGAAGAAGATTTCCCGGGCGGACTTCTGGCCGATCTGGCGGGCCAGGAGGGCCGAGCCGTAGCCGGCGTCGAAGCTTCCCACGGTGGCGTCGGTCTGCTTGAACTTGCCGTGCTCGCGGCAGGCGATGGTGAGGTCCGAGACCACGTGGAGGGAGTGCCCGCCGCCGGCTGCCCAGCCGTTGACGACGGCGATGACCACCTTGGGCATGGTGCGCATGAGCCGCTGGACTTCCAGGATGTGCAGCCGGCCGGCGCGGGCGGGATCGATGGATTCCTTGGTCTCGCCGTCAGCTGAGTTTTGTACTACGTACCGGTACCCGTCGCGGCCGCGGATCCTCTGGTCCCCGCCCGAGCAGAACGAGTGCCCGCCGTCCTTGGGGGAGGGGCCGTTGCCGGTGAGCAGGACGGTGGCCACGTCCGGGGTCATCCGGGCATGGTCCATGGCGCGGTAGAGCTCGTCCACGGTGCCGGGCCGGAAGGCATTGCGGACCTCGGGGCGGTCGAAGGCGATGCGGACGGTGGGCAGGTCCCGGACCACCTCCCCGTCGGTGGAGCGCTCCACCTGCCGGTGGTAGGTCATGTCCTGGAAGTCGTCGAAACCGGACACGGTGCGCCACCGGGAGGGGTCAAAGACGTCGGATACCTTGGCGGGGATTTCGTTGCTCACAGTCCGAGTCTAGTAATCGCGTCAGCTGATGCAGAACTCGTTGCCTTCCGGGTCCGCCATGGTGTGCCAGGAATGCGGTCCCTGACTGGCAGACCAGAGGAACGTGGCGCCGCGCGCTTCAAGGGCGGCCCGCACGGCGTCCTTGTCCCCTCCCGCGAGCCGCACGTCCCAATGGACCCGGTTCTTGACCGTCTTTTCCTCCGGGACAATCTGGAACAAAACGCGGTGGGCGGGCGCCTTGGCGTCGAGTTCCTCGGGCGGCCGGATCGCGGCACCCTCGCGCCACACGACCTTGCCCCGGTGCGTGGTGGTCTCCGCCTCCGTCGCGAAGCCCTGCTCGATCATGGAGTGGATGAAAACCTCATCCTGCGGCTCCACGGCCCATTCCAGGGTTTCGGCCCACCAGTCGGCGAGCTCGTGCGGGTTTTTGCAGTCGACGACTATCTGGATTTTCAGTGTCATGGGAAGAACCTACGACGTCGCGGCTCGCGGCGGTAGGGTTCAGGCGCCGCAAGGCACCGGAGGCCCTTGCGGCGTAAGGGAGTCCGCGATCCGCCAGATCGATCCATCCCAGGTCATCAGGTAGTCGAGCTTCCATTCCGAGCAGGACTGCCCGTCGGGCCCGTGCTGCGCGTCCTGAACGGTCCTCAGCCGGACGGACGCCGTGAGATCGGGTCCGGCAGCGGATACGTCCTCGACCTCCAGCGTGCGCCAGAAAGACGAGCCGAGCCCCTCCCGCCATGTCTCGAGTCCACCCATCCGGTCCTGCATCTCGGGTGTCAGTATGGCGAACGCGAGGTCGTATGCGCCGCGGTTGATGGACTGGCCATGAAATACCAGGCTCTGGGTGATGTTGGCGGCCTGCGGGTGATCGGAATTCACCGTAACGTCTATCGCGCTGGTGTCTGCCGGTGCCGGCAGGCCGCAGCTTGTCGGGGACAGCGAAGTGGTGCGGTTCTTCCAGCTCTCGACGGCGAGGACAGCCTTGCGGGCATCCACAGCGAAGGCCGTGCCTTCGGCACTGTAGTTGCCTTCGCTGCCTGCACCGAAAACCCAGGCCCGCTTGGAGCTCACGACTCCTGCCACCTTGCCGTCCATGGTCAGCAGCGGGCCGCCGCTGTTTCCAGGATTGATGGCGGCGTCGGTCTGGATCAGGTTGCTGACCGTCCTTGTGCCGATTGTCTGCTCCCGGTTCAGTCCGCTGACGCGTCCCGCGGTGAAGGTCAGGTCGGCGTCCAGGGGAAAGCCCAGCGCCGCCACGTCTTCGCCCAGTGCCGGGGGAGCGCTGACGAAGTCGAAGATGTGGCCGCTGACCGGGCGGGCGGTGCGCAAAAGAGCAAGGTCGGCCGCCTCATCAATACCGAGTACCTGCGCGCTCGAGATCTCTGTTCCGAGGCTGATGCTGATGGCGGCTTGGTCCTTCACGACGTGTGCGGCGGTGACGATGAGGTCATTCTCGATGAGGAAACCGGTACCGACGCCGCCTGCGTCGCACAGCGTGACGTTGATCTTTGCTACTCCGGAGCGGACACTCGCGACGGTGCCGGCCCACCCGCCCGGCTGTCGGCTTCCGGTAGCGACCGGGTCTGGTGCCGTGACGGCCGCCTGGCTGGTTGGCGGCGGGGTCGCCGGCGCTGCAGACGTGGCCGTTGGGGTGGCCGGTGCAGCCGGTGCAGTCGGTGCGGCGCCGGGAAGGGACACGCAGCCGCTCAGCGCGAGAAGTGTCGTCATCGCCGCAGCTGCCGGGAGTGCGAACATTCGGTGGGCGTGGGCTTTCATGGCAGTCCTCCCCAATACAAGGTTGCCGCTCCAGCCCTCCCAAACCATCGCGAAGTGCCCTCAAGATAACGCATGCGCCGGCGAACAACCAGAGGGGAGCCGGGTGCCATGCGCCGCCGCGCTGCTTCGGTTACCCCTGCACTTGCTGCAGCTGTTCGAGCACCTCGGGCGGAATGGCGTAGATGAAGACGACCGCCAGGAGGTTCTTGGAGGCGTGGACGAAGTAGGAGAACATCACGTTCTTCCCGGTCCAGACGTACACGAACACCAGGACGGCGCCCATGGCAAGGTACGGCATCAGCACCTGCAGGGTCATTTGCTCCTGGCCCACGATGTGCAGGGCCGCGAACAGGACCACGGACATGATGCAGCAGACCCAGAGGTTGACCCGGCGGCTCAGTTTGCCGATCAGCAAATGGCGGAAAATGTACTCCTCGACGAACGGGCCGACCAACACCAGCAGGGGGACCATGAGCCAGACCGGGACCTGCTGCATGAGCGCCTGAAGGCCCGCCTGGTTGGCGGAGGTCTGCACAGGTCCGCTGAGGGCCACGAGAACCGCGGTGAGAATGAGCATCGCCACGACGGTCAGCGGCACCATCAGGGCCGTGAACCAGGGCCTTGTGGCAAGGACGCGGAGATCGCGGACCGCAACATGCCGCGCGGCGGTCAGGGCAAGGGCGCCGACCGTTGCATAGAAGATCAGGTTCACCGCGTAGGACGCCACAGCAGGATTGGGCGATATCTGCAGCAGCAGCGGCTCCAGCAGGCTGCCCGCCACGGCGAATAGACCGGCCACGGCAACATAGAGTCCAACAGTGATGAAATCCAGCCGGGAGAACCGGTAAAGCTCCGGCTGCGGCGCGGGTGGTGTACGGAGAGCTGTGCCCATGCCCCCCAGCCTAGCGCCGAGGCAGGAGGACGCGGTCCAGCTGATCCGCGGCGCCATCGCAGACCTGACGCCCGACGTCGGCACCCGCCTCGGTGCCCAGGGCCTCAGTGCCCAGTGACGGCCGGCGGTGCCATACTGAGGACGCAAGCCGCCGTCGGGCAGGCTGGCACCTACTGCGAGGACTCCTTGAGCGAACATCTCCGCCTTTCGGGCGTATCCCACGGCTATGGGGACCGCCAGCTCTTTGCCGGCGTCGACGTTGCCATCACGGCTGGCGAACATGTGGCGATCGTCGGCGAAAACGGCGCGGGCAAATCCACACTGCTGCGTATCCTGGCCGGTTTCGAGGCCCCGGACGAGGGCACGTCCGTCAGCCACGGCCGCGTGGGCTACCTCGCCCAGACCCATGGCATGCCGGAGCAGTTCACTGTCAGCGACGCGATCGACGCCGCACTGGAATCACTCCGCGCGCTGGAGGCCGAGCTGGACCGCCTGGAGGACGGGCTGGCCGGCGCGGAAGCGGACGAACTGGAGCGCTACGGAAACCTGCAGACGCAGTACCAGCTCCGGGAAGGCTACGCCGCGGAATCCCGGGTGGAAGCGGCGCTGGACAGGCTCGGCCTGGGCGGGCTGGACCGGATGCGGACACTGGGCTCGCTCTCCGGCGGGGAACAGGAACGGGTGGCGCTGGCCTGCGTTCTCGCCGATCCCGCCGACATTTTGCTCCTGGACGAACCCACCAACCACCTGGACGCGTCCGGCACGGCCTGGCTGGAGGCGCGGCTGGCCGCGCACCGCGGCACGGTGGTGGTGGTCTCCCACGACCGCGTGCTGCTGCGCAAAGTGGCCTCAACCGTGATTGAGGTCGATGCCGAGCGCCGGTCGGTCAACCGGTATGGCAACGGCTATGAAGGCTACCTGCGGGAGAAGGCTGCCGAGCGCCAGCGCTGGGCACAGCAGTACCACGGGTGGCTGGACGCGATGGCGGCCGAACGGCTCCAGGCGGACACGGTTGCCGGCAAGATGGGCTACGCCCGCCAGCGCGACGGCGACAAGATGGGGTTCGACTTCAAGGCCGGCACGTGGCAGAAGGCGGCCACCAGCAAGGTCCGCAACGCCCAGGAGCGTCTGCGCCGGCTGGAGGCAAACCCCATTGACCGTCCCCCGGTGCCCCTGAAACTGGCAACGGATCTGCGGGCGGACGTAGCTGTTGGCCCGGCGCTCGAGGCGCAGGGGGTCGCGGTGCCCGGCCGGCTGGAACCCACGGACTTCCGGGTGGAAGCCGGCCAGAAGATCCTCATCACGGGCCCCAACGGTGCCGGGAAGTCCACGCTGCTCTCCGTCCTCGCCGGCACACTGGAACCGGCCCAGGGCAAAGTGGTGAGGCACGGCCGGATCGGCTACCTGCAGCAGGAGTTGGAACTCCCGCAGCGCCCGGGACTGCGGCTCCTGCCCGCCTTTGCCGCGGGCCTGGGCGGCAATATCGATGAGCACGCCGAGGCGCTGCTGCGCCTGGGGCTCTTCCGGACCAGCGAATTCCACGTGCCGGTGGGCAGCCTTTCCGCGGGGCAGCAACGCAGGCTGGCGCTGGCCCGGCTCCTGCTGGGCGGGTTCGGGACGATGCTGGTGGACGAGCCCACCAACCACCTGGCGCCCGTGCTGGTGGAACAGCTTGAAGCGGCCCTGTCCGAGTTCGCAGGGACACTGGTCATGGTCAGCCACGACCGCGCGCTGGGTGAGTGGTTCAGCACCTGCGCCAGGCGAGGGACGAGCCGAGAAACAAGGCACGGCGCCAGGCAGGAAACCGGGCACGGAAACGGCGCCAGTAACTGGCTCCGGTACTCGATGCGGGACGGCGCCCTGGCGTAGCAGAACGATTCGCCGGAGCCAGCGCGGACAAAATAGAACATTATTCTGCTATTTGGCAGATTTGGTGTCATTAATTAGGCATAGCGCCCGACTGCTGTTGCCCGCGTCACGGCCGGTCCGGGAATTCCAGTACGATGGATGAGCCGCGCGAGGGTTTGACTCCTTGTGAGGTTCGGTACATCTTGCTGTCCCACCGGGCCGAAACCCGAATGGAATGTAACCGAATCCCGGTCCCGTCCCGGCCATAATCCGACCTACAAGGAACCGTTGTGCCATCAATTACCCCCACAGAACTCCAGAGCGCGCCCGCGGAAACCGCCGTCGACTCGACCCTCAGCGCCGAGGGCTATAAGAAGACCCTGAGCGGGCGCCACGTGACGATGATCTCGATGGGCGGCGCAATCGGCGTCGGCCTGTTCATGGGCGCCGGCGGACGCCTGGCCTCCACGGGCCCGGCGCTGATCTTCTCCTACGCCATCGCCGGCGTGATCGCCTACCTGCTCATGCGGGCGCTGGGCGAGCTCATCATGTACCGCCAGACCTCGGGCTCCTTCGTCAGCTACGCCGGCGAAATGTTCGGCAAGAAGGGCGCCTTCCTCTCCGGCTGGATGTACTTCATCAACTGGGGCATGACCGGGATCGCCGAACTGATCGCGATCGGCCTGTACTTCCAGTTCTTCTTCCCCAACGTGCCGGTGGAAGCCTCCGCGATTGCCGCCCTCGCGCTGCTCGTGGCCGTCAACCTGCTCAGCGTCAAGGCGTTCGGCGAGTTTGAATTCTGGGCGTCCTGCCTCAAGGTCGGCGCCATCCTGATCTTCCTGGCCGTTGGCACCTTCATGGTGGTCACCAACGCCAAGGTCGGCACGGGCCACGCCTCCGTGACCAACCTCTTCGCCGACGACGGCGGGATGTTCCCCAAGGGCGCCCTGGTGATGGTCCTCGTGCTCAACGCCGTGATCTTCGCCTACAACGGCATCGAACTCGTCGGTATCACCGCCGGTGAGATGCAGAACGCCAAGCGCGAAGTGCCCAAGGCGATCCGCGCCGTCGTACTGCGCATTGTGGTGTTCTACGTCGGTTCCGTGCTGCTGCTGGCCATGCTGCTGCCCTCGGACCAGTACAAGGCCGGCGTGTCCCCGTTCGTCACCGTGTTTGGCCAGATGGGCCTCGGCTGGGTGGGCGACGTGATGAACATGATCGTCATCACCGCCGCGCTGTCCTCCTGCAACTCGGGCCTGTACTCGATCGGCCGTGTCTTCCGCACGATGGCCAACAACGGGCATGCCCCGCAGTGGCTCACCAGGATGTCCAAGCGCCACGTGCCGTACGCGGCCATCCTTGCGATCGCAGCTTTCTACCTCGTGGGCATCATGCTGAACATCTGGCTCGGCGGCTCGCACGCCTTCGACCTCGCGCTGAACACCGCCTCGATCGGTGTGATCTTCACGTGGGGCGCCATCTTCGCCAGCCAGATCGCGCTGCGCCACCAGAAGGGCCGCGTCTCCAGCCTGCCCATGCCGGGCTCGCCGTGGACCAGCTGGGCCGGGCTGGTCGCACTACTGGCCATCACCGTGCTGATCGGCTTCGACACCATGACCAGCAAGACCGGCGAGGTCTTCCACCTGGGCCTGTGGACCCTGGCGACCGTCCCGTTCTTCGCCCTGGTGCTGTGGCTGGGCTGGCAGAAGGTCAAGAACAACGCGCCCAAGAGCGAGCTCTACAGCTAGGACCCACCGGTCCCGACGCGCGGCACGCAGAAATGCTACGGCGGCAGCCACCTGGAAAAGGTGGCTGCCGCCGTCGCGTTTAACTGCGTTTAAAGCGGAGGGCCCTCAGTAGCTGGCGGGGGTGCCGCCGGGCTCAGCCACCGCATCCGGTGGGATGTAGTCGGCGGCAAGGGCCTCGGAGCCGCGGGCCAGGATGGACACATCGGCCCCGACCAGCACGAACGCGGCGCCGGCGGCCAGGTAAGCGCGGGCCGTTGCCGGGTTGAAGGCGTTCACGCCGGCAGGTTTGCCGGCCGCTGTGGCGGCGGCGAGGCAGCGTTCGACGGCGGCGCGTACCCGGGGGTGTTCCTGCTGGCCCAGCAGCCCCATGGAGGCGGCGAGGTCGGAGGGCCCGAGGAAGATCGCGTCCACGCCCTCCACTTCGAGGATCTCCCCGACGGCGGCCACTGCGGCAACGGATTCAATCTGGACGGTGACGCTGACGGTGCCCGAGGCGCGGGCGAGGTAATCCGGGATACGGTTCCAGCGCGCGGCCCGGGCAAGGGCCGAGCCCACCCCGCGGACGCCGTGGGGCGGGTAGCGGGTGGCGGCCACGGCGGCCTCCGCCTCGGCTGCCGAGTTCACCATGGGGATCAGCAGGTTCTGGACGCCCAGGTCCAGGTACTGCTTGATGAGCACCGTGTCATTCACCGGCGGCCGGACCACCGGATGGACCGGGTAGCCGTGCACGGCCTGCAGTTGGGCCAGGATGGATTCGAGGCCGTTCGGGCTGTGCTCGGCGTCGATCAGGAGCCAGTCCAGACCGGACCCGGCGCAGATTTCGGCCACGAGCGGGCTGCCGGAGCAGACCCATATCCCGGCCAGGGGACGGCCGGCAGTGCCGGTTTGGGTGCGCAGGGCGTGCTTGAAGGTGGCGTCGGGTTCTACTCGAAACGGCATGTCACAACTCCCAGGGGGCCGTAGTCGGCGTGCACGGTGTCACCCTTGTAGACCCAGAGGGGCCGGGTGAAGGAGCCGGCGAGGATGATGTCGCCGGCTTTCATGCCGTCGCCGTGGGCGGCGATCTTGTTGGCCAGCCAGTGCACGCCGTTGGCCGGGTGGTCCAGGACGCCGGCGGCCACGCCGGTTTCCTCCACGGTCTGGTTCTTGTAGAGGATGGCGGAGACCCAGCGCAGGTCCACGGCGTCGGGACGCACGGGGTTGCCGCCGATCACCATGGCGCCCATCGCCGCGTTGTCCGCGATGGTGTCCACGATGGTCCGTCCCTCCATTTCGATCCGGGAGTCCAGGATCTCCAGGGCCGGGACCACGTAGTCCGTGGCGTTCAGGACGTCGAAGATGGTGCAGCCGGGACCGGCGAGGTCCTTCTTCAACACGAACGCGAGCTCCACCTCCACCCGGGGATGGGTGTACCGGTCCCAGTCCACGGAGCAGCCGGTTTCCAGCACCATGTCATCGAAGATCGCGCCGTAGTCCGGCTCGGTGATGCCGGTGGCGGCCTGCATCGCCTTGGACGTGAGGCCGATCTTGCGGCCCACGAGGGTCCGTCCGGCGTCCTCGTTGCGGCGCCGCCACAGCCGCTGGACTGCGTAGGAGTCCTCCACCGTCATCCCCGGGTAACGGGTGGTCAGGCGGGGGACCGGAGTACGGCTGCGGCCGGCTTCCAGCAGTTCGTCTGCGATGGCCTCGATCGTCGCGGGATCAAGCACGCTAAACCTGCGCCCCGAGCTTGAAGCCCGTCGCTTCTCCGGCGGAGCCGTCCTCTTCCTTGCGGGTGTAGGAGAAGCCGTCGGCGCCCACGGTCACGGCCATCTCGCTCTTTTCCTCACGGACGATCACGGGCTGCGGGTTGCCGTCGAGGTCCAGGACCAGGGAGGCCTCGGTGTACCAGGAGGGGACCACGGGGTTGCCCCACCAGTCGCGGCGCTGGTTGTCGTGAACGTCCCAGGTGATGGTGGGGTTGTCCGGGTCGCCGGTGTAGTAGTCCTGGGTGTAGATCTCGATGCGGTGGCCGTCCGGGTCCAGGATGTAGAGGTAGAAGGCGTTGGAGACGCCGTGCCTGCCGGGGCCGCGTTCGATCCGGTCCGAGATGCGCAGGGCGCCCATCTTGTCGCAGATCTGGATGATGTTGTGCTTCTCGTGCGTGGCGAAGGCAATGTGGTGCAGCCGCGGGCCGTTGCCGCCGGTCAGGGCGGTGTCGTGCACTGTCTGCTTGCGGTGCATCCACGCGGCGTACGTGACGCCGTCGGAGTCTTTGATGTCCTCGGAGACCCGGAAGCCCAGGTCCTCGAGGTACGCCCGGCCGCGCGGGACGTCCGGGGTGACCTGGTTGAAGTGGTCCAGCCGGACCAGTTCGCCGGCGGAGTAGAGGTCGTAGCGCTGGGTGAGGCGCTCGACGTGTTCGGTCTCGTAGAAGAATTCGTAGGGGAAGCCCAGCGGATCCTCGACGCGGACGGCGTCGCCGATGCCCTTGGTGAAGCCTTCCTTGCGGCGCTCGGTGCGGCAGCCCAGTTCCTTGTAATAGGCCTCGGCCGCGTCCACCTCGGCCGGCGACTTCACCCGGTAGGCGAAGGCGGCCGCAGCGGCCACGGGCCCCTTGCGCAGCACCAGGTTGTGGTGGATGAACTCCTCGAGGGAGCGCAGGTAGATGGTGTTCTCGTCTTCCTCGGTGACGTGCAGGCCCAGCAGGTCCACATAGAACTGGCGGGACTTGGCGAGGTCCGTGACCACAAGTTCCAGGTAGGCGCAGCGGACGATGTCCGGGGCCGGGACAGTGGGGGTGGGGACGAAGTTGGTCATGGTGCTCTCTCTTCTTTGAAAGGGGTCTGGGTGGCGCCGGCGGGAAACTTAGGCGCCGAATTTGGGCGTATGGACGGTGCCCAGGGTGATGTGGACAGCCTGCTGGTCGGTGTAGAAGTCGATCGAGCGGTACCCGCCCTCGTGGCCCAGGCCCGAGGCCTTGACGCCGCCGAAGGGGGTGCGGAGGTCGCGGACGTTGTGGCTGTTGAGCCAGACCATGCCGGCCTCGACGTTTTGGGAGAAGTTGTGCGCGCGGGTCAGGTTCTGGGTCCAGATGTACGCCGCGAGCCCGTACCTGGTGTTGTTCGCCAGGGCGAGGGCTTCCTCGTCGGTATCGAACGGGGTGATGGCGACGACGGGGCCGAAGATCTCCTCCTGGAAGATCCGCGCGTCCGGGGCGACGTCGGCGAACACCGTGGGTGCGATGTAGTTGCCCTCGGGCAGGTGGTCAGGGCGGCCGCCGCCGGCCAGCAGCCGGCCCTCGGACTTGCCGATCTCCACGTAGGAGGCCACCTTGGCGTAGTGCTCGGGGTGGACCAGCGCGCCGACCTCGGTCTTGGGGTCGTGCGGGTCACCGACCACGATGTTCCTGGCCCGGGCGGCGTACTTGTCGCAGAATTCCTCGTACACGGCGCGCTCCACCAGGATTCGGGAGCCGGCGGTGCAGCGCTCGCCGTTGAGCGAGAAGACGCCGAACAGGGCGGAGTCGATCGCGGCCTCAAGGTCGGCGTCGGCGAACACGACGCACGGTGACTTGCCGCCGAGCTCCATGGAGAGGCCCTTGAGGTTGGCCGCGGCGTTGCGGAAGATGGTCTGGCCGGTGGTGGTTTCGCCGGTGAAGGAGATCAGCGGCACATCCGGGTGCTTGACCAGGGCGTCGCCGGCTTCCTCACCGAGGCCGTTGACCAAGTTGAAGACGCCGTCGGGGAGCCCTGCGTCCTTGAAGATCGTCGCCCAGAGCGAGGCCGAGAGCGGGGTGAATTCGGCCGGCTTGAGGACCACGGTGTTGCCGGTGGCCAGGGCCGGGGCGAGCTTCCAGGACTCGAGCATGAACGGGGTGTTCCACGGGGTGATGAGCCCGGCGACGCCGATCGGCTTGCGGTTGACGTAGTTGATCTGGGCGCCGGGGACCTTCATGGCGTCGTCGAACTGGGCCACGATCAGGTCCGCGAAGAAGCGGAAGTTCTCGGCCGCGCGCAGCGCCTGGCCCTTGGCCTGAGTGATGGGCAGGCCGGTGTCGAAGGTTTCGAGCTCGGCCAGGCGGGCCTCCTGGGCTTCGACGGCGTCGGCGATCCTGTTCAGGACCCGGGCCCGCTCGCGCGGCTTCATCTTCGGCCACGGGCCGTTGGTGAACGCCTCGCGGGCCGCGGCTACGGCGAGGTCGATGTCTTCCTTCTGGCCGGCGGCGGCGGTGGCGTAGTTGGTGTTGGACACCGGGTCCAGGACATCGAAGGTCGCCCCGCCCACCGAATCAACGAAGTCGCCGTTGATGTAGTGCTGGATGTGGGTGGGAAGGCCCTGCGGAACGTAGTGAGTGGTGGTTTCTGCGGCAGTAAACGTCATTGTTTTTCCTTACTGATAGTGCAACGCGGGGTCACTTACGGCCCATGCCGGGCGCCTTAATGGGCGCTAAGTGACCCCGCGTTGGTTTGGGCGAGGTACGCGTCCAGGGTGGCGCTGCGGTGGCGGCGGGCGGCCTTTTCGATGTCATCCGGGCTGGCGCCGGACTCGATGAGCTGCAGCAGCGCCTCGTGCTCGTCGACGGATTCGTGGGCCCGGCCCGGGACGAAGCGGAACGTGGAGGAGCGCAGTGACGCCAGCCGGTTCCAGCCCCGGTGGACGAGGTCCAGGATGTGCGGGTTGGGGCAGTGCTCGAACAGGACGCTGTGGAAGTCCTGGTTCAGCCGGGTGAACCGGACGGGGTCGAAGTGCTGCAGGCATTCGCGCATCTCGGCGTTGACTGCCCGGGCGCGGGCCACGTCCGCCGCCCCGATCAGCGGGGCCGAGAGTGCCGTTGCGGCGCCCTCAACGATGCTGAGGGTCTGCATCGTGTAGAGGTATTCGGTGGGGTCGATTCCGGACACAGTGGCGCCGACATTCCGCTCGAACTTGACCAGGCCCTCGGCCTCGAGCCGGCGGATCGCTTCGCGGACCGGCACCACGCTGACGCCCAGGTCCTCGGCTATCTTGGCCAGCACCAGCCGGTAGCCGGGGGAGTAGGTCCCGTCCACGATCCGGGCCTTGACGGCCGCATAGGCCTGCTCGGATTTGCTGCCGGAAGTCGCGGCCGGCGTGGCTGCGGCCCTGGCTGTCTCAGTCATTGGTCTTGCCTGCTTCCCATTCCTGGTACCGGGTCCGCCAGGCGGCGTTGAGCGGGTAGAGGCCGTCGACGCTGTGGCCCTGCTGCACCATCTCGGCGATGAAGGTTTCCTCGCGTTCCTGCGCGATGGAGTCGTCCGCGAGCTCGTCGGCGAGGGCCGGCGGGATCACCAGGATCCCGTCGGCGTCCGCGACGATGATGTCCCCGGGCTGCACGGTGGTGCCGCCACAGGCGATGGTGATGTCCGTGTCCCAGGGGATGTGCCGGCGGCCCAGGACGGCCGGGTGCGGGTTGGCATAGTACGTAGGCATGTCCATGGCGGCCACGGCGGTGAAGTCGCGCACGCCGCCGTCGGTGATGATGGCGGCGGCGCCGCGGACCTGGGCGCGCAGGGCCAGGATGTCGCCGATCGTGCCGGTGCCCTTTTCGCCGCGGGCTTCCATCACCAGGATCTCGCCCTCGTTGACGGAATCGATGGCCTTCTTCTGGGCATTGAAGCCGCCGCCGTGGGTCGTGAACAGGTCCTCGCGGTTGGGCACGTAGCGCAGGGTCCGGGCCAGGCCCACGATCCGCCGCTCCGGGCGGGTGGAGGACAGGCCGTCGATGCTGACGTTGTTCAGGCCGCGCTTGCGCAGCTGGGAGGACAGGGTGGCCGTGCAGACGGACTCCAGTTTGGCCTTCAGCTCCGGGGACAGGCCCGGCGTCCCTGACAGCTGGGCGGCGGCGAGGCCGGCCGCTTCACGGGAACCGTAGGCTTCCTCCCGCTGGAGATCATCGGTCTTGGGCCGGGCGCCGAAGTCCGCGAACGGCGTCGTGCCTTCCTCCACCCGGGTGACCAGCCGGCCGGTGGTGAGCCCGCCGCCGGCGGCGCCTCCCGTCGTCGCGCTGACTTCCACCTCGACGACGTCGCCCGGCGTGGCCACCGACGCCCCGGCGGGGGTGCCGGTGAGGATGATGTCGCCCTCTTCGAGGGTGAGCAGCTGGGACAGGTCGGCCACGAGCCGGGCGAACGGGAAGAGCAGGTCCACGGTGGTGTCGTCCTGGACCAGTTCACCGTTGTGCCACGTGCGGATCCGCAGTTTGGCGGGATCGACGGCGTCTGCCGCGATCAGGCCCGGGCCCACGGGCGTGAAGCCGTCGCCGCCCTTGGAGCGGAGGTTGGAGCCCTTGTCCGCGTAGCGGAGGTCGTAGACGCCGAGGTCGTTGCTGGCGGTGACCCATTCGACATGGCTCCACGCATCCTCGAGGCCCACGCGGCGGGCGGTCTTGCCGATGATCAGGGCGATCTCGCCCTCGTAGCCGAGGAGTTCGCAGCCGGCCGGGCGCTCCACGGTTGAAGGCGCTGATGCAGAACCGAGAGCCAGCGACGACGACGGCTTCAGGAAGTAGGAGGGCTGCTCGGGTGTGCGGCCGCGCTGGGCTGCCCGGCTGGGGTAGTTGATATGCACCGCGATGACCTTGCGGGCCGCGGCCAGGATGTGGTCGGTGACCTGTTCCAAATGTTACTCCTCATCGAGTACGAAATCGTATACGAAACACTATGGCCCGGAAGCCGGGGAGCGTCAACCCCTTGCGCGGGGATGTTTGCCGGGGCCTTTGCCCGGGCCGTTGGGGGCACTTGTAACCTGCGTCATATCTGACGTACAGTTTTGGATCAGGGACCGAAATTCTATTATCGAACGTCACGTTCTAATATCGAACACGCTTGGTCGGCGACAGGCCGCCACACAACGAAGTGAGGAAAGCCCGTGCATTTCCACCACCACGGCTACGTATCCGGTGACCCGCGGGTCCAGCCGGCCGCCGGCGCCGGCATCGACCGGCCCACACACCTTCCCGACGAGGTAGATGTGCTGATCGTGGGCTCCGGCCCCGCCGGCATGCTCGCCGCAGCCCAGCTGTCCCAGTTCCCGGGCGTCACCACCCGGATCGTGGAACGCCGGCCGGGCCGGCTCGCGATCGGCCAGGCCGACGGCATCCAGGCCCGCAGCGTCGAGACCTTCCAGGCCTTCGGTTTCGCCGAGCGGATCATCGCCGAGGCGTACCGCATCACGGAGATGGCGTTCTGGAAGCCGGATCCCGCGGACCCCTCGAACATCGTCCGCAGCGCGCGCACCCTCGATGACCCGGGCGGGATCAGCGAGTTCCCGCATCTCATCGTCAACCAGGCCCGCGTGCTCGACTACTTCGCCGAGTTCATGGCCATGTCCCCGAGCCGCATGAGCCCGGACTACGGGCTGGAGTTCCGCGGCCTGGAGGTCACCGGCGAGGGCGAGTACCCGGTCGCCGTGACGCTGGCGCACACCGCCGGTCCTGACGAGGGCCGGGAGCGCATCGTGCGGGCCAGGTACGTGGTGGGCGCGGACGGCGCCCGCAGCAAGGTGCGCGACTCGATCGGCTGCACCATGGCGGGCGACCAGGCCAACCACGCGTGGGGCGTCATGGACGTGCTCGCCTCCACGGATTTCCCCGACATCCGGCTCAAATGCGCCATCCAGTCCCACGACGGCGGCAGCATCCTGCTGATCCCGCGCGAGGGCGGGCATCTCTTCCGCATGTATGTCGATCTCGGCGAGGTCGCCGCGGACGACCGCGGTGCGGTCCGCAAGACCACCATCGAGCAGATCATCGCCAAGGCCAACGCGATCATCCACCCCTACACGCTCGACGTGCGCAACGTGGCCTGGCACAGCGTGTACGAGGTGGGCCACCGCCTTACCGACAGGTTCGACGACGTCCTCCCGGAGGAGCTGGGCACCCGCACGCCGCGGGTGTTCATCACCGGCGACGCGTGCCACACGCACAGCGCCAAGGCCGGCCAGGGCATGAACGTCTCCATGCAGGACGGCTTCAATATCGGCTGGAAGCTCGGCCACGTGCTGGAGGGGCGCAGCCCGGAGAGCCTGCTGTCCACGTACTCGGCCGAGCGGCAGGTGGTCGCGAAGAACCTGATCGACTTCGACAAGGTGTGGTCGACGCTCATGGCGAAGAAGCCCGAGGAGTTTGAAAACCCCTCCGAGCTCGAGGACTTCTACGTGCGCACCGCCGAGTTCCCTGCCGGCTTCATGACCGAGTACTCGCCGTCGATGGTCGTCGCCGAGGCCACGCACCAGCAGCTGGCCACCGGCTTTCCCGTCGGCAAGCGCTTCAAGTCCGCGCCGGTTGTGCGGGTCTGCGACACCAACCCGGTCCAGCTCGGCCACCAGGCCACGGCGGACGGCCGCTGGCGCATCTACGTCTTCGCGGACCAGGCGGCGCCAGCACAACAGGCGGGGGCCCCGTCGCCCGCCGCGGACCTCGCCGCGTGGCTGGCCAGCGCGCCGGACTCGCCGCTCGCCGCCACCCCCGCGGGGGCCGACCGTGACGCCTGGTTCGACGTGAAGGTGATCTACCAGCAGGATCACACTGGCATCGACATCGGCAACGTCCCCGCGGTGTTCAAACCGGAGGTGGGGCCGTTCAAGCTCCCCTACCTCGAAAAGGTCTACGGCACCGACCCGGCGGCGGACATCTTTGAGTTGCGCGGCATCGACCGCGGCGGCGTCATCGTGGTGGTGCGCCCGGACCAGTACGTGGCCACCGTCCTGCCGCTGACGGCGACGGCGGAGCTTGCCGCGTTCTTCGCACCCCTGTTGCGGGCAGGGCGGCCCGCGGCGGTGTGACCGCGTGGAGTTGGCCTTCTTCGCAAGGTTTGTCCGGGCTGGCGGTCAGAGGCCGGCTGCCTGCCTGGACCTGTATTCCGCGGCGGGGTAGACGCCAAGGATGCGTACCTCTGTGGTGAAGAACTCCAGTTCCTCCAGCGCCAGTCTGAGCGGCAAATCCTCGGGGTGCCCCTCGACGTCGGCCATGAACATCGTGGCCGCAAATTCATTGCCCACCATGTAGCTTTCCAGCCGCGTCATGTTTACCCCGTTCGTGGCGAATCCTCCCAGCGCCTTGTAGAGGGCTGAGGGGACATTCCGGACACGGAATACAAAGCTGGTGACGGCCGGTCCGGACAGGATGTCCCGGGCCGGCAGCGGCTTTTCCCGTGCCAGAACCACGAACCGCGTGGTGTTGGAGGGGTCATCCTCGACAGCGGAGGCGAGCACCTCCAGGCCATAGAGTTGAGCCGCGAGTGGAGGAGCGAGCGAGAGTTTGGTGGGATCGTTCCAGTCGCGCACTTCCCGGGCGGACCCGGCAGTATCGCCGGCGATCACGGGGCGCAGGCTGGCGGAGCGGATCAGACGCCGGCACTGCCCCAACGCGTGGAGGTGGCTGTGGACCTCGGTGGCTGCCTCGATGGTGCTGCCCGGGATGCCCAGCAGGTCGAAGTGGATGGGCAGAAAATACTCGCCGACGATCTGCAGCCCGGACTGGGGCAGCAGCACATGGATATCGGCCACCCTGCCGGCAATGGAGTTTTCGATCGGAATCATGGCCAGGTCGGCGGTGCCGACGGCCACCAGTTCAAAAGCGTCTTCGAAACTCGCGCAGGGAACGCTCTCCAGTTCGGGGAACATCTGCATGCACGCAATATTGGAGTTGGCGCCCGGTTCACCCTGGTACGCAATCTTCTGGGCCATGCTCCGTATGGTTTCACGCCAGGCGCCCGCTCACCCAAGTAAGACGCGGCAGGGCCGTTTGAGAACCAAAAACGGTCCCTGCCGCGACTCAGCTGGGGTTCAGATACTTGGCGAAGTGGTCCTCGATCCGCTGCCAGGCTTCCGGGGCCGATTCCGGATCCGGGCCGATGCCCATGACCCGCATGAGCGGCCGCAGCACCTTCGGCCCGGTCTCCACATCATTGAGGAAGGCGTGCCCGGCGTGCGGGAACTCCTTCACGTCGTTCTCCACGCCCAGCCCGTCGAGCACAGCCGCGAGTTTCGCCGCTTCGCCGGGCAGGGTGCGGTCCCGGCCGCCGAAGTTGGCCACGATCGGGCAGGCACCGGCGAGGGCCTCCCGGGGGTCTTTTGGGCGCCGCCCGTAGTTGACGGCGGCGGCGTCGAAGCCGTCATTGGCCAGCAGCAGGGCGAAGCCGCCGCCCATGCAGAAGCCGATGACGCCGATCTTGCCGGTGGTCCGGCCGGTTTCGCACAGCCAGTCCCGGGCGGCGGCCAGATCGGTGAAGGCCCGGCCCTCGCCCGCGGAGAGCGCGCGCATGGTGGCGACGAGGCAGCGGCGCGCCCCGCCGTCGCTGTACAGGTCAACGGCCAATGTCAGGTAGCCGGCCGCCGCCATCCGGTCGGCGTGGCGGACGGTGATGTCGTCCAGGCCAAACGCCTCATGGACCATCAGGACCGCGGGGAACGGCCCTTCGCCCTGCGGCGTCGCCAGGTAGCCGCGCAGCGCCGGCGAACCGCCAGCGGCGGCGCCGGACCGGCCTAGGTCGGTATTGCTGAGATCCCGGGCGGCGGGCTTGCCGCGTCCTGCGTGTGTCCGTGCCATTCTGACCCCTCCGTCGGCTGTGGGGCCATTCTTGCACGGGCGAAAAAAGCGGCGCCGGAGATCCCCCAAAGGAAAATCCGGCGCCGCCAACGTCCTAAAGACTAGTCCTTCTTGAAGGCGTCCTTGACGTTTTCGCCGACCTTCTTCGCGTCGGCTACAACCTGGTCCTTCTGGCCCTCGGCGCGCAGCTGGTCGTTGCCAGTGGCGTTTCCGGCAGTTTCCTTGGCCTTGCCGCCGAGGTGCTCCGCTTCGTTCTGAATCTTGTCTCCGACACCCATGGTGTAGGCCACCTTTCGTTCCGGTTGAAAATACTGTCCGATCAGCCTAACACAAAGCATGCTTACTAATTCAAGGGGTCTCGCGGGGCAATTCTCCGCAGCGTCATCCGCGGCAGCGGCGGCGCGGTTCGCGAAAGGATGAAATCCCCCCGGCCCGCGGGCTAGGCTCGAGGTCATGGACCACAAGACCACTCTCACGCAGCACATCAATGCTCCGGCGGACGCGGTCTGGGCGGTGGTGTCGGACATTCCCGGATCTGCCGCGACCCTCTCCGGCGTCGAATCGATCCAGATGCTCACCGACGGACCCTATGCCGTGGGTACCCGCTGGAAGGAGACCCGCACCATGATGGGGCGCGCGGAAACGGTGGAGATGTGGGTTGCCCAGTCCGAGGCGCCGTCGAACGGCCGGGCCGGCAGCACCACTGTGAAGGCCCTCCAGGGCGGCGCCGACTACACCACCAGGTTCGCGCTCGCGGAGCGCGGCGGGGGAACCGACCTTACGCTGACCTTTGGCGCCGAAGTCATCAAACCGACCCGGTTCAGCAGGATCATGCTCACCGTGTTCGGTCCGCTCGGGATGCGCATCACCCGCAAGGCGCTTGCAAAAGACCTGGCGGACATCGCGGCCAAGGCCGAGTGCCAGTGATGGTCCGGCGCACCGCGGCGGAGAAAACCCCCAAGGTCACCGCCCCCCGGCTCGCGCCGGTCCGTCCCGGGGATCTGCAGGACGACCCTGCCCCGGAGTTCCGTCGGGGTGTTCGGTACGACGGCGTCCGCTACAGCCGCGCGTCGGCAGACGGTCTGGACCTGGGCGGTACGGACTTTGCCGAGTGCGAATTCACCGGGATGTCCTTCAATGAGACGCAGCTGCGGGGCGCGACTTTCCGTGACTGCATCCTGACCGAGACGTACGCCCCGGTGCTGATGGCGGCCCGGACCAGCCTGCGGGATGTCGAGATCGGCAACCCCCGCTGGGGATCGGCGGAGCTCTATGAAAGTGGCTGGCAGTCCGTGCGGATCGACGGCGGCAAACTTGACTACGTGAACCTGCGCGGATCCAAGCTCACGGACGTGCAGATCAGCGACTGCATCATTAACGAGCTGGATCTGGGCTCCTGCACCGCCACGCGCGTCGCCTTGAAGAACTGCACGATCGGCACCCTCGATTTCACCGGAGCCCGGCTCAAGGACTTCGACCTCCGGGGCACCGACTTCCGCACCGTCAGCGGTCTGGGCAGTCTGTCCGGCCTCGTCGTCGACGATCACCAGCTCACCCTGCTCGCTCCATTGCTCGCGGCTCATCTGGGCGTCGTCGTCGCGTAATCCGGCGGCATCCGGTTGACCCCCTTGCCCCGCCGTGTAATCTTTATAGAACGAACGGTCGGTAAATTACTCTGCTGCCGGCCCCGCTTTCTTGGTGAAGGATGTTCTCATGGTCGAGGCTTTTCTTGTTGGCGGCGCCCGCACTCCCGTGGGCCGCTACGGCGGCGCCCTCTCCGCAGTCCGCCCCGATGACCTGGCCGCACTGGTAGTCCGCGAGGCTGTGGCCCGCGCCGGCGTCGATCCGGACACCATCGACGAGGTCATCCTCGGCAACGCCAACGGCGCCGGCGAAGAGAACCGCAACGTGGCCCGCATGGCCACCCTCCTAGCCGGGCTGCCCCTCCACATCTCCGGCATCACCGTGAACCGGCTCTGCGCCTCCGGGCTCAGCGCCATCATCATGGCCAGCCACATGATCAAGTCCGGCGCCGCGGACATCGTGATCGCGGGTGGCGTCGAATCCATGAGCCGCGCCCCCTGGGTCCAGGAAAAACCCCGGACCGCCTTCGCCAAACCGGGCGAAATCTTCGACACCTCCATCGGCTGGCGTTTCGTCAACCCCCAGTTCGCCAAGGGCGAGCTGTCCCGGGACGGCAAAATGACCTACTCCATGCCGGAGACGGCAGAAGAGGTGGGGCGGGTTGACGGCATCTCGCGGGAGGACGCCGACGCCTTCGCCGTCCGCTCCCACGAACGCGCCCTGGCCGCCATCGCCGCCGGCCGCTTCGCCGAGGAAATCGTCCCCGTGACCGTCAAGACCCGCAAGGGCGAGACCGTGGTGGACACCGATGAGGGGCCCCGCGCCGGCACCACCATGGACGTCCTCGCGGGGCTCCGGCCGGTAGTCAAGGGCGGCTCGATCGTCACCGCCGGCAACTCCTCCACCCTCAACGACGGCGCCTCCGCCATCATCGTTGCCTCGGAGGCCGCAATCCAGAAGCTTGGCCTCACGGCCCGCGCCCGCATCATCGACGGCGCCTCAGCCGGCTGCGAGCCCGAAATCATGGGCATCGGGCCGGTTCCGGCCACCCAGAAGGTGCTCGCCCGTTCCGGGCTCAGCGTCGATGACCTCGGCGCCGTCGAGCTCAACGAGGCGTTCGCGACCCAGTCCCTGGCCAGCATGCGCCGGCTCGGCCTCGACCCGGAGATCGTAAACCGCGACGGCGGTGCGATCTCCCTGGGCCACCCGCTGGGGTCCTCCGGTTCCCGGATCGCCATCACACTGCTGGGCCGGATGGAGCGCGAAAACGCCAAAATCGGCCTTGCCACCATGTGCATCGGCGTCGGCCAGGGCACGGCCATGCTGCTGGAGCGCGTCTAGTGGCGGCCCCGGCCCTCGACCCGGCTGGCTTCGTCACGCTCCTGGTCGAAGAGCGCGAGGACCGCGTGGTGGTGGTGCTCAACCGCCCCGAGGTCCGCAACGCGATCGACCAGCAGATGGTCGATGAACTCCACACCGTCTGCGCCCATCTCGAGCGGCACCCCAAAGTCCTCATCATCGCCGGCACTGACGGGGTGTTCGCCTCCGGCGCCGACATCGGCCAGCTGCGCGAACGCCGCCGCGACGATGCCCTGCAGGGCATCAATTCCACCATTTTCGTCCGGATCGCCAAGCTGCCGATGCCCGTCATCGCGGCACTGGACGGCTTCTGCCTCGGCGGCGGCGCCGAACTGGCGTACGCCGCCGACTTCCGGATCGGCACCCCGTCCGTCCGGATCGGCAATCCCGAAACCGGACTCGGCATCCTGGCCGCCGCCGGCGCCAGCTGGCGCCTCAAGGAACTCGTGGGGGAGCCCGTCGCCAAGGAAATGCTGCTCGCCGGTTCCGTGCTGCGCGCAGAACGTGCCCTCGCGGTCAATCTCATCACCGAAATCCATGAACCGTCCGATCTGATGGCCGCGGCCCACAGCGTCGCCGACCGGATTGCCACGCAGGATCCGCTCGCCGTCCGGATCACCAAGTCCGTGTTCCATGCCCCGGCCGAGGCGCATCCCCTCATTGACCAGCTGGCACAGGGGATCCTCTTCGAATCCCAGGCCAAGTTCGACCGTATGCAGACATTCCTGGATAAGAAATCAGATAAGAAATCAGATAAGAAATCAGTGACGAAGCCAGAGAACACGTCCGCTAAAGAACCAGGGAAGCAGAAATAGACATGGGCAACTCCGTACTCCCCGCCAACCTTCCGACAGCAGTGGGAGTCCTCGGTGGCGGCCGCATGGGCGCAGGCATCGCCCACGCCTTCCTGATCAACGGAGCCAACGTCGTGGTCGTCGAGCGCGACGAGGCGTCGGCCGAGGCCGCCCGGGAGCGGGTCGAGTCCGCCGCCGCCAAGAGCATTGAGCGCGGCGCCGTGGACGGCAACCTGGACGAGATCGTTTCCCGGCTCGCGGTCACCGTGGACTACGACGACTTCGCCGGCCGGCAGCTGGTGGTCGAGGCCGTTCCGGAGGACTGGGACCTGAAGATCACCGCGCTGCGCGGCATCGAGGAACGGCTCGCCGACGGCGCCTACCTCGCCTCCAACACGTCCTCGCTCTCCGTCAACGGTCTGGCCCGCGAACTGAAGCGGCCGCAGAACTTCCTGGGCCTGCACTTCTTCAACCCGGTGCCGGCGTCGACGCTCATCGAAGTGGTCCTCGGCGAGCAAACTTCCGACGCCCTGGCCCAGGCCGCCCGCGGATGGGTGGAGGCGCTCGGCAAGACCGCCGTCGTGGTCAACGACGCGCCCGGCTTCGCCTCCTCCAGGCTGGGAGTCGCGATCGCCCTCGAAGCGATGCGCATGGTGGAAGAGGGCGTGGCCACCGCGGTAGACATCGACAACGCCATGGTGCTGGGCTACAAGCACCCCACGGGACCGCTGCGGACCACCGACATCGTGGGCCTGGACGTGCGCCTCGGCATCGCGGAGTACCTGCAGTCCACGCTGGGTGACCGTTTCGCTCCGCCGCAGATCCTCCGCGACAAGGTCGCCCGCGGCGAACTGGGCCGCAAGTCCGGCAAGGGCTTCTTCGACTGGACCAAGTGACCGGCATTCTTCTCTGCCTCTAGGATGGTGCGGTGACCTCCCTGGACCGCCCCGCGATCGCGCCCATCACCCTGACCGGCAAGTTCGTCGTCCTTGAGCCGCTGAGCCAGGACCACCATGACGGCCTTGTCGAGGCGGCACGCGACGGCGAGCTGTGGCACCTCTGGTACACCAGCGTGCCCGCACCGCAGCACATGGCCGCCGAGATTGAGCGTCGCCTGGCCCTGCAGGACAGCGGCGCCATGCTGCCCTTCACCACGCGGCTGATCGACCCCGCTACCGGCGGACCGGGCCGGGTGATCGGCATGACCACCTACATGAACATCGACGCCGCCACGCCCCGGGTGGAGATCGGCTCCACCTGGAACGCGGCGTCCGCGCATGGCACCGGCAGCAATCCGGACTCCAAGTTGCTGCTGCTGCGGCACGCCTTCGAGACGCTGGGCTGCCCCGCCGTCGAGTTCCGGACGCACTGGCTCAACCACCAGTCCCGCGAGGCGATCACGCGGCTGGGGGCCAAACAGGACGGCGTGCTCCGCAGCCACACGCGCAGCGCCGACGGGGCGCTGCGGGACACCGTCGTGTATTCCATCCTGGAACATGAATGGCCGATGGTCCGGAACGCCCTCGAATCCCGGCTGGCCAAGCGGCGCTAGCGTGCCGAGTAGGCCTTGGCCCCGTTAAGCGACGCGAAGTACGCCTCGTAGCCCAGCGCGTTCGGGTGGAAGTTTTCGGGACTGGCCAGGGCCGTACGGCTGAAATTGATCCACGGAGCCGCAGAGTTCACGCCGTGACCGGCGAAAGCGGCCCGGACATCGACGTACTCCGCTCCGGTGGCCCGGGCGGCGGCGGCGATGGAGCCGTTCAGGCCGTCCGCCAGGACCGTGGCCTTGTAGATGAACCGGGACATCGAATCAGCCTGGCCGGGCGCGACAGGATCATAGAGGTAGGGGTAGCCCGTCACGACAACCTTGGCGTTGGGGGCGGCAGCCTTCACGCGCTGGATCATCGCTGTCACGTCACCGGACAGTCGATGGCTGGAGATCTGGCCCTCAGCGTAGGCACTGGCGGCATCGCACAGCGGACCCGCAGCGGGATTCACCATCGCGGCGCCGCAGGAGGCAAGGATTTCCGCAAACCGGAGGTTGTTGCCGCCGGCAGTGATGGTGACGAGCCCGGTGGTCCTGCTCAGCCGCCTGAGCTGGGTGTTGACGACGTCCTGGGTCGTCTTGCCGCTGCAGGCCGCGTTGGCGACGAGTTTGATGGTCTTCGTGTGGGCAGCGAGTTCGGAATAGCTGTTCTCGCTGCGGTAGCAAACATCCAGGTACGGCCCCGCCCCCAGCCCGGCGGCATAGGAGTCTCCGAGCGCGACGTACCGGGTCCTGTCCGCCGCCTCCGCCGGTACCGCCGCCCCACCGGCCGCCATGGCCAGGGCGGCGAGACCGGCCGCCAGAGCCGTCCGCCGGCGTCGAAGTTTCAGACGTCCCATGGTGTTCTCCTCAGTGGCACCCTGGGTTCAGCGCCCGTGCCGTGAAAAACGTGTTGCGAAGCGTAAACCCCGCACCATGCCAATGGTCCCATTGTGTATAACGTTTGTGAATCCTGCCGCGGATCGCGCCGGTGCGTGTGCTTAGCTTTCTGGATGATGATTCCTGCAGCGCCCCTGGGCCAAGCCAAGGGGCAGGCGGTGCCCGGAACCGTGGAGTGGGATGGGGCCGTCAACGCGTGGCACGTGGCCGGGGACGTGTTCCGCATGGGACGGCGGGAGTGGCTCACCGAGGCCGGCTGGCGGCAGGTGCACCGCCGGGGCATCCGGACCGTCATCGACCTCCGCAACGAAGCCGAAATCCGGCGCCGGGAGACCGATCCGCCGGTGCGGGCTGGGGCCCTGGCCGGTTTCGACGTCGTGCTGGCCCCCACCGAAGACCCGGACAACCGCGAATTCCGCGAGCTCTGCGTGCCTTACCTGAACGACCCCGCCTGTTATGCGGACAACGCTAGGCTGTTCCCGCACCTGCTGGCCCGGGTCTTCAAGGCGGTGGCCGCCGCGGAAGGCGGTGTGGTCATCCATTGCTCCGCGGGGCGGGACCGGAGCGGCATGATCGCAGCCATGCTCCAGGACCTCGCCGGTGACAGCGACGAGGCCATTGTGAGCGGCTACCAGCGCTCCATGCGGGGCATCAACGAGCACCTCCGGCGCGCCGCAGTCCCGCATCCCCACGAGCGTTTCCTGCCCGAGAATGTGCTGGCGCCCCTGCTGGAATCCCGGGGCCAGAGCCTGCTGCAATTTGTCCGGTCCCTCAACACTGCGGACTACCTCTTCCGCCACGGCGTGACGACCCCGGAACTCGCGGCCATCCTCGGAAAGCTCGGCCGATAGGGTGGGCGCAGTTAGGGTAGGCCAGTGAAGACTCCGAAGTTCCAGCCGATGGTGCGGGCCGCCGCGGCCCTCGCGATTGCGCTTGCCGGTACCGTGCCTGCCTTTGCGCTGACCGCGGTCCCGGCGATGGCCGAAGCCAACGCCCCAGTCCCCGACGACCCGGCGCCCGCTGCATCGGCGATGGCGACGCCGGTCTCGACGGCGGTCCCGATGCCGGTGCCGGTCTCGACGGCGGTTCCAGCGCCGGCTGCGTCTGCGATCTCGACGGCGGTCCCGGTCCCGGTGCCGTCGCCGGCTGACGCGCCTTTGGCTGGTTCTTCTCCGGTGCCGTCCGCGACGCCGATCAGCGATGCCGGCCTCGCCGAGGCCGTGCGGCGGGACCTTGGCATGACCCTCGCGGAATTCGACGCCGCCGGTGCACTTGCCCGGCGGGCCGCCGACGCCGCGCCCTCCCTGCGTGCGCTTCCCGGCTATGTGGGGATCAGCCTCGCCGGCGGCAAGATCGCGGTTGAAGGCAGCGGCGCCGAGCTCCGGGCCCGCGTGGCCGAACTGAACCAGTCCGGCCCGGCTGACTTCCTGCTTGCCGCCCCCGCGGCCGCCGCCGCTGTCCCGTCGGCCGCGGAGGTGGTTGCCTCCAGCACCCAGCAACTGTTCGAGGCCTACGTCCGCGAGGTCGGGGCCGCCGGGCTGCAGGCCGTCACCTACACAGACGGCCACTTTGTCATCCGCACCGGCGGCACCAACACGGCGCAGTCCGTTCCGGCTGCCGACGCCCTTCCCGCCGCCGCTGTTCCCGCCGCTGGGGCCGATGTGCAGCCGGCGAAAGCTCCGGGCACGGTGCCGAAGATGTCCGCGGCCGAATTCGTGGCCCGCTACGCCAACGTGACGCTGGAACAAGGATCCCGGATCACGACGGAAGAGGACCTCTTTGGCGGCCAGGGCTTCATCATTGACGGCCAAGCCCGGTGCTCGGCAGGGTTCGGCGCCTTCAGCCCCGCGGGCGAGCCGGTGGTTCTGACCGCCGGGCACTGCGCCGCTGACGGAGCCGCGAAGCAGGCCGAGATCGAAGATCCACCGGAGGCACGGGCAGCGTGGGGCTCAGCTTTCGGTGCGGCCGCCGGAACCTTGGGGACATTCGGGTTCAGCCAGTTCGGCGGCCCGGACAATTCCAAGGTTGCGCCGGACGGCACCAACGTTGGCACGGACGTCGCCGTCCTCCAGGGCATCCGGAGCGGCCTGGACCTCCAGCCCGCCGTCACCCGATGGGACAAGCCCGCCGACCCGGGGCCGACGTCCGTGAAGATCGTGGGAACAGTGGCTCCTTTCCAGGGCCAGCCCGTGTGCCGGTCCGGCCGGACCACCGGGTGGAGGTGCGGCACGGTGGACTCGGTCGGCATCCAAGTCCTACTCGGGCCGAATTCACTACCGCCGGATTGGAACAACGATCTACGGGCCGTCCGGGGCTTCGAGTCGACGTCGGTCACCTCAGACCGCGGGGACTCCGGCGGCCCGTGGATCAGCGGGAACTTCGCCGTCGGGCTGCACACGGGGGCGGAAAGTACCGACGAGGGCGTCCAGACGCGGGCCATCGCGACCAGCCTCGAGGACGCCATGGGCCAGGTCCCCGGCGGTGTCCAGCTGCAACTGTTCCTGGCCAAGCCGGCGCTCGCTGCGGCCTCCAACGGAACCGTCACAGCCGGTGAGCCGATTACCGGGCACATCGATGCCGGTCCGGCCTCCGTGGTGGCTCCGAATTCCAAGGTCCGCATCACCGTCCTGAACCAGAAACCTGGCCAGACCTCCGGCCAGAAGGACGGCCAGCCCCTGGAAGTGCAGGTCGATGCGTCGGGAAACTGGCAGTTCCCCGCACCGTCGTTGGCCGGGCCCTTCAAATTCTCGGCTGAAACCGTGAACGGCTTCAGCGGCTCCGGCGCAGTCGCCCTGTCCGTCGACGTCTCCCGGCTCGCGGCTCCGGCCATCACCTCACCAGCGGACGGCCAGCCGGACGGCCCGGGACTCACCGCCATCGACACCATCGAGGGCACTGGAGAAGCCGGAGGCACGGTGCGGCTCTCCGGCGACTTCACCGGGACCGGGCTCGTCGACGCAAACAGCCGCTGGAGCATCAACGTGGCCGATCAGCCGGTCTTCGGAAAAATTTCGGTCACGGCAGTGCTCACGGCCCCCGGAGAAATGGACAGTCCCGCGGCGACCCGCACCTACACCGTCATTCCGCCGGCGCCGGCCGTATCGAACCTCAGGGACGGCCAGCACCTGCGCCAGGACGCCCTGCCAGCCACCATCTCCGGCACAGCCCTTCGAGGTGCCGGCGTGGCCGTGGCTGTGGACGGGGTGGCCGTGGACTCCGTGCAGGCCGGTTCCGGTTCCGGAGCGGGCAATGCCGCGCTCGAGCCCGGGACCGCGCAGACCTTGGCCGGCAGTGCCCGGTGGAGTGTCACGTTCCCCGCGGAACTGGATGCCGGAGCGCACACCTTGACCGTGACGCAAACCATTGACGGCGTCGCATCGCCGCCGGCAGCCGTGGCGTTCAGCGTCGAGGCCACGCCCGTTTCCGGGGGCACTCCGGCCGGGCCGCCCGCCGGGACACCGGGATCCGTGCAGCCGGCAACGCCTGGCCACCCGGCGGTCCCGCAACAGCCCGCCAACCCTGCCGGGGCTCCCGCCGGACCGGTCAAACCGGCGCAAGCTCCCGCCCCGCCGTCGGACACCTCCGTCGTTGTGGGCGGCGCGGCAGCGGGCAGCGCATCACCGGACGACACGGCACCCGGCAACACGCCGGGCACCTCAGGCCAGCTGGCGAGCACGGGCGCCGGCGGGCTCCTGCCCTTAGCGGGTCTCGGCGCCGGAGTCCTGCTGCTCGGCGCGGCCTTCGTGGCGTTCGGCCGGCGCCGGGCGGTGCGTTAGCCGGGGCCTCCAAGCCCGGGCTCGCCGGAAAGCCGCGGGGTCGCCGTAAGGCTACGGCGACCCCGCAAGCTTTGGGCGAATCCGCGCGTTCGGGACAGCGAGCCGCGCGTTACTGGAAGTCAGCCAGCCAGAGATCCGGGCCGAAAACCTCGTACTGAATGTCCTTGGCGGGGACGCCACCGGCAATCAAGGCGCTCCGAACCGACTTCAGGAACGGCAGGGGACCGCAGAGGTAGTACTCGGCGTCGTCCGGGAGTTCGCCGTCGCCGACGTCCATGAAACCGGAGAACACGGAACCGCCCGCCTCGCCGGTACCGCCCGCCTCGCCGGTTTCGGCCACCGCGGACGCCCCGCCCGTTTCGCCCGCCCCGCCGGTCCCCGCTGTCCCCGCGGGAGCCAAGAACCACGTCTTCAGGGTCCCGTCCGCGAGTTTCGCGAGATCTTCCCTGACCTGCGCGCGGAGCGGGAACGATGCCTCGCTGTCATCGGCATGCAGCAGCATCACCTGGCGTCGTGAACCGGACTGCACGAGGTGGGAGAGCATCCCGGCCATGGGCGTGATGCCGATTCCCGCGCTGGCCATGACCAGGGGCCGGTCCGTGTACTCCAGCACAACGTCGCCGAACGGAGCTGAGAGCACCACCTCGTCGCCTACCTGGACGTCATTGTGGAGCAGACTGGACATCTCGCCGTCGGGAGTCGTAAGTCCGTGGACCCTCTTGACGGCGAACTGCCGGTGCTGCCCGTCGTCGGCCTTGGTCAGGCTGTACTGCCGGGGCTGCTGTACGCCGTCGGGCATGGTCATCTTGAGGGTCACGTACTGCCCGGGCAGGGACGGCTTGACGTCCCGCTCGTCGGTCCGCTCGACGACGAACGAGACGACGTCGGCGGTCTCCTGGATCCGCTGCACCACCCGCCACGTCCGCCAAATGGTCTCGGGGGAGAGGTGCACTGCGTTGTACAGCCCGCGCTCCTTGTTGATGAGCAGGTTCGCCATCAGCCAGTAGACCTCGTCCCAGGCGGCGGCGACCTCGGGAGTGACGGCATCGCCCAGAACATCCACGATCGCCCACATGAGGTGGTCGTGGACAATCTGGTACTGGTCCGGGCTTAGTCCCAGCGACACGTGTTTGTGGGCCACCCGGGAGAGCAGATGGTCCGGCACCTGGTCCGGTTTCTCCACGAGCATGCCGGCGAAGGCCGCGATGGATCCGGCGAGCGCCTGCTGCTGGCGGCCGTCCGCCTGGTTTCCGCGGTTGAAGAGCCCGTCCAGGAGATCCGGCTGCGCCTCGAACATATGTTTGTAGAAGCGCTTGGCGATCTCCTCGATGTGCTCGCCGACTACGGGCAGCGTTGCCTGAATGACGGGAAGTGAGGTGTCTGAGAGCATGGTGCATCCCTTCCGGTGAGACCGGTGATACCCGGCGGTGCCGGGCGACTCAGCACTTCCAAGCTAACAGCCGCGGCACCGCGCCTTCCGGGCCGATCGGCCCTACATCGGGAGCGGGGTCCGGTGTAGGCGGCCTCCCGCCCTGGGCCCGAGTTCGCCGGAAAGCTCCCGGGTCGCCGGAACGTTACAGCGACCCCGCAGGTCTCCGGCGACCCAGAGGGTTCGGGGCAGAAGTCAGGCCTTGCGGTCCAGCAGCAGGTTGGTGATCCGCAGCGTGCAGATTCGCTGGCCGGTCTCGTTCGTGATCAGCACCTCGTGGGTGGTCAGGGTGCCGCCCAGATGGATGGGGGTGGCCGTGATCGTGATCAGTCCCTCGCGGGTCGACTTGTGGTGCGTGGCCGAGACGTCGACGCCCACCGCCGTCTTGCCCAGGGTGCTGGCGTGGATGACGGCGGCCCAGGACCCCACGGCCTCGCCCACGGCCAGTGAGGCGCCGCCGTGCAGGAGCCCGAACGACTGCCGGTTGCCCTCCACCGGCATGGTCGCGACCACGCGGTCCACGGACTCCTCGACGATCTTCACGCCCATCTTCTCGTCGAGTTCCCCCAGGGTGATTTTCCACAATTCGGTGCTGCCGGTCTCGGGCGTCATAGCGTCTCCTTTGTTGCCGGCCGGCCGGGTCCCGGACGGTCGGTGCCGCCGCGGCTAGTGTGCGGCAGGCCTCATTCATGTACTGTAGATCATATTACCGAACGGACGGTCAGTAATGTTCCGGCCGTGTTGATCTTGCTCCCCCGTTGGAAGGACCCGTCAACGATGACCACCACAGCCGCACCCGCAGTAGACACTGTCGAGATCGTTCCCAGTTTCATCCGGGGTTCCTGGTGGACTCCCGACGACGCCGCCGCCGCCGGCGCGGCGCCGGTACTGGACGCCAGCACCGGCGAGCTCCTGGCGAAGGTGAGCACCGAGGGGCTCGACCTCGCCGCCGTCGTGGATTATGGCCGCACCACCGGCCAGGCGGAACTTGGCACGCTGACCTTCCACCAGCGCGCGCTCAAGCTCAAGGAACTGGCGCAGTACCTCAATGGCCGCCGCGAGGAGTTCTACGCGCTCTCGGCGCAGACCGGCGCTACCAAGATCGACTCCATGATCGACATCGACGGCGGCATCGGCGTCCTGTTCACTTTCGGGTCCAAGGGCCGCCGGGAGCTGCCCAACTCCCAGGTGGTGGTGGATGGCCCCATGGAGGTGCTGTCCCGCGACGGCTCGTTCGCCGGTGAGCACATCTACACCCGCATCCCCGGCGTCGCCGTGCAGATTAACGCCTTCAACTTCCCTGTCTGGGGCATGCTGGAAAAGCTTGCCCCGGCCTTCCTCGCCGGCGTCCCCACCATCGTCAAGCCCGCCACCCCCACCGGGTACGTGGCCGCCGCCGTGGTCAAGGCGATCGACGAATCCGGCATCCTGCCCACCGGCTCGCTACAGCTGATTTCCGGCTCGGTCCGTACGCTGCTGGACCACCTGGACTACCGCGACCTCGTGGCCTTCACCGGCTCCGCGTCGACCGCCAACACGCTCAAGTCGCACCCCAATGTGGTCAAGGGCGGGGTCCGCTTCACGTCCGAGACCGACTCCCTGAATGCCGCGATCCTGGGCCCGGATGCGGTCAAGGGCACACCGGAATTCGACGCCTTCATCAAGTCCCTCGTCACCGAGATGACCGCCAAGGCCGGCCAGAAATGCACCTCGATCCGCCGCGCGATCGTGCCGCAGGAACTCGTCGCCGACGTCACCGCCGCCGTGGGGGACCGCATCCGCGAACGCGTCGTGCTCGGTGATCCCCGCGCCGAGGGCGTCACCATGGGCGCCCTGGCCTCCCTTGAGCAGCTCGCCGACGTGCGCGCCGCCGTACAGTCCATGCTCGACGCCGGCGGGGAGCTCGCCTACGGCACGCTCGACGCGCCCAAGGTCACCAGCGCGGACGGCAGCATCGGCGTCGTCGACGGCGGCGCCTTCATGTCCCCGGTCCTGCTGAGCTGGGCCAACCCGGAAGCCGAGGAGGTCCACTCGCTGGAGGCCTTCGGCCCGGTGTCCTCGGTGATCGGCTACACCGACCTGGCCGACGCCGTCCGCCTCGCCGCCCGCGGCGGCGGCTCGCTGGTCGCCACGGTCTGCACGAACGATCCCGCCGTGGCCCAGCAGCTGGTCACCGGCATCGCGGCCCACCACGGCCGCGTGCTCATGCTCAACCGCGAGGACGCCCGCAGCTCCACCGGCCACGGCTCCCCGGTCCCGCACCTGGTCCACGGCGGTCCCGGCCGCGCCGGCGGCGGCGAAGAGCTCGGCGGCATCCGCTCGGTGATGCACCACATGCAGCGCACCGCCATCCAGGGCTCGCCGAACATGCTCACCGCCGTCACAGGGCTCTGGCACACCGGAGCGGACCGCAACTTCACGCTCGAGACCGAGGGCCAGCACCCGTTCCGGAAATCCCTCGCCACCCTGCACATCGGCGACGCCATCCGCTCGGAGCTGCGCGAGGTCTCGCTGGAGGAAATCACCAAGTTCGCGAACTCCACCGGCGACACCTTCTACGCCCACACCAACCAGGAAGCCGCCGCGGCCAATCCCTTCTTCCCGGGCATCGTGGCGCACGGCTACCTCCTGCTCAGCTGGGCAGCCGGCCTGTTCGTGGAGCCCGCACCGGGACCGGTCCTGGCCAACTACGGCCTGGAGAACCTGCGGTTCATCACCCCCGTGGCCGCGGGCGATTCCATCCGCGTGACCCTGACGGCCAAGAAGATCACCCCGCGCGAGACCGACGAGTACGGCGAGGTGGCCTGGGACGCCGTCCTGACCAACCAGAACGACGAAATCGTCGCGACCTACGACGTCCTGACCCTCGTAGAGAAGTAGCCCGTCCCGCTCACTCCCGCCTTACCTCCCGTTGCGCTATCACTTGTGGCTGCCAAAAGGTCGAAATGACCGCCACAAGTGATAGGGCAACCGGGGAGGGACAGGGGCGGGCTTCGCCGTGCAGGGAGCAATTGGCGGGCTCTTTCCATCCCGCTCCGGCGTAAAATCTTGCTCGTAGGAGGTGGCGAAATGACCCTAGTACTCAATAAAGCCACAACAGTCCTGCCAGTTGATGATGCAGCGCGTGCCCGGCATTTCTACGCGGACACTTTGGGGCTCCCGCACCGTGGCGTGGCAGATGACGGAAGCGAATTGTTCGGCTCAGAAGGCGGCCCAATGCTGCAGCTGATGCCAGTCAAGGATGGAATGCATTCAGAGCACACCACCCTGAGCTTCGAAGTCAGCGAGATCGAGCGCACGGTCCAGGAAATGGAAGCCAAGGGCGTCATGTTCCAGGACTACGATCGCCCGGACCTCAAGACCGAGAACCATATTTGTACAACTGATTCAGAGAAGTGCGCCTGGTTCATGGACTCCGAGCACAATATTCTGTGCGTGCACGAGAACATCACCACGGCAGCTGATTACCAGCTCTAAACGGCTGGCAACGGCGGGTTTTCGGGCGCTCCGGCTCAGCGGGGCGCCCTTTTCTGTTGCCCGCGGCCATCCAGGGAGCCTCGCCGCCTTCCGGTGGCGCCCAGGCCCAGGTTCACGAGAGGGATTGTCCTCAGCTGCGTCCCTGCAATTGGTTCGCGGGCTGGTCAGCTTCCGTTGTACTCGTCGTCGGTGATGTGCTCGCCCCACGTGGTGGTCGTCGCTGCGTCCTCGCCGTTCTGGAGCATGGCGATATGTTCCATGAAGCAGCCAGGGGCGGCCGCGTGCCAGTGCTCCTCGCCGGGCGGCGTGTAGAGCGTCTGGCCGGGGTGGACTTCGACGATCTTGCCGTCCCGGGTTCCGAACCGGCCAACTCCCTGGGTGACGCGGAGGTACTGGCCGTGTTCGTGGGAGTGCCAAGCGGTGCGGGCTCCGGGCGCGAAACGGACGGTCGCGACCACCATCGTCTGATCCGGCTCGTGCGGGAGCGCGATCGGATCGAGCCAGACGTCGCCGGCGAACCGGGCCGGCGGGTTCTTCGCAGTGGGGACAGTGGGTTCGATGTTCATGGTGATCCTTACTTGCTCTCGGTGAAGAGCCGCTTGGCGACGCCCATGGCGGCCATGCCCTTGGGCCAGCCTGCGTAGAGCGTGACATGGGTGATGGCTTCGATGAGTTCTTCCCGGGTGACGCCGTTCTCAATGGCGCGACCAAGGTGGAAGCCGAGCTGTTCGGTGTTGCCGCCGGCGGTGAGAACGGCGACGGTGATAAGGCTGCGGTCACGGGCCGGAAGCTCCGGGCGGTTCCAGACGTCCGCGAACAGGACGTCGTCGGTGAGCTCGGCGAGCTTCGGGGCGAAGTCTCCGAACATGTTCCGGCCGCCGCCGATCTGTTGGGGTTGGTCAGTCATGATGTTCCTTCTTTCAGTGGAAGCTCGAACTGCTGCACAGAGCTTCATGCAGGGCTTCAGGCGCCTCGGCGGTCACAGTTGCTTCCGTCGCCGCGCCAGGGGCGTGAGTTCGTTGGTGCCGTAGCTGTTGTCGTCGGGGTTGACGGTAACGCCGGGTGCGACGAGCTGGTCGATGCGGTTCAGCACGTCGCTGGCCAAGGTGATGTCCGCGGCGGGCAGGTAGGACTCGAGCTGTTCCATGGTGCGGGGTCCGACGATGGCGGCTGTGACGCCGGGGTGGTTGATCGCGAAGGCGATGGCCAGTTCGATGAGCGTCAATCCGGCTTGTTCGGCCAGCTGGGCGAGTTCTTCGACGATGTCGAGCTTGCGCTGGTTGGCCGGGCTCGTCATGTCGAACCGGGCGTTCGGACGCGCGGTTGAGGTGGGCACGGAGGCTGCGTTTTTACGCCAGCGCCCGGAGAGCCAGCCGCCGCTGAGCGGGCTGTAGGTGAGGGTTCCCATGCCGTGGCGCTGCACCGTGGGAAGGAGGTCCTCCTCGATGCCGCGGACCAGGATCGAGTACGGCGGCTGCTCGGTGACAAACCGCTCCAGGTTGCGTTCCCGGGATGCCCACTGGGCTTCCACGATCTGCGACCCGGAATACGACGAGGAGCCGATGTACCGCACCTTCCCCTGGCGGACCAGATCAGTGAGGGCGCCGAGAGTCTCCTCGACGTCGGTATCCGGGCTGGGCCGGTGCACCTGGTAGAGGTCGATGTAGTCGGTGTTCAAGCGGCGTAGGGAGTCTTCCACCGCCCGCATGATCCAGCGGCGGGATCCACCCCGCTGGTTGGGATCGTCTTCGCTCATGGGCATGAAGAACTTCGTGGCGAGGAACACGTCCTCACGCCGGCCCTCCAGTGCCTGCCCGACGATTTCCTCGGATGCCCCGCCGGAGTAGACATCGGCGGTGTCGATGAAGTTGATGCCCGCGTCGAGGGCGCGGTGGATGATTCGAATGGAGTCCGCGGTGTCGTTGTTGCCCCAGGGGCCGAACATCATCGCGCCGAGGCATAGGGGACTGACCTGCACGCCTGTGCGGCCAAGGGGGCGATATTTCATGGGTGGCTTCTCTCTGTCTCAGGCTTCGGGGATGACCATGGCGAAACGCTCTTCGCGGGCCTCGTCGGGGTCCGGTCCGTTGCGAACGCCGGTGTCGAGGGCGTCGATGGCGGCGAGTTCGTCGGCGCCGAGTTCGAAGTCGAAGACGTCGAAGTTCCCGGCGATGCGTGCGGGGTTGGTCGACTTCGGGATGGCTGAGCGGCCCTGCTGCAGGTGCCAGCGGATCATGACCTGGGCGGGGCTCTTTCCGTGTGTTTGTCCGATGCCGGCGATCGTCGGGTCTTCCATCACGTTCCTGCGCTTCTCGCCCCATCCGGGGTAAAAAGTGATGCCGCCGATCGGTGACCACGCCTGGGTAAGGATGCCGTGTTCGGTGTCCGTTGCCTGGACGGCCGGCTGGGCGAAGTACGGGTGCAGCTCAATCTGGTTCAGCGCCGGGACGACGTCTGTGGCCGCCAGCAGTTGCTCCAGGTGATGCGGCATGAAGTTGCTGACACCGATCGCCCGGACGCGCCCGTCAGCAAGCAGGGTCTCCAGGGCCTTGTACGCGCCGACGGTTCTTTCGAAGCGGTCGGGGGCGGGCTGATGCAGGATGAACAGGTCCAGGTAGTCGACGCCGAGCTTGCCTGTCGCCTTTTCCCAGGCGTGCAACGTCTGGTCGTAGCCGTAGTCACTGACCCAGACTTTGGTCTCGATGAACACGTCGGAACGGTCCAGGCCCGAGTTGCGGATGCCCTCACCGACCTCCCGCTCGTTGCCGTACGCCGCGGCAGTGTCGATGTGCCGGTAGCCGGCCGCCAGCGCCGCTTCGACGGCCGCCGTCGTTTGCTCCGGCGGGCTTTGGAAGACGCCCAGTCCGAGGGCGGGCATCGTGACGCCGTTATTGAGAGTAAGTTCCATGTGCATGCCTTTCACGGTATTCAGGTGTGCGGGATTGTGGGAGGGCACGTGAGTACCCCCTTTTCGGATGTAGATAGATCAGCGGGCGGCCTCGGCCAGGGGTGCGGGTGCGGCCCCGAGCGGTGTCAGGTAGCTGGCGAGGATGATCGCCAGGATCGCCGCCGGGTGGGCAGTAGTTGCGGGTGCAAGACTCATGTTTTCCATGGAACCGTGATTTCCCAATGGCGGGGAGTCACGGTCGTTCCGGGTAATGCCAGTGCCTCCCTCGTCGCATTGGCCGCGGGTAGCGTGGAGGCCATGACACACAGCGACGACGTGCGGAAGTTCCTGACCTCCCGCCGTGCCAGGATCACGCCGGAGGAGGCCGGCCTCCCGGTCTACGGCGGAAACCGCCGCGTTACCGGGCTGCGCCGCGAGGAAGTCGCGATGCTCGCCGGGATGAGCATCGATTACTACATACGCCTTGAGCGCGGAAACCTCTCCGGCGCCTCGGACAGCGTCCTTGAAGCCCTCTGCCGTGCACTGAAGCTTGACGACGCCGAGAGGGCCCACCTTTTTGACCTGGCCCGCGCGGCCACGGCCGCTCCCCGGGTGCGGCGAAAGCGCAGCCCGCAGACGGTGCGGCCGAGCGTGCAACGCGTCATTGATGCGATCACGACGGCGCCGGCCTGGGTCCGCAACGACCGCGGGGATGTCCTTGCCGCCAACGAACTCGGCCGTGCGCTCTACCTGGACATGATGGCTGAGCAGGTGACTCCGCCGAACAGTGCACGGTTCACCTTCCTGAACCCGAAAGCGCGGGAGTTCTTCGCCGATTGGGAACGCAGCGCGGACGACATCGTCGCGGTCCTGAGGTCCACCGCCGGGAAAAACCCCTACGACAGAGACCTCACGGACCTGATCGGAGAGCTTTCGACCCGCAGCGAGGAGTTCCGCACCCGGTGGGCGAGGCACGACGTGAAGTACCACCGCACCGGCCGCAAACGGCTCCACCACCCGATCGTGGGGGACCTGGACCTGAGCTTCGAAGCACTGGAACTGCCCGCGGACCCAGGATTGCGCATCAACGTCTACACGGCAGATCCCGGGACACCCTCCGAGGACGCCCTGAAAGTCCTCGCCAGCTGGGCCGCCACCCAGCGCGAAACGGCAGCGGCCGCAGTCAGGGAGAAGGAATGACCGACCGTTCCTCCACCGTGCTCATTGTTGGCGCCACCAGGTCAATGCCCGGGTCCGGTGACGATCTTCTTTCGTTCGGATTCGTGCGCGCCGCCCTTCTTCGCCAGCGTTGAGCACGCCTCCTCGATATCCCGGGCGAGCGTGTCGACGTGCTCGCGGCTCATCGTTTCCTTGACCAGCGCACGCATGATCGTCACGTCCTGGGCGTTCGGCGGCAGTGTGTAGGCCGGCACCATCCAGCCGCGTTCGGCCGAGAGCTGCCAGGCAATGTCGAACTCGTCGTAACCGGGGTCGCCGGCGAGCCGGAACGCAACCAGGGGAAGCTGCTCCTCGTCGGGGCCGATGATCTCGAACCGGCCCATGGCCTCCAACTTCTCGGCGAGGGCGCGGGCGTTGGTCTGCATGTTCTGCATGATGTAGGTGTAGCCGGCGCGGCCATAGCGCACGAAGTTGTAGTACTGGGCGAGAACCATCGACGAGCCGGTGGAGAAGTTCAGGGTGAACGTCGAGTCGGTCTTGCCGAGGTAGTTCTCCTCAAAAACAAGGTCCTTGGCCAGGTCGGCCTTCTCCCGGAAGATCAGCCAGCCGATGCCGGGATAGACCAGTCCGAACTTGTGCCCGGAGACATTGATCGAGCGGACCTGCTCGAGCCGGAAGTCCCACTCGGAGTCCGGGTACAGGAAGGGCCAGACAAACCCCCCACTGGCCCCGTCCACGTGCAGCGGCACATCAAGGCCCCGCTCACCCTTGATCCGGACCAGCAGGTCGTTGATGCCGACGATGTCGTCTTTGTGCCCGGTGAACGTAGTGCCCAGCACGGCTGCGACGCCGATGGTGTTCTCATCGATATGGGCCTGCACGTCCTCCGGGCCGATCGTGTACTTCCCCGGCTGCAGGGGCACGATCCGCGGCTCGACGTCGAAGTAGCGGCAGAACTTCTCCCACACAACATGCACGTCGCCGCCGAACACCAGGTTAGGGCTCGACGTCGATGCGCCGGCGGCCTCGCGGCGTTTGCGCCAGTTCCACTTCAGGGACAGGCCGCCGAGCATGATCGCCTCGGACGATCCCTGGGTCCGGGCGCCCGTCGTCTCGCCGGGAGCGTGGAAAAGGTCTGCGAGCATCCGAATGCAGCGCTGCTCGATTTCGGCCGTGCGGGGATATTCGGCGTGGTCGATGAAATTGCGGTGCAGGTTCGCTGCGATGATCTGCTGGGCCTGCGGCTCCATCCATGTCGTTACGAAGGTCGCCAGGTTGCGGGCCGGATCACCCTCCAGTGCCAGGTCCTCCGACACCAGCCGCAAAGCGTCCTCAGCAGGAATGCCGGTCTCCGGGAACTCCCGGCTCGGAACCTCCTGGGTGACAAATCGGTTGCCGAACAGTGCCACGTCGGCGTCCGCCGGCTGGGAATTTATTGACATCACTTCTCCTAAAGAGACTGTTGAAGGGGGTTACGGATGAGCTCCACGGCTTGCAGGAGACGAGGCGTCGGTGGATTCTGGACTCAGCATCAGAACCGCGCCGGTGAGAAAGCACAGGCCTCCCACAAATGTGCCGAGATTGGACAGCTCGGCGTTCCAGACATCGCCGCTCGACGGTATGACAAACGCCGCGACAGCCGAGATGCCGAACGCAACGGAGCCGGCCACGTTGATCACGCCGATCTTCCACGTTCGAGTCCTGGGCCGGCCGGCAATGGCGCCGCGACCGGCATCCCGCAACGCCACCCCGCTTGAAACGAGGAAGGCGACTGACCCCAAAGCGTCGGGTCGCCACACTTGCTGCTCGGTCAGCGCCGCACTGAGATTGACCCGCATTGCGTTTGCCGTACTCCAGTTGAACCACAGCGTGCCGGCAAGTTGAACCGCGCCAGCAAGCCAGCCGAGATTCCGTGGCGCCCATACCCAAAACGAATGGCGCCGCGTGGCACCCACGGCCGGGAGCGCGTCAACGGCTTCGCGGTACTGCAGGAACGCCGCACAGGTGAAGAACAGCGAACCGACGAAGAACGTGGCTGCACACAAGCGCAATCCCACGGCCTCGGCGTATAGCGGCACCGCTCCCAGGGCGAACAGACTCGAGCCAATGATGAACAACCAGGCGGTCCACCGGTCCCGTACGGTCAAACGGCCCGCGCTCGAGATCTCAGTCATTGTCGGCCCTCGAGGCAGCCCGATGGTGGACCTTGCCGCCAGCGTCAGACGCCACGGGCCCTTTCGGGCCCGGGACCGGGAGCACGTTGGAGATCACGAAGGCCACCGCCACAGCCACCACCACCTGCGGTGTTACCGCCACACCGTCCACTCCCAGCAGCAGCGTGGCCAGCAGGGTCGACGTCAACGGCAGCCGCAGCATGGCTGCGCACATGGCTCCCATGCCCATGCCGAGTCCTGCCGCGAGATTCATTCCGGGCAACCCGCTCGCGACAATACCGAGCGCCGCACCGATGAACATCGAAGGGAACACGGGCCCACCACGAAAAGCGCTCAGGGAGAGCCCGTAGGCCAAGGCCTTACAAACGATCAGCAGGAGGAGCGCCGCAAGCGAGTAGTCCGTGGCGTGTTCGACCAGATCCGGAAGGGCGTCCTGCCCCGAAAACAAGACCTGCGTGAAGCTGTTCCCAGAGATCAACTGGTAGGCCATTGCGGCAAGACCGATCAGCAGGCCGAGCCCGGAGGTCACCAACATCCGGTTCAGGTGCACGAGCGGACGAAGCGAGAGCCCGACCCAGCGGATCAACCATCCCAACAGCGCACCGACGACGCCCATGATCACCGCCCAGCCCAGCGTCGCCAGGGTCGGCGGCACAGCAGGCGGCACGACGGGCAGCGCCAGCGAGAAGCTGCCCAGCCCGGTCCAGCCGTCCAGGCCGACGAACACCAGCGCCCCGACGCCGGACGCGAGCAGTCCGGGCAGGGCCATCAGGCTCAGCGTCATTCCCCCGATCCCGGCGGCCTCCATGATCAGGAATGCACCGAGCACGGGGGATCCGAGCAGGGTACTGATCGCTGCGAAGCTGCCAGCCGACGCCATGATCGTCAGGGCCATCGGCGGAGCGTCCTTCTTCGCCAGGTGCACCGCCAACGCCCCGAGGCCGCCACCGATCGCGATCAGCGGACCCTCCGGCCCGAGCACCGCACCCAGGCTGAGCGTGGTCAGCGCCGCGAGAATAATGCCCACGAGCTCCCGGCCGCTGGGCGGACCGCCGCCCGTCTTGAAGCCGAAAGCCGGTGAGTGGCCCCCGGTTCCCGGCAGATACCGGATGGTCGACGCCGTCAACAGCCCACACAGCACCAACCACGGAACCGGCCACCAGGCAGGAGCGGGACCCCCGAGGACTTGTTCAGGCAGGCCGACGAAGACGTACTGCTGGACAACCGCGACCAAAGCGAGAAAGCCGTACGCAATGACCGAGATGGGAACGCCCAAGACCGCAGCCAGCACGAGCGCAGAGATGTACGCCCTGGAACGAATGACGACGGCCGGATCGAAACTGGGCGGCGATGCGGCAGGCTCGCTCATTCCCGGCAACCCGGCGCGACTGTGACGATCCGGGTGACCCCGAATGTCCTTCTTCCAGGTCGGGGCGGCGTGCCCGGCCGGCAACACCGCGGGTCACCGATGATCAACGAGCAGAACATCATCCCTCCTCCTTCCGCCAGACGGCGGGAGCCTTTAGCGAGGTCTCACAAGCGATAGAGGTGGTCCTTCAGATGTTCTCCAAGCTAAACCCTTCCAAGGGGGCAGTCGTCACCCAATGCGGGTGAAAGAGAACCAAAGCGTTGCGGTCACACCCCGGGTGCCCCCGCTCCGTCCGGGCGTGACCACGGCGTGACCGGGCGCTCCTGCCGGACGCCGTCCACCGTGATGTCCACTCGCTCATTGAAGAAACTGACAAGTCCGTGGATCTGCGCGGCGTCGCGGAGCCGCCGGTCATAGCTCCACGCGACGTTCCTGCCCTGCTCGGAGCCAGGGTAGCTCCAGTAGCTCGCCTGGCCCTTGTACGGGCAAATGGTCCGTTTGGGGCTCTCTTGCATCAGATCCAGCCGCACATCCGACGGCGGAATGTAGTAGCGCACCGGCAGCATGGTTTCGTAGAGCAGCTGCGCGCCGTTCGTCGTGGCGAGCGTTACGCCGTCGAGCCCTACCTCAACGGTGAGCGAGGACGCCCGGATGTCCACACGGTGGAACGGATCACGTGGGTGGCCGATGATCTCCTCGTCGTCCTCGAGCCAGTCGAAAGCGTTGAAATCCAGCACCACGTAGCCGGCGAGGTCGGGGTCCGCCGGCCGGAAGGCAGCGCGGGGCAGCCTCGCATGGGGAGCGACGACGTCGAGCTCCTCACCGGCCGCCGTGTGCCTGCCGAACGCCGTGCGCGGATCCAGCGCCCGCGGCCCCTCCCGGCTCACTCGGAAGCCGTGTTCCGGGACGTCGCCCGCCTGCTGCCCCGGCGGCGCCAATTGGGCACGGAGGTCGCCTTCGGAAACGGCGTAGACGGGGGTGATGCGTTTGGGCTCCCACACCAAGAGCGCACCCAGAGTGTCGACGACGGCACGCCCGCCCACCATGGCACGGACCCTTTTCGCGGTGGGCTGGTAACGCAAATCGGGGAACGTGCTGAAGAGGACGTCAGATATCTTCGTGGCCATGACTACAGGGTGGGCGTCCGTTATCCCGCCGTCAACGACTGACCCGGCCACCCGCCGGCCGGCAGGCGGTCAGCGGGGGACGTGAAGGCCGTGGAACGCCATGGTGATGACGTCGTCGGCCAGCTTCTCCGGGGACAGCGAGCCGCCCGGCTTGTACCACTCGACGATCGAGTTGATGGTGCCGAACAGCAGCCGGGTGACGGTGCGGGGGTCAATGTCCTGGCGGAGCGAGCCCTCATCCCGAGCCTCGGAAATCAATGCGGCGACCTTGTGGTCGAAGGTGCGGCGCCGTTCCAACGCATCCCGCTCGATCTCCGTGTTCCCGCGCAGGCGCAGCAGCAGCGTCACGAAGGGCAGCCGCTCCACCAGCACCGAGATGGTCTGGCGGACCACGAACTCCAGCCGGGCATCGGCCGAACCGGAGGTTGCCCCGGGCTGGTCCAGGATCGCCTCGAGCCCGCCCAGGGCGTGGTCCAGGGCGAGCTTCAGCAGGTCGCCCTTGGACGGGACGTGGTGGTAGATCGCGGACTTGGAGATGCCCAGGTTCTCAGCAAGGATACCCATCGAGGTGGCATCGTAGCCGTGGCGGTTGAAGACGTCGACGGCGATGACCAGCACCGACTGCTGGTCATAGCCGGGGCGGCCGCGCTTGGTGGTGGTTGCTGTGCTGGGCATAGTGGCTAGTTTCTCACGATCTGGTGCTCACTCAGCCCTTGGGGCGCATGTCGTAGATCCGGCGCAGCTTGCCGTTGGACCGCTCCAGCGAGCCGGGGTCGACGACGTCGACGGTGCAGGAGGAGCCGACGTGGATCTTGATCTGCTGCTGCAGGACCTTAGCGGCGGCCGTGGCGCCCTCGACGGTGACGGTGTCGCGGCGCTCGATCTTGACGGTCAGCTGGTCCATGCGCAGTCCCTCGGGCCGGGTCAGCTCCAGCTGGAAGTGCGGGCTGAGCTCGGGGATGCGCAGGGCGATCTCCTCGATCTGGGACGGGAACAGGTTCACCCCGCGCAGGATGATCATGTCGTCGCTGCGGCCGGTGATGCGGCCCATGCGGCGGTGTGCCGGCCGTGCGGTGCCGGGCAGGAGCCGCGTGAGGTCCTTGGTGCGGTACCGGATGATCGGCAGCGCCTCCTTGGTGAGCGAGGTGAACACCAGCTCGCCCGGTTCGCCGTCGCCCAGCACTACGGTGGGGTCAAAGGCGTCGATGATTTCGGGCCGGAAGTGGTCCTCCCAGATGTGGCTGCCGTCCTGCGTTTCCACGGCTTCGCCGGCGACGCCCGGGCCCATGACCTCGGAGAGGCCGTAGATGTCGCAGGCCTTGAGGTTCATGGTGGTCTCAAGCTCGTGCCGCATTTCCTCGGTCCACGGCTCGGCGCCCAGGACCGCGTACTTCAGCGACGTGGAGGCCGGGTCGATGCCCTGCTTGATCATGGCGTCGGCGATGGTCAGCAGGTAGGTGGGGGTGGCCAGGATGGCATCGGGCTTGAAGTCCTGGATGAGGGTGATCTGGCGCTCGGTCTGGCCGCCGGAGATCGGGATGACGGTGCAGCCGAGGGCCTCGGCGCCGGCGTGGGCGCCCATGCCGCCGGTGAACAGGCCATAGCCGTAAGCGTTGTGCACCTTCATGCCGGGCCGGACGCCGGAGGCGCGCAGCGAGCGGGCCACAAGCTTGGCCCAGTCGGCGAGGTCCTTCTTCGTGTAGCCCACCACGGTGGCGCGGCCCGTGGTGCCGGAGCTGGCATGGATCCGCGCTACCTCGTTCTGCGGCACGGCGAACATGCCGAAGGGGTACTCGAGGCGGAGGTCCTCCTTGGTGGTGAAGGGGAACTTGCCGAGGTCGGAGAGTTCACGCAAGTCCGACGGGTGGACGCCGGCCTCGTCGAACTTACGCTTGTACAAGGGGACGCGGTCATAGGCGTAGGCCACCGTGTGCTGCAGGCGGCTGAGCTGGAGCGCCTCGAGCTCGTCGCGGGAGATGGTCTCCTCGCGGTCCAGGACAGCGTCGGTAGTGGCGGCGGCAGTTTCTTGGGTCATCAGTGGTTCCCTGTTTCTATTTCTTGGAGATGGTGCGGCTGCGGCCGCGGAACTCGGCGATGAGTTCCCACGTAGGGGCGTCGGTAGCGGTATCGGTGGGGAGCTGGCCCGGAAGGGTTGCTGCGGGGGCCGCGCCGGCCGGTGCCGCCGCCGGGATGCCCGCGCCTGGGTCGGCGGCGTAGATCTGGATGTCGTACAGCCCGCTGCGTCCGGTGCTGGCGCGGCGGTTCGCGACGGCGGTCAGCACCTGTCCGCGGAAGGCGGGCTTCAGGAAGTTGATGTCGACGCCGGCAGCAACCGTGATGTTGCCGCTGTCGATCCCGGCTTCGCCGGGTTTCGGGCTGGCCGGGTTGCAGGCGAGGGCGAAGGCGGTGTCGCCGAAGGCGAAGATCATTCCGCCGTGGGCCATGCCGAAGCCGTTGAGCATTTCCTGCCGGAGCGTCATTCGGATCGTGGCATGCCCGTCGTCCAGCGCCAGGACTTCGATGCCCATCCATTCCGAGGCGTAGTCGTCTTTCAGGATGGGGTGGGTGGCCCCGGAAACCGTCAGTTCAGCCATGCGTCGTTGCCTCCAGCTTTATTTACCGAATGTTCATTAGGTAATCCCATGTGGGTGCCCGCTGTCAAGGGGTGTAAGTATGCTGGGACACATGGCCAAAGGAATTTACGTCAGCGCGACCACCCCGGGCTCCGGCAAGTCCCTCATAGCGCTGGGGTTGGCGGACACCCTCCACCGGCACGCGGACCGGATCGGATTCTTCAAGCCTGTGGTTCACGGCAACGACGCCGCGGCGGACCCGATGGTGGCGCTGATGAAGGCCCGGTTCGATCTTGATGACCAGCGCTGCCGCGGCGGCCTGACGTTTGCCGAGGTCCGCGGGCTGCTGGCCGAGGGCAACAGGGCCGAGATCGACGCCCGCTGCGTGGAGATCTTCGCCGAAATGTCCCGCCACTGCGACGTGGTGATTGTGGAGGGGACGGACCTCACCGGCCAGGATGCCGCCGTCGAATTCGACCTCAACGCTCGCCTCGCGAACAACCTGGCCGCCTCGATCGTCGCCGTGGTGGGCGCGAAGGGGCGGACCGTCGCGGAGGCTGCCGACGCCGTCGAGGTTGCCCGCAAGGAACTGGCGGCGGAACACTGCAGCCTCCTGGCCATCATGGTGAACCGGGCCAACCCGGAGGACGTGGACGAGATCGTCGCCGCCGTGAAGCCCGGCGCGTCCGGCCGCCCCGTCTACGTCTTCCCCGAACTGGAGGACATCGCACGGCCCACCACCGGGGAGGTGGCCTCGGCCCTTGGGATCCGCCAGGTGGCCGGCCGGCAGGACATGGAACGCGACGTCCATTCCATCAAGGTGGCGGCGATGAATGTGGCCAACTTCCTGCACGTGCTCGACGACGGCGCCCTCGTGATCGTCCCGGGCGACCGTGCGGACGTGATGGTCGCGTGCCTCGCGTCGTCGTTCTCGCCGGAGTTTCCGGTGCCGTCGGCGCTCATCCTCACCGGCGGCCTGGCCCCGGACCCCAACATCTACTCGCTGCTGGCGCAGGCGCCATTCCCCGTGTTCGCGGCCCCGGACGATACCTACACCACCGCCAAACGGGTGTCCGAGGTCCGCAGCGAGATCTGGTCGGGGCACCGCCGCAAGGTGGCCTCGGCCGTGGGGCTGTGGGCTAAGCGCGTGGACGAGGCCGAGCTGGTGGAGCGGCTGCACCTGCCGCGGCTGGAGCGGATGACGCCGCTGCGGTTCCTGCACGACCTCATTGAGCGGGCCCGGCTGCAGCGCCGGCACATTGTCCTGCCCGAGGGGAACGACGTGCGGATCCTGCGGGCCGCCGAAATTCTGCACCGGCGGGACGTCTGCGACCTCACGATCCTGGGCAATGAGTCGGCGGTCCGGGAGCTGGCGTCCACCCAGGGCATTGACCTCTCCGGCATGAGCATCGTGGACCCCGCGACGTCGGAGCTGCGCCAGCAGTTTGCCCAGAAGTACGCGGAGCTGCGGGCGCACAAGGGCGTGGACCTGGCCCGGGCGCTGGAGGTCATGCTCGACGGCAGCTACTTCGGCACCATGATGGTGCAGCTCGGCGTGGTGGACGGCATGGTGTCCGGCGCCGCGCACACCACGGCCCACACCATCCGGCCCGCGCTGGAGTTCGTCAAGACGCGGGACGGCGTCAAGATCGTCTCCTCGGTGTTCCTGATGCTGATGCCGGACCGGGTGCTGGTCTACGGCGACTGCGCGGTCAACCCTGACCCGAACGCGGAGCAGCTGGCGGATATCGCGCTGGCCTCAGCCGAGACCGCAGCCCAGTTCGGCGTGGAGCCGCGGGTGGCCATGCTGTCCTACTCCACCGGCGGATCCGGGACCGGGGAAGCAGTGGACAAAGTCCGGCAGGCCACCGAAGTCGTGAAGGACCGCCGCCCGGATCTGGCCGTTGAAGGCCCCATCCAGTACGACGCCGCCGTCGACGCCGCCATCGCCGCGTCCAAGATGCCCGGCTCGTCCGTGGCAGGGCAGGCGACCGTGTTCATCTTCCCGGACCTGAACACCGGCAACAACACCTACAAGGCGGTGCAGCAGTCCTCGGGTGCGGTCGCCGTCGGGCCGGTCCTGCAGGGGCTCCGGAAGCCGGTTAACGACCTCTCCCGCGGGTGCACCGTAGAGGACATCGTGAACACGGTGGCCATCACCGCCGTGCAGGCGCAGTCCGTGGAGCCCGCTACCGAGCCGGAACCTGCGGCTGCCCGCGCATAGTCAGCAGATGTCCGGGCAGCTGTTCTCCGGGTCAGCTGTTTTCCGGCTTCGCCGGACTTTCGGGGTCTTCCTCCTTGGCGGGCTCATCGGCCAGGCCCGCCGGCGTGAGATCCAGGTCCTCCAGATTCTCGGGGGCCTCGGGCGCTTCGCCGACCTCGGCGGCCTTGGGGTTTCCTGTGTCGTCCAGGGCCGGGTTCGCGCCGACGACGCCGGTGGGATCCGGTTTACCGGAACCGCTGGCGGGTTCGGTGCCCGCTGGTTCGGTGCCCTCCGGCTGGGTCGCGTCGTCAGTCATGGAAATCCCCTTCGTGAGTTGTCCAGTTGGTCCGCCGACTCTAGGCGCCCGGCCCGGCTTTCGCAACGGATGGGCTTTCGCAACGGATGGGCGCCACTGGCGTTCCGGCAATTTGGTCCGGCAATTTATAGTGGATCCCACGGAGCGCTCGGCCAGGCTCCGGCGTGATGCCAGTCCCGGCGCACCCTCGGGTAGCGTCGAAGCCAAGGCTTAGGAGGCCCCATGCTCGTGCTCGTCATCAACTCTGGCTCGTCTTCGCTCAAGTATCAGGTGCGCGACGTCGAGGCCGGCAGCGTGCTCACCGAAGGCCTGGTCGAGAAGATCGGCATGGGTGCCGGCGGTGAGGGCGACGGCCAGATCGAGGGCCCGCGCGACCACGCCCAGGCGCTGGAGCAGGTGGACGCCGCCATCCACGACGCCTTGGGGGACCGCGTGCTGGATGCCGTCGGCCACCGCGTGGTGCACGGCGGGGAGCGCTTCGCCGAGCCGGTGCTGGTCAACAACGAGATCACCCGGGCCATTGAGCGGCTGAACCCGCTCGCCCCGCTGCACAACCCCGCCAACGTCCTCGGCATCCGCGCGATCTCGAAGAAGTGGCCCGAACTGCCGCAGGTGGCCGTGTTCGACACCGCCTTCCACCGCACCCTGCCCGAGCACGCCTGGCGCTATGCGGTGCCGGACGAGCTCTACACGAACCACGGGATCCGCCGCTACGGCTTCCACGGCACCTCGCACGAATACGTTGCGCACCGGGCGGCGGCGCTGCTGGATGTTCCGGTCGAGGAGTTCGACGCCGTGATCGCCCACCTGGGGAACGGCGCCTCGGTCACCGCGATCCGCGGCGGCCAGTCAATCGACACGTCCATGGGATTCACGCCCCTCGAGGGTCTCGTCATGGGCACCCGCTCCGGCGACCTCGATCCGTCCATCCTGGTCTTCCTCGGCCGGAACGGATGGTCACCCGAGGACCTGGATTCGATGCTGAACCGGCAGTCCGGGCTCAAAGGCCTGGCCGGAAACAACGACATGCGCTCCGTGGTGGAGGCCGCGGAAGCCGGCGATGCCAAGGCGGCCATGGCCCTGGCGGTCGCGTCCTACCGGCTCGCGAAGTACATCGGCGGCTACCACGTGGCCGTGGGCGGCGCGAAGGCTCTTGTCTTCACGGCCGGAATCGGCGAGAACTCGCACCAGTTCCGGAACCTGGTGGCGCAGCGGCTCGGTGCCCTCGGCGTCGAACTCGACGCCGGGCTGAACCGGGAACGGTCCAGGGAACCCCGCGTCATTTCCACCCCGACGTCGGCCCTGCCGGTCCTTGTAGTCCCCACTGACGAGGAACGGGCGATCGCGGAGGCAACGGCCGCCGCCGTCGCGCAGGCATCCGTTGCTCCATAGCCGCCCTGTTGGCCGCGCAAAACGGCGCTTCCGGAGCAACGGATGGGTAGCGTTGGGGACATGAATGAACCCAAGCCACTGCCTCCGCTGCCCATCCGCACCGAGCGGCTGGTGCTGCGGCGTTTTGCAGCCGCCGACCTCGATGCCTTCCATGCCTACCACTCGCTCCCGGAAACCGCCCGGTTCCTGCCCCGCGAGGCCAAGAGCTACACCCAGTCGATGGAAACGGTGGGACGGTACGCCAACTTCGAGTTCGAGAAGGAGGGCGACTGGGTGGCCTTGGCCATTGAGGCCCAGGATTCGCCCGGCCTCCTCGGCGAGGTGGTGCTGAAGTGGCTGGAGGGGTGCGGGCAGGCCGAGATCGGCTGGAGCCTGGCCCCGGAGGCGCGGGGACGGGGCATCGCGAGCGAGGCTGCCCGGGCACTGCTGAAGCTCGGGTTTGAAGACCTCGGATTCCACCGCATCGACGCCAAGCTCGATGCCCTGAACACAGCCTCGGCGGCGCTTTGTGAACGGCTCGGCATGCGCCTGGAATCACGGCAGGTGGACAAATGGCACTACAAGGGCGAATGGGCCACGGAAGTGGTGTACGCCATGCTCGCGGACGAGTGGAAGGCCCGCTGACCTGGCCCGGCGCTTGAACTCGGTCAACTCCGCCTGGTGCAGCGTAGCGGCCGACTCAACCATCGGCCGCAAGCTCAACCACGGGCCTCAGGTGCCGGACGAACCAGGCTCATAGGTCCCGTACGTCGGAAGCCCTGCCGACTCATAGACAAGAATCGCGAGTCCGCCCGGCGTCGCCTCATGGCGGACCAGACGCAGGCCCGCCGGGGCGCCTCCGGCCGGAAACAGTTGCCTGCCGTTACCCACCACCACAGGGGCGATCACCAGCCTCAGTTCGTCGATCAGCCCCTTCGCCAGCAGCGACTGGGCCAGCCGGGCACTCCCGTGGATCTGCAACTCCCGGCCGGGCTGCCTCTTCAACTTAGCGACCTGTGCGGGGACGTCCCCGGACAGGATGGTCGTGGGCGCCCAACCAGCCCGCGCCAGGCTCTGCGAGGCCACGTACTTCGGCAAACCGTTCATCTTCTCAGAGAACGGATCATCAGGGTCCGTGATTCTCGGCCAGTCCCTCGCAAAGTTGACGTAGGTGCGGCGGCCGAACAGCAACGCATCCGCCTCACCCAGCCAGTCCGCCGCCTGTTTGATGAATTCCTCGTCAAGGTAGGGGACGAACCAACCTCCTTGTGAGAAGCCGTCGCTGGTATCCTCATCGGGCGATCCAGGACCCTGCGCCACGCCGTCCAATGTGAGGAACTCAGTCAGCGTTAGTCTCATCGTGTTGCCTCTCCGTGCTGGGTGCTGGGTGCCGGGTTCACCGGCCCGGGCTGGGCAGGAATCACGGCAGGTGGCAAGTGGCACAACAAGGACGAACGGGCCACGGAAATGGTGTACACCATCCCCGCGGATGAATGGAAGGCCCGGCAGCAGGTATCCGGCGGCCGAAGGCGCAGCGAAGCCCCAATCTAAGGGACGCGCAAATCTAAGGGAAGGCCGACCTGACGGGGTGGCGGTCTGTCGGGACGCCGATCTGACGCAGATGGCCGGAATGAAGTCCTCATTCCGGCCATCTGCGTCCATTCGGAACCAATTCGGGCCCAGGCCGAACCCGATTCGGGTTCCCGACTTAGGGTGCCGGCGGCGCGGTGGATACCGGCGCCGGTGAGACCGTGCCCGGTGCGGGAGCCGCGGGTTGCGTCAGTTGCTGCCCTGCCGGCTCCGTGGCACCGGAGCCCGGGGCGGGACCGGACGACGTCGTGCCGTCACTCGGCGCCGTGGTTCCCGGGGCCGGGGCCTGCGTGCTGCCGGGGGTGGTTTCGGCAGTGGCTCCCGACGTCGTACCGGGCGTGGCAGCGGTACCGGCACCAGGCGTGGCGCCGGAGGTTGCGCCGGGCGTGGCGCCGGAGGTTGCGCCGGTCGTGGCGCCCGGAGTTGGCGCTGTGCCGGCGGACCCGGCCGGGGTGGCGCTCGGATCGGCCTTGATGACCGCCATGATCTGTTCCTTGTACGCGCTGAGCCGGCCCTGGATCTCCGAGAGCGGCTGGTTCCGCAGGTCCTTGCCGTAGGCGGCGATCTCCTGCCACAGCTCGTTGAGCCTGGTCATGCCGTCGCTGCTCAGGGGCCCATCCAGGGTCAGGACAAGTTGGCTGGCCAGGGCGTAGGTCAGGCACCGGACGCAGTTGTAGTTCGCCGACGCTGAGAGATTTTCCGGAACGATCACATCGGTCTGTCCCACAATCAGGACCACCTGGAAGCCCACCGCCACGGCGGCGCAGTCCGCGCAGCTGGCAAAGGCGTACGCCTCATTCCTGGTGTCCACGGTGTCACCGTCCTCGGCCCAGACCAGGGCGAAGGCGACGTCGTAGACCACGGAACCGTCAGTGGTGTTGACCGCGAGCGACTGGTTGCCGTCGTCCTCCGGAGCGGCCGGCTTGTCGAAGGGGAAGACCCAGGAAGGGGCAGCCGGCGCCGCCGCGGGGCCGGCCGTGCTGGCCGTGCCGGACTGCCGGGGCACCAGCACCATGCTCAGCTGCGGGTCCTCGCGTGTGGGCCGCCGGGCGCCCTCCGGCCACAGGGCAACGGTCGTTCCCGACTGGCCCTCGGCCATCCGGGACGCGGCGGAGGCCGGGAAGACGGCGGTGGTGGCGTCGGCCAGGGTGCCGCGCTCGTAGGGCTGGACCGGGCGGTAGGTGTCAGCTCCCGGCCACCAGGCCCAGGCGAGGCCCGCCGCCACCGCCGCGATCGCAACGATGGCCGTGGCACGCTGGAGGGCCTTGCCGCGGGTCTTGCGCCACAGGCCGGTGGCCAGCTGGCGGACCAGGCGCAGCAGGATGTAGAAGATGCCCAGCACCGGCAGCGCCAGGCAGGCGATCGCGATCACCCGCACGGCGGCGTCGGCGACGTCCCCGGTGGCGACGCTGTGGGAAAGCATGGCCTGCTGTTTCAGGCCGTTGTCCCAGGCGGTGCCCAGGACGCGCGGCAGGGTGAGCACCATGGTGGCCATGCTGAAGAGCAGCAGGGGGACCGTGACCAGCACCCAGATGGTGACCACGGCCCGCGCCCAGGGCTTCAGGAGCCCGGCTTCGGGATCTGTCTTCCGCCAAGGCACCAGGGCCAGCAGCGTGGGCTTGATGCGCTGGAACAGGTCCGGGACACCGGTAGCGTCGGCCAGGATATGGTAGCCGTCGAAGCGGACCAGCGGCATCAGCTGCCGGACCATCTGCAGGATCTGGGTGACCACCACCAGCAGCAGCGCATCGAAGCCGGTGGCCCACCAGATACCCATGATCGCGACGGCCACGATGGCATTGAAGTACAGTCCGCCGAGGTCCGTGCGCAGCCGGCCGCCGCGCCCCAGCCGGTAGGAATCCGTAACGTCGGTATAGAAGGCCGGCCACATCAGATACAGGCCGGTCCCCATGGCGCCGGGGGTGGCTCCGCCGCGGCGGGCGGCGGCGGCGTGGCCGAACTCATGGAAACCGGCCGAGAGCACCGTGACCACCAGGATCAGAAGCACCAGGCCGGGGTTGGCGAAGGCCTCATGCGTTGCCGATGCCAGACCCTTGACCATCAACACCCACCAGCACGTGGCCAGGAAGGCCGCGGTCACAGCCACCACGATCAAGGGGTTGAACAGCGTGGCGAACGGCGCGGTGATCTTCCGGGTGCGGTCCGGATCGGTCACCGAGTACCGGAAGCGCATACCCAGCAGCGGGTTCGATTTCTTTACCGCGGGCTCGGAGCCGTCCGCCAGCTGCAGGAGGCCGAGGGGGAGCAGCTGGGAAGTGATCAGGGTGCGGACGTTCTCGGCACTGACGAGCCGTCCGAAACTGTCACTGGCGTGCCCGGCGATTTCTTCCAGGCCCCGCTCGCCGTCGATCGCCTCGAGCACCAGGTACAGCAGCCGGGTGAGCTGGATGGTCTGGCCGTCGGAACGGCGCACGAGGGACGGGGCTTCCTTGTAACCGGACCCCTTCGCCTCGCCGATCAGCTGGACGCCGGCGGCCCGCACCGGAACCGGGTGCAGGCCGACCGCCGCGGACGCCGCCGGGCCGGCAGCGTCGCCGCGTGCACCGGCTCCGGAGTCGGTGCCGGAGCCGGGCGATGTGGCGGCGGATGTGGCGCCGCCGGTGGCAGGCAGGGCCGGAGGGCCGTCCTGCCCGGACGGCCCTCCGTGCACAGTGCTCATCTAGGTGCTACTGCTTCAGGTCGGACTGCTGGTCAGCCGACGCCGTAGCGTCACCATGGATGTCCTGGTTGATGATGGCATCCTGCTGGGCGACGGCGAACGCGTTGCTGTCGATGGAGCCGATGTTGGCGCCGACGGCAGCGTCGATCGGCGCGGCCACGTTGGCGTTGGCGGCCACCGCACCGTTGATCGGTGCTGCGATGCCAGCGTTGGCGTCCAGGTTCACATCGACGTTGAGCAGGTTGCCGTTGAGGGCACCCGCGGCGCCGGCAGCGGCTCCCACGTCCGTCGGCAGCGCACCGCCCAGGTCCGGGGCCGTGCCATCCGGCAAGATGCCGGTGGCATCGGCGGGTACCGTGCCGGCGGGTACAGCGCCGCCGAGATCGGCCGTGGCGGCAGGCGTGGCCGGATCGGTGGGGGCAGGCGCTGCGGCAGAATCTGCTGTGGTCCCGGTATCCGTACCGGTGCCCTGGTCGATGACACTGTCCTGGGTGGAGTCTGCCGTGGCATCGCCTGTGACGCCCTGGTTGATAATGGTTCCCTGGTCGGCGAGGGCTTGGGACTCAGACCCGAAAGAGAGCACGTTTGCCGAGGCAGCCGCATCAATCGGCGCGGCAACGTTGGCGTTGGCCGCGACGCCGAGGTCGATCGGCGCCGCGGCGCTGATCCCCAGGTTCAGGTCGGCGTTCAGGTCCAGGACGGAGGCGACTTCCTTGTCCGGGAGAGCGGTGCCGCCCTGCGCCATCAGCTCATCATCAGTCAACGGGGTCATTCCCTGCTCAACGCTCATAACAAACTCCATCTCCGGCATCGTGTGCCCGGTCAAAGCCCTACGACGCCCCGCCCCCAGCGGACGGGTTCCACGTCGAAGTGCCCATCATGCCAGTAAATAGTAAGCATGATGACCAAATATCGGTAGCGGGCTCCCGGATTATTGCCGGAAAGTCTGCTGACCGGCCGGAAAACGCATCGATTGCTCCGTAAGTGCCCTCATGGAGGTCCCAAAGGGCGCCTACGGAGCAACCGATGGGGTTCTTACTTCAGTCCGGATTCGGGCAGCAGTTCGGTGGCGCCGAGGGAATCGGCGACGAACGCGTAGTCCCAGGCCCGTTCGCGCCACTGCACGTACCGGCCCGACGCGCCGCCGTGGCCGCCTTCCATCTCGATTTTCAGGACGACGGGTTCGCTGCCGGTGTTCACCTCGCGCAGCCGCTGCACCCACTTGGCCGGCTCCACGTAGAGCACGCGGGTGTCGTTGAAGCTGGTGACCGCGGCGATCTTCGGGTACGCCACGGCACGGACGTTCTCGTAGGGCGTGTACGACTTCATGTACGCGTACACGGCCGGGTCGGTGATTGGGTTGCCCCATTCCTCCCACTCCAGCGCCGAGAGCGGCAGGTCGGGGTCCAGGATGGTGGTCAATGCGTCCACGAACGGGACGGCGGCAACGATCGCCGCGTACTTTTCCGGCGCCAGGTTGGCGACCGCGCCCATGAGCAGGCCGCCGGCGGAGCCGCCCATCGCCGCGATCCGTGCCGGGTCGACCCAGCCGGAACCGGCGAGCCAGTCCGTGGCCGCAATGAAGTCGGTGAACGTGTTTTTCTTGTGCAGCTTCTTGCCGTCGTCGTACCAGTGCCGGCCCAGCTCGCCGCCGCCCCGGATGTGGGCGATCACAAACACGATGCCCCGGTCCAGCAGGGACAACCGGGGGATCCCGAAGCCCGGATCCATGCTCATTTCGTAGGAGCCGTAGCCGTACACCAGGCCGGCCGCCGTCGAATCCTGCCGGACGGAGGCATGGCGGAGGACCGAGAGCGGAATCCGGGTCCCGTCGGACGCCACCGCCCATTCCCGGGTGGCGACGTAGTCCGACGGCGTGTAGCCGCCCAGCACCGGGCTCTCCTTGCGCAGCAGGAGTTCACCGGCCGGGAGCTCCGGGGTGGGCAGCACGAAGTCGTAGACCCGCGACGGGGTGAAGTAGGAGGTGTAGCCCATCCGGATGACGGGCGCCTCGTAGTCGGAGCCCGCGACGCCGGCGGTATACAGTTCTTCGGCGAACGCAGGTTCCACGGCGGCGCCCTGCTCCGGGGTGCCCAGTCCTGCCAGGGGCAGGACCTGGACCCGTTCAATGGTGTCCTTGCGCACGGAGACCACCGCGTGGGTCGACGTGACGCCGGCGCCGTTGACCCGGACCTGGTCTGAATGGGCGACGACGGTATCCCAGTGCTGCTCGGCGAGCGGCTTTGCGAGCTCGGCCGGGTCCACCAGCGAGACCATGGAATTGATGGCGTCCTTGTTGTGCGTGAGCAGAATCCGCTCCCGGCCCCGTCCTGTGGCGTCCGCCAGCAGGAACGGCTCGGCCTCGTAGAGGATGCGCTCGTCGCGGGAGATCACGGTGCGCGGGCCGGCGTCGGGGTCATCAAAGCGCAGCAGGCGGGTCTCGCTGAACTCGGAGCAGCCGATGCTGAGCACCAGGTGCCGCCGGTCGGCAGAGAGCTCGAAGCCGAGCCACATGGCGACGTCGTCCTCCTGGTAGATGACCGTGTCCTCGCCGACGGGTGTGCCGAGCACGTGGGACTTGACCTGGTACGGCCGCCACGAATCGTCCACCACGGTATAGAAGATCCGGCTGCCGTCGGGGGAGAAGGAGATGCCGTAGAAGACGTTCTCGATCACATCCGGCAGCAAGTCGCCGGTGCGGAGGTCCTTGATGCGCAGGGTGAAGCGCTCGTCGCCGGCGTTGTCCACGGCGTAGGCGTAGAGGGTGCCGTCGATGGTCGTGGCAGCCCCGCCCACGGCGAAGAACGGCTTGCCCTCGGCCTCGAGGTTGCCATCGAGCAGGACCTCCTCGCCGGGGATGACGACGCCGGCCTCCACGGCCGGCGGAGTCCAGTCCGCGACGCGGTCCCCGGTGTCCTGGCCGCGCACGCGGCAGTGGATGCCGTACTCCTTGCCCTCGACCGAGCGGGTGAAATACCACCAGCCGTCCTTGCGGTTCGGGACGGAAAGGTCAGTTTCCTGGGTGCGGCCCCTGATTTCCTGGAAGATTGCCTCGCGCAGCGGCTCCTGGTGCGCGGTCACGGACTCCTGGTAGGAGTTTTCAGCTTTGAGCAGGTCCACGACCTCTGCGGACTCCTTGTCCCGGAGCCACTCGTAGTTGTCCTCGAACGCGTCGCCGTGATGGGTGCGCACCGAGGGAACTTTCCGGGCGACGGGAGGCTGCGGGGACGGCTGGGCGGGAGTCTGGGTCATGGACCCAATCTACCGAAGAGCGGCGCCTCAATTGCCGTTCTGCAGATTGTTGGCCGCCACGTAGCCGGCAAGCGTTCCCGAGCGCAGTGCGGCGGAGAGCGCTGCGGTCGCGGCAGGGTCCTTCAGGACAATCGACTGGCCGTCCCGGCTGGTCCCGGTGCCGGCGGTCGGCAGGGTGAAGAACACGCCACGTCCCGGCGGCGTGCTCCGCAGGCCGAAGGCGAGGTTTTCCAGCGACTCCAAGGTGAAGCTTGCGTCCAGGGTCACGTGCGGCAGCACCGTCTTGATGAGTTTGCGGACGGTGCCGCGGTCCGCCAGGCCGCCTTCGGAAGCCAACTTGGCCATCATGGCTTTCAAGAACGTCTGCTGGTTCCGGACCCGCTGGTAATCGCCATCGGCGAAGGCATGGCGCTCGCGGACGAAGGCCAGGGCCTGCAGCCCGTTGAGGTGGTTCACGCCCGCCGGGAAGTGGACCTTGTCATCTGCGGTGGCGGTGAATGACTGTTTGATGTTGACGTCGACACCGCCGAGCGCGTCCGTCATGGCCGCGAACCCTTGAAAATCCAGCATCACCGTGTGGTCGATGTGCGCACCCAGCAGCGCCTCCACCGTCCGCGTCATCAGCGGCAGTCCGCCCAGTTCCAGCGCGGCATTCACCTTCGAGGTTCCGTGGCCGGGGATGTCCACCCAAAGATCGCGCATGATCGAGATGCCGTAGACGCTCTTCCGGTCCGCCGGGAGGTGGATCAGCACAAGAGCGTCGCCGCGCTGGTCGGAGGTGGTGCCGCGGGCCGCCGCCGCCCGCTCATTCACCCGGCTGTCGCTCCCGATCAGCAGGATGTTGAGGGCGACGGCGGGTGGTTCCGGGGTGGGCGTGGGGGTGGGCGCCGGCGTGGGGCTGGCCGCCGTCGCCGTCGCGGCCGCCGGGGCGGCGGCCGGTGCCGTAGCTCCGGCCGGAGCGGGGCTCCCGGGCCGCTGCACGGTGAGGACGTAGGCCGCGACGGCCACGACGACCGCGAGCAGCGCCCCCAGGAGCAGAATAATCGGACGACGGCGGCCTGCCGCCGGGGACGGGGGAGGGGACGCCGCGGAAGCCGCGGCTGCTGGCTCCGGAGCGTTCCCCATGAACGGACGCTAGCACCGCTGCTGCCGCGGGCTAAGGGTCCAAGGGCCTCTCCTGGCCCCTCAGTTGACGGGAGTCAGTTCCCGTTCTCGAACTTGTTCGTCGCGACGTATTCGCCCAGGGTGTCAGAGGCCATCGCCGCGGAGATCTTTTGGATGGCGTCCGGGTCGGCCAGCACGATCGACTGGCCGTCCGTGGACGTTCCGATGCCCCCGGTCGGCAGGGTGAACATGACGGTGTTCTGCGCCCGGATGTCCTTGAGCTCGAGCCCCAGCCCTGCCACGGCTCCCGAATCAAAGGTCTTGTCGACCGTGACGAACGGCGAGACGGCACCGACCATGTTGTTGATGGTGATCGGGTTGCTCAGCGTCGGGCCGGCAGTCGATTTCTTGATGATGGCCCGCAGGAACTCCTGCTGGTTGCGGACCCGCTGGTAGTCGCCGTCGGCGTAGGCATGGCGTTCGCGCACGAAGGCCAGGGCTTGGGTTCCGTCGAATGTGTGCTGGCCCGGGGCGAAGGACTGGCCCGGCAGCGCGGTGGAGCTGAACGGCACCTTGATGTTCACAGTTACTCCGCCCAGCGCGTCGGTGAGGCCCTTGAAGCCCTCGAAGTCGATCATCGCCACGTGATCGATGCGCTGGTGGAAGATCGACTCGATGGTCTGCACCATCAGCGGCGTACCGCCAAGGGCCAGTGCCGAGTTGATTTTCGCCTCGCCGTGCCCGGGGATGTCCACCCAGAGGTCGCGCATGATGGACATCGTGTAGATGTTCTTGCGGTCCGCCGGGATGTGCATGAGCATCAGCGTGTCCGCGCGCTGGTTCGTGGGCGTTCCGCCCGCGGCATCAGCCTCGGTGGCGCCGCGGCTGTCGCTGCCCATCACCAGGATATTCATCGCGGTGTTGGTCTTCTGCGGACGCGTGGACTCGTCGGGGAAGGCCTGCTCAATCTTGCTCGTGCCGGAGTCGAAGGTCCGTGCCAGGTTGAAGAGGTAGCCGCCAGCCACCACCGCGACGAGCGCCACGACTACGGCGACGGCGATCAGCACCTTGCGGCCCCGGTGTTTCCTCACGGGCCGCCGTTCCCTGGATCCGGCCGCGGGGACTTGGTCTGCGCTGTCGAAGGGGTGCGTCATGTATTCCTCTTGGTCAGTCGGGACGGTGCCCGGAATCTATCTGTCGCTACTCAGGCTGGCTGCACTCAGGCTGGCTGCGCCGGGGGCCAGGTGCCGGAAAGTGGGCCCGGTGGCGGCCTTCTTTACAGTACACCGGGCGCGGCAACAACAGTTTTGGACCAAGAAGGCACTAGATAACGCGGGGTTCCCCGGATATGAAGCGCACTGTTGCCTGCGTCACACTCCCTGCCTAGGCTGGGGGCGGTCGCAGCGTCGCGGCCAAACCGGTCGCAGCGTCGCGGCCAAAGCAGTAAATGCACGAACAGGGGAATCGTTTGAACCACAAACTCCGGGTTCTTGTCAGGCTCGACCTCGATTGCGGTCAGGCAGAAGTAGCAGCGCAGGGACATGTGACGGCAAGAAGCCTCCAGGCCCTGTACGTGGTGGTCAAGCGGGCGAACCACCTGAGAGAAGGACTCCATCTGGTGTTGGATGTCAGCCACGCCGTGGTGGAGCCGGCAGCCCTGGAGCAGCTGCGGGAGTGCTCAGCCTCCCACCACCTGCCCGCCGCCATTGATCCGCTTCAGTCCGAATGCCAGCTCAGCATCGTGGCGCCGGTGGAACCGATGGCGGTTCCCCGGGCCAGGAGGTTGGCGGCATAGCTCCGGGCCGTCGAACGAAAACCCCTCCGGGAGTGCCCGGCTCTTGCGGCCACTCAGCCGTTGTGGAGCTCAGCCGTTGTGGAACTCAGTTGCGGTGCGCGCGAAACGCAGGATGGTGAGGAGCGCGGGCGCGAGCTCGTACTCCATCTGCCGGTACATTCCCTCGCCGCGCCCGTAGGGATCCACGACGTCGTCCTCTGAAGCGTCCTGGGCAAGTGTCAGGTGCCGGACCGCAGCGGCCCGGGCGGGCAATTCGCGCCAAAAGCTTCTCAGGTCCACCGCCGGATCCGCCGTGCCATCCCGCTGGGTGCTGCCGCGCTGTTCCAGGACCCTCAGCATGCGCGCGAACTCGCGGATGGTGAACGTGCGCCGGAGCAGGGAGGCATCCATCTGCAGTGCTTCGCCGCGGTGATGTGCGGCCATGGTCAGCACCAGATCGGTGTCGCGCAGGATCGTCGGCGTCAACTGCCGGGCGGCAAAGCCGTCCGGTGTTCCGCCATAGCTCCGGATGATGTCCGCTGAGCTGGGCTGGACGGGCTCGCCCACCATGGCCCGGGTGCCGGCACTCTCTACCTCGAAGGCGCCGGGTTTCATCCGGTCAAGTCCTGCCTGGAGCAGGCGTTCTGCGACGGGGGAACGGCAGATGTTCCCTGTACAGACGGTCAGGATCCGAATGGGTGGGGACGACTCCAAGGCTTCCATTTTCCGTTTCGTGATGCTTAGCGGCGACGTAATGTTCGAGCTTATCTTCCCCCGGGCACGGGCGCGCGTTTCCCGCTGGCTGGATGACTGGCCCGACGGCTGGATGACTGGCTGGATGGCTGGACGGCGCTATTCGGCGGACGGCCGCCGTCGTTGCTGTTTCGTCGCTGCCCGCTGTTCCTTTGCGGCGAGGCGTCGACGGTTCGAGCCGCGGGTGGGTTTGGTCGCCCGGCGGCGGGCGGCCTCGGGGGCAAGGCCCTCTGCCACGAGGCCGGCGAGCTTGGCCAGGGCGATCTCGCGGTTGCGCAGCTGGGAGCGCTGCTCGGCGGCGGTCACGGTGATCACTCCGGCGATGAGGCGCCGTTCAAGGCGGGTGGCCAGTATCAGCCGTTGGCCATCCGAGAGCGCCGTCGAGGCCGCGACGTTCCACGAGAGTTCGACGCGGCTGTCCGAGGTGTTGACGTGCTGGCCGCCTGGCCCGGACGAGCGCGAGAACCGCCAGCGGAGTTCCGACGCGGGAATGGTGAGCGCGGCCGACACCTCCAGATCCATGCAACCAGCGTTACACGGATTCCTGTCCTTGACGCATCTCCGGCCTTCCGCATATCCTGAACGAACGGTCGGTAATTATTTATCCGAAATCATTAGGAGCAACCATGGCATCGCAGACCCTGCAGTCAGTGCCCGCCGAGCCATCGCAGGCACGGCATGAACTGAGCCCCGAGGACGCGGCCCGGCTCGACGCCGAGGGCCAGGCATACTTCGACAAGGTCATGGCGGAAGATTCCCGGATCGAGCCGCGTGACTGGATGCCCCCGGCCTACCGCAAAACGCTCCTGCGCCAGATCTCGCAGCACGCGCACTCGGAGATCATCGGCATGCAGCCCGAAGCCAACTGGATCTCCCGCGCCCCGAGCCTGAAGCGTAAGGCCATCCTCATGGCCAAGGTCCAGGACGAGGCCGGCCACGGTCTCTACCTGTATTCCGCTGCTGAAACCCTCGGCCAGCCGCGCGATCAGATGATGCAGGACCTGATGGACGGCAAGGCCAAGTACTCCTCCATCTTCAACTACCCCGCCCGCACCTGGGCCGACATGGGTGCCATCGGATGGATGGTCGACGGCGCCGCGATCGCCAACCAGGTGCCGCTCTGCCGCGCCTCCTTCGGCCCCTACGGCCGGGCCATGGTGCGGGTCTGCAAGGAAGAGTCCTTCCACCAGCGCCAGGGCTTCGAGATCCTGCTGGAACTTTCCAACGGCACCCCCGAGCAGAAGCAGATGGCACAGGAAGCGGTCAACCGCTGGTACGCCCCGGCCCTGATGATGTTCGGCCCGCCGGATGACGATTCGCCCAACTCCAAGCAGTCCATGGCCTGGAACATCAAGCGGTTCAGCAATGACGAGCTCCGCAACCGGTTTGTCGGCATGATGATGGAGCAGGTCAAGGTCCTCGGCCTGACGCTTCCGGACAAGGACATCCGGTTCAACGAGGAAACCAAGAAGTGGGAGCACGGGCCGCTGGACTGGGATGAATTCCATGAAGTCCTGGCCGGCCGCGGCCCCTGCAACGCCCAGCGCCTGGAACGGCGCCGCGAGGCACACCAGAACGGCGCCTGGGTGCGCGAAGCCGCCGCCGCCTACGCGGAAAAGCAGAGCCGCAAGCAGAAGGAATCAGCAGCATGACAACCGAACCCCACGCAGGCAACGTCTGGCCCATCTGGGAAGTATTCGTCCGCTCCAGCCGCGGCCTGTCCCACGTCCATGCAGGATCGCTGCACGCGCCCGACGCGGCCATGGCCCTGCGCAACGCCCGGGACCTCTACACCCGCCGCAACGAAGGGGTATCCATCTGGGTGGTCCCGGCCGAGGCCATCGCCTCCAGCGACCCCGATTCCAAGGGTTCCTTCTTTGAATCCCCCCAGGGCAAGGACTACCGCCACGCCACGTACTACACCAAGAGCGAGGGCGTGAAGCACCTGTGAGCACCACTCCCGAAACAGACATGCACGACAGCGGCCACGGCGACATCTCCGTCGGCGTATCCGGTGCGGGCGCCAGCGGTGACGGCACCGCGAGCGCCACCCGCATCACCCCTGGCAACGCCCTCCGTCCGGAAGACATCGCTCTCGCCGTCAACCGCGGCTCCGCGAAGCCGAGCGAGGACGCTGCCGAGTTCGCCCTGCGCCTGGGTGACGACGCACTGATCCTGGCCCAGCGCCTGGGTCACTGGATCTCCCGCGCGCCGGAGCTCGAAGAGGACGTCGCCCTCGGCAACATCGCCCTGGACGAACTGGGCCATGCCCGGTCCTTCCTCAGTTATGCCGGCGGCCTGGATGGGCGCAGCGAAGACGATCTCGCCTACTTCCGCCGCGAGCACGAGTTCCGCTCCGCGGCGCTCTTCGAGCAGCCGAACGGGGACTTCGCCGTCACCATCGCCCGGCAGTTCGTGGTCAGCTACTATCAGTTCGAGCTCTACCGCCGGCTGACGTCCTCCACCGACTCCACCCTGGCCGGCATCGCCGCCAAGGCGGTCAAGGAAGTTGACTACCACCGGGACCACAGTGCCCAGTGGGTGCTGCGCCTGGCCCTCGGCACGGACGAATCGCGCCGGCGCATGATCCAGGCGTTCAAAGTCGTCTGGCCCTTCGTCGATGAGTTGTTCCGCGACGACGAACTCACCGGACGCCTCAGCGAAGCCGGCGCCGCGCCGCAGCCGTCGAGCCTGCGCGAGGACTTCGACCGGCTCACCGGCGAGATCCTGGTCGAAGCCGAGCTCGAGGTCCCCAACGTCCAGCCATCACCGGGCGGGGGCCGCCGCGGCCTGCACTCCGAACACCTCGGCTACATCCTCGCCGAGATGCAGGTGCTCGCCCGCGAGTACCCCGGAGCCAACTGGTAGGGACCATGGAAATGTTTGTCTCCGATCCGGAAACCGCCGAGCGCCGCAACGCCGCCAAGGGCAATACTGCCCGGGAGAAGGCCTGGGCGGTCGCTGCCACCGTGTGCGACCCCGAAATCCCGGTCCTCACCATCGCGGACCTCGGCATCCTGCGCGATGTCCAGGTCTCGACGGAACCAAGCACTGACGACGGCGGGATGGTTCCCGCCGTCCAGGTCATCATCACCCCGACGTACTCCGGCTGCCCCGCCATGGACGCCATCCGGGATGACCTCACCACGGCTTTCCACCGCGCGGGGTACCCGAGCGTCCGGGTCGAACTAGTCCTCTCGCCGGCCTGGACCACTGACTGGATGAGTGCCGACGGCAAGGCCAAGCTGGAACAGTACGGGATAGCCCCGCCGTCCGGCCGGGCGGCTGTTGACGGAAAAGCAGCCCGGCACGCCGGCCCGGTCCGGCTCTCGCTCGCCGTCAAATGCCCCCAGTGCTCATCTCTGAACACCAAAGAACTCACCCGCTTCGGTTCCACATCCTGCAAGGCCCTCTACGTGTGCCAGGACTGCAAGGAACCGTTCGACTACTTCAAAGTCTTGTAAGGAACAGGTGCTTCCATGAAGGTTGTCCGCCAGACCGCCGCGGAGTCGGCCGCAGCCACCGGCCGCCGTCGTGCGTCCTTCCACACCCTGACGGTGGACGAAGTCCGCCGTCTCACCGACGACGCCATCGAGGTGACGTTCGGGGTCCCGGCCGAGCTCGCCGGCCAGTTCGACTACCTGCCGGGCCAGTACGTCGCGTTGCGCACCACCCTGCCCGACGCCGACGGCCAGCCGCACGAGATCCGCCGCAGCTACTCGATCTGCGCCGAACCGCGCAGTTTCGCGGACGGCAGCAGCGAAATCCGCGTGGCCATCAAGAAAGACCTCGGCGGCCTGTTCTCCACGTGGGCCAATGCCGAACTCAAGGCCGGCGACGTCCTCGACGTCATGAGCCCCATGGGAGCCTTTGTCTCCAAGCACGGACGCGACGGCAAGTCCGTGGAACAGAATGTCATGAATTCCATGAACCATCCGGAAGAGTTGGCGGGGGAGCCCGGATCTTTCGTGGCGATTGCCGCCGGCTCCGGCATCACCCCGGTGATCGCCATCGCCCGCACCCTGCTGGCGGCCCACCCGGAAACCCGCTTCGACCTCGTCTACGCCAACAAGGCCGCGATGGACGTGATGTTCCTGGAAGAACTCGCGGACCTGAAGGACAGATACCCCGCCCGGCTGGCGCTGCACCACGTGCTCTCGCGTGAACAGCGGATCGCGCCGCTGCTCAGCGGCAGGATCGACGCCGAGAAGCTGCAGGCGCTGCTGGGCACAGCGATCCACGCCGACGACGTCGACGAATGGTTCCTCTGCGGCCCGTTCGAACTCGTCCAGCTCTGCCGGGACACCCTCGCCGCGCGCGGCGTCGCCCCGGAGCATGTCCGCTTCGAACTGTTCACTTCCGGCAAGCCGGAGCGCCCCGAGGGCAACATCGGCCGGCCCGTGGTCACGGACGAATCCAAGGAAACCTACAAGATCACGTTCAAGCTGGACGGGCTGCAGGGCGAAGTGGCCAGCCCCACCCATGCCCGCGAGTCCATCCTCAACGCCGCGCTCCGGGTCCGCCCCGATGTGCCGTTCGCCTGCGCCGGCGGCGTCTGCGGCACCTGCCGGGCCAAGGTGGTCAGCGGCAACGTCACCATGGACGAGAACTACGCCCTGGAGCAGGATGAACTCGACAAGGGCTACGTCCTGACCTGCCAGTCCCACCCCACCACACCGGAAGTCACGGTCGACTTCGACGTCTAAGGTTTTTCGACGTCCAGGCCTTTTCGAATCCAAGGAGCCCCATGATTTCCCTCTCCATTGCCGACGGCGTCGCCGAGGTCGTACTCGACGCCCCGCACAAGCTCAACTCCCTCGACGAGCAGGCGCTCGCGGATTTGTCCCGGGCGTACGACGACGCCGCTGACGCCGCCGGGCGCGGCGAGGTCCGGGCGCTGCTGCTCCGCGGCGAGGGCCGGGCCTTTTGCGCCGGCCGTGACATTGCCGGCGTTACACCGGAGAGCGATGACGCGCAGGCCTACCTCGGCGGGCTCGTCCAGCCGCTGCTGAAGAAAATGAGCGCCTTCCCCGCGCCCACGTTCGCCGCCGCCCAGGGCGCCTGCCTGGGTGTGGGGCTGGGGCTGCTGCTGGCCACGGATGTGGTCTACGTGGCAGAGAATGCCAAGGTCGGCTCACCGTTCGCCAAGCTCGGCGCCACCCTCGATTCGGGCGGGCACTGGTATTTCACCGAGCGCCTCGGCATGCACAGGACCCTGGACCTGATCTACACCGCCGAGCTCATGAGCGGCGCCGACGCCGTGGCGCAGGGCCTGTTCAGCCGGGCCATGCCCGTGGCGGAACTGCTTGAGAATACCCGCGCCATCGTGGCCGACGTTGCCACCGGCGCCACGGGTGCGTTCCGGGCCAGCAAGGAGCTCGTCGCGCACATCCGGGACCAGCGGCTGGGGCTGTGGGAGGCCATGGAAGAGGAAAACGCAGAACAGGCACGGCTGTGCAAGAGCGAGGACTACGCCGAGGGTTTCCGGGCCTTCCAGGAGAAGCGCAGCCCGGTTTTCAAGGGCTGAGGGCCGGCCCGGTCGGGGTACCCGGAAACGCATTTCCCGGCTACTCGTCTTTGCTTCGAAGCATTCTCATTTCCGGAACCCGCTTGTAATGTTCGGTTATGACTCTGGGGAAATCTGTAAATAAGGCTGTCATACCCGCGGCGGGACTGGGAACCCGGTTCCTGCCGGCAACTAAGGCGATGCCAAAGGAAATGCTGCCCGTGGTCGACCAGCCGGCCATCCAGTACGTGGTGGAAGAAGCCGTCCGGGCCGGGCTGACGGATCTGCTCATGGTGACCGGGCGCCAGAAGCGGGCGCTGGAGGACCACTTTGACCGCGAGCCCTCGCTGGAGCACGCCCTCGAACTCAAGGGTGATTTCGACAGGCTGGAGGCCGTCCGCCACGCTTCCCGCCTGGGCCCGCTGCACTACGTGCGCCAGGGCGACCCCAAGGGGCTCGGTCATGCCGTCCTCTGCGCCCGCCAGCATGTCGGGTACGAACCGTTCGCCGTCCTGCTGGGCGATGACCTGATCGACGAGCGGGACGAGCTGCTGACCGCCATGATGGATGTCCAGGCCCGGACCGGCGGCTCGGTTGTGGCCCTGATCGAGGTGGATCCGGCGGAAATCAGTGCCTACGGCTGCGCCGACGTTTCGGTTGTGCCGGGCCAGGACCATGTGCGGGTCAACCGGCTCGTGGAGAAGCCTGCCGCCGCCGAGGCCCCGTCCAACCTGGCCGTGATCGGCCGGTACATCCTGCATCCGGAGATTTTCGATGTCCTGGAGGACACTCCGCCCGGCCGCGGCGGCGAAATCCAGCTGACCGACGCGCTGCAGACCCTTGCCGTGTCCGACTGCGAGGGCGGAGGCGTCTACGGGGTGGTCTTCCGGGGCCGCCGGTACGACACCGGAGACAAACTGAGCTACCTCAAGGCGGTCATCTCGATCGCAGCCGACCGGGTGGAATTCGGCGAAGAGCTCCGGGCCTGGATGAAAGCATTCGTCAGCTAGCGGGTGTCCAGGTCCTCGAACACCAGGAACGTCTGGGTGTCCAGGACTCCGGGCATGGACTGCAGCTGATCGAAGATCACCCGGCGAAGATCGATGTTGTCCACGGCGCGCACCAGCAGGATGACATCGAAGTCCCCGCCGACCAGAGCGATGTGATGGACCTCGGGGATCGCGCGCAGGAGTTCGCGCAACTCGCGCCAGGAATGCTGGCGCACTTTCAGCGTGACGTAGGCAGACGACTTCAACCCGGCTTTGATGGGATCCACCAGGGCGGTGAACTTGGTCAGGACGCCTTCGCCCGTGAGCCGGGCGATCCGGGTGTAGGCGTGGGCGCGGGAAATGTGGACGTTCTCGGCCACCTGTGTCACCGACATCCGGCCGTCTCGGGTCAGCTCCGCGATGATGTTCCGGTCCACATCGTCCAGCGGTACCGCCACCTGCTCTGATTCGAGCTCTGCCATTCGTCTACGACCCCCGCCGGTAATCCAGCTCACACTTACGATTTGTCTTCCAGACTAGGGCAAATTTGTGGACATCTCCACGATTCACGGGAGAGGTGGATACGAAACATCAGCTGGCGGCATACTGGGAAAGATTAGTGGCTACAGAAGGACGGACCAATGACGATCTCCGCAGACCACGCTGCGCAGCCAGCTGCACAGCAGGCCGCGCAACAAGATCCAGCCGGTGATGCCGTGAGCAAGTTCGGTATCACCGTTGAGGACTACATGCTGCCCGCACGCCACCAGATCCAGATGGTGGGCCCGGACGGAACCCTGAATCCCCACACGGAACAGGGTACCCAGCCGGGGCACGAGTACAGCCTGCCCAGCGAGACCGAACTGATGGCCGCCTACGAGCAGCTCGTCATCGGCCGCCGCGTCAATGACCAGAACTCCGCGCTGGTCCGGCAGGGCCGCATGGCCGTCTACCCCTCGAGCCACGGCCAGGAGGCGTGCCAGGTTGCCGCCGCACTGTGCCTTGCCGAGGGTGACTGGCTGTTCCCCACCTACCGCGACTCCGTGGCCGTCATGGCCCGGGGCGTGGATCCGGTCCAGACGATGACGCTCTTCCGCGGCGACTGGCACGGCGGTTACGACCCCGCCAAGAACAAGGTCGGCATCCAGTGCACCCCGCTGACCACCCAGTTGCTGCACGGCGTCGGCGTTGCCCACGCCGCCAAGCTGCGCGGCGAGGACACCGTGGTCCTGGCCATGTGCGGCGACGGCGCCACGAGCGAAGGCGATTTCCACGAGGCCCTGAACTTCGCCGCCGTCTTCCACCTGCCAGTGGTCTTCTTCGTCCAGAACAACCAGTATGCGATCTCCGTGCCGCTGGCGCACCAGTCCGTTGCGCCCTCCCTGGCCCACAAGGCCGTGGGCTACGGCATGGCCGGCGAACGCGTGGACGGCAACGACATCGTGGCCCTGCTCGCCGTGCTCGGCCGGGCCGTCAAGCTTGCCCGGGAAGGTTCCGGCCCGCTGCTGGTGGAGGCGCACACCTACCGGATGCAGGCGCACACCAACGCCGATGACGCCACCCGCTACCGGCAGGACAGCGAGGTCGCCGAATGGGTGGCGAAGGACCCGCTGAGCCGGATGCAGACCTACCTGACGGACCGCGGCCTGCTGGACGACGACCGCGCCGCCGTGATCGCCGACAAGGCGGAGGCGGTAGCCACGCAGCTGCGCGAAGGCCTCAGCGAAGAGGTTCCGGTGGAACCGCAGGATCTCTTCAAGTACGTCTTCTCCACCCCCACACCACAGCTGAAAGAACAGTCCGCCATGCTCGCCGACGAACTGGCCCGGGACGCCGCATCCGCATCCACCTCAAGGGAGGCCGGGAAATGAGCCCCACCATCACCACGTCCTCCGAGGCGAACGGCAACGTCAGCGCCGCGACCGCCCGCGCCGCCGCCAAGGCTGCTGTTGCGGCCGAGCAGGCCGGCCCGCAGACCATCACCCTGGCCAAGGCCCTGAACACCGCGATGGCGGACGCCATGCACGCGGACCCCTCGGTCCTGGTCTTCGGCGAGGACGTCGGCATGCTCGGCGGCGTCTTCCGCATCACGGACGGGCTCACCAAGACCTTTGGCACGAGCCGCTGCTTCGACACCCCGCTGGCCGAATCCGGCATCGTCGGCATGGCCGTCGGCATGGCAATGAACGGCATGCGCCCGGTCATCGAAATGCAGTTCGACGCGTTCGCGTACCCGGCCTTCGAACAGATCGTCAGCCACGTCGCCAAGATGCACAACCGCACCAAGGGCGCCGTGAAGCTGCCCATGGTCATCCGGGTCCCTTACGCCGGCGGCATCGGGGGAGTGGAGCACCACTGCGACTCGTCCGAGGCCTACTACGCGCACACTGCCGGTCTGAAGGTCTTCACCCCGGCCACCGTGGCCGACGGCTACCGGATGCTTCGCGAAGCCATCGACTCCGATGACCCCGTGATGTTCATGGAGCCCAAGAAGCTGTACTGGTCCAAGGACCAGGTGGACCTGGACGCGCTGCGCGCCGAGCACGCCGCGAACACCGAGCGCGGCACGTCCTCCGAGGGCCGGGCCGCCGTCGCCCGCCCCGGCACCGACGCCACGCTGATCGCCTACGGTCCGTCCGTTCCGACGGCGCTCGCCGCAGCGGCCGCCGCCGCCGAGGAAGGCCGCTCGCTGGAAGTGATCGACGTCCGCTCGATCGTGCCGTTCGATGATGAGACCGTCTGCGCCTCGGTCCGCAAGACCGGCCGCGCCGTGGTGATCGCCGAAGCCCACGGCTTCGCGTCCGTGGCCTCGGAAATCGTCGCCCGGGTCCAGGAACGCTGCTTCCACCACCTGGCCGCACCGATCCGCCGCGTCACCGGCTTCGACGTGCCGTACCCGGCGCCGAAGCTCGAGCACTACTACCTGCCCGGCGTGGACCGCATCCTCGACGCCGTTGACGACCTCCAGTGGGAAGACTGACCATGAGCGAACCGAAAGTATTCCTCCTGCCGGACCTGGGCGAAGGCCTCACCGAAGCCGAGCTCGTGAACTGGCTCGTGGCCGTGGGCGACGAGATCCGCGTGGACCAGCCGATCGCCGAGGTGGAGACCGCCAAGTCCATGGTGGAGGTGCCCTCCCCGTACGCCGGCACCGTGGCCGTGCTGCACGGCGAGCCCGGCCAGACGCTCGACGTCGGCAAGCCGCTGATCTCTGTGATGCCGGTCGGTGTTGCTGTTTCCGGCGCTTCCGTCGGTGGGGCCGGCACGGATGATGCCGCCCCCGCCCCTTCGCCGGACAGCATTCGTCCTGCGGACGATGCTGCCGGCTCCGGAAGGCCCGATGCCACTCCCGGGGCGGCATCATCCGCGCCGGCTGGTTTCGCTGCTGGCACACCGGCCGCCGCTCCTGTTTCTTCGCCTGCTGCTGTTGCGGCTGAGGCTTATCGCGAGGAGGAGAAGGCCGGGTCCGGCAATGTCCTGATTGGTTATGGGACTCCGGGCGGGCATGGGGTTGCCCGGCGGACCCGGGCTCCTAAGCGGGCTGCGGGGGCCGAGCCGGTTTCCGGGGTTTCGGCTGCAGAGGAGGCTGCCGATGACCTGGTGCTGCTGCGCACCCGGGTTCCCGGGAAATTGGGGGCCGTTATTTCTCCGCTGGTTCGCCGGATGGCGCGCGACCATGGGGTTGATTTGGGGGAACTCCAGGGCTCAGGGGCCAGCGGGCTCATCATGCGGCGCGACGTCGAGGCCATCATCAAGCCGTCGCCGGTGGTTGAGCGTCCGGCTGCTGCGGAGTCTGCCGCGCCGGCCGCGCCCGCCACGGGTTCCGGCACCGACGCGCGCACCGGTCTGGGCATTTCCGGACGCACGGCGGTCCGGGGAGTGCGGAAGGCCGTCGCGGCAAACATGTCGCGCAGCCGCTCCGAGATCCCGGAAGCCACGGTGTGGGTGGACGTGGACGCCACTGCGCTGGTGGAGCTGCGTGCCGCGCTGAAAAAGGCGGACCCGCACAACACCCCGGGCCTGCTGGCCTTCATCGCACGGTTTGTCACTGCCGGGCTCAAGAAGTTCCCGGAGCTCAACACCCGGATCGTGACCACGGAGGATGCCGCGGGTGGGGCGATGCAGGAGATTGTGGCCTTCGACGGCGTCAACCTCGGGTTCGCGGCACAGACCGACCGCGGACTGATGGTGCCGTCGGTGCGGAACGCGGACAAGCTCAGCGCCCGCGAACTGGACGCCGAAATCCGCCGCCTCACCGCCGTCGTGCGCGAGGGCAAAGCGACCCCGGCGGAACTGGGCAGCGGCACGTTCACGCTGAACAACTACGGCGTGTTCGGGGTTGACGGTTCCGCCGCGATCATCAACCACCCCGAGGTGGGGATCCTCGGCGTCGGGCGGATCATCGACAAGCCCTGGGTGGTCAACGGCGAGCTCGCCGTCCGCAAGGTCACCGAGCTGACGCTCACGTTCGACCACCGGGTGTGCGACGGCGGAGCGGCCGGCGGCTTCCTGCGCTACGTCGCGGACGCGATCGAGAACCCGGGGTCGGCACTCGCGGACATGTGAGGCTTAACCGGGGATCTGCATCCCGGGTGAGGGGACAGGGGCCGCACAATCAGTCGTGTGCGGCCCCTGCCGTCCCCTGCCGCGCCGAAAGCCACTGTGCCAGCCACGACGCCGGCAGGAGCAGCAGCCACGCGAACGGCGTGTAGGCCTTGAGGACGAACGCCGCGGGAATTGAGAGCAGGAAGACCAGCGCCACGGCAATCCGCGCATAAAAGATCCGGCGGTGGACGTGGGCGGCCATCTCGCGGTCCATGAGCCCCGCATGCTTCGCATAGCCCCAGATGGCCGCCAGCATCAAATAGACAGCGGCAATGTTGGCGGCGTACAGGACGCTCGGCCACGGGGTGGGGTCGTCCCCGTAGTCGCTGAGGATCGACGTCGGACCGGGCAGCATGGCGATGAAGAACAAGAGGGCAAGATTCAGCCAGGCCAGGTTCGCATTGAAGCGGCGGATGAGGGCAAAGTCGGAGTGGTGGGACATCCACGTCTTGGCGATGATGACAAAGGACAGGGCGTACGCCAGCAGCTGCGGCAGGGCAGCAACCAGGGCGTCGTCCACCTGGTCCGCGGGAATTCCTTCAGGCAGTTTCAGGTCCAGGGCCAGGAGGGTCAGGGCTATGGCGAAGACGGCATCGCTGAAGAACACCATCCGCTCCAGGGACGTGCCGGATTTCAACGGGAGCCACCCCCATTCGTTCGGTGGAGCACCTGGCTCATCGAGGGAAGTAGCCCACAGGCTACACCGCCGCGCGGGCCACGACGAGGGGTCCGGGCATACCCGCCACAGGGACGGGACGGGCATGCCCTGAAGGGAAATGCCAGCCAGCGCGGGTAGAATCGAGGCCTGTACAGCACCAACAACGCTGGACCAACAATGCCGGAAAAGCGTCGGAAATACGGAGATTCAATGTCACGATGGCTCGAGGTCGGTCCGGACAACTACGTACTGACAACTCAAGGTTCCCTGCTCAACACGGGTCTGGTGGTCGGCACCGAACGCGCCATGGTGATCGACACCGGCGGCGGGCCCCGGCAGGGCCGCGAGATCCTGGCTGCCGTGCGGGAAAAGACCGGGCTGCCGCTCGTCGTGGTCAACACGCACGCCCACTTTGACCACTTCTTCGGCAACGCAGTCTTCGCCAGTGAGGGCGTCACGGAGTTCTGGGCTCACGAGAACTGCGCCGCGGAAATCGAGGAGAACGGTGACGAGCAGCGCCGGCTCGTGGCCTCCGCGGAACCCGAAATGGCGGCCGGTCAGGGCTCCGACGCTGAGTTGGTGGTTCCCAACGCCATCGTGAAGGACCAGCCGGTCCTGGTGGATCTTGGCGGGCAGACCGCCACCTTGTTCTATCTGGGCCGCGGACACACCGACGGCGACCTCCTGGTCGGCACGGCAAGCACCCTCTTCGCCGGCGACCTCGTCGAACAGGGTTCCCACCCGTCCTTCGAGGACTCATTCCCGGAAGACTGGGCCGACGCCCTCCGGCACCTCTCCGCGCTGCGGCACCGCTACGAATTCCTGATTCCCGGCCACGGCGAACCGTGCTCGGACCAGTTCGTCAAGACCATGGCCAACACCATGACCACCGCGGTCCGGCAGGCGATCCAGGCCACCCGGGAAACCCCGGACGACGCCACCAAGGCCATCCCGATCCTGCCGTACGGCCCCGAACAGTCGCGCTGGTTCATCAAGCGCCTGCAGGACACGCGGGCCCACCGCTAGGGCCGGGAAATGGGCGGTAATGGTAAGTGTGCTCATTACTGCCCCTAGACTTGTTCCTTGAACGATGTCAATCGAGCACTGCAGCGGTCTGCGCTGTGATCCCTGGGGGGAACGAACATGCCAGAACCGGTCGAAAACAAGACCGCCAACGCCCTCGCTGAAGCTGAAACAGCTGCAGAGCAGGCCCAACTCCCGCGTCGGAGAGACCGCCGCCGCGGCGACGACTCCGACGCCTGGACAGGAACCATGCCCATCATTTCGAGCAACCAGGCCGAACAGCGCCCAACAGCCCCCAGCAGTTCCTGGGCGGAGGCCGCCGCTGCCGCTGACGCGCCGGCGCGCCCGCAGCCTGCCAAACCGTCCAAGGATCCCGTGCTGAAGCCGCCTGCCCCCGAGGCCGCACCTGCCGTGCCCGCCCAGCCCACCCGTTCCACCCGTTCGGCCAGCAAAGCCGCGGCCCTGGCCGATGCCCCGCTGCCCGACTTCATCAGCTCACCGGGTCTTTTTGTCCGCGAGCAGAAGCCCCGGCCCGTCGGCGGTTTCCGCGGTGCCCTCTACAACCTGACCGGCGGCGGCCTGAACCTTGGCCCGAGCGCCAGGCAGCGTGAGGAAGACGAACTGGCCCGGCGCATCTCCCGCCAGCTCCAGGGCAGCTACAACACGGCCGTCCTGAGCCTCAAGGGCGGCATCGGGAAGACCTCCACGACGGTCGGCGTCGGACTGACCCTGGCCGAGTTCCGCGGCGATCCTCCGTGCGCCATCGACGCCAACCCCGATTCCGGCGATCTCGTCGAGCGCGCCCTCGGCGAGGGGATCTACCAGCAGCAGAGCCCGCGCACCATCACGGACCTGCTCAGGAACATCGAGTCAGTCGATTCCCTCACCGCCCTGGCCCGCTACATGCACCACGCCGGCAGGCTCCACCTCATTGCCGGCGAGCAGGACCCCGAGGTCTCAGATTCGCTGACGGCCGAGGAATACCTGCGGATCCGCAAGCTCATCTCCGCCTACTACTCCGTGGCGCTGATCGACTGCGGCACGGGCGTGACCCACAATGCCATGAGCGGCATCCTGCAGTCGGCGGACAACCTGATCATCGCGGCCGGCTATGCCGTCAGCGGCGCCAAGCGGGCCCGCAGCACGCTTCACTGGCTGGCCAGCCACGGCTACGAAGACCTGGCCCGCAACGCCGTCGTGGTCATCACGGACAAGGACGAGGTGTCCACCCGGGTGGACAAGGACGCCATCGAGGAACACCTGTCCGGCATCTGCCGCCAGTTGATCGCGGTTCCGCACGACCGCGGAGTGGCCGACGGCGACCTCGTCACCCTTGATGTGCTTCGCCCCGAAACGCGGCGCGCGTACCGGGAGATCGCCGCGGCAATCGTCGACGGATACGTCTAAGCGCGACCCGTGCCGACCTCCGCGGTACATTTGAGCATGGCCAACAACTCGCTCGGGGTCGACGCCGCCCGCCACCTCCAGGACTTGCTTTTGGGGACCGACAACGTCGAGGACTTCCTGGGCCGCCTCGCAGAGTTCTCGGCCGCCACGCTGAGCCGTACGACCGGCGCCGAGATTGATTGCGGCGTGACCCTGCAGCGCCGCAAGCGGACCATGACGGTCGCGGGCAGCAGCCCGCGGGCGGTCACCCTGGACCGCATCGAACAGACCCTCGGCGACGGCCCCTGCATCGAGGCGCTGCGGACCAGGTCCGTGGTCCTGCTGGCGGATGTCGACGCCGATCCCCGCTGGCCCGACTACCAGCGCCAACTTGCCGCCAACGGGTGCCGCAGCACGCTGGGCGTTCCGCTGGAAATCGGCGACGACGCCGCCGCGGCCCTGAACTTCTTCGGGGCGGACACCGGGCTGTTCACGGACGACATCATTGCGGAGGCGGCCGGATTCGCCGACCTCGCCGGCCGCGCCCTCCGGCTGGCCGTGCGGCTCGGAACCTTCCAATCCCGGGCCGAAGATCTCCAGGCGGCCATGGAACACCGCACTTCCATCGATCTGGCGTGCGGCGTGATCATGGCCCAGAACCGCTGCTCCCAGGACCAGGCCATGGCCATCCTCACCAGGGTCTCCAGCAACCGGAACCAAAAGCTCCGGGAGGTCGCCGAGGACGTGCTCCGGCACCTCACCAGCGAGGAAGTCCGCACCCACTTCGACGCGTAGGGCAGGGACGGCCGCGGCGGGTGCCTAGGATGAAGGGGATGACCACCACACGCCTCGCGCCCTTCAGCCTCCGCAGCATCGCCGTTCCCGCGTTCGGGCCGGCCCTCATGTTCAGCCTGGGGGAGGGCGCGATCCTGCCCGTGGTCGCCCTGTCCGCCCGTGATCTTGGCGCCTCCGTGGCCGGGGCCGCGCTGATTGTGACGCTGATCGGCCTCGGATCGTGGTTCTTCAACCTGCCGGCGTCGCTGATCACCCTGAAATTCGGGGAACGCTGGGCGATTGTGGGGGCCGCGGCCGCCAGCGCGTTCGCCCTCGCCGCGGCGGCGGTCGCTCCGCTGTTTTCCGGCGGCCTCTGGGTGCTGGCAGCGGCGATGGTGGTGGTCGGCATGGCCGCCAGCGTATTCAGCCTGGCCCGGCAAAAATACCTGACCGAGGCCGTGCCGGTCATGCTCCGGGCCCGGGCCCTGTCCACCCTCGGCGGCGTCAACCGGATCGGGATCTTCATCGGCCCGTTCGTTGGCGCCGCCGTGATGCAGTTTGCCGGCATCAGCGGGGCCTACTGGGCCGGCGTCGTGGCGATGGCCGCCGCGGCGGCCGTGTCAGTCACCATCCCCGACCTCGAGGCGAAGCCGCAACCGGCCGACGGCCTTCCCGTGCAACAGCCCACCTTGCGCAGCGTCGCGGTGTCCCACGCCGGCGTCTTCCTGAGCGTGGGGGCCGGGGTGCTGCTGCTGAGCGGGCTGCGCGCCTCGCGCCAGGTGGTCATCCCGCTGTGGGCCGATCACCTGGGCCTGGACCCCACCCAGGCCTCGCTGATCTACGGGATCTCCGGGGCGATCGACATGCTGGTGTTCTATCCGGCGGGAAAGCTGATGGACCGCAAGGGCCGGCAATGGGTGGCCGTGCCGTCCACACTGATCATGGGGACGGCCATGGTGCTGATTCCGCTCAGCACGGGCTTCGTCTCGCTCATGCTGGCGGCGCTCCTGATCGGCTTCGGCAACGGGATCAGCTCGGGCCTGAACATGACGCTCGGGGCCGACTTTTCGCCGGACAACGGCCGCGGCCAGTTCCTCGGCATCTGGCGCTTCATGGCCGACGCCGGCGCGACGGGCGGGCCCGTGCTGCTCTCCGCCGTCACCGCCGCCGTGTCCCTGGGGGCCGGCGTGGCCGCGACCGGTGTGATCGGCTTCGCCGCCGCGGCCGTGTTCGCCGTGACCATTCCGCGGCTCAAGCACCGCCGGAACTACTGACCTGCTTGGGCGCCGGCGCCCAAGCAGGCAGTGATTATCAGGTAGCGACTACTCGGGCGACGCCTGCGTGGGCTCAGTAAGGTCGGGGAAGCGCGCCGGTGCATCGAGACCGGCCCTTCGTGGGCGGCACGAGTGCCGCAGTCAGGGTCCGCCCGTGATTATTTGCAGCGCATGGTCTCCGCCCGGATGGGTGATGCGTTTCGACGCAAAAAAATGAGGAGATGCTCATGTTAGGAAAACAGTCCCGCTGGTTCGCGCCCCTGGCCGCAACAGCGGCTCTGCTATTTGCTGCTTCGCCCGCGGGTGCAACTGTCACACGTCCGCCCAACCCGCCGGATTTTGTTGTTCCGGCCGACCTAGCGTGCGGCTTTGATCTGGGCGTCTCCGGCACCGGCGGAAAGATTACACGGATTGACTTCAAGAACGGCAACTTCTTTCAGGTTGGCAAGGGAGTCATACTGACCTATACCAACTTGAGCAACGGGAAGACGTACAGGGTAAACACGGCCGGAACAGTGGCCAAATTCACCCAAAATCCGGACGGAAAAACTTGGACGTTCAGCGCCGCAGGCCACTTTGGGTTTATCTTCTTTCCGACAGATGCGCCCGGGGCCGGGGCCTTCCAGTACACCGGACAGTTAAAGCTCACCATTGACTCGCCGGCGACCGTGAACGTGCTCTCCGTGGACTCCAGCGGAGGCAAAGCCGTGGACATCTGCGCACGTCTCAAGTAGCTATCGCAGGATCTGCGTGGGCCCGGGCGCGCTGTTGTTCCCGGGCCTACGTGCGCCGCGCTAGCGTTCCTGGTGCAGGGGCCTGTCCCGCCGTCGTGGGTCCGGCTGCCGGGCGGCCAGGCCGAACAGCCACACGCCGGCCACCGTTGCGAGGTAGCCGGCAATGACGATCAGGGACGTGCCGGCCCAAAAGTAGCTGGATGTGCTGACCTCCTGGCCGCCCGGGCCGATGCTCAGTAAGGCGACGGCCGCCACCCCGGCCGCGGCGAGACCGGTGAGGACGGGAAGCGCCACCCATACCCTGGCCGAGGCCCAGTGTTCGTTGTAGCCGTTCCAGACGTTCCAGCCCGGGCCCCGGCGGATGATCAGCCAGCCGGCCGGGATCATGAAAGCCCCGACCACCAGGAAGGCCGCCATCACATCGGCGGGCCGGTGCCACTGGTTGATCAGCGTGGACACGCCCGTGGCGACGGCGAAGCTGCCGCCCAGATAGCCGGCCAGCGGCCGCCAGCGCGGCGAAACCATGAGGAACACGGCGGCGGCGGCCGAGGCCGCCATGGTGGTGTGGCCCGAGGGCAGCGAATTCAGCTCCAGCGTCTCAACCCCGCGGTACGGCCGGACCGGAAGCCAGTCCTTCAGGATCTGGGTGGCAAGGTTGGCGCCCACACACGCCGCAATCGCAATCACCGCCGCAGACCAGCGGCGCCGCAAGATGGTGACGAACACGACCACAACCGACGCGATCACCACGGAGAGCGCCGGCAGCCAGTCCAACAGCTTGGTGGCGGCCTTGCCCGCGGTCCCGCTGAGCGCCACGGCTTCCACGAGGGCCGATTCGTCAATGAACTGGCCCGTGGTGGTACGGACAAAGAAGACATAGGTGACGGCCAGCGCGGCCACGCAGGCAACCGTGGCCAGCACGAACAAGGCTGCCGTGGCCTTGCCGGGGGACCACCGCGCCTGCGGATCCGGTGTTGTGCGGTCCCGCGTGCTGCGCTCTGGCGTCTCGGGCGCACTCGCCGGGAGGACTTGTGTTTCCTGGGCCGGGATCTCCCGGGCCTGGGTTCTCTGGGCCTCTGTTTCATAGACCGGGGCAGACGGGTCCCAAGGGGTGCGTTCCTGCCGAAAAGTCATGCCATTAAGAGTCCCATAGAACCCTGCGCGCCAGCTGAAGGGCCGGCGCGCGGCGCGGAGGGTAGTGCCCGTCAATAAACGAGTACTTACTACTGGTGCGCCGCCGGGCCGGGATTTGTAGAGTCGGGTGTGTGCTGGCGCGGCTTGTCCCCGGCACGGCGCTCCTTGAGCGGGGCCGGCGGAGACGAGTTTCCTGGACCAGGGACTCACCCCCAGTCGACGCCGGCCCAATCAAGGTCCATATCCGGCTCCCGGTGCCGCGTTCCCGCGCCCTGCGTCCCCGACCGGTGTCCGGGAAAGCTCCGCTGTACATTTCTCCCAGTGCATTCCCCGCAGTGCATTCCCAGTACAGTGGCTCCATGCCTGCCCTCCCCATGGACCCCCCGGCACGTCCCGCCGCGCCCCTGCCCGGCCTTGATGAACTCCTGGCCGGTGCCCACGTTGTGAGCCTGCCGATGCGCGTGAAGTTCCGGGGCATCCTGCAGCGCGAGGCCCTGCTGCTCCGGGGGCCGCTGGGCTGGGGCGAATTCTGTCCCTTTCCCGAATACGGCGACCCCGAGGCCTCCCGCTGGCTTACGGCCGCCATCGAGGCCGGCTGGGAAGGGTTCCCGGAGCCCCTGCGGGACAGCATCCCGGTCAACGCCACGGTTCCTGCCGTGCCGGCGCACCGGGTGCCCGATATCCTGGCCCGCTTCGGCCGGGTGGACGCGGTCAAAGTCAAGGTCGCGGAGCGCGGCCAGAGCCTGGACGACGACGCCGCCCGGGTGGCGGCCGTCCGGGCGGCGCTGCCGGACGCCGTGATCCGGGTGGACGCGAACGGCGGCTGGGACGTGCCGGAGGCCGTTGCGGCACTGACCCGGCTCGCCGCCGTCGGGCTCGAATATGCCGAACAGCCCGTGCCGGAGATCGAGGGCCTCGCCGAGGTCAGGCGGCAGCTCCGGGCCGCCGGCGTCCCCGTGCTGATCGCCGCGGATGAGAGCGTGCGCAAGGAGGACGACCCCCTCAAAGTGGCGCGGGCCGGCGCCGCGGACCTGATCGTGGTCAAGGTGGCCCCGCTCGGGGGAGTGCGGCGCGCCCTGCGGATCGTGGCGCAGGCCGGGCTGCCCGCCGTCGTGAGTTCGGCGCTGGACACCTCGGTGGGGATCCGGGCCGGACTGGCCCTGGCCGCCGCCCTGCCCGAGCTGCCGTATGCCTGCGGCCTGGGCACGGTGTCCCTGCTCGCCGCCGATGTCACTCACGATCCGCTGGTACCCGACGACGGCGCGATCGCCCTGCGTGACGTCCGCCCGGCACCCGAGCTGCTGGCCGAACACGCCGCCTCGCCGGAACGCCGGGACTGGTGGCTGGACCGGCTGCGGCGGGTGCATGCCGTACTGGCCGCATCGACTGCTCCGTAACGGCCCTTCAGGACCTCGAAAACGGCGATTACGGAGCAACCGATGGGTTCGGCGGCACGGCGAAGCATTCACCGGGACTTCATCTGACAGACGCCTCTCGGTAGCCAGCGGCTGGAAGGGTGGGCGCGACCGCAACTCACCCCATGGAAGGTCTCTCCATGTCTGTCACCTCCGGACGCAAATTTTCCCTGCGCCCCATGCTCGGCCACACCAAAGGCAAGCGAAGCCCCGTCACCTGCGCGCTGAAGTGCGACAACGCCTGCTCGGGCGAGGTCTGCAACACCAGCAACAACAGCTACTTCCGGGACATCGCCTCCGCCACCATGTCCCGCCGCGCCGCGCTGGGCTTCGGCGCCGCCGGCGCGCTCGCCGTCGTCCTCGGCAACGCCGTGACGTCCGCCGATACGGCAGTGGCCGACGGCGGCCCGGGCCTCGCCGCCGCGGCCAAGGACGGGTTTGGAAAATCCAAGCTGCAGTTCACCGCCATCGCTCCGGTGGACGCCAGCGTGGACAAGCTGACCGTCCCGGCCGGGTTCACCTGGCAGCCGGTCATCCGCTGGGGCGACCCGCTCTTCAACGACTCGCCGGCCTTCGACCTGGACCACCAGAGCGCGGCGGCGCAGGCCCGCCAGTTCGGCTACAACAACGACTACACCGACATCCTGCCGATCGATAGCTCCAAGGACCGCCGGGCCGTGCTCTTCACCAACCATGAATACACCAACGAGTCCATCATGCTGCCGGCCGGATTCGACGCCGCCGAGGCCCGCGCGATCGGCCGTGCGGCCCACGGCCTCACGGTGGTCGAGTTGGAGCGTGCGAACAAGAACAAGCCCTGGAGCTACGTCCGGGGCGCCGGGCTGAACCGCCGTTTCCTGACCGACACCACCTACGAGCTCGACGGCCCCGCCGCCGGGTCCCCGCTGCTGAAGACCGCCGCCGACCCCTCCGGCCGGGCCATCCAGGGCACCCTGGGAAACTGCTCCGGCGGCACCACCCCGTGGGGCACGATCCTCTCCGGCGAGGAAAACTTCAACGGCTACTTCGCCGCGCCCGGAACCTCCGACGCCGACAAGCGTTACGGCCTGACCAGCAAGCCCACCGCCCGCCAGTGGGAACTCGATGACCCGCGCTTCGACACCCGCAACCCCGGATATCAGAACGAGGCCAACCGCTTCGGCTGGATCGTGGAAGTGGATCCCTTCGATCCCTCCTCCACGCCCCGCAAGCACTCCGCGATGGGCCGCTTCAAGCACGAGGGCGCCAACGTGATCGTCGCCAAGTCCGGTCACGTGGTGGCCTACATGGGCGACGACGAGCGCTTCGACTACCTGTACAAGTTCGTTTCGGCCGGCACGTACCGGCCCGGAAAGACGGCGGAGGACCGCAGGAACAACCTCACGCTGCTCTCGGAAGGCGACCTGTACGTCGCGAAGTTCACGGGCAATTCCCCTGCCGACGGGTTCGACGGCGCGGGCAAGCTTCCGGCCGACGGCGCCTTCGACGGCGCCGGTGTTTGGCTGCCCCTCGTGGTGGGCGGACAGTCCAAGGTGGCCGGGATGTCCGTGGAAGAGGTACTGGTGTACACCCGCCTCGCCGCCGACAAGGTGGGCCCCACCAAGATGGACCGCTGCGAGGACGTCCAGCCCAGCCCGCACACCGGCAAGGTCTACGTGGTCTGCACCAACAACGCGGACCGCGGCAAGCCCGGCAAGGAAGGTGCCACCGAGGTCAACCCCCGTACCCTCAACCGCGACGGCCACATCGTCGAAATCACCGAGACCGGGGACCAGAGCTCTACAACGTTTGGCTGGAACCTGCTGATGGTCTGCGGCGATCCGGCCAAGAACTCCGCCACCTACTTCGCCGGGTTCCCTGCCAGCCAGGTCTCACCGATCTCCTGCCCGGACAACGTGGCCTTCGATTCCGTGGGCAACCTCTGGATCTCCACCGACGGCGCGCCCTCCAGCATCGGCTACGCCGACGGGCTCTTCAAAGTGACCCTGGACGGTGCCGAACGCGGCAAGGTGGAGCAGTTCCTCGCCGTCCCGCGCGACGCCGAGACCTGCGGCCCGGTCATCCACGACGAGGAGCGCACCGTCTTCGTTGCCGTTCAGCACCCGGGCGAGGAAGGCACCTTCGCCGAACAACACTCGTACTTCCCGGACTACGTCGCGGCCGGCGCCACACCGAAGCCCGGCCAGGTGCGCGCCCCGCGTCCATCCGTGGTCCAGGTGTTCCGCACCGGCGGCTAGCTTCCTGTCGCCACGCTCCCTCACGTTTGGCAGGTTTCCTTCCCACGCTCCCTCACTTCCCTTACTTTTGCGGCGGGACGTGAGGGAGCGTCGGGTTTTTGGCGGCGGGACGTGAGGGAGCGTCGGGTTTTTGCCGAACTGATAATTTGGGACTGTGAATAATCCGGCCGAATTGGTTGTCCCCAGAGTCCAGGCTGCAATTGCCACCGCGTTTGGCGAAGAGTTCCGGCAGACGGATCCGGTGGTCAGGCCCTCCCAGTTCGCCGACATCCAGATCAACGCCGCCATGGCCCTGGCCAAAAAGGCCGGCCTGCCGCCGCGGGACGCCGCCGCCAGGATCGTGGACGCCCTGAACCTGGACGGCATCTGCACCAGTGTGGAAATCTCGGGGCCCGGCTTCATCAACCTGAGCTTTGACGGCACCTGGATCGAGGAGCTGCTCAATGCGGAGTCGGTCCAGGCCGCGTCCCCGGCCACGGCCGTCACGCCCGCCGCGACACCGCAGCGCGTCGTCGTCGACTATTCCTCCCCGAACGTCGCCAAGGAAATGCACGTCGGCCACCTGCGCACCACCGTGGTGGGGGACAGCCTCGTCAAGGTGCTCGAAGCCCTCGGCGACACCGTGATCCGGCAGAACCATATCGGTGACTGGGGCACCCCGTTCGGGATGCTGATCGAACACTGGCTGGAGATCGGCGAGGACTCCCCGGAGGCGGCGCTGCTGGTGGAGGACCCCAGCGCGTTCTACCAGGCCGCCCGGGCCAAGTTCGATGCCTCCGCCACCGACGAGGACGGCTTCGCCACCCGGGCCCGGCTCCGCGTCGTTGCCCTGCAGGGCGGCGACCAGGAGACCTTCGCCGTCTGGCAGCGGCTGGTCGCCCAGTCCAAGCGCTACTTCAACGCCATCTACTCCACCCTCGGCATCAGCCTTACCGATGACCACATCGCCGGCGAAAGCTCCTACGACGCGCATCTGGCACAGCTGTGCCAGGAACTCGAGGAACGCGGCCTGGCCCGGATCAGCGACGGCGCCCTGTGCACCTTCCCCGCAGGATTTACCGGCCGCGACGGGCAGCCGCTGCCGCTGATTATCCGCAAGTCCGACGGCGGCTACGGCTACGGCACCACGGACCTCGCCACCATCCGCTACCGGGTCCGCGACCTGGCGGCCAACCGGATCCTCTACGTCGTGGGCGCCCCGCAGAACGTCCACCTGCGCATGGTCATGGCCAGTGCCCGGGACGCCGGCTGGCTTCCGGAGACGGTCGAGGCCGTGCACGTGCAGATCGGCAACGTGCTTGGCGAGGACGGAAAGATCCTCAAATCCCGTTCCGGCGCCCCGGTGAAGCTCATGGCCCTGCTCGAAGAGGCCGTGGACCGTGCCCGCGCCGTCATCGACGCGAGCCGGCCCGAGCTCAGCGAGGCGGAGCGCGCCGTGACCGCCCGCCAGGTGGGCATCGGCGCCGTCAAGTACGCCGACCTCTCCACCGGCCACGACACCGAGTATGTCTTCGACTTCGACCGCATGCTCGCCCTCAGCGGCAACACCGGACCCTACGTGCAGTACGCTGCGGCGCGGATCCGCTCCATCCTGCGCAAAGCCGGGGTACTGGAAGAAATCACCGGCGACGGCGGCTCGCCGTCAGCCGGCGCCGCGGGAACTCCGGCGGCCGGCACTCCGGCAGCCGAAGCATCCGGCGGCCCCGCCACGGCGATCGCCGTCGTCGAACCCGCAGAACGCGCGCTGGCCCTGCACCTGCTGGAGTTCGACGCAACGCTGAACAAGGTGCGGGACGCGCTGGAGCCGCACCGGCTCTGCGGCTACCTCTTTGAGCTCGCACAGCTCTTCACCACGTTCTACGACCAGTGCCCTGTGCTCAAGGCCGAGGAATCCGTCCGGGACTCGCGGCTGGCCCTGTGCGCGCTGGCTCTGCGCCGCCTCTCCGGCGGCTTGGAACTGCTGGGCATCGAAACGCCGGAGAACATGTGAGTCCGGCGGATTCCGCTGCCGGCTCATCCGCTCCTGGCGGCCTGACCGCGGTGGAGGCTGCGCGCATCGCCGTCGACACGTTGCTCGCCGCCGGTGTGCGCCAGGTGGTGGTGTCCCCGGGATCGCGCTCGGCGCCCATGGCCTACGCCCTGGCCGAGGCCGAAGCCGCCGGACGGGTGGAGCTGCTGGTCCGGATCGACGAAAGGTCCGCCGGCTTCACCGCCCTGGGCCTGGCCCTGTCCGCCGGCGCGCCCGCCGCCGTCCTGACCACGTCCGGGACCGCCGTCGGCAACCTCCTCCCGGCCGTCATGGAGGCCAACCACGCCGCGGTGCCGCTCGTGGTCATCTCCGCCGACCGGCCTGAGGAGCTGCGGGGGACCGGCGCCAACCAGACCACCGTGCAGCTGGACCTCTTTGGCGACCACGTCCGCTTCGCCGTCGACGTGCCCGCGGGCAGCGATCCGCAGCGCGCCGTCGAAACGGCCCTCAGTGCCGCCACCGGAGCTTTCGAGGACGCCCCGCCCGGGCCGGTGCAGCTGAACCTCGCCTTCCGCGACCCGCTGGTCCCGGCCGTGGGCGACGGACTGCCCGCGGCCGCCGGTCACGGCATCTACCGGGCCGCCCGGAACCCCCTGGCCCTGGACTTTCCGGCCGCGTCGACGGCGCTGCCGGAGCGGCGCACCGTGGTGCTGGCCGGGCACGACGCCGGCCCGGTCGCCGAGGCTTTCGCCCGCGCGCACGGCCTGCCGCTGCTGGCCGAGCCGTCTTCCAACGCCCGCTTCGGCCCCAACGCGGTGGGCCCCTACCGGCTGCTGATCGAGCACTTCGGCGCGGACGCGGCACAGCCGATCGAACGCGTGGTCCTCTTCGGCCGGCCGACGCTTTCCCGGCCGGTGAGCGCGCTGCTGGAGCGGGCGGATGTCCCGTCGGCCCTGTACCAGCCGGTTCCGGTGGCCTGGTACGAACCCGGCCGCCGCACCGAACTGCCGCTGGAAACCCTGGCGGACCTGGCGGACTTCGCCGGCCGCGGATCTGCCGCCTGGCTCGATGCCTGGCTGCTGGCAGGAGCCGCCGCGCAGCATGCCGTGGACCTGATCCTGGCCGCATCCCCGGCCGCGACCGGTCCGTCGGTGGGCGCCGAAGTCTGGAAACATGCCCGCGGGCAGCTGGTCCTGGGCTCCTCGAACGGGATCCGCGACGTCGACCTCGCTGGGGCGCCGCCCGCGGAACCCCAGGCCACAATGTTCGCCAACCGGGGCCTGGCCGGGATCGACGGCACCACGTCCACCGCCACCGGGATCGCGCTTGGCGGCGGCCAGGAAACCACCGTGCTCATGGGGGATGTGACGTTCCTGCACGACGCCGGGGGACTCCTGCTCGGCGCCGGGGAGGCCGAACCGCAGCTGCGGATCGTGGTGCTCAATGACGCCGGCGGTGCCATCTTCGGGCTCCTGGAGCACGGCACAGTCGCCGCGGCGGGGCGCTACGGCGACGCCGTCGAACGCCTCTTCGCCACCCCGCAGCGGGTGGACCTCGCCGCGCTGGCCGCGGCATACGGCGTCCCGCACCGCCTGGTCGGCACGACGGCGGAACTCGCCGAGGCGCTGTCCGGCCCGCCGGAGGGCCGCAGCATCATCGAGGTGCGCACGGACCGGCACCGGCTCGGGGAACTGCACCGCGCCGTCCGGGCCGCGGTGGCCACGGCCGTGGAGGGCCTCCCGCAGACGTAGCGCCCGTTTCCGCTACGAAAAAGGACAGCCGCTACGTGGATCCACGTAGCGGCTGCCCGAAATCGGTGCGGAAATCCGGAACTACAGCACGCGGCTGAGGAACTCCTTGGTGCGGGGGTGCTGGGGATTGGCCAGGACCTCCCGCGGGTCGCCCGACTCCACGACGATGCCGCCGTCCATGAAGGTCAGGCGGTCGCCGACCTCCCGGGCAAAGCCGATCTCGTGGGTCACCACGATCATGGTCATGCCCGACTTGGCGAGGTCCTTCATCACGTTCAGGACATCGCCCACGAGCTCCGGGTCGAGCGCGGACGTGGGCTCATCGAACAGCATGAGCTCGGGGTCCATGGCCAGGGCCCGGGCAATCGCGACGCGCTGCTGCTGGCCGCCGGAGAGCTGGGACGGGTAGTGTCCGGCGCGATCGCCGAGCCCCACCCGGTCCAACAGCTCCAGGGCGCGTTTGCGGGCGACGGCCTTTGACTGCCCCTTGACCTGGACCGGGGCTTCCATGATGTTCTGCAGCGCCGTTTTGTGCGGGAACAGGTTGAAGCGCTGGAAGACCATGCCGATCTCGCGGCGCTGGGCGGCGATTTCCTTGGTCTTCAGGTCATGGAGCCTGCCCTTGACCTCGCGGTAGCCGATCAGGTCGCCGCCCACCGAAATGCGCCCGGCACTGATGGTCTCCAGCAGGTTCACGCAGCGCAGCATGGTGGACTTGCCCGAACCGGACGGGCCGATCACAACCGACACCTCGCCCTGGTTGACGGTCAGGTCGATGCCGCGCAGCACGTGGTGTGTGCCGTAGTACTTGTGAAGGCCCTCGATCTTGACCAGGGGCTGCTCTGTGGTGATCGTCATTTCGCCTCCTCCTCGGGGAAGTCCATCTTGAGGTCCGGCTCGGCCCCGGCGCTGGGGGCCACGGCTGCGGACGCCTTGGCGGCGGCGGGGTTGATCGCTGCCGGAACCCGGTTGTCCACGCCCTTGCCGTAGTGCGCCTCAATGAAGTGCTGGCCCACCATCAGGATGCTGGTGATGACGAGGTACCAGAAGGCGGCGACAATCAGGAGCGGAATGGGAAGGTAAATCCGGTTGGCCAGGGCGTTCGTCGCGAAGGTCAGGTCCAGTGTGAACGGCACCGCCAGGACCAGCGACGTGGTCTTCAGCATGCCGATGGTCTCGTTGCCAGTGGGCGGCACGATGACGCGCATGGCCTGCGGCAGGATGATCCGCCGCATGATCTTGCCCTTCGTCATGCCCAGGGCCTCGGCGGCCTCACTTTGGCCCTGGTCCACGGACTTCAGGCCGGCCCGGAAAATCTCTGCGAGATACGCGGACTCATTCAGGCCCAGGCCCAGGATTGCCGGGATCAGGCCGTGCGTGGGGTCCGAGGTCACCCAGGTGAAGGTTGCAGGACCAAACGGGATTCCGAGGACGATCGTCGGATAGAGAACCGTGGCGAGCCCCCAGAACAGCAGCTGGGTGTAGATCGGGGTGCCGCGGAAGAACCAGACCCAGGTCCAGCTGGACCAGCGGAACACCGGGTTGTCGGACTGCCGCATGAACGCCAGGAGGATGGCCAGGACGATGGCCAGGACCATGGACGCAAATGTCAGGAACAGGGTCCAGACGACGCCCTGGACCACCTTGGTGTCCAGGATGTAGGTGCCGACGACGTCCCAGCGGAAGTTGGGGTTCGTGAACAGGCTCTGCAGGAAGGCAAGCAGGAAGCCGACGATGATGATGGCGCTGATCCAGCGGCCGGGGTGCCGTACCGGTACTGCATTGTTCAGTACCGGTGCGGCGTGAGGGTCCTGATGGCTGTCCATCTCTGCCCCTGCTGCGGATCCGGTTGTGGGGAGGCTCAAGACGCGACCGCCGGGTTGACCTCGGACTTGGTGATGGCACCGTCGGTGACGCCCCAGCCCTCAAGGATCTTCTTGTAGGAACCGTCTTCCATCAGTTTGGTCATGGTCTTCTGGACGACGTCCGCCAGGGCCGTGTCCGACTTGGCGACGGCGATGCCCTGGGGAGCAGAATCGTAGACTTCGCCGAGCTTCTCGAGCTGGCCGTTGGTCTGGGTCAGTGCGTAGCCGATGATGGGGGAGTCGGCGGCCATGGCATCGATGCTGCCGTTGACCAGTCGGGTGGTGATGTCCGTCTGGGTCTTGAGGGTCACGATGTTAATGGGCTGCTTGCCCTCGGCGGTGCACTTCTTGTTGCGGTCCGAGAGGTCCGGATCTTCCTGGATGGTGCCGGTCTGCACGCCGATGGACTTGCCGCAGAGGTCATCGAGGGAGATCTTCTTGGGGTTGCCCTTCTGAACGGCCCAGCCGGTACCTGCCTGGTAGTAGCTGACCATGTTCACCGCGGCAAGCCGCTCCGGGTTGATCGTGAAGGAAGAGACCCCGAGGTCGTACTTCGGGCCGAGAGCCGGAAGGATGCCGGTGAATTCGGCCGTCTGGACCTGGACCTTCAGGCCCAGCGCCGCGCCGATCGCCTTGGCGATGTCGACGTCGTAGCCCACGGGGGTCTGGCCGTCGGTGCCGAGGAATTCCGCGGGGGCGTAGGAGGTATCCGAGCCCACGGTCAGGGTGCCCTTTGACTTGATCGACTCGGGCAACATGGCCGCCAGGGTGTCGTCCTTCTGGACCGTGCTGGGGTCAAAGCTGGCCGCGGCGCTGCCCGAAGCGGAAGCCGCGCCGGAGGGGCCGGTCTCGGAAGCGTTCGTGCAGGCCGTCAAGGCCAATGCGCCGACGGCGAGCACCGTGGCGACCTTCATTGCGGGGTTGCTCAGGAGCGAAGGGGAGATCTGCATTTTCTTACCTTTTGTTGCCGGAGGGATGCGTAACGAGGCCGATTTATAGTGTATCGCCGAACAAGAGATGTACGTCACAGAAAACTAAGTTTCACTATTGGATAACTAAACCAGACCGGAATGCAATATCTTTAATGCCCGATCTGTCTGTGATCCCGGATTCCTGTCCGTTTCGCCAGTTCCTGCGGTGCAAGTCCGACGGCCGATTCGCCGGCCCGGCCGGCGTCACGGGCCCCACCCGCATCTTGGGCCTCGCGAGCCCCGCACACTAGCTGCTGATGCCGAGCGACTCCAGCATCGGCCGGAACTTCGCCCACGTCTCGGCGAGCTCAGTCTCGGGAACCGAGCCGTCCACCACGCCGCAGCCCGCATAGAGCCGGACCGTGTGCGGGGATTCGATGACGGCGCCACGCAGGGCGATGCCCCACTCGCCGTTGCCGGCCGCGTCGAGCCAGCCGACCGGCCCGGCGTACGGGCCGCGGTCCAGGTGCTCGAGCTTGCGGATGAGCGCCCCGGCCACGGTGGTGGGGGTACCGCAGACGGCGGCGGTCGGATGCAGCGCGTTGATCAGGGCCAGGCACGTGGGGACGTGGCCTTCCACCTCAGCCAGCTCAGCCTTGACGTCCGAGGCCAGATGCCACACATTGGGCAGTTCGAGGATGAAGGGCTCGCTGTGCGCGTTCATGGCCTCGGAAAACGGGGCCAGCTGCGTGGTCAGGGACTGGATTGCGATGTCGTGTTCGTGCCGCTGCTTCTCGGAGCCGGCCAGCACCCGTTCGGCGAATTCCAGCGGCGAGCCCGCCATGCCATCGGCGTCGCGGCGGTCCAGGGTGCCGGCCAGGACGCGCGCCTGCGCGGTGCGGCCCTCCACCTGGATCAGCATTTCCGGAGTGGCCCCCACCAGCCCGTCCACCCCGTACGTCCAGCATTCGCGGTACCGGGCGGACAGTTCGCGCAGCACCTCGGCGGCCTTGACGCCGGTGGGGACGGTGGCCACGACGTCCCGCGCCAGCACCAGCTTTTCCAGGGCGCCGGTCCGGATCTCCGCGACGCCGGCGGCAACGGCGGCCATCCAGTCTTCCTCGCTGAGCGAGCCGGTGTGCAACGTTGCCCCTGCGGCCAATGGCAAAGGACGTACGACGGCGCCACCGGTCTGCGCGGGTGCCGGCACCGGGTCATCCACCACGGTCACGCTGGTCCCGGGATTGGCGCTGGCTCGGGGATTTGAGCCGGGATTGGCGCTGGTGCTGTGAAGCCAGCGGTCCAGGGCGGCGCGGGCACCGGCTTCGGTGAGGTCGCCGTCGTCGAACGTGAGCTGGGTCAGCCAGGCCTGGCCGTCACGGAGCCCGACGACGATTTCCGGGACCAGCAGCCGGGACTCATGGGCGGAGGCCTTGGAGAAGGCGAAGGAGCCGAAGGCGACCGGTCCGGTGCCGGGGCAGCCCACACTGTCCTGGATGTCTGCCTCCAGGACCTGGTGGCGCCACCAGATGTCCGCTTCCAGGAACCGCTCGGGTCCGGTGGCGGTGAAACGGGCTATCTCGCCGAAGCCCACGAGACCGGCCTCGCGGCGGGTCCAGCAGAGGACATCGTCCCGGACCAGAAACGACGGCAGGCCCCCGGGGAAAGTTTCGGCATCGAGGGGGACTGTCAAGGTGCGGAACGTGCTCGTCATGATGGCATAACACTAGCCCGTGATCGCCCATTGGGTGGATATACACGGGCCGGCCGGGCCTGTGCGGGGCCGCCGCGGCCGTTGCCGCAGGTGAAAGCCGCGTCAATTGGCGGCCCGTTCGTGGGAGCGCCGATCATTTGAGACAATGTCAGGGTGAACCGAGCATCCTTGGATAAGCGTCCGGACGAAGTAGCCACGATGTTTGACGACGTCGCCCCCAAATACGACGTCGTCAACGATGTCCTGTCCTTGGGGCAGACGCGGCGTTGGCGCAAGGTGGTGGTGGAGGCGATGGGCGTATCGGCCGGCCAGCACGTCCTGGACCTCGCCGCCGGCACCGGCACCTCCAGCGAGCCGTACGCCGATGCGGGCATCAACGTCATCGCCTGCGATTTCTCCCTCGGCATGCTCAAGGTCGGCAAGCGCCGCCGCCCTGACATCGACTTCATCGCCGGGGATGCCACCCGCCTGCCGTTCGCGGACAACACCTTCGACGCCAGCACGATCTCCTTTGGCCTGCGCAACGTCAACGAGCCGAAGAAGGCCCTGGCCGAGATGCTGCGGGTCACCAAGCCCGGCGGCCGGCTGGTCATCGCGGAGTTCTCCCAGCCAGTGGTGCCGCTGTGGCGCACCATGTACACCGAATACCTCATGCGGGCCCTGCCGGCCATCGCCGTCAAGGCCTCCTCCAACCCCGACGCCTACGTCTACCTCGCCGAGTCCATCCGCGCCTGGCCGGACCAGGACCACCTTGCGGCCTGGCTGCAGGAGGCCGGCTGGGAATCCGTCACCTACCGCAACCTCAGCGGCGGCATCGTGGCCGTGCACCGGGCCCAGAAACCGGCAGACCCCTCGAACGGCCCTGCCGCAGGCGCTGCTGCGCTGGCCGCCCACACCGGACCCGTGGCCAAGCTGCGCCGCAACATCACCCGGCCCGGCCGATAGCCGATCCCTGCTGTGAATGTACTGATCGTCGGGGCGGGCCCGGCCGGATCCACCGCCGCCTACTACCTTGCCAAAGCCGGCATTGACGTCACGGTGCTGGAGAAAACCAGCTTTCCCCGCGAGAAAGTCTGCGGCGACGGACTCACCCCGCGCGCGGTCCGCGAGATCCAGAAGCTGGGCCTCGCCCACCCCGAAGCCGACGGCTGGCGGCGGAACAAGGGCCTGCGCCTGATCGCCGGCGGCCGCACGATCGAACTGCCCTGGCCGGAGGTTGCCGACTTCCCGCAGTACGGGCTGATCTGGACCCGGCTCGGCTTCGACGAACAGCTCGCCCGGCATGCCCAGTCCGCGGGCGCCGTCGTGCTGGAACGCCACAGCGTCACCGAGGCGCTGCGCTCCGAGGATGGCCGGGTCACCGGCGTGCGCGCAGCGCTGCTGGACAACTCCGGGCGCAAGACCGGCGAGACGCGCGACTTCAGCGCCGACGTCGTCCTCGCCGCCGACGGGAACTCGACGCGCACCGCCGTCTCACTGGGCATCGGCAAGCGCGACGACCGGCCGCTCGGCGTGGCCGTGCGGACCTACTTCACCTCGCCGCGGCACGACGACGACTGGATGGAAGGCTGGCTCGAGCTTCCCGGCCGCGACGGCAAACTCCTGCCCGGCTACGGCTGGGTGTTCGGCGTCGGCGACGGCACCTCCAACGTGGGCCTGGGCATCCTGAACTCCTCGAAGGACTTCGGCAAGCTGGACTACAAGCAGGTGCTGCGCGAATGGACCGCCGGCATGCCCGCCGACTGGGGCTTCACCCCGGACAACCAGGTGGGCGAAATCCGTGGTGCCGCGCTGCCCATGGGCTTCAACCGCACCCCGCACTATTCTCCGGGCCTGCTGCTCCTCGGCGACGCCGGAGGCATGGTCTCCCCGTTCAACGGCGAGGGCATCTCCTACGCCATGGAGTCCGCCCGCTTCGCGGCCGAATTCATCGCCGACGCGGCTGCCCGGTCGGCGTCCGCCGGCTGGGGGACCGGGACGGAGGCTTCCAGAGCCGCCGACGCGCACCTTGCCCGGTACGCCGACTACGTGCGCCAGCAGTGGGGCTCACACTTCACACTGGGACGGGCGTTCGCCGCCCTGATCGGCAAGCCGGCCGTCATGAAACTGGCCCTCCGGACCGGTATGCCTGTCCCCGTGCTCATGCGTTTCGTGGTGCGGATGCTGGCCAACCTTACCGATCCCGCCGCCAAGGGCTTCGAGGACCGGGTCATCCGGGTCCTGGAATCCCTGGTTCCCGCCACGTCCAATCAGGCAACGTCCAACAAGGCCGCGTCCACCACGGACAGCGTTCCGCACTCCGGCGCCAACTCCGCGGTTTCCGCAACAAAAAGTTAGGGTTAACCCGTGACCAACTCTGCAGACCAAAGCTGGACGCACGCCGGACACGGCCTGCCGAGCGCTGAACCCAGCCTCAACACCACCGCGATCGCCACCGGCCTCCAACTGCCGGCAGGCTTCTCGGCCATCGCGGGCGACGCCGAGCTGGGCCCGGCGCTCACCACCAACCTGGCGCGCGTCGAGAAGAAGCTGCGCGAAGCCATTGCCAACTCCGATCCCCTGGCTGACGCAACGTCGCGCCACCTCGTGGAAGCCGGCGGCAAGCGGATCCGCCCGCTGCTGACCCTGCTGTGCGCCCACCTTGGCGACGCCTCCCTGCCCGCAGTGGTGCAGGCCGCCGTCGTCGTCGAACTGACGCACCTCGCCACCCTCTACCACGACGACGTCATGGACTCCGCGCCGTTCCGCCGGGGGGCGCCGACGGCCCACGAGGTCTGGGGCAACTCCGTCGCGGTCCTGACCGGCGACCTCATCTTTGCGCGCGCCTCCATCCTGGTCTCAGAACTCGGGTCCCGGGCGCTTGGCATCCAGGCCCGCACCTTTGAACGGCTCTGCCTGGGCCAGCTGCACGAGACCGTGGGACCGCGCCCGGACGAGGACCCCTTGGCGCACTACCTCTCCGTCATCGCGGACAAAACCGGCTCGCTCGTTGCCGCCTCCGGGCAGCTGGGCGCGATCTTCTCCGGCGCCGACGAAGCCTACGAGCCGATCCTGGTCGAGTACGGCGAGAAGGTGGGCGTTGCCTTCCAGCTCGCCGACGACGTCATCGACGTCACCGGGATCAAGGTCAAGTCCGGCAAGTCGCCGGGAACCGACCTGCGCGAAGGCGTGCCCACCCTGCCCGTGCTGCTGCTGCGCAACGCGGCCCGCGACGGCGACCAGGCCGCCGTCGAACTGCTGACGCTGATAGACGGTGACCTCAGCTCGGATGAGGCCCTGGCCGCCGCCGTGGCCGGACTCCGGGAGCACCCCGTCACTGCACAGTCCTGGGTGGTGGCACGCACCTGGGCCGATGAGGCCATTGCCGCCCTTGCCCCGCTGCCCGAAGGCGTCGTAAAGGCCTCGCTGACCAGCTTCGCCCACGCCGTAGTGGACCGCAGCAGCTAGGTCCCCGGCCTCCGGCCGCTGGGCCCGCCTCCGGCCACACCAGCTAGGCCGGGCCCGGCGGTCCAGCCGGGCCGGAGTCGCTCCCCGGCCGGTTCCTCCGGCTGGGTGCAGCCTCACGATTAGCCTGGCTTCCGGCTTAAACGGAATGGCCCCGGTTCCTCACAACGTCCGAGTCTTCCGTTGTGCCGAACCGGGGCCATTTCTCCGTTCGCATCAGATCCACCGGAGGCATTTGGTGAACCCAGAAACAACTCTATGACAGTTATGTCATAGCGTCCAGACCTATCTGTAAATTTCTTGTCATAAGATTTCGATTCATTGCCGGACGTTGTCGCGCTGAGTTTCCCCACCTTTGGCCGGACAGCTTCGGGACACGCCGGCCGCGGGCGGGACACGCCGTCGGACATGGTCAAAAGCGGGGAATACCAGCGGCGCGGATGGTGCGGAGTTGTCCACATAACCGATGTTGTGGCCCCCGGGGCTGTCATGCCGCGTGTGTGCTTGCCCCATGGACGCTAAGGTTTATCTGGAATACGCGGGCTCGGTTGCCCGCACGGCCACGCTGCTGCAGGCAGGTTTTACGTCGAACAGGATCCGCGCTGCCGTGGCTGCCGGGGAAATTCGCCGCCTCCGCCATGGGGTGGTGGCGCTGCCCGGGGCGCGGGCGGACTTCGTGGCCGCCGTGCTCGCGACCGGCATGCTCACCTGCGCCTCCGCCGCGCCGTTCCACGGCATATGGCGCCTCCACGAGCCCGCACGGCTGCACCTGCTGTGCGCGCACGGCGCAGCGCCCGGAATGGTCATCCACCGCGGCAGCCTGGTCCCGACGGAATACCCGCGCCCCGTGGCCGGACTCACCGACGCTCTGCTCCACGCGCTGCGCTGCCTGCCCCCGGTGGATGCGGCGGTCATGGTGGAAAGTGCCCTGCTGCAGGGCCGCACCTCGCTGGACTATCTGCGCCAGCGGCTGCCGGGAAACCGGAACGGGGCCGCCCGTGCAGTCCTGGAGCTGGTTGACGGCACGGCGGATTCGGCGATCGAGGTCGTTGCCAGGCTGCTCTTCCGGAGCCAGGGAATCTACACCCAGACGCAGGTGCACCTGCGGGGGATCGGCGTCGTGGACTTCCTGCTTGAAGGATTCCTGATCGTGGAGATCGACGGGAGCACCCATCTTGAGCGCGCGCAGGTCAAGAAGGACCGAGGCCGGAACAACGCCAGCATCCTGACCGGCTACGCCGTCCTCCGGTACGGATATCACGACGTCGTTTACAACCCGCAGAAGGTGATCGATGAGGTGTGGCAGGTGCTGCGCGGCAGGGTCATCCGCTGAATTTCCCCACGTATGGAATCCCGTTGCCACAGAATGCCGGCGGTTCCGCCGGACACGCCGGTGGGGGACGCCAAACAAGGGGAGAGTCGGCGGCCGCAGGAGAGAGGGGAGAATCGGCGGCCGCAGGAGAGAGGGGAGAGTCGGCGGGAGATGGGAGGAGAGGGCCGTGGAGCCTAGTCTTCGTCCTCGTCGTTGAAGGCCCACTCGAACATGTCGAAGACGAATTCGGAGAAGGTCCCTTCCTCGCTCTTCCACTGGCCGCGGGCGTTGTTGCGGCGGTACACGATGGGATCCGGGATGCTGAGGTCCCCGACGCGGAAGCCCCAGGTGAACTGCTCTTCCTCGTCCTCGAGGAACATGAGGAAGCCCTCGTCATCGACTTCGAGCTCTTCGGGGTCCCAGAAGTAGTGGTAGGCCTCCATGATGTCCTCGCAGCCGCCGACTGCCAGGTAGAACTCGCGCAGGACCATCGGGACCTGGAACTGGTGTTCGGCCAGGGCGGCGTCGAGTTCGTCGGCCGGGAGGCCATCTTCTTCCTGCCATTCGTCTTCGAGATACTTCGGGACAAGCGCGCGGAATTTCTCGAGGAACATGTCAGTCATGGTCTTATCCTAGCTAATCCTCAGCGGTCGTTTTCCGCGGTGTCCAGGCCCAGCCGGTGCCAGCCGCGCACCGCCAGCGGAACGTACCAGTGGCGCCGCCAGGCCGTGACCCGGAAGGCGAAGACAAGCCCGGCGACGGCGCAGGCGCTCACCGCGGTGAAGGTCCCCGTGAGGGACAGGAGCACGGTCGACGCCGACCCGGCGAACGCCGGCAGTGCGTACAGATCCTTGGGGTCGAAGAGCTGCGGGACCTCGTTGGCGGTGATATCCCGCAGCAGGCCGCCACCCACCGCCGTCGTGACACCCAGCAGGACGGCGGCCACAGGATTCATGCCGGCGGCCAGCGCCTTCAGTGTGCCGGTGATGCAGAACAGGGCCAGCCCGCCGGCGTCGAACAGGATCAGCAGCGACGTGAAGCGCTGGACGCTGGAGAACAGGAAATACACCAGCACCGTGGCAAACAGGGGCGGTGCCAGGTACGCCGGGTTGGTGAAGGCGGCGGGCGGGCCCGCGTTGATGATGATGTCGCGGATGACGCCGCCGCCCAGGCTCACCACCGAGGCCAGGAGCAGCGAGCCGATGATGTCGAACTGCTTCCGCGCCGCGAGCAATGAGCCGGAGACCGCAAAGAAGAACACGCCGGCGAGGTCAAGCCAGACCAGGACAAGGCTGAAGGAGAAGGTCATGAAGCGTCCCGGTCGATTGCAGGGGGGCGGATAGGGCGGCTCCAAGGTTACGCTAACGGCTATGAATACCCCCATCCTGATCGCCTGCGCCCACGGCACGTCGAGCCCACACGGGGCCGCGGAGGTCAACGCGCTCCGGGACGGCATCGCGGGGCTCCGTCCCGGGCTGGACGTCCGCGAGGCCTACGTCGACGTGCAGGACCCGGACCTGCCGGCCGTCGTGGCGGGCCTCCCGGCGGGGGTAACCGCCGTCGTGGTTCCGCTGCTGCTCAGCGTCGGATACCACGTTAGGGTGGACATCGCCCGCGCCGTGAAGAGCCGGCCGGACACCCTGGCCGCGGCGCCGCTGGGGCCGGATCCGCGGCTCGCGGCGCTGCTCGATGCGCGGCTGCGCGAGGCCGGGGTAACGGACAACGACGCCGTGGTCCTCGCCGCCGCCGGGTCCTCCGATCCCAGCGCCGCACAGAATGTCGAGGAACTCACGGACCAGCTCCGTGCCCTGCGTTCCAACCGGATCGTGGCCGCCTACGGCGCCTCCGCCAAACCCTCGGTTCCCGACGCCGTCGCCATGCTCCGCGAGGAGGCCGCCGGCGGTGCCGGCGCGGGGGAGTCGGCCGGAGCGGTGGACCTTGGCGGCCGCGTCGTCATCGCCTCGTATCTCCTGGCGCCCGGCTTCTTCCATGACCAGCTGGCCAAGGCCGGCGCGGACCTGGTGACGGCGCCGCTGCTGCCCTCTCCGGTCCTCGCCGAAATTGCCCTGGAACGTTACGACGCGGCGCTGGCCGGGGCCCGGCAGCCCCGGCCCTGACGGTCCGCGCAGATGCACAGCTGCAGGGCGACTTCAAGGGTTTTCGGCGGTTCGTGACGAAATGTTGCCCTAGGTGACTCCCCGTTTCTGACCCTTTGTGACGGGATTACGGCCGCCCCTACAGTCGATGCATGACTGATACAGCTCTAGCCGGAGCGTCCACGGACGAGGCTGCCGCCGGCCGCACCAAGCGCCCTCCCCGCCCGGCCGCAAAGCCGCACGGCCAGTGGAAAGTGGACGGCACCACGCCGCTGAACGCCAACGAGACCTGGAAACAGGAAGACAACGGCCTCAACGTCCGCGAGCGTATTGAGTCCGTCTACTCCAAGCACGGCTTCGACTCGATCGACGGCACCGACCTGCACGGCCGCTTCCGCTGGTGGGGGCTCTACACCCAGCGCAAACCCGGGATCGACGGCGGCAAGACCGCCACGCTTGAGCCGCACGAGCTCGAAGACAAATACTTCATGCTCCGCGTCAGGATCGACGGCGGTGCGCTCACCACGGGGCAGCTGCGCGTCATCGGCCAGATCTCCGTGGACTTCGCCCGCGACTCGGCCGACCTCACGGACCGCCAGAACATCCAGCTGCACTGGATCCGGGTCGAAGACATGCCCGAAATCTGGCGCCGGCTCGAAGGCGTGGGACTGTCCACCACGGAAGCCTGCGGCGACGTGCCCCGCGTCATCCTCGGCTCGCCGGTGGCGGGCATCGCCAAGGACGAGATCATCGACCCCACGCCGCTGATCCAGGAACTCGCCGAGCGGTTCATCGGCGACCCGGAACTGGCCAACCTGCCGCGCAAATTCAAGACCGCCATCACCGGCCACCCCAGCCAGGACGTGGTGCACGAGATCAACGACGTCGCCCTGGTGGGCCTGGTCCACCCCGAACTCGGCATCGGCTACGACCTCTGGGTGGGCGGCGCGCTCTCCACCAACCCCATGCTGGGCAAGCGCCTCGGCGCTTTCGTCCGGCCGGACCAGGCCGCCGACGTGTGGCTCGGCGTCACCAGCATCTTCCGCGATTACGGCTACCGGCGCATGCGCACCAAGGCCCGGCTGAAGTTCCTGCTGGCCGACTGGGGGCCGGTGAAATTCCGCCAGGTCCTCGAAGACGAATACCTCGGCTACAAGCTCGCCGACGGCCCGGCCGCCCCGAAGCCCTCCACGCCCGGCGACCACATTGGCGTGCACGAACAAAAGGACGGCAAGTTCTTCATCGGCGCCACCCCGCTGGCCGGCCGCCTCTCCGGCAGCCAGCTGGTCAAGCTCGCGGACACCCTGGAGGCCCGCGGCTCGCAGCGCCTGCGCACCACCCCGCACCAGAAACTCGTGGTCCTCGACGTGCCCAAGGATGAGGTGGACCCGCTCGTGGCCGAGCTCGACGCGCTGGGCCTGTCCGCCCGCCCGTCCGTGTTCCGGCGCGGCACCATCGCCTGCACCGGCATCGAGTTCTGCAAGCTCGCCATCGTGGAAACGAAGGTGACCGCGGCGACGGCGGTTGCCGAGCTGGAGCGCCGGCTCGCCGACCTCGCCGAGAGCAAGCAGCTGCCCCAGGCGCTGTCCCTGCACATCAACGGCTGCCCCAACTCCTGCGCCCGGATCCAGACGGCGGACATCGGCCTCAAAGGCATGATGCTGCCAACGCCCGACGGCGACCCCACCCCGGGCTTCCAGGTCCACCTCGGCGGCGGGCTGGCGTCCGACAGCCGCGAGGAGGCAGGCCTGGGCCGCACCGTCCGCGGCCTCAAGGTCACTGCCGGGGAACTGCCCGACTACGTGGAACGCGTGGTCCGCAAGTTCGTCGCCGACCGCTCCGAGGGCCAGAGCTTCGCCGAGTGGGCCTTCGCCGCGGAGGAGGGTGATCTCCAGTGACGAACATTCAGCCGCTGACAGGCGGTGCCGCCCAGGGAGTGGCATCGAAGGCACTGGCCGAGGGACCCGATGCGAGCTTGCGAGCTTCGGGAAGGCCACTGCCGCTGTCGGAGCCGCGCGCTGAGCTGATCGAAGATCAGCAGCGCGGCGAAGGGGCGGGGGCGGCACCGCCTGCCAACGGCCCCGTCGCACTCCGCTCCCACGACGAGCTCAAGGCCCTCGCCGAGGCCGGCGCCGCCGAGCTCGGCTGGGACGCCCCGGCCCGCGACGTCATTGCCTGGGTGGCCCGCAATTTCGAGCTGCCGACTGTCGCCGTCGCCTGCTCCATGGCGGATGCAGTCCTCCCGGCGCTGGTCGCGGACCAGCTCCCCGGCGTCGACGTCCTGTTCCTGGAGACCGGCTACCACTTCCCGGAGACGCACGCGACGCGCGACGAGGTCGCGGCCAACCTGCGCGTCAACGTCGTGGACGTGCTGCCGGAGAACACCGTGGAGCAGCAGGACCGGCTCCTGGGCAAGGACCTCTTCGCCCGCGACCCCGCGCAGTGCTGCGCCCTGCGCAAAGTGGCTCCGCTGCGCCGCACCCTGGCCGGCTACGAGCTCTGGTTCACCGGAGTCCGCCGCGACGAGGCGCCCACCCGCACCAACACGCCGCTGGTCACCTGGGACGAGGCCAACGGCCTGGTCAAGGTCAACCCGGTGGCGGCCTGGACTTTCGACCAGCTGGTGCAGTACTCCGACGACAACCTTCTTCCCGTCAACCCGCTGCTTTCACAGGGCTACCCGTCCATTGGCTGCCAGCCCTGCACCCGCAAGGTGGCGCCCGGCGACGACCCCCGCGCCGGACGCTGGGCAGGAACCGACAAGACAGAATGCGGACTACACGTATGAGAACTCAAATCACCAACGAGGACCTGGAGCTGTCGGTGCTGGACAACGACGCAGCTGAGACGCCGATTGCCGCCCAGGGAGTGGCATCGGGCCTGTCGGAGCCGCGCGCTGGGCTGATCGAAGATCAGCCGCGCGGCGCAGGGGCGGGGGCGGCAATCGGCGTCGCAGGTTCACGCCTCTCGAGCCTCGACACCCTCGAGTCCGAGGCCATCCACATCATCCGCGAGGTCGTCGCCGAGTTCGAGAAGCCTGCGCTGCTCTTCTCCGGCGGCAAGGATTCCGTGGTGATGCTGCACCTGGCCACGAAGGCCTTCTGGCCCGGCAAGGTGCCCTTCCCGGTGCTGCACGTGGACACCGGCCACAACTTTCCCGAGGTCATCGACTTCCGCGACCGCACTGTGGAACGGCTGGGCCTGAAGCTCGTCGTTGGCTCCGTCCAGGAGTTCATCGACTCCGGTGAGCTGGCCGAGCGTGCGGACGGGACCCGGAACCCGCTGCAGACCGTCCCGCTGCTGGATGCGATCCAGCGCAACAAGTTCGACGCCGTCTTCGGCGGCGGCCGCCGCGACGAGGACAAGGCCCGGGCCAAGGAGCGGATCCTGAGCCTGCGCGACGAGTTCGGCCAGTGGGACCCCCGCAACCAGCGCCCCGAACTGTGGAACCTCTACAACGGCCGGCACACGGTGGGCCAGCACGTCCGCGCGTTCCCCATCAGCAACTGGACCGAACTGGACGTGTGGCGCTACATCGAGCGCGAGAACATCGAGCTGCCGGGCCTGTACTACGCCCACCGCCGCGAAGTCTTCGCCCGCGACGGCATGTGGCGCGCCGTCGGCGAGGTCTCCCAGCCGCGCGATCACGAGGAAGTCATCACCAAGACCGTCCGCTACCGGACCGTCGGCGACATGTCCTGCACCGGCGCCGTGGAATCGGCCGCCGCCACGGTGCGCGACGTCGTCATTGAGGTTGCCGCCTCGACCATCACCGAACGTGGCGCCACCCGGGCCGACGACCGCATCTCCGAGGCCGCCATGGAAGACCGCAAGAAGGACGGCTATTTCTAATGAGCACGGAAACGTTTCTCCCGGGCCCGGACCTCGTTGCCGCGGCGCTGCCCACCACGCTGTTCCGCTTCGCCACCGCAGGCTCCGTCGACGACGGCAAGTCCACACTGGTGGGCCGGCTCCTGCACGACTCGAAGGCGATCCTCGCCGACCAGCTCGACGCCGTCGCCCGCACCTCGGCGGACCGCGGGTTCGGCGGTGAAGGGGCCACCGGCACAAAAGCGATCGATCTCGCCCTGCTGACCGACGGCCTGCGCGCGGAGCGCGAGCAGGGCATCACGATCGATGTCGCCTACCGCTACTTCGCCACGGACCGGCGCAGCTTCATTCTCGCGGACTGCCCCGGGCACGTGCAGTACACCAAGAACACGGTGACCGGTGCGTCCACCGCGGACGCCGTCGTCGTGCTCATCGACGCCCGCAAGGGTGTCCTCGAGCAGACCCGCAGGCACCTGTCCGTGCTGCAGCTGCTGCGCGTGGCACACGTGATCGTCGCCGTGAACAAGATCGACCTTGTGGATTTCAGCGAGGAAGTGTTCCGCGGGATCGAGGCGGAAGTCCAGCAGGTCGGGCGCGAACTCGGTCTCGGCCGTGACGATTCAAATGCAGACGGGGTCTCCGATCTCTTCGTCGTCCCCGTCTCCGCCCTCGACGGCGACAACGTGGTGGACCGCTCGGAGCGGACCCCGTGGTACGACGGCCCGGCGCTCCTGGAGGTCCTGGAGACGCTGCCGGCCGCCGACGAACTCGAAAGCCACCTCGAAAGCTTCCGTTTCCCGGTCCAGCTTGTGATCCGGCCGCAGGGCGCGCTGGCTCCGGACGCCATCGCCGGCGGCCTCGATCCTGAGGCCTACCGCGACTACCGTGCCTACGCCGGCCAGATCACCGAAGGCTCCGTGAAACTGGGGGACCAGGTCAGCATCCTGACCCCGGGCCAGGCCCCGCGCACCACCACCATCACCGGGATCGACTTCGCGGGCCGCGAGCTCGCCGAGGCGGCTGCACCGCAGTCCGTGGCCCTGCGCCTGGCCGATGAGTTCGACGTCGCCCGCGGTGACACGATCGCGGCGGCCGGGACGGTGCGCGAGGCATCGGCAGACCTCTACGCCGCCCTGTGCTGGCTCTCGCCCAAGCCGCTCCGGGAGGGCTCCAAGGTCCTGGTCAAGCACGGCACCCGCACAGTCCAGGCCCTGGTGCGGAACGTGACAGGCAGGCTCGACCTCGCCAGCTTCGGCCTGGAGCCGACCACCACCCTGGAGCTCAACGACATCGGGCACGCGCAGCTCCGGCTCGCCGCGCCGCTGCCGCTGGAGAACTACCTGCACCACCGCCGCACCGGGGCGTTCCTCGTGATCGACCCGCTCGACGGCAACACCCTCGCCGCAGGCCTGGTCAACGACCACCCCGGCGACCACGAGGACGAGCGCTACTCGATCTAGGCCACGTGTCACATGGGCGCAGCTTGTTCCCCGGTCGGTCGCCATGGGCGGCTGTCCGGGAAACAAGCTGCCGTCTTTTGGGGCCGAATGTGACGCTGCGTGAACCCGCGTGACCCCCGGTTTCCGGGCCGTTGAACCCCGAATATGACACTCCCTATGGTGAATGAATGAAGACACAGGAACGGTTCCCCGGCCTCCCCCGCAGGGACTTCCAGGGGCGATGTCGCCGGCGCTGACCATCCGCCCGGCCCTTCCGCACACACCCCAGAACAGGACTTCACCCATGTCACACACCCCCGAAAACCCCGGGCCCGGCACACAGCCCGGCACCACCCGGATCGTCGCCGGCGAGACCGGCAAACCCAAACGCAAGCGCACCCTGGAGATCGCCCTGGTCGCGGGCCTCGTGCTCCTGATCGGCGCCGGCGCAGCAGTTGCATCCTCGCTGTCCCGCAACCCCGAAACCGCCCCCGCAGCGGCAACGGCGGACGCCGGCCCGGCCACGGAACTCAGGCTCGGCTACTTTGGCAACATCACCCACGCTCCGGCCCTGGTGGGTGTCAACAAGGGGTTCATCGCCAAGGACCTCGGGGCGACCAAGCTCAGCACGCAGGTGTTCAACGCCGGCCCGGCCGCGRTCGAGGCCCTGAACGCCGGCGCCATCGACGCCACCTACATCGGCCCCAACCCGGCCATCAACTCCTACGTCAAGAGCAACGGCCAGTCCATCAGCATCATCGCCGGCGCCGCGGCCGGCGGAGCGCAGCTGGTGGTCAAGCCCGGCATCAACTCGGCGGCCGACCTCAAGGGCAAGACGCTCGCATCGCCGCAGCTCGGCGGCACCCAGGACGTGGCCCTCCGCGCCTGGCTCGGCAAGCAGGGGTTCAAGACCTCCACGGACGGCAGCGGCGACGTCTCGATCAACCCGACCGAGAACGCCCAGACCCTCAAGTTGTTCCAGGACGGCAAGCTCGACGGCGCGTGGCTGCCTGAGCCCTGGGCCTCCCGCCTGGTGCTCCAGGCCGGCGCGAAGGTCCTGGTCGACGAGAAGGACCTGTGGGAGAAGGGCGAGTTCGTCACCACCGTCCTGATCGTCAACAAGACGTTCGCGGCCGAGCACCCTGCCACGGTGCAGGCGTTGCTGAAGGGCCATGTCGAATCCGTGGACTGGCTCAACGCGGCGCCCGCCGCCGAGAAAGCCACCGTCCTCAACGACGGACTCAAGGCCGCCGCAGGCAAGGCGTTGYCGGCCGACGTCATCGACCGGTCCCTGAAGAACATTCTCTTCACCACCGACCCGCTCGCWGGGACGTACAAGAAGCTGCTCCAGGACGGCGTCGACGCCGGCACCACGAAGCAGGCCGACATCAACGGCATCTTCGACCTCACGGCGCTCAACAGCGTTCTGAGCGAGAGTGCCGGCAAGAAGATCTCCGCCGAGGGGCTCGGCAAGGACTAGCGCCCGGGCCCCCAGCCATCCGCCACAACAGTAAGGACCAGACCATGCCAGTCGTACTGGAACACCTGGGCAAGCGCTTCGGCGCCGGCGCCCCGGTGCTGGACGACGTCAACGCCACCATCGGGCAGGGCGAGTTTGTCGCCCTGCTCGGTGCCTCCGGCTGCGGCAAGTCCACCCTGCTCAACATCATGGCGGGACTGGAGGCCCCGACGTCGGGCGCCCTGGAAGTGCCCAGCGACGGCGCCGCCTTCATGTTCCAGGACGCGGCACTGTTTCCCTGGCTGACCGCGCGGGAGAACATCGAGCTGGCCCTGAAGCTGCGCGGCGTCGGGAAAGCCGACCGCCGGGTCCGGGCGCGGGAGCTGCTGGACCTGGTGCACCTGGGCGGTGCGGGGGACAAACGGCCCCACGAGCTCTCCGGCGGGATGCGCCAGCGCGTCTCCCTGGCCCGGTCGCTGGCCCAGGACCGCCAGCTGCTGCTCATGGACGAGCCGTTCGCGGCCCTGGACGCGATTACGCGGGACCTGCTCCATGACGAGCTGGAACGGATCTGGAAGGAAACCGGCCGGACCATCGTCTTTGTCACCCACAACGTCCGCGAGGCCGTCCGGCTGGGCCAGCGCGTCCTGCTGCTCTCCTCCCGGCCCGGCCGCGTGGTGCGGGAATGGCACGTCAGCGAAGAGCACCGCACCGACGCCGGACTGGCCGGCCAGCTCACCGGCGAAATCACCGCCCGGCTACGCGAGGAGATCCGCCGCCATGCCAAGTAACCAGCTTCCCGTGGCGGAAGCGCCGGTGGAGACCCGCAAGGTCCACGCCGCCCTGACCCGTTCCTCCACCGGCAAGGAAGACCTCCGCGAGCTCGAAGCGGGCCTCGACTCCCTGCAGTCAGACTCCATCCGCAAGGTCCGCATCGACTGGAGCCGGATCCTGCTGCCGGTGGCCGCGCTCGCGGTGCTGATCATCCTCTGGCAGTTGTACGTCTCCCTCGGCTTCAAGCGGCGCGACGTCGTGCCCGGCCCCCTGGATGTCATCGGCCAGGTCGGAACCCTGTGGGGGGAGGGCAAGCTTCAAGAGGCCGTCTGGACCTCGCTGCAGCGCGGCGTCGTGGGCTTCCTGATCAGCGTGGTGATCGCGACGCCGGTGGGTCTCGTGCTGGCCCAGGTGGCACCGCTGCGGCGCGCTTTCGGGCCGCTGATCTCCGGGCTGCAGGTCCTGCCGTCGGTGGCCTGGGTGCCGGCCGCTATTCTCTGGTTTGGGATCACGGATGCCACCGTGTATTTCGTGGTGTTCATGGGTGCGATTCCCTCGATCATCAACGGCCTGATCTCCGGTGTGGACCAGATTCCGCCGCAGTACCGCAGCGTCGGAAAGGTCCTGGGTGCGTCCCGGCTCCAGCTGGCCTTGCAGATCATCCTGCCGGCGGCCCTGCCCGGGTACCTCGGCGGTCTCAAACAGGGCTGGGCGTTCTCCTGGCGCTCGCTCATGGCGGCGGAAATCATCGCAGTCGGCGGCACCATCGGCTTCGGTCTGGGCTCCATGCTGGACCAGGGCCGCGTCCTGTCCGACATGACCATCGTCATGTCCGCCATCCTGCTGATCCTCGCCGTCGGAATCCTGATCGAGCTGCTCGTGTTCGCACCGATTGAAAAGCGGCTGCTCCGCCGCCGCGGCCTTCTGGCCGGCAGCACCCGCTAGGCCAGCCACCCAGCTCCTCCAAAGCAACGCGGGGTCACCTACGGCCCATAATCCATTGGTTTATGGGCCGTAAGTGACTCCGCGTTGCTTTTTCGATGGCTCCTTGCCCGGGTACAGGCACGGGCCTACACTCACGCCTAGAGGCCGGGTTGCGGCCCCTTCCACGGCTGATGCAAAGCCCGATTCCTAGGAGGTCGCTGTGGCGGCAAAATTTGGCGTGCTGGCCCTGGTCGAAGCCAAAGCGGGGAAGGAACAGGACGTCTGGGACTTCCTGAACGGAGGGCGCGAAATAGTGCTCAACGAGCCCGGAACGCGCACCTGGTATGCCTTCCGGGTCAACGAGAACACCTTCGGCATCTTCGACACCTTCGATACCGAGGAGGACCGTCAGGCCCACCTCAGCGGCGCCATCCCCGCCGCCCTCGGCGAACACGGTCCCGCCCTGCTCGCCAAGGATCCCGACATCAAGCTGATCGAACTCATCGCCGTGAAATAGGGGTGCCCCCGGCCGCCGCAGATCAGGAGCGGCGATTGCCATTATGTGACGCGGCGTTACCTTGCGTGAACTGGTGTTGCCGCACCGTTGTTCCGCTATGTGACGCCGCCCTATCGTCGATGCATGGCAATTCAGGACATTTACCCCACGGCCCTGCGCCTCCTCGGCCGTCCCGTGCTGGTCGTCGGCGCCGGCCCGGTGGCCGCCCGGCGCACCAAGGGGCTGCTCGACGCCGGAGCCCGCGTCACCGTCGTGGCACCGGCCGCCTGCCCGGCGCTCGCTGAACTTGCCGACGCCGGCCTCCTGAACTGGGAGCCCCGCCAGTACCGCCGCTCCGACGTCGACGGCGTCTGGTTCGTCCAGACCGCCACCGGCGACGCCGCCGTGGACGCGCAGGTCTCCGCCGACGCCGAGGCGCAGCGCATCTGGTGCGTCAACGCCTCCGACCACGAAGCCTCCGCCGCCTGGACGCCCGCCGTCGCCGTGGTGGACGACGTCAAGATCGCCGTCAACGCCGGCGGAGACCCGCGCCGCGCCATGGCCCTGCGCGACGCCGTCGCCACCGCCCTGGCCACCGGAGACCTGCCGCTGCGCCGGCACCGAGTTTCCGGCACGGGGGCAACTCCCGGATCCGTGGCCCTCGTCGGCGGCGGTCCCGGCGACACCGGACTCATCACCGTCCGCGGCCGCCGGCTCCTTGGCCAGGCCGACGTCGTGGTGGCGGACCGGCTCGGCCCGCGTGAACTCCTGGCCGAACTGGCCCCCGATGTCCGTGTGGTGGAGGTCGGCAAGACCCCCGGCCACCATCCGGTGCCGCAGTCTGAAATCAACCGGATCCTGGTCGAGGAAGCCCTGCAGGGCCACCGCGTGGTCCGGCTCAAGGGCGGTGACCCCTACGTGCTGGGCCGCGGCGGCGAGGAAGCCGAATTTTGCCGGCAGCACGGCGTCGAGGTCGAAGTGGTTTCCGGCGTCACGTCGGCCATTTCCGTCCCCGCCGCCGCCGGCATCCCGGTCACGCACCGCGGGCTGGCCAAAGGCTTCAGTGTGGTCACCGGCCATGAGGAACTCTCGGAAGTCCCGGCCCGTGCCGACCACACTGTGATCCTGCTCATGGGTGTGGGCCAGCTGCGCGATTCCGCAGCCTCCATGGCCCGCGCCGGTTTGCCTCTTCAGACGCCTGTTGGCATCGTAGAGAATGGATACCTGCCAAACCAGCGGGTGACCATCGGAACCCTCGGGACCATCGCGGACCAGGCGGAGGCCGCAGGCGTAGCGAATCCCGCCGTGATCGTGATCGGCGACGTGGTCCGCGTCAGCCCGTTCGCGCCGTCGCACTTCAAGACCGCGGACTACAGCACCACCTCCCCGAACGCTCCCCGCACCACCAAGACCCGCGTACTGACCCCCTAACACCCGTCGATTGCTCCACAACTGCCGTTATCAAGCCCCAAAGGGCGTTTGTGGAGCAACGGATGCAGAAGAAAAAAGGAACACAGCCGTGTCAACTAGCACCCCCGTAGGAACCGCCGCCCGCCCGCTGCGCGTCGCCGTCGTCGGCTCCGGTCCCGCCGGCGTCTACGCCGCGGACATCCTGACCAAGAGCGAAGCCGTCAAGAGCGGCGAACTCACCGTCAGCATCGACCTCTTCGACCGCTACCCGGCACCCTACGGTCTGATCCGCTACGGCGTGGCCCCCGACCACCCCCGCATCAAGGGCATCGTCAACGCCCTGCACAAGGTCCTGGACCGCGGCGACATCCGGTTCTTCGGCAACGTGGACTACGGCACGGACTTGTCCATCGATGACCTCCGCACCCACTACGACGCCGTCATCTTCGCCACCGGCGCCATCAAGGATGCGGACCTCAACATCCCCGGCATCGAGCTGGAGGGCTCCTACGGCGGCGCCGACTTCGTGTCCTGGTACGACGGGCACCCCGACGTGTCCCGCGAATGGCCGCTGGAGGCCAAGGAAATCGCCGTGATCGGCAACGGCAACGTGGCCCTCGACGTGGCCCGCATGCTCTCCAAGCACGCCGACGACCTCCTGGTCTCCGAAATCCCGGACAACGTCTACACCGGGCTGAAGTCCTCGCCGGTCACGGACGTGCACGTGTTCGGCCGGCGCGGGCCCGCCCAGGTCAAGTTCACGCCCCTGGAACTGCGCGAACTTTCCCACTCCAAGGACGTGGACATCATCCTCTACGCCGAGGACTTCGAGTTCGACGCCGAATCGGACCGGCAGATCCAGAGCAACAACCAGACCAAGACCATGGTGGGCACGCTCACCAACTGGATCGCCGAGCAGCCCGAGGACCTCTCCGAGCTCACCGCGTCCCGCCGGCTGCACCTGCACTTCCTGCACAGCCCCGTCGAGATCTACGCAGAAACAACAGACGGCGCCGACGCGCCCGGCCGCGTCGCCGGGATCAAGTTCGAGCGCACCGAACTGGACGGCACCGGCAACGCCCGCGGCACGGGCGAGTTTGTCGAGTACCCGGTCCAGGCCGTGTACCGCGCCATCGGCTACTTCGGTTCCGCCCTCCCCGAGGTCGAGTTCGACCACAGCAAGGGAGTCGTCCCGAACGACGGCGGCCGGGTCCTGGACGCCGCCGGCACCCACATGCCGGGGATCTACGCGACCGGCTGGATCAAGCGCGGCCCGGTGGGACTGATCGGCCACACCAAGGGTGACGCCCTCGAAACCGTGACCTACCTGTTTGAGGACCGCGAAAACCTGCCGCTGGCCTCGGCGCCCGCCCCCGAGGCGATCGTCGAGCTCCTCGCGGGCCGCGGCGTCGAGTACACCAGCTGGGAAGGCTGGCTGGCCCTGGACGAGCACGAGCGCGCCCTGGGTGAAAAGGCCACCGCTGCCGGCGGGTCGCACGGCGTCGCCGTCCAGCGCGAGCGCATCAAGGTGGTGCCCCGCGAGGACATGGTGGAGATCTCCCGCGGCGCCGCCGTCGAGGTCTAGCCTCAACACAGAACAACACAGAGCAACGCAGAGCAACACAGAGCAACACAGAGCAACACAGAGCAACGACGCAGAGCAACACAGAACAACGACGCAGACCAGCGCGGGGTCACTTCCCGCCCATCCCGGAAGGGATTATAGGCGCTAAGTGACCCCGCGTTGTTTGATTTACGTGGAATCCCGGGCGGTAGTCAGTAGGCTTACCGTCATGGATGAACACTCGCCCAGGGCCGGCCAATGAGGCTCCGCCACAGCAACGCGTCCGGCCGAGGATACCGCAGGGTCCCCGCCGGGACCGGGTTCAGTTACAAGGACCTGGACGGCTCCACCCTGCCGCCGGGCCCCGTGCGGGAACGGCTCGAGGGCATCGGGATCCCGCCGGCCTGGACCGACGTCTGGATCGCCCCGTACGACAACGGGCACATCCAGGCCACGGGAGTGGACGCGGTGGGCCGGCGGCAGTACATCTACCATCCGAGCTGGCGGGAACGGAAGGACCGGCTGAAGTTCGACCGTTCGCTCCAGCTGGCTGAGACCCTGCCGACCGCACGCCGCCTGGTGACCATGGACCTGCGCTCCGAAGGGCTGACGCGGGAACGCGTGCTGGCGGCCGCCTTTCGGATGCTCGACAGCGGATCATTGCGCGTCGGCTCGGAGCGCTACACCAATGAAAACGGCAGCCATGGCCTCGCCACCCTGCTCTGCGCCCACGTCACGGTGCGCAAGGACGAACTCCGGCTCAGCTTCCCGGCCAAGAGCGGCAAGACCTGGGAGTCGCGGATTGACGACGCCGACCTCGCCGCCGTCGTGCGCCAGCTCAAGCGCCGCGGCGGCAACGCCCGCCTGCTGGCCTACAAGGACGGCCGCAGCTGGCATCCGGTGTCGAGCGCGGACATCAACGGGTACGTCAAGGAGCGCACGGGGGAGGACTTCACCGCGAAGGATTTCCGCACCCTGCGGGGGACGGCGGCGGCAGCGGTCAGCCTGGCGCAGAGCGGCCCGCAGCCGAAAGTCTCGGCCCGGAAGAGTGCGGTGAGCCAGGCCATGCAGGACGCGGCCGCGGTCCTGGGCAACACACCGTCGATCGCCCGGAAAAGCTACGTGGATCCCCGGCTGCTGGACCACTTCGCGGCCGGGGAAACGATCGACCCGAGGCGGCTGGATTCCGCCGAGTCCGAGATCCGCGCCCTGCTGTACCAGGAAGGCGACGTGGTGCCGCTGCGGAAGGCCGCCGGCTAGTTCCCGGGCGCGGCCCGGCGGCACCTCAGAACTCGGCGTTGATGAACCCGATGACAATCGCCGTCCACCAGCACAGCTGCGAGATCACCAGGCACAGCAGCAGATGGACCCGTTGCCCGGCGGTCAGGTCCTTGAACGAGGCATCGGGCGTCAGCCTGGCCAGCCGCCGCATGAGCGGAATGAGCATGATCCCGTTAAGGCTGAGCACAAGGACGGCGGCGAGCTTGAGGTCCGTCATCGGGTTGCTCAGGTGCGGATTCAGGAACACGCCCGTGGCCAGCATGCCGGCCAGGCCGCCCCAGATCAGCGGTGTCGCCGCGCCGTCGAGCCTGATGGTTTCGGCCAGGTCGCGTCTGCCGATCAGCCACAGGAAGCCGTGCCAGTCCACCAGGACGACGGCGCCAAAGGCCACCACCATCGACAGCACGTGCAGCACGACGGCGACATGGTGGACATAGGTGTCGACATGGACCGCGGTGGACAACGTAACCGAGAGCAGCCAGGCCGCCGCGGCCGCGGCGGACAGGGCGGCCACGAGCCGCCGCGTGGACCGCTCAGATTCACGATGCCGTCGGAGGGTGCGTCTGCTCACCGGAACGTAGCTCATGCCATACCTCTGCGAGACCTGGCGCCGGTGGCCGTCCCAGCCCGGCCCGGGGTAGCTCCACGATAGTCCCGCGGGCAGATGCCAAACAAGAAAATCCCCACCCAGGGCGGCGGCTACATCCGGCCGAAACGCGCCCGGACCAGCGCGAACACGCCGTAGGCAATGAACCCGGCCCCGATTGCCAGGAGCAGGTACGGGCCGAAGGGGTGGTCCCGGAGTGCCTTGAGGCTGCCGTCCAGGCCGGTGGAGGAACCGGGATTGTTGGTCGCCGCGGCCACGACGAAGAGCAGCCCGGTCAGGATCAGCGCCAGCCCTTTCGAGACGTGGCCGGTGACGCCAAGCACGCTGATCAGTTTGCCGCGGCGGGTCCCTTCGAAATGCTGCAGTTCCTCCTTGAACTTCTTCCCGAAGCCCTTGACGACGAAATACACGCCGATTCCCATGATGGTGAGCCCGAGGCCGACCAGGGCCGGAACCCCCAACGGTGACTGGATCAGGGCCGTGCTGAAATCCCGGGTCGAGTCGCCCGAATCGCCGCGCTGGCCGAGCCCGAAGCCCGCGAAGCTCAGCCCGACGCTCCCGTACGCTATGGCAAGGAAGCCGGAGGAAATGAGTTTGCCCAGCTGCTCCCGGCGCGGCAGGTGGCGGCCCCGGAGCGTCGCCTCGCTCAGCTGCCAGAGCGCGAGTCCCGCGCAGCCGATGCAGGCCGCCCACATCACCGCCGGACCCCAGGGGTTGGCAGCGAGTTGTTCGATGGCGCCGGTGGGTTCGGCCTGGCCCGGCGCGCCCAGGACCAGGGCGACGGCGATGGCCCCGATCACGATATGAAGCAGTGCCATCACCGCGAATCCGGAACGGGCGACGACGTCGAGCGCGGTGCTGTTCGACGCCGCCTCCGCGGTGTCGACGGCGTCGCCGATGGCGGCTTCGATCCCGGACTCTTCTTCTGCCATGGTGATGCGGCTATTCCTCATCTGGTCCGGTGGAACGGTGTCGTGCCAAGGGCGGTGTGCCGGTGTTGTGCCTTACGGCGGTGTGCCTATGGCGCCGATTCTACGCGCGGCGAAGTGGCAGCCGCTTGGACTACCGCGTTTATGGTAAGTGTGCTTACCATAGCCGGGTCATGGCCCCGCTCGTGGACATGCCGCGGACCGGCAGCCTTGCTGCCCCTGCGATTCGGATTCGAAGACAGATGATAGGAAGCTCAACATGGCAGGTAATCTTGTTGCCCGATCCATTCACGACCTGACGGCGGCCGCCTGGTTCGGCGGTTCCCTGATGGGCGCCATTGGGCTCAACGGTGCCACGGCTGCTGCCAAGGACCCGGCGGAACGTACCCGCCTCTCAAGCCTGGGCTGGAAGAAGTGGGCGCCGTACCAGGCGGCGGCGTTTGGGGCGCATTTTCTTTCGGGCCTCGCCGTCATGTGGGAGAACAAGGGCCGGATGGCCAAGCAGGACGGCGTCACGCGCCTGAGCGTCTACAAGTCCGTCGTCACCCTCGCCGGTGCCGCTGTGACCCTGTACGCGGGCCTGCAGGGAGCCAAGGTGGACAAGCTGGCCGCCGAGGGCGCCAAGGGTGCCACCGAGCCGAAGCCGGGTGCCTCCGAGGAACTCCGTTCCGCGCAGCAGCAGCTGAAGATCCTGCAGTGGACCATCCCCGTGTTCGCCGGCTGGGTGATCGTGCTCGGCGCCAAGCACGGCGAGATGCAGCGGCCCAAGAACGTCCTGAAGGGCCTCGTCCGCTAGCCCCGGAACAGCCGGTATGCGCCACTGTTGAGGGCCGGAACATCGCGTTCCGGCCCTCAACATTGGCAGTCGCACTCTCGCCGGAACAGCACTCTCACGCCGGAACGGGGGGAGCCGGGACTGCGGCCCGGCCCTTCGATTGCCGGGCCCGCAGGATGATCTTGAAGATTTCACCGAGGAACAGCAACACCACGCCCGGCACCAGGCAGAGCAGCCACTGCTGGCCGGAAAGCGGCAGCGTGCCGAACAGGTCCTGCATCACCTTCATCTGGGTGATCAGCATCGAGCCGAGGACGGCCCACGCGAACGCCCAGAGCAGCTTCGGGTTGGACACCGTGGCGGGCCCGAAGGCGCTCTCGGTCGGGTAACGCAGATTGAGCGCCACGAAGATGTTCATCAGCCCCAGCCCCACCACAGCCATGGTCTGGCCGACCTCCAGTGAACCGTAGGTGGTTTTGCCGATCTGCACGAGGATCAGCGTCGCGGCCGCCATGAAAAGCCCGACGACGAACAGGCGCACCATCATCGACCGGACGAGGATCGGCTGGTTGAAGGGCCGTGGTTTGCGGTCCATGATGCCCGGCGTCGCGAGATCCAGGCCCATCACCGCCCCAATCGGGGCGACGATCGCCATGTGGATCCACAGCACCTGGGCCGGGCTGAGCAGGGCCGTGCCGGCTATGGCGAAGGCCGAGGATCCGATGAACGCCAGAATGAACATGAACAGGTTGGCGACCTGGATCCGGATGAACTTCTGCAGGTTGTCGTACACGAGCCGGCCCTCTTCGACCGCCGCCACGATGGTGGCAAAGTTGTCGTCGGCCAGGATCATCTTGGCCGCACCCTTGGCGACGTCGGTGCCGGTGATGCCCATCGCGATCCCGATGTCGGCGGCCGCGATGGCCGGCGCGTCGTTCACGCCGTCGCCGGTCATGGCCACGATGTTGCCCTTGCGCTTGAGCACCTCGACCAGCCTGACCTTGTGTTCGGGGGCGACACGCGCGATCACGCCGATCCCGTCCACCTGGCTGTCAGCCTCCGCGTCGCTCATCGCCGCGAACTCGGCCCCGGTCACCGCGCGGCCCCTGATGCCCAGTTCGTCGGCGATCGCCGCAGCGGTGACGGCGTGGTCGCCGGTGATCATCCGGACCCGGATGCCGGCGTGCTTTGCTTTGGCGATGGCGGCCACCGCCTCGGCGCGCGGCGGGTCAACCTCGCCGATCAGCGCCGAAATCTCCAGATCCTGCATCAGCGCCATCAGGTCGCCCGAAGGCTGGAACGTCGCCGGGTCGAACTCGCGCTGCGCCAGGGCGAGCACCCGCCTGCCCTGGCTGGCGATGCGTTCGTTCTCGGCAAGCACCTTGCCCCGCATTTCGTCAGTGAGGCGCTCGGCGTGGCCGCCCGGCATCCGGCCGAACGAGGACCTGCTCAGGAGGACGTCGGGTGCCCCCTTCACGTAGGCCCGGATCACGGGCCTGCCATCGGCCCCCGGCATCCGGTGGAACGTGGCCATGAACTTGTAGTCGGAATCGAACGGTACCGACGCCACGCGCGGGTTGTTCCGGCGGAATTCCCTGACGTCCACGCCGCCTTTCTGCGCGAGCACGTAGAGCGCCGCCTCGGTGGGGTCCCCGACCACCTCGCCGTCGTTGATATCGGAGTCGTTGCACAGGGCGCAGGAGAACATCACGTAGTCCAGGTCCCGTTCGGCGTCCCCCGTGGTCCGTTGGATCTGGCCGTCGAAACTGTAGCCCTCACCGCTGACGGTGTAGTGGTGCTGCACTGTGGTGATCTCGCGGACCGTCATCTGGTTCAGGGTCAGGGTGCCGGTCTTGTCCGAGTTGATGGCCGAGGTGGAGCCCAGGGTCTCGACCGCAGGGAGGACCTTCATGATGGCGTTCTTCTTGGCCATATTGACCGACCCGACGGACAGGATGGTGGTGACGACGGCGGGCAGCGCGTCCGGGATGGAGCCGACTGCCAGCGCCACACCGATTCCGAAGAGCACCGCGAAGGACTCGCCGGAGGCCAGGCCCATCACGACGATGGCGATAAACGCGAAGAGGGCCGCGATAATGATGAAGATGGTGAGCCGGTCCACCTGCTTGGTGAGCGGGGTCTTCTCCACTTTCTGCCCGGACAGCATGTGGGCGATGTGGCCGACCTCCGAGCCCATGCCGGTGGTGGTGACGAGGATTTCGCCGTGGCCCCGCGTCACGTTCGTGTTCATGAACGCCATGTTCAGGCGGTCGCCGATGCCGACGTCGTGCCGGCCGATGGTCTCGGTGTCCTTCTCGACGGCGACGCTCTCCCCGGTCAGGGCGCCCTCCTCGATCTGGAGGGTTGCCGCCAGGATGATCCGGCCGTCGGCGGGGACGCGGTCACCGGCATCGACCACCACGATGTCGCCGGGGACGATCTGTTCGGCGGGGAGCTCCACAACGTCACCGTCGCGGCGCACCTTGGCCATAGCCTTCATCATCTGCCCCAGGGAGGCGGCGGCTTCTTCGGCCTTGCCCTCCTGGTGGTACCCCAGCCACGCGTTGAACAGCGTCAGCAGGGCAAGCCCAATGGCGGTTCCGTATTCCGCAATCAGCAAGCTGACCAGGGCGGCGACCACAAGGACGATCTGCATGTAGTCCTGATAGTGCTTGAAGAACCGCTTCCACACCGGCTCCTGCTTAGCGGCGGCCAGGGCGTTCGGGCCGTACTCCTGCAGCCGCTGCTGCGCCTCTCCCGTGCTCAATCCGCCAGCCGGATCCACCTTCAGCTCGGCCGCCACTTCAGCGGGTGCCAGCGCGTACCAGCTCGCGTCAGCCTCCGCCGGGGCCACCCCAGCTACTGCTCCGGGATCGTCGCTCATGACTTCCTCCTCATCGCCGGGGCGCTGCTTAGAACGGGGTGGGGATGTGCCGCACGGACAGTGCCGGTTCGGTGTAATCGCCGGCCTTCTGGCGCTTGGGGAGCTCGACGTCGAGCCCCGGGTACGGCTCGTAGGGCACCTGGCTGAGAATATGGCTGATGACGTTGAGCCGGCCGCGCTTCTTGATGTCATTGTGCGCGATGTACCACGGCGCCCAGGCGGTGTCGGTCGCCTCGAACATGGAGTCCCGGGCCCGGGAATAGTCGTACCACCGTTTGTAGGACTTCAGGTCCATCGGAGAGAGTTTCCAGGTCTTGCGGGGGTCGTCCATGCGGCTCTCGAGCCGCCTGGTCTGCTCGTCCGCACTGACCTCGAGCCAGTACTTGAGCAGGATGATCCCGGAGTCGACCATCGCCTTCTCCACCATCGGGGTCATGTCGAGGAACCTCTGGGTCTGTTCCGGTGTGCAGAAACCCATCACCCGCTCGACGCCCGCACGGTTGTACCAGCTGCGATCGAAGATGACCACCTCGCCCGCCGCCGGGAAGTGAGACATGTAGCGCTGGAGGTACATCTGCGACTTCTCCCGCTCGGTCGGTGTGGGGAGCGCGACCACGCGGAACACCCGGGGGCTCACCCGCTCGACGATGCGCTTGATCGTGCCGCCCTTGCCGGCCGTGTCGCGGCCTTCGAAGACGATGCAGATTTTGGCTCCGGTGGACTTCACCCACTCCTGCATGGCGACCAGTTCACCCTGCAGGACCTCCATCTCCGCTTCGTACTTCTTGCGCGGCATCTTCTTCCCGGCGCGCCCGTCCTCTGCGTCGGAGCCCTTGGACTTTTTCTTCTTCTTGCCCACCATCGACCTCCTCGCGACGTACTTGCTGAGGTAAACCACAACACTGCGACACCGGCGAGACTGTCATCCAACGAGACCGGCACCCCGGCCCGGGACTGGGGCGCGGCTGCACTTGTCGCGGGCACCCTCGTGCGGCGTCCTGCCATTCTTAGTGTTGACCGCGGCTCGGGTCCGGTCTACGGCACTAAGACCCTAATGGGCAGCGGCGGAACCGGGTGTCTCGGCCGAGCCGGCCCCTGCTGCTGGGCGCAGGGGCCGGCCGTCCGGGCTCGGCGCTGGCGCCGATGATGACGGAAACCCGCCTGGCCGCTAGGCCGGTGCGCGGGTGGCGGCCGCCACTGAGACAGAGCATCTTCCGCGCACCTTGGGAAAGCCTTGGGTTAGTCCTGGAGCCATTCCGCGCAGGAATTCAGGTTCCGGGTGACGCTTTCGACGGCGGCCGCCTCGTCGCGGGCGGCAATTGCGGCCACGAGTTCGTCGTGGCCCTCGTGCGGCAGGCCGTTGAAGCCTCCCCGACGCTGCTGGCGGAGCAGGTCGTTGTGGAATACGCTGCCGAAACTGACATACAGCTCATGCAGCAGCGGGTTGGCGGACGCCTCCGCCACGCGCGCATGGAAGTCCCAGTCTGCCCGGGCCCACGCGGCGTAGTCCTCGGCGAGCCAGGCGGCACGGCGGGCAGTGAGCAAACCGCGCAGGGCGGTGAGGTCGTCGGCTGTCGCATGGCGTGCAGCGAGCCTGGCCGCCTGGGTGTCCAGCCCGACCCGGACCTCGAGGATGTGCTCCTGGGAGTGGTCCTCATACATCCGCTGCGTGGCGCCTGCGATCTCGCTCGTGGCGCGGACATACGTGCCGTCCCCGCGGCGGACGTCGAGCATTCCGCTGTGGGCCAGCGCTTTGATGGCCTCACGCAGGGTGCCACGGGAGACCCCAAAGGCGGCCATCAGCTCAGGTTCGGCCGGAATGCGCTGCTGCAGCGGCCACTCGCCCGAGTGGATCAGGGCCCGCAGCTTGGCAGTGACTTCCTCCGCCAGCGGTGGCCGGTGCGAAGCTGTGAGTGTCATCGCCGGGTTCCTTCCGGGGCGTGCGGGGCGGTGGCCCGCAGCTTTTTGGCTGCCAGTTCCTTGGCCCGCAGCTCCTTCGGTCCGGCCGAGAGCAGGTGGCCCACCGCGATCTGGCCGAGGGCCACGGCCAGCAGCAGGGCCAACGGCAACGTCCAGGAATTGGTGGCGCTGTGCAGCAGGCCCATGCCGAACGGGCCGAGCGTCGCCAGCAGATACCCGGCGGACTGGGCCACGGTGGACAGCGCGGTGGTCTCGGACGTGCTGCGGCCGCTGCGGCTGATCATCACCATGACCAGCGGGAAAATGCCGAGTCCGAATCCCAGCAGCACCGCGGTCAAAGGAGCCCAGTCCGTCGGCACGACCAGCATCGAGAGGACGCCGAGGGCCATGGTCACGGTGGCCAGATAGAACGCGGTCCGAAGCATCCGGGGGCGTGATCCGATGGCCACCAGCACCATGCCGGCGGGGACGGAGACGAGCTGCATGAGCCCGAACATCAGCCCGCTGTCGGACGCGGAGAGCCCCGTCGTGGCCAGCATGTAGGGGAACCAGCTGAGGACGGCGTAGGCCAGGAGCGCCTGCACTGTGAAGCCCAGCGTGATCATCGCGCCGGTGCGGGTCCGCAGCAGGGGCCACGGGGAAACCCGGGCGGCCTTGCCGGGGGATGCGTTGCGGTGAGCGTGCACCGCGATCGGGAGGAAGCCGAGGCACGCCCCCAGGGCCAGGAATCCGATCGCGCCGACGCCCGCCGACGGCGAGCCCAGGGCCTGGGCCACCGGAACGATCAGCACGGCGGTGGCAGTGGCGCCTGTGGTCATGGTCAGCGTGTAGACGGCGGTCATGAGGGACGTGCGGTCCGCGAAGTGCACGCGGATGAAAGAGGGCATGGCCACGTTGCAGATGGCCAGCCCGGACATCCCCGCCACGGTGCCGGCCAACAGCATCCCGGTGGACGGGACGCCGCGGAGCAGCAGCCCGGCCGCCAGCATCACGAGGGAGAGCAGGATGGCTTTTTCCAGCCCCAGCTGCCGGGTGAGCCAGGACGTGGCAGCGCCGGCCACCGCGAAGCACAGCGTGGGGATCGAGGGGAGCAGCGCTGCGATCAGCGGGCCGTAGCCGAGGACAGCCTGCAGGTCGTGGAAAAGCGCGGCGGCGCCGGTGATGCCGGCACGCAGGTTGAGCCCAATGAGCACGAGCGCCACGACGCCGGCCACGATCACGCCCCGCGGGCGGACCGCGCCGGGTGGAGCTGTCTGGGAAAGTGCGGAAACCGCCGTGCTGCTAGTCATAGCTAAAGGTTAGACGTTTGATGTTTGAGACTCAGCCTTTAGTGGCGAATATCTCTGCAAGTGACAGAAAGCAACGCGGGGTCACTTAGCGCCCATCCCGGGCCGCTCAATGGGCGCTAAGTGACCCCGCGTTGCCTGCGGGCCGGACTAGAAGCGCCGTCAGCGCGGATGCCGGGCGCTGAGCCGCTGCACCGCGAGCGCGAGCCAGAGCTGCACCCGGTCCGCTGTCTGCGCGGGGTCGTATCCGGTGAGTTCGGTGATCTGCGCCAGCCGGTAGCGGACCGTATTGCGGTGCAGCGTCAGTTCCTCGGCGACGGCCGCCACCGAGCCGTTGTTGCCGAGGTAGCTTTCCAGCGTGGCCATGAGTTCGGCGCCGTGCGCCGCGTCGAAGGCCCGCAGCGGGTTCAGTGATTCGTTGGCCATGTCCGCCAGCGGAACGTCCTCGCTCGCGAGCAGCAGCGAGGTCAGACTCAGCCGCTCGGGCTCGTTGACCGGCAGCCCGTGGCTGGCCGCGTCACGGGCCTCGAAATAGCTCCAGCGCAGGCCGTTGGGCTTGGTGTACGCCCCGCCTATGCCGATCGTGGCATGGATCCCGGCCTCGGCGAGGTGGTCGCTGAGGCTGCGGGCAAGGGCGCTCGCGCCGCTGCCGTCGTCGGCCACCACCACCACGAGGTCCTTCCCGACGACGGAGCCGACCGCCGCGGCCAGCGGCTGGGGCAGCGAAGAGCTGCCCAACTGCTTCTGGTGGGCGGCCGATTCGGCGAGCAGGACCACGTTCTTGCGGGTGCTGTTGATGCCGACGCCGGCCAGGCGCCGGGTGGCTTCGGACGCCTCCAGCGTCCCGTGGATAACGTCGTCGAGGACCTGGCCCGCCAGCGCCCGCTGCGCCTGCCGTTGCTTGACCATGTTGTTGAGCTCAACGCTGATCAGGTTTTGGGCGTAGCCCACGATGCCCGTGTCCTCGAACGGCTGCTTCACCCACAGGGTGCAGGCGTCGCGGCGTCCCGTGGGGATGGGATAGGACGCCCAACCCTCGGCCTTGGGCGCCGGGTGGCCCGCAACGCTGTTGTACAGCTGGGCGGTGAACTGGGTCAGGACGATCTCGGTGCGCAGCATCGACCCCAGGTGTTTCAGGAGCTCGGCCAGGCCGCCGCCCGTCAGCAGGGCGCGGGCCAGGATCTGGTGCCCGGCGATGAGCCGCTCAAGCTTGACCAGGTGGTCCGCGGACTGGGCGTCGGCCACGAGCTTTCCGATCGCGATGAACGGTGTCTCGTAGGGCACTTCCACCACCGGCAGCCCCCACCGGTTGGCTTCGGCGATCAGGGCCGGCGGAACGGCGTCGTGCGTCAGGCCGACCCCGAACCCGATGCCCACCGCGCCTGCCCGCTGGACCTGACGCACGAACCGGCGCTGCTCCGCGGCACTTTTGAGCCGCATACCGGTCGTCAGGATGAGTTCGCCGCCATTGAGGAACCGCTGCGGATCCTCCTGTTCGGTGACGGCCACCCAAAGAATGTCCTGGTGCCAGGTGGTTTCGGCGAGTCCGGCCTTGGTGAGATTCAGGGACGGAACTCCCAGTAGAGCTGCGAGTGAAATGGCCATGGATTCAGAATAGCCGGGTGCTGGTCAAGCGCACTAAAGTTCTGCGGGGATGGTGTGCAGGTGCCTATTCCCTGCCTTGACCTGCTGGCATAGGCTCGTGACCAGTCACACATCCGTCATTGGCAGTAAGAAAGAGGTTGTACACCGTGGTTCAAACCTTGCAGAACTTCATCAACGGCGAGTTTGTCACCCCCGCCGGCACAGGATTGCTGCCCATCGTGAACCCCACCAACGGTGACGTGGTGGCGCAGGCGCCGATCTCGGTGCAGGCCGACGTCGACGCCGCCATGACGGCAGCCAAGAACGCGTTCAAGACCTGGAAGCACACCACGCCCGGGCAGCGGCAGCTCATGCTGCTCAAGCTGGCGGATGCCGTCGAGGCCAACAGCGACGAGTTCGTGGAGGCCCAGCACCGCAACACCGGCCAGGTCCGCTCCCTGATCGCCTCCGAGGAAGTGGCCGCGGGCGCCGACCAGCTGCGCTTCTTCGCAGGCGCCGCCCGCATCATGGAAGGCAAGTCCGCCGGCGAGTACTTCGAAGGCCACACCTCCTACGTGCGGCGCGAGCCGATCGGCGTTGTTGCGCAGGTGGCCCCCTGGAACTACCCGTTCCTCATGGCCATCTGGAAGATCGGGCCTGCCCTGGCTGCCGGCAACACCGTGGTCCTCAAGCCCTCGGACACCACCCCCGAATCCACCCTGGTGCTGGCCCGGCTCGCCGGTGCGATCTTCCCGGCCGGCGTCCTGAACGTTGTCCTGGGCACCGGCGAAACCGGCGCCATGATGGTCGAGCACAAGGTCCCCGGCCTGGTCTCCATCACCGGTTCCGTCCGCGCCGGCATCGCTGTCGCCTCGGGTGCGGCCAAGGGACTCAAGCGCGCCCACCTGGAACTCGGCGGCAAGGCCCCGGCCATTGTGTTCGCCGACGCCGACATCAAGAAGAGCGCCGCGGCGATCGCCGAGTTCGCCTTCTTCAACGCCGGCCAGGACTGCACGGCCATTACGCGCGTCCTCGTCCAGGATTCGGTGCACGACGACGTCGTCGCCGCCATGGTGGAGCACACCAAGACCCTGCACACCGGCTCGCAGAACGACGAAGACAACTACTTCGGCCCGCTGAACAACGTCAACCACTTCAACGCGGTCACCTCAGTTGTCGAGCACCTGCCTGCCAACTGCAAGATCGAGACCGGCGGCCACCGCGCGGGCGAGAAGGGCTTCTTCTTCGAGCCCACCATCGTCACCGGCGCCAAGCAGAGCGATGACATCGTCCAGAAGGAAACGTTCGGCCCGGTCATCACGGTGCAGAAGTTCAGCACCGAGGACGAGGCCGTGGAGCTGGCCAACGACGTCGACTACGCCCTGGCCTCGAGCGTCTGGACGACGAACCACGGAACCGCCATGCGCCTGAGCCGCGACCTCGACTTCGGCGCAGTCTGGATCAACACCCACATTCTCCTCACCGCCGAAATGCCGCACGGTGGCTTCAAGCAGTCAGGCTACGGCAAGGACCTGTCCATGTACGGCGTGGAGGACTACACCCGAATCAAGCACGTCATGTCTGCATTAGATGCATAACGCCGACGCATAACGCTGCCACCTCAACCTGACGCATAACTCGCGCGCCTCAACCGCACGCTTAGGAAGGCCTTCCCATGACCACCACCGCACATGACATCACCTACCGGCTCGAGCAGAAGCGCCGCGTCCAGGCCGACTTCCCGGGCCCCAAGTCCGTCGCCCTGACCGAACGCCGCAAGGCGGTCGTCGCCGCCGGCGTCGCGTCCAGCGTCCCGGTCTTCGTGGCCGACGCCGACGGCGGCATCATCCACGACGTCGACGGCAACTCCTTCATTGACCTCGGCTCCGGCATCGCCGTGACGAGCGTCGGCGCCTCGGACCCCGCCGTCGTCGGCGCCGTGAAGGAAGCCGTGGAGCACTTCACCCACACCTGCTTCATGGTCACGCCGTACGAGGGCTATGTCGCCGTCGCCGAGCAGCTGAACCGCCTCACCCCGGGCGACCACGAAAAGCGCACGGTGCTGTTCAACTCCGGCGCCGAGGCGGTCGAAAACGCCGTCAAGGTGGCCCGCCTGGCCACCGGCCGGGACGCCGTCGTCGCGTTCGACCACGCCTACCACGGCCGCACCAACCTGACCATGGCGCTGACCGCCAAGGCCATGCCCTACAAGACCAACTTCGGCCCGTTCGCGCCCGAGGTCTACCGCATGCCGATGAGCTACCCGTTCCGTGAGGAAAACCCGGAGATCACCGGTGCCGAGGCCGCCAAGCGCGCCATCACCATGATCGAGAAGCAGATCGGCGGCGAGCAGGTTGCCGCGATCATCATCGAACCGATCCAGGGCGAAGGCGGCTTCATTGTCCCCGCCGACGGGTTCCTGCCCGCGCTGGCGGACTGGGCCAAGGACAAGGGCATCGTGTTCATCGCCGATGAGGTCCAGTCCGGCTTCTGCCGCACCGGTGAATGGTTCGCCGTGAACCACGAAGGTGTTATCCCGGACATCATCACCATGGCCAAGGGCATCGCCGGCGGCATGCCGCTCTCCGCCATCACGGGCCGCGCCGATCTCCTCGACGCCGTCCACCCGGGCGGCCTCGGCGGCACCTACGGCGGCAACCCGGTGGCGTGCGCAGCAGCGCTGGCGTCGATCGGCTCGATGGAGCAGTACGACCTCAACGGCCGCGCCAAGCACATTGAAGAGATCGCCCTCGGCAAGCTGCGCGAACTCGCCGCTGAGCTTGCTGACGGTTCGGTGATCGGTGACGTCCGCGGCCGCGGCGCCATGCTGGCCATTGAACTCGTCCAGGCCGGTTCCAAGGAGCCGAACCCGGAGCTGACCAAGGCCGTCGCCGCAGCCTGCCTCAAGGAGGGTGTCATCATCCTCACCTGCGGCACCTACGGCAACGTCATCCGGCTGCTGCCGCCGCTGGTCATCAGCGACGAGCTGCTGCTGGACGGCCTCGGGGTCCTGGCCGCGGCCATTAAGGCCAACGCCTAGCCCAAGGCCCAATGAGCTGCCGGGAAGGCGATCCTTTCCCGGCGAGCCGGCGCTACCCGAAAACGGGCTACACAGCGGAGGAGCCGCGGACACCATGTCCGTGGCTCCTCCGCTGTTTCCGGCCTGGCTTTTCCGACCCTGCATCCGGGCCCTGGCTTGTCCGGCCCTGCATCCGGGCCCTGCATCCGGTCCTACTTCCAGGCGGTCGCGTCCAGCTGGATCGCCACCACGTACAGGTGCTGGCCCTGCTCGATCTTCTCCACCTCAGTGACCCGCACCTTCGTTTCCGGAATCGTGCCCATCGGACGGCCGACGCCGATCCCGTAGCTCAGCACGCCCTCGAAGTCCCCGGCCGGCGCGTAGCTGGTGAGCGCCTGGTATCCGATTGCCGGCGGCGGCGCACTGGTCACGGTGCTGGCCGTGCCGTCCGCGGTGTGTGACTGGGCCCCGCGGAAGGTCGCCTCGAGGAGGGTTCCCGTGCCGGGCATCGGGATGGGCAGGCCGCTGCCGTCGTCGACGAGTTCGGGGACCATTTCGACGTCGTAGCTGGGGAAGCCACCGGTGAACCGGAAGCTCAACTGGTCGTACGGCGGCGCGTCGGAGGGGTGCTGGCCCGCGCCGATGGCGGACAGCGTCGGCAGCGGTGCCGCCGGCGGGGGCGCGATCGGCACAGGGTTCTTGTGGTCCGTATGGAACGGGGTGGTTGGCCCCGGCACGGACCAGTCGTGGGTGACCGTGGAGGAGATCACCTTGTCGCCTGGTTGCGGCGGTGCCGTTTCGTCGGCATCCCCGGTTGCCGACGGCGACGGGCTGGCGGTCGGGCCGGCGGAGGCGGTCGGGGACTGCGACGGCGGCTGGCTGCCGGCGGAGGGCTGCGGGGCCGGCGGCGTGCAGGCAGTCAGGACCAGCAGGAGCGTCAGGGTTCCCAGTCCCGCGGCCCGCGTCCGTCCGTTGCGAATGGCGTCCATGGTGCGCTCCCCTCGACCATTCCAGCGTAGGTCCGGAAGATTGTGCTGGTCAGGGTAATAAGTCACCACCTTTTTGAGGTTCCGCTGGACTAGAGTCGTTCCTATCCACTGCAGGAACGCAGACCGGCCGACGTCGCCCGGAACCCCCGGGGCGCAGCTGGCATCTGCCCCAGACCCAAAAGGGGTTCATACATGCGATACGTAGTCGGCTATACACCCACCGAACGTGGTGCGGACGCCGTTGCCCTGGCCTCAGCCATGGCCCGCGCGCAGGGAGCGCATCTCGACCTGGTCTATGTGGTGGATCGGCACACGCCCTATGTGGCGATGAATCCGGAAGGAAACCAGGTCAGCGCCGCGGAGCAGCAGATCCGCTCAGCGGAACGCCAGGGAATGGAACTGGTCCCTGAGGGGCTGGAGGCGCACTTCCATGTCCGACAGGCAGAATCGTTCGCGGCCGGCCTCATTGAGGCCGCACTCGAGTACAGGGCAGGCTTGATCGTGGTGGGTGCCGCCAGCAGCGGCCTGTTCAAGCGCCATACCGTGGGCAACGTGGCCAACGCCCTGCTGCACGCTGCCCCGGTTCCGGTGGCACTGGCGCCGCGCGGCTACCGCCATACCGAAGCCATCACGCGTCTGACCCTCGCGATGGGCCAGCGCGTCGGAGCGGAGGCGGCGATCGACGTCGCGATCGAATCCGCCGAGCGCCGCGGGGTGCCACTTCGGCTGGTTTCCCTCGTGGAACTGGACGTCGAGGGGGACGGCGGGGAGAACGTCAACGCCGCCCACATCCACGCCAACACCGTCCTCGCTGCCGCCGCGCACCGTCTGCCCGAGGGCCACCACGTCAGCGTGGAGGTCGCCCACGGCCGCACGATCGAGGAAGCGATCGATGACCTGGAATGGGACGACGGCGAGGTCATGATCGTCGGGTCCTCCCGCCTGGCGGAGAAGCACAAACTGTTCATTGGCAGCACGGCTTTCAAGGTGCTGCGGGCGCTCCCCGTTCCCATGGTCGTGGTCCCGCGCGACTACCAGCGGGTGGATGCCTTCCCGGAGGTCTGAGGCCCCGGGGCCAGGACCGCCCAATACGCGGGAATGTTGCTGGGCGGTCCACCGGCCTCCATCGGCACCGTCTTCAGGACGGTGGGTCCCTCCGCGATGAGGGTCCAGCGGTCCGGGGGAAACACGCGGGAGCGTTGCCCGGCACCGAAGTGGCCCGGTTTCGGCAACGAGGCAATGGCCTGGCGGAGCGGTCCCGGGATCCGCTTGCCGGTGGCGCCGAGTTCCCTCAGGTAGCTCAGGGCGCCGCCCGGGACGTTCGTTTCGACGAGGTAGATCCTGCCCCGGGTTCCCAGGAGTGCTTCGATGGAGCCTGCGAGGCGTGCCTGCCGACGCCGGCTGAGGACATGGAGCACGCCGCGGACAAAGACGTTGGCGTCGCCGAGTTCGCGCGCCAGCGCAGCCGCCGCGGCCGGCTGCGTGGCATCCAGGCTCCGGAAACTGAGGCCAGCGACCTGCGGCTGCGCGGAATGCGCGGCTGCCACGGCCTGGGGTGAGACGTCGACGCCGAGGACCGAGGCGAAGATGGCGGTGAGTCGCCGTGTGATGGTGCCGTTCCCGCAGCCGAGATCGATCACCGGAAGGCTGGTGTCCATCGCGCCGGCCATCACCTGCAGGTGGTGCCGGATCTCTTCGTTCCCGGCGCCCGGGGCTGCGTCCCAAATGACCGGTTCCCGGAGGGACCCCTGGGACACGCCGCGCCAGAAGGCATCCCAGCGCCGGTCCGGGCGGCTCGGACGGTGCAGGGAGAGCACGGCAACCCTGGCCGCGAGCCGGACAGTGTCTGCCACCCTGTGCACGCGTTTTCCTGTCTTGCGTGTTCCTGTCTTGCGTCTGCCCGCCGGAACGCTCACGCGACGGCGCCGTCTCTGTGCCCGAGCAGGTCCGTCATGTCCGCCACCGGGAGCGGGCGGCTGAAGAAATAGCCCTGGCCGAATTCGCAGTTCAGCTGCCGCAGCCTGTTGGCTTGCTCCCTGTCCTCGATGCCTTCGGCGACGGCGCCCAGCCCGGCCGAATGGATCAGCTGCAGGATGGCGGCGACGAAGGTTTCCTGCTGCCGGTCCGTGGTCAGCCCGTCGAGCAGGGACTTATCGATCTTCGCCTGCGCGGCGGGGAGCGTGCGCAGGTAGCTGATGGAGGAATAGCCGGTGCCGAAGTCGTCGATCTCGATCCGGACGCCGAGGTCATTGAGTGACTGCATGGTGGCGGCCACCTCGGGGCCGCCGCGCATGATCGCGGTTTCGGTGATTTCGATCGAAATATGGAGGGGCTCGACGCCGTGCTGGGCCAGCAGGCCTTCGACGTAGGGTGCCAGATCGACGTGGTGCAGGTCCGCGGGGGAGAGGTTGATGTGCGTGCTGAAGTCCGCGGAAAGCCCCGGATCTGACTTCCAGCGGCCGGTTTGTGCGATGGCGTTCCGGAGCACCCAGTGGCCGATTTCCACGGTGAGCCCGGCCTCGTCGGCGGCGTCGAGGAAGGTATCCGGCCCCAGCAGGCCCAAGGCGGGGTGGCGCCAGCGGATCAGGGCCTCGGCGCCGGCGATCGCTCCGGTGCGCAGGTCCATGATGGGCTGGTACTCCAGCTCGAGCTGGTCCATCGCCAGTGCCGTCCGCAGCTCCGCCACCTGGTGGACCCGCTGCTTGGCGGCCTCGTGCATGGCCGCGGAAAACACCAGGAGGGTGTCCCTGCCGCGTTTCTTGGCCTCGTGCATGGCGATGTCGGCATCGCGGATGAGTTCCTCGCTTCGCAGGCCCGGTTCCCCCAGCCGGACACCGGTGCCGGCCGTGAGGGCGACCGCCACACCGCCGGCAACGATTCTGTCCTTCAGTGATTCGCCGAGCCGGGCAGCGGTCTGCAGCACGGACTCCGTGTCCTGGTCCGCGACGAGCACCGCGAATTCATCGCCGCTGAGGCGCGCGATCAAGTGGCCCGGTCCGGCCGCGGCGCTAAGCCGCAGGGCCGTCTCGCGCAGCACGGCGTCCCCGGCGGCGTGGCCGAGGCTGTCGTTGATGAGCCGGAAGGAATCAAGGTCCATCAGGATCAGGGCCGGCTGGCGTCCCGTGCCGGCCCCGGCAACGGCTTCGGCCACTTTTTCCTGCAGCAGCGAGCGGCTGGCCAGGCCGGTCAGCTCATCGGTGTTGATGACGCGCCGGAGTTCGGCTTTGGCCGCCTCCAGGAGCGCGGTCCGCTCGGCGACCCGGACTTCCAGGTCCTCGTACATGCTCTGAAGCTCTTCGGCCAGGAGGTTGATGCCGGTGGTGACTGCGTCTATCCCGTCCCGGGCCGGTGAGACCGGCAGCCGGTTCGACAGATCGCCCGAGGACAGTACGACGATGCCGTCCACGAGGTCCTCGAGGCGGCGGTCATCATCACGCCCCGTCATGGCCCTGCGAGGTCAGCCAGCGGACCGCCTCTTCACCGTTGGTGAAAAAGCGTGTCGGAACCGGCGCGGAATTGACGCCGAGGAAGAAGTTGGCGAGGACCCGGTCCACGGCGGAGGAGCCGAGGAGCGCGATTGCCGAGGCGTCGCAGTGCTTGGCGAACACGGCCCGGGCGGCCCGGCTGACGGACTCCGTGGTGGCCATGTCGATCAGCAGCGGCGTGGGCCGGCCGCCGCACAACTCATTGACACGATCCATGGCCAGCTGGGCGTTGGGGGCATCAATCACCACGCCGCGGGCCCACTGAAGGCGCAAGATGCCGTTGCTGTCGAAGTCCAGGGACGAGATGTCGCGCCCGCCCTGAGTTTCACGATCCTCTTGTGGCACCAGCAATCCTCAATTTCGCCCCGACATGTCCCCTTCATGATGACACTAACGCACGGCGGCAGGGGTAAGCAGGCCGCCAACCCGCCGGGGGGGTAGTGCTAGGCGGCGGCGCGGGCCCGTTTCCGGGTCACGGAGTTCTTCCGGGCCGTGTGCAGCATGTCCACGGTCAGTACCAGCAGCGCCAGCCAGACGACGCCGAAACCGGCCCACCGGTCAGGTGTCATGGTTTCCTTGAACACGACGAGCGCCACGATGAACTGCAGGACGGGCGCGAAGTACTGCAGCAGCCCGATCGTGGTCATCGGCAGACGGCGGGCGGACGCGCCGAAGAACAGCAGGGGCACCGCGGTGATGACGCCCGACGCCACCAGCAGCCAGAAATGGCCCGCACCGTTTCCGGCCAGAGTTGCCGACCCGCTGACCGCGAGGAAGATCATGGTGGCCGCAGCTACGGGCGCCAGGACGATCGTCTCCACGGTAAGGCTTGTGATCGCCTCCGCCCGCGGGCCCACGCGCTTCTTGACGAATCCGTACAGGCCAAAGCTCAGCGCGAGTGTCAGTGCTATCCAGGGGAGCTTGCCGTAGGAGACCGTCAGCACCCCGACGGCCACGAAGCCGATGCCGACGGCGGCCCACTGCAGCGGCCGCAGCTTCTCCTTCAGGACGAAGACCCCCAGCAATACGGAGACCAGCGGGTTGATGAAGTAGCCCAGGGAGGCCTCGACAGCCTGGCCGGTGGTCACGCCGTAGGTGTACGTCAGCCAGTTCACCGCGATCAGGGCAGCGGCGATGGACAGCGGCCCAATCACCGTGCGGTCCCGGAAAGCAGCAGCCAGCACCCGCCAGGACCGTGTGACGGTGATGAGCAGGACGCAGAACAGGAGGGACCAGACCACCCGGTTGGCGACGATTTCGACCGCACCGGCCGGATGCAGGACGTAGAAGTACAGGGGCAGCAGCCCCCAGAGCCCGTAGGCGCCGATACCGAACAGGATTCCCGCCGTCGTGTCCTTGTCCACCGGTGCCGGTCCGCCCGGCCGGGCCGGCGCCGGCCCCGCCCCAGCGGCCGGGCCGGCCGGCGCTGTCAATGGGGCGGGGGACAAGGATCCTTCGGGCTTAGACACAAGACCAATAACACCACCTGCGCGGCGCCTATTCCTGCCAATCGGAGCGCGAGCGGGCCGGTCACATTTAGAATGGGGGCCTGTGCGCTGTAACTACTGGCGCTGTCCCTAAGACTCAGAAGGGCTCCCGGTGTCCAACTCGGCCGAATCCACATCCTCCCGTCCCCTCCGTGTCGCGATTGTTGGCGCCGGCCCGGCCGGTGTCTACGCCGCGGACATCCTGACGAAGTCCAATGAGGTCAAGGACGGCGCCTTCCAGGTCAGCATCGACCTCTTCGAGGCGTATCCGGCGCCCTACGGCCTCATCCGCTACGGAGTGGCCCCCGACCATCCGCGGATCAAGGGCATTGTCAACGCGCTCCACAAGGTCCTGGACCGCGGCGACATCCGGTTCCTCGGCAACGTCACCTATGGCCGGGACCTGACGCTGCATGACTTCCGCGCGTTCTACGACGCCGTCATCTTCTCCACCGGCGCCATCAAGGACGCGGACCTGGATATTCCCGGGATTGGCCTGGAGGGATCCTTCGGCGGGGCCGACTTTGTCTCCTGGTACGACGGCCACCCGGACGTGCCGCGGGAATGGCCGCTGGAGGCCAAGGAGATTGCGGTGATCGGCAACGGAAATGTGGCCCTCGACGTGGCCCGCATGCTGGTCAAGCACGCCGATGAACTCCTGGTCACCGAAATCCCGGACAACGTCTACCGGGCGCTCAAGGATTCGCCGGTCACCGACGTCCACGTGTTTGGCCGCCGCGGCCCGGCCCAGGTGAAGTTCACGCCGCTGGAGCTGCGCGAACTCAGCCATGCCAAGGACGTGGACATCGTCCTGTATCCAGAGGACTTCGAATTCGACGAGGCTTCGGACGAGGCCATTCGCAGCAACAACCAGATCCGGACCATGGTCAACACCCTCACGAACTGGCTCGTCGAGGAGCACGCCGAGGCCGAGGAACCGTCCTCGCGCCGGCTGCACCTGCACTTCCTGCACAGCCCCGTCGAAATCTATGGAACAACAGACGACGCCGCGAACCCCGGCAAGGTCGCCGGCATCAAGTTCGAACGCATGCAGCTGGACGGCACCGGGAACGTCAAGGGCACCGGTGAGTTCCTCGACTACCCGGTCCAGGCCGTCTACCGCGCGATCGGCTACCACGGTTCGCCGCTGGATGAGCTGGAATACGATGCCCGCCGCGGCGTCGTCCCGAACGAAGGCGGCCGCGTGCTCGACGCCGAGGGCAACCCCGTGCCCGGAATCTACGCCACGGGCTGGATCAAGCGCGGCCCCGTCGGGCTGATCGGCCACACCAAGGGCGACGCGCTGGAGACCATCGGCTTCCTGCTGGAGGACCGGCTGACGCTGCCGCCGGCGCAGAACCCGGACCCGCAGGCCATCATCGACCTGCTCCAGGAGCGCGGCATCGAGTACACCACGTGGGAAGGGTGGATCAAGCTCGATGCCCACGAGCTCGCCCTCGGCGCCGAGTGGTCCGCGGCGGAGTCCGCCAACGGCATCGAACGGGAGCGCATCAAGGTGGTGCCGCGCGAGGACATGATCGAGATTTCCCGCGGCTAGGCTGTGACAGCCTGAGGCGGCAGGCCGGTGCGTTTCCAAACGCCCCGCGCGGAACTAGACTGGGCCGGACGAGGCGGCCTTCGGCACGCCGTCGAGCCCGTCCGGTGGGAGTTCAATGAGGAAACTGGTCCATCCCGCAGCACTGTTGCCGCCGGCAGGCGGAGTCACCGCAGCGCTGCGCCAGCAATATGCCAGCGCGGGCCATGAGCAGCTGGATTCCCGTGGAATGGCGTTCTCCGAGGGCCTGCAGTTGCCCGGGATCAGCACCCTGATTCAGGAATCGTGGCAGCGCTCCGTCCGGCTGCAGGCCAACCCGGACAACCCCGAGGCGCCGCTGGCCATGGACCGCGAGGAACTCGAAGAATACCGCCGCCAGCACCCCCTGGCCGCCATCATGCCCGTGATCCACAAGCTCCTGGTCCTGCCCAGCCACGACAGCGGAATGCTGGTAGCCGTGGGTGACGAGGTCGGCAGGCTCCTCTGGGTGGAAGGGGACGCCGCCCTGCAGCGCCGGGCCGAGGGCATGATGTTCGTCCCGGGCGCCGACTGGTCCGAGGCGACGGTCGGCACCAGCGCCCCCGGCACCGCGCTGGCCCTGGGCCGGGGAATCCAGATCTCCGGCGCCGAGCACTACAAGCGCTCCGTGCATCCGTGGAGCTGTACGGCGGTGCCGTTCCACGATCCGGATTCCGGCGCCCTGCTGGGGGTCGTGGACATCACCGGCACGGAGTCGGCCGTGGCCCCGCATACGTTGTCGCTGGTAGAGGCGACGGTCGCCGCGGCCCAGGCGCATCTACGGGTCGAGCGGCTGCAGCTGGCCGCCGCCGGCCAGTCCTCGCCGTCCAGGCGGCGGAACTCGACGCCGAAAACGGCCGGGGGACCGGGCGCCAGCAGCCTCTACCGCAACAGCCTCCAGTTGCTCGGCCGCGACCAGGCCCTGCTCAGCATTGACGGCCGCACCGTGGCCATGTCCGCCCGGCACAGCGAGATCCTGGCCCTGCTCAGCACCCACCCGGCGGGGCTGAATGCCGAGGAGCTTTGCGCCCTCCTGTACCCCGGGGACGCCTCCACCATGACGCTGCGCGCCGAGATGGTGCGGCTGCGCAAGGTACTTCAGCAGCTCAACCCCGATGCCGTGCCGCAATCACGCCCCTACCGGCTGCCGCTGGACCTGGTCCCCGACGCCGGACAGGTGCTGGACTGCCTGCAGCGCGGCGCCCACCGGATAGCGCTGGAAATCTACCGCGGCGCCGTGCTGCCCCGCTCCGAGGCCCCCGGCATCGTGGAGCTGCGGGCCAGGGTCTCCGCGCTGATGCGCGAGGCCCTGTTGACGGACGGCAGCGCGGAATCGCTCCTGAAATACGCCGCGCTGCCCGAAGCAAAGGACGACGTCGACGTCCGCATCGCCGCGCTGAAGCTGCTGGCGCCGCGCTCGCCCAAGCGCGCCGCCGTCGTCGCCGATCTGGAACGGCTGGACCGCGAGCTAAGCGCCTGACCGTCGCGGACCGCCGGAATGCCCCGCCAGTGACCTGGCTCACTCCGGTTGCAACCTGACTGCAACCTTCACGCGCCTACGCTGGGTGCAACGGGGGCCGGAAGCGCCTTGCAGCCCCCCATCTTGCACAGCAAAGGAGCTAGCAATGACTGTTTACGCCCAGCCCGGAACCGAGGGCTCGAAGGTCACCTTCAAGGACCGCTACGAAAACTGGATCGGCGGCGAGTGGGTTGCGCCGGTCAAGGGACAGTACTTCGAGAACATCACCCCGGTGACCGGCAAGGCTTTCTGCGAGGTGGCCCGCGGCACCGCCGAGGACATCGAACTGGCGCTGGATGCCGCCCACAAGATTGCACCGTCCTGGGGCAAGACCTCCGTGGCCGAGCGTGCCGCGATCCTGAACAAGATTGCCGACCGGATCGATGAGAACACCGAGATGCTCGCCGTCGCCGAGTCCTGGGACAACGGCAAGCCGATCCGCGAGACCCTCAACGCCGACATTCCGCTCGCCGCCGACCATTTCCGCTACTTCGCCTCCGCCGTCCGCGCCCAGGAGGGCCGGCTGTCCCAGCTCGACGACGACACCACCGCTTACCACTACCACGAGCCGCTCGGCGTCGTCGGCCAGATCATCCCCTGGAACTTCCCGATCCTCATGGCCGTCTGGAAGCTCGCCCCGGCCCTCGCCGCCGGCAACGCCGTCGTCCTGAAGCCGGCCGAGCAGACGCCGTCTTCGATCCTGGTGCTGATGGAACTCATCGGCGACCTGCTGCCGGCCGGTGTCCTCAATGTGGTCAACGGCTTCGGCGTCGAGGCCGGCAAGCCACTGGCCTCCAGCCCCCGCATCCGCAAGATCGCCTTCACCGGCGAAACCTCCACGGGCCGCCTGATCAGCCAGTACGCCAGCCAGAACCTGATTCCGGTCACGCTGGAGCTTGGCGGCAAGAGCCCGAACATCTTCTTCAACGACGTCGCGGACACCAATGACGCGTTCTACGACAAGGCCCAGGAGGGCTTCACGCTCTTCGCCTTCAACCAAGGTGAAGTCTGCACCTGCCCGTCGCGCGCCCTGATCCAGGAAGACATCTACGAATCCTTCATGGCCGACGCCGTGGCCCGGGTGGAGAAAATCATCCAGGGCAACCCGCTGGACACCGAAACCCAGCTCGGTGCCCAGGCCTCCAACGACCAGCTGGAAAAGATCCTCTCCTACATTGACATCGGAAAGCAGGAGGGCGCCAAGGTGCTCACCGGCGGTGCCCGGGCCGAAATGCCCGGAGACCTGGCCGGCGGCTACTACGTCCAGCCCACCATTTTCGAGGGCCACAACAAGATGCGGATCTTCCAGGAGGAAATCTTCGGCCCGGTTGTCTCCGTGACCCGCTTCAGCGACTACAACGACGCCATGGGCATCGCCAACGACACCCTGTACGGCCTGGGCGCCGGCGTCTGGTCCCGCAATGGCAACGTCGCCTACCGCGCCGGCCGCGAGATCCAGGCCGGCCGCGTGTGGGTCAACAACTACCACGCCTACCCGGCAGGGGCCGCGTTCGGCGGGTACAAGTCTTCCGGCATCGGCCGCGAGAACCACTCGATGATGCTGGACCACTACCAGCAGACCAAGAACCTCCTGGTCAGCTACAACGAGAACAAGCTCGGCTTCTTCTAAGCCGCACTGACCCGGGCGGGGCGGATCGCGCATGATCCGCCCCGCCCGCACCACTTGTGCACCTACACGGAGGGACGCCGGCTCACTGCACACGCCCTTTAGCCACACCCAAGTTTGATGACGCAAGGATTTCGCCATGACGACGACAATGACGACGACGACAATGCAAGCCGCGGTAGTTACCGAATTCGGCAGGGACCTCCAGATCCAGACCCTCCCCGTTCCCGTGCCGGGCCGCGGTGAGGCACTGGTCAAGGTGCTGACCACCGGGGTCTGCCACACCGACCTGCACGCCGCGGAGGGAGACTGGCCGGTCAAGCCGTCCCCGCCGTTCATTCCCGGCCACGAAGGCGTCGGCGAGGTCGTCGCCCTCGGCGAGGGCGTCACGGACCTTGCCATCGGCGATTTGGTCGGCAATGCGTGGCTCTGGTCCGCCTGCGGCGACTGCCAGTACTGCCGCACGGGCTGGGAGACCCTGTGCGAGGCCCAGCAGAACGCCGGCTACAGCGTGGACGGTTCCTTTGGCGAGTACATGCTGGTCGACAGCCGCTTCGCGGCCAGGATCCCGGCCGGCTCGGACCCCGTCGAGGTGGCTCCGGTGCTTTGCGCCGGCGTGACCGTCTACAAGGGCCTGAAGATGACCGAAGCCCGGCCCGGCCAGTGGGTCACCATCTCCGGCATCGGCGGCCTCGGCCACATCGCCGTCCAGTACGCCGTAGCGATGGGCCTGCGGGTCGCGGCTGTGGACATCGCCGATGACAAGCTGGCCCTGGCCAAGAAGCACGGCGCCGAGCTGACGGTCAATGCCCTGCACGAGGATCCGGCCGAAGTTATTCAGCGCGAAACCGGAGGTTGCCATGGAGTCCTGGTCACGGCAGTGCACCCGTCAGCATTCGGGCAGGCCATCGGGATGGCGCGGCGCGGCGGAACGATCGTGTTCAACGGGCTGCCGCCGGGGGACTTCCCGGCGCCGATCTTCGAGATTGTGCTCAAGGGCCTGACGGTCCGCGGCTCCATCGTGGGCACCCGGCAGGACCTGGAGGAGGCGCTCGAGTTCTACGCCCAGGGCAAGATCCACCCCACGGTCTCCACGAGGGAACTCTCCGAGGTCAATGCCGTTCTTGACGAGATGAAGCACGCCAAGATCGACGGCCGAGTGGTCATCAAGTACTGATGAAGGACGGACTCTGATGCCAGCGACAAAGCTCGACGCCGCCGTGACCCTCCCCGGGGAGGACTTCTCCCGGGTGGCTCTCACCCCGGAGGCGGTGGAACTGCTGCTCAAAATGTGGGTGCAGCACGGACCGCTGATGTTCCATCAGTCCGGCGGCTGCTGCGACGGTTCGTCGCCAATGTGCTATCCCGCCGGGGAGTTCATCACGGGGGACTCGGACGTATTGCTCGGCCTGTTCGACATTTCCGACGGGCTGCGGCCCCAGCCGCTGGAATTCTGGATGTCGCGGGAGCAGTTCAACTACTGGAGCCACACGCACCTGACTGTCGACGTCGTTCCTGGCCGGGGGAGTGGTTTCTCGGTAGAAGCGCCGGAAGGCAAGCGGTTCCTGATCCGCTCGACGCTGATGGAAAACTGGCCGGTCTAGGCGGCCTGGGTGGTCTGAAACGGAGCAGCTGCGCGCAAGCGGGCCGTGCAGGATAAACCTGCACGGCCCGCTTTTGCGTCTCACTATGTGGGATAAAAATGGCCGTCCAGTGGATGGACTCTAAGATGGATAGGTCTGTTTCCACCCCAGTTATCGAGATTGCGGACTTTCCTAATGAACCTTTTCCGGACCAAATCCATCGAGCAGTCCATGTCCGACGCCGATGAACCCGGACGCAAGCTGAAGCGCACGCTAAGCACGTGGGACCTCATGATCATGGGGGTCGCGGTTGCCGTGGGCGCCGGGATCTTCTCGGTCGGCGCCAAGGCCGCCGCGAACTTTGCCGGCCCCGCCGTCACCATCTCCTTCGCGATCGCCGCCGTCACCTGCGCGCTCGCCATCATGTGCTACGCCGAGTTCGCCACGGCCATTCCGGTGGCAGGCTCCGCCTACGTCTTCACCTACGCGACCATGGGTGAGATCCTGGCGTGGATCATCGGCTGGAACCTGATCCTCGAACTCTTCACTGCCGGCGCCGTGATTGCGAAGTACTGGGGCATCTACCTCAGCAAAGTCTTTGCGCTCATGGGCGTGGACATTCCGCCGTCGATCTCCCTGGGCGGCGTCGACCTCTACTGGGGCGCCTTCCTGATCGTTGCCATCTTCACCGTGCTGCTGGTCCTCGGGACCAAGCTCTCCGCCCGCGTCGGCAACATCTTCACGCTCATCAAGATCGCGGTGGTCCTCTTCGTGATCGTCGTCGGCTTCACGTACGTGAAGTTCGAGAACTACGCCCCGTTCGTCCCGGCCTCCGAGCCGACCGGAGGCACCGGAACCGCGGATGTCCTCAAGCAGTCGTTCTTCGGCTTCCTGACCGGCGCCGCCCCGGCCCAGTACGGAACCCTCGGTATCTTCGCCGGCGCAGCCCTGGTCTTCTTCGCCTTCATCGGCTTCGACGTCGTCGCCACCTCGGCCGAAGAGGTCAAGAACCCGCAGAAGACGCTGCCCCGCGGCATCTTCGGCGGCCTGGCAATCGTTACCGTGCTGTACATCCTGGTGTCGCTGGCGTTGACCGGCATGGTCTCCTACACCCAGCTGGCTGAGGCCAAGAACCCGACGCTCACCACCGCCTTCGAGGCGGTCGGCAACACCGACGCCGCCAAGGTCATTGCCTTTGGCTCCCTCGTGGGCCTGACCACCGTGATCATGGTGCTGCTCATGGGCCTCTCGCGCGTGGTGCTCGCGATGAGCCGCGACGGCCTGCTTCCGCGCTCCCTGTCCAAGACCAGCTCGGTGCGGGGGACGCCGGCCCGCCTGCAGATCATCTGCGGCGCCGGAGTGGCGCTCGTCGCCGGCCTGACCAACGTGGACCTGCTCGAGGAAATGATCAACATCGGGACCCTGTCCGCCTTCGTGATGGTGAGCCTTGGCATACTGGTGCTGCGCAAGAAGCGCCCGGACCTGAAGCCGGCCTTCCGTGTCCCGTTTGGCAAGGTGCTCCCTGTCGTCTCTGCGGTCCTGTGCCTGTATCTCATGACGAACCTGGCCGTGGAAACCTGGATCTTCTTCGCCATCTGGCTCGTGATCGGTATTGCGATCTACTTCGCCTACGGCCAGCGCCACTCCCGGCTGAATGAAAAGTTCGCGGAGGCCCGCGCCTCGGTGAACGGCACGGCCAGCGTGGCGGGAGCGCCCGCGGAGGACAACGAGGACGCGCTCACCCGCTCCTGAGAAGGGAGCGATCGGGCCCCCGCATCGAAGTCGCCGGAGCCGTGCGAATACGCTGGAAATTTCCGGCGTATCCGCACGGCTCCGGCGACTTCGGCGTTCGGGCGCCGCTCCGTCAGGGCGGCGCTCCCTAAGATGGACACATGGCCCGCCCAGCAAGACCGGAACGCAAATCAGAGTTGCTGTCGGCAATTCTCGACTACCTCATGGACAAGACCCTGGCGGAGCTGACGTTTCGCGGCCTGGCCGACGGGCTGGGTGTCAGCAGCTACGTCCTGGTCTACCACTTCGGGCACCGCGAACAGCTGATCAACGAGATCATCCGCGGCATCGAATCCCGGCTGGACAGCATCCGCGCCACCGACGTCAGGGACATCGACCGGGACGCGTGGCGGGCCTTTCTGCTTGAGTCCTGGCAGTGGACCATGGCGCAGCGCAACCGGCACCTGGCCCGGCTTGAATTTGAGGCCACGGCGCAGGACATTGTGGCGGCGGTGCCGCGCGGCACAGCGCAGGAGCACTTCCGGATGTTGCACGAGAAGGCCCGGGACTGGCTGGTCATCCAGGGCATCCAGCCGGAATTCGCCGACACCGACGCCCGCCTGTTCACGGCCGCGTTCTACGGGCTGCAGTTCGATTTCGTCGTCAACAACCAGCCAGAGGAAGCCACCAAGGCCTTTGAGCTGATGATGCTGGTCTTCTTCAACAACCTCGACAGGCGCCTCGCCACCGACGGCCAGCACATCTGAGCAGAACCTCAGGGAGCAGCGTAGCGGCCCTCCCACTCCACGAGGGGGCGCAGTTGCTCCCAGCGCTGTGCCAATTCCTCCACCGCCCCGGGACCGGTAAGCCAGCCGGGCTGGCCCACGTTGACGCCGGCCGTGAGGGATTTGTGCTTGAGCAGCTCCGCCCGGGGATGGTCCTTGTCGAAGCCCCGCGGCACCGTCTTTAGCCGTTCGCCCTCCACCGCGAACCCTGCCGCCTCGACCTTCCGCACGATCGCCTGCAGGGCATCGCCGCTGTCGGGATCGTTTACGGCACCGCGAAAGCGTGCCAGCTGGGCCGGAGTGTGGGTGTGGCAGCCGCCGCCGATCAGGAGGCCGTCGGCGCTGAGCTGGATATAGAAGCCCACGCCTTCGTCCACCGCCGCGAAGGCCCCCTGCGCGGTCTTATAGGGTGATTTGTCCGGCGAGAACCGGACATCCCGGTTGGGGCGAAAGAGCTTGGCCGGTCCGAAGCGTGGCTCGAGCTCGGCCAGCAGCTGGGTCAGCGGCCCCTTCACCGCGGCCTCGTAGACCGGCTTGTGTTCGAGCCACCAGTCCCGGTTGTTGTTCTGTTCAAGATCGGCATAGAACCGGAAGGCGTCACTTGGAATGCCTGCGAATGGAGTGCCAGCGAATGCGGTCATGCCCAAATCCTACGGAGCCGCGGCACACGGTGGCGAGGGGCACGCGCACCCATGTGGATAACCGCAAAACGCCCCGCCACGGGAGTCCGTGGCGGGGCGTTTTGTTGGCTCCAGCGGTCACCGAATGCCGGTCACCGGCCGCCCAGGCGGCCGTCAAGGCCGGCCGTCAGGCAACGTTCGATGCAACCATCAGACCTTGTTGGCGGCCTCGGCGTCGGACTCAACCTGGCCGGCACCGAGGTTGGCGCGCAGCTTGGCGCCGAATTCGGCGTCGACGTTGGTCCAGTACGCGATGGCGCGTTCCTTGATGCTGGCGTTCTTGACGCCGCTGACGGCGCCGGTGACGGTCTCCAGCAGGCGGGCCTTCTCGCCGTCGTTGTACACCTCGCGGTACAGCGTGCCGGCCTGGCCGAAGTCGCCGTCCTCTGCGTGCAGGGAGTGCGCGGAGAGCGTGAGCTCGCCGTCGTTCTCCCAGCCGCCGCCCGCAACGCCGGGCTCAACGGCAGCCGGGCCGCCCACGGAGTTCGGTGCGTACACCGGAACGGACGGGGCGTTGAAGTGGTAACGCCCGGCGCCGTCCTGGCTGTAGTTGTTGACCTGGCTCTTGGGCAGGTTCACCGGGAGCTGGGCGTGGTTGGTGCCGACGCGGTAGCGGTGCGCGTCCGCGTAGGAGAAGATGCGGGCCTGCAGCATCTTGTCCGGGGAGGCGGCGATGCCCGGCACGAAGTTCGACGGCGCGAAGGTGGCCTGCTCGATCTGCGCGAAGTAGTTCTCCGGGTTCTTGTTCAGCTCCATGGTGCCGACCTTGACCAGCGGGTAGTCCGCGTGCGGCCACACCTTGGTGAGGTCGAAGGGGTTGAAGCGGTACGTCTTGGCGTCCTCGTACGGCATGACCTGGACGTGGAGGTCCCAGGAGGGGAAGTTGCCGGCGGCAATGTTTTCCTGGAGGTCGCGGATGTAGAAGTCGCCGTCGGCGCCGGCAAGGGCCTCGGCCTCGTCGCCGGTCATGGACTTGACGCCCTGGTTGGACTTGAAGTGGTACTTGACCCAGAAGCGCTCGCCCTCGGCGTTGATCCACTGGTAGGTGTGCGAGCCGTAGCCCTGCATTTCACGCCAGGAGGCCGGCAGCCCGCGGTCACCCATGAGCCAGGTGACCTGGTGGGCGGACTCGGGGGAGAGGGTCCAGAAGTCCCACTGCATGTCGGCGTCGCGCAGGTGGGTGCCGGGGAGGCGCTTCTGGGAGTGGATGAAGTCCGGGAACTTGATCCCGTCGCGGATGAAGAACACCGGAGTGTTGTTGCCGACGAGGTCGTAGTTGCCCTCGGTGGTGTAGAACTTCACGGCGAAACCGCGGGGGTCGCGCCAGGTGTCGGGGGAGCCGGCCTCGCCGGCAACGGAGGAGAAACGGATGAGCATGTCCGTCTCAACACCGGGCTGGAACAGTGCGGCCTTGGTGAACTTCGAGACGTCCTCGGTGGTCTTGAAGGTACCGAAGGCGCCGCCGCCCTTGGCGTGCACGACGCGCTCCGGGACGCGCTCGCGGTTGAACTGCGCGAGCTTCTCGATCAGATAGTGATCGGTCAGGATGATCGCGCCGTCGGCGCCGACGGACTTGGAGTGGGCGTCGGAAGTGACGGGAGCCCCGGACTGTGTCGTGGACACGGCGGGCGCAGAGATGATCTCAGTCATAGTTCTCCTTGGGTTGGGTTTCTTAGTTTCGTTCGGAGGGAAGCTGTTGGGTTCGCTGGCAGTCCTGGCAGATGCCCTGGTACAGCACGTCCGCGATCTGGATGGTCATCGGCTTGGCGTCCGCGTTCCAGTGCGGGGTCAGGCAGGGCGCGTGGCCCACGGCGCATTCGACGTCCTCCACCCGGCCGCAGCTGATGCACACAGCATGGTGGTGGTTGTCCCCGACCCGCGTCTCGTACAGCGCGGGGGAGTGCGGGGGCTCAAAACGGCGCAGCATGTGCAGATCCGTGAGGTCCCCGAGGACCACGTAGACGGACTGGGCGGTCAGGTCCGGCAATTCCTGCCGGGCGGCGGCAAGGATTGCCTCTGCCGGCGAATGCGGGTGATGTTCGACGGCGGCCAGCACGGCCAGGCGCTGTTTGGTCACCCGGCGGCCGTGGGCACGCAGGGCGGCTGCCCATGCGTCGTGGGTGCCCGAGGAATCCGTCATACCCTCATTCAAGCACTTATTATGACTGCCTCACAATAAGGCGTGGCTAATATTGTCCGGCCGTGTCACAGGGCACTCCCGGTTCGCCACTAGAGTTGCCCGGTGGAGAAATTGTTGGCGGACATCACGCCGTTGCGTGAAAGTCCGGCCTTCCGCCGTCTGTGGCTTGGGTCCGCCGTCTCCGCCCTGGGCAGCCAACTGACCTTGGTGGCGGTCAGCCTGGAGGTCTACCGGCTGACCCAGGACAGCCTCTACGTGGGCCTGCTGAGTCTCTTCGCCCTCGTGCCGCTGGTCTTTGGCGGCCTCCTGGGCGGCTCGATCGCCGACGCCCATGACCGCCGCACCGTGGCCCTCCTGGCCTCGTCCGTCCTCTGGCTGACCACCGCCGCGCTGGCCCTCCAGGCGTGGCTGGAAGTGGGCAACGTGTGGCTGCTCTATGCGCTCGTGGCGGTCCAGAGCGGCGCCCAGGCCATCAACCAGCCGGCCCGCAGCGCCATCATCCCGGTGCTGGTGCGCAAGGAGTTGCTGCCGGCCGCAAATGCCCTGAGCATGATGATTTTCGGGCTGACCATGACCGCCGGCCCGCTGCTGGCCGGCGTGCTCGTGGCGTGGGCCGGGTTCGGCTGGACGTACACGATCGACGTCATCAGCTTTGCGTTTGCGTTCTGGGCCCTCCTGAAACTGCCTTCCATGCCGCCGGGCGAGCACGCCAGGCCGGCCGGGCTGCGTTCCGTGGTGGAGGGGTTCCGTTTCCTTGGCACCCGGCCCAACCTCCGCATGACGTTCGTGATCGATCTCGTGGCCATGATCTTTGCCCAGCCCCGGGCGCTCCTGCCGGCCATCGGCGCTCTGATGATCGGCGGCGGTGAGGCCACAGTGGGGATCCTGTTGGCCTCGATGGCCGTGGGGGCGTTCCTGGCCGGCCTGTTCTCGGGGCCGCTGGGCGGCGTCCGCCGGCAGGGGGCCGCGGTGGTGTGGTCCGTGATGGGCTGGGGCGGCTCGGTGGCGGCCTTCGGCCTGGTGGTGGTCCTGGCCGGTCATTCCGGCGACGACGGCGTGGGCATGTGGCTGCTGCCCGCCGCCCTGTGCTGCGCGCTGGCCGGCATCGCGGATTCCGTGAGCGCAGTCTTCCGGACCACCATCCTGCAGGCCTCCACCCCCGACCATCTGCGCGGGCGTCTGCAGGGCGTCTTTGTGGTGGTGGTCGCCGGCGGACCCCGGATCGGGGACATGCTGGCCGGCGGCGCGACTAAACTTTTGAACGAGGGGTGGGTCCTGCTTCTCGGCGGCGTGCTGTGCATTGCTGTGGCCTGGATATTGGCCCGCCAGCAGGTCGGATTCCTGCGGTACGACGCGCGGAACCCGGTGCCGTAGCGGTTCGTTTTCCTTGGTAGGTCAGTGAATTACAGGGCATCAGCTTGCAGTACACGTATCAGGAGGACCAGTGCACAAGCATCACAACGGACTGAAGACCGCGGCGCTGTTCGGAGTGCTGTGGGCGGTCCTGCTGGGCCTGGGGGCGTTCATCGCCGCGGGGACCCGCAGTGCGGCGCCGATCTGGATCATGGCCCTGATCGGGGTCGGCACCACGGCCTACGGGTACTGGAACAGCGACAAGCTCGCCATCCGTGCCATGCAGGCCTATCCCGTCACGGAGGCCGAGGCGCCCCAGCTGTACCAGATCGTCCGGGAGCTGTCCGGCCGGGCCAACCAGCCGATGCCGCGCATCTACGTCTCGCCCACCATGGCGCCAAATGCCTTCGCCACCGGCCGGAACCCGCAGAACGCGGCAGTGTGCTGCACCGAGGGCATCATGCGGATGCTGGACGCCCGCGAACTGCGCGGCGTCCTGGGGCATGAACTGATGCACGTCTACAACCGGGACATCCTGACGGCGTCGGTGGCGGCCGCCGTCGCCGGCGTCATCACTTCGGTGGCGCAGATGATGTTGCTGTTCGGCGGCGGGGACCGCCGCAATGCGAACCCGTTCGCCGCGATCGCCATGGCCCTGCTGGCCCCGTTCGCCGCATCCCTGATCCAGATGGCCATCTCCCGTACACGGGAGTACGACGCCGACGAGGACGGCTCGTCGCTGACCGGAGATCCGCTGGCGCTCGCCTCCGCCCTGCGCAAGATCGAGCAGGGCGTGCAGCTGGCGCCGTTGCCGCAGGACCAGCGGCTGGTCAACGCCTCGCACATGATGATCGCCAACCCGTTCAAAGGCGGAGGCGTGGCCAAGATGTTCTCCACCCACCCGCCGATGGCCGAGCGGATCGGCCGGCTGGAGCGGATGGCCGGGCGCCCGCTCAGCTGAGGCAGGCTGCGGCTCTGGCGACGCGCGAGTAGTTCCGCGACACGCAAAAGGGCTGGCGACACCGTCGCCAGCCCTTTTCCGCGACGCGCAAATTTGCGCCGCGGACGGGCCGCTAGCTGCGGAAGTTAACGAACTGCAGGTCGGCCTCGTCGAAGCCCTTCAGCAGGTTCATGGTCTCCTGGAGATCATCGCGGGACTTCGAGGTCACCCGGAGCTCGTCGCCCTGGATCTGTGACTTGACGGACTTGGGGGCCTCGTCCCGGATCAACTTGTTGATCTTCTTGGCGAGGTCCTGGGCGATGCCCTCCTTGATGGAGGCCTCGAGCCGGAATTCCTTGCCGGAGGCGTAGGGCTCACCTGTGTCGAGGGACTTCAGCGAAATGCCGCGGCGGATGAGCTTGGACTGCAGCACATCGAGCACCGCGAGCACCCGCTCCTCGGAGTTGGCCTTCATCAGGATCTTCTCGCCGCTGAAATCGACCTCGGCGCCGACGCCCTTGAAGTCGTAGCGCTGGGCAATTTCCTTCTGCGCCTGGTTCAGCGCGTTGGCGACTTCCTGCTTGTCTACCTTGCTGACGACGTCGAACGTGGATTCGCCTGCCATGACTTTCCTCCTGATGTTTGCCGGGTGCCTGCGTGAGGCCGGGATGTCTGCATTCCAGACTAGTACGGATGCCCCCGATGTGGCGGCCGGCCTTGCGGCCCGGGTTTCACAGTCCGCTCATAGCTCAATCACGGCGGGAACGAAGCCGGGCTGGCCAGAGTTGCAAGAGTTGGAACCGCTGCTGAAAGGCAAGAACATGCACCAAAAAGCCGTCCGCTACGTCAACCGCACTACCGCCGCCGCTGCCAGCACTCTGGCCGCGACGGCGAGCTCCGTTGCCGCCGCCGCGCTGGCGGCGTCCATCATCCTGAGCCCGGCCGCCGACGCATCAGTCCGCATGGACGGGGTCCACACGGACCTGGCCCGTGCCGTCGAGCTGAACCAGGTCACCGCCGAGCAGGCGGCACGATTCGAGGCAAGACTGGCGGGGCGGATTCTCGGCGAGGCCTGAAATTCCGCGGATTTTGGCCCTTTTTCGGCCCTTTTATGATCTGCTGAGGCGCCGATTCGATTCTTCGGCGGAAGTTCTGTAAAGTTGTCTTGCCCGCGGGTGCTGGAAGCGGAACGGACTGGAAACAGGCGTTCCGGGACTGGAAACCGCGAGTGATCTTCTTTTGAAGTTCGGCAGATTACCCGAGCGGCCAAAGGGGGCTGACTGTAAATCAGCTGGCAACGCCTACGGGGGTTCGAATCCCTCATCTGCCACCCTTGGAGAAGCCTCCGGAACCATTAGGTTCCGGAGGCTTTTTCTTTGTCCGCGGCCCAACGGCCCGTCTCCACAGTGCAAAGGCCTGCCTCAAAGGCCTGCCTCAGTCGGCCGGGGGATTCGGAATGGTTACCGTCGTGCCGGCGGGCGGAATCCATTCGCCTCCGGTCAACAGGTTCAGGTTGGCTATCCGCAAAGCATAGAGCGGGACGCCGTAGCGGCTCGCGATGCCCGAGGGAGTGTCTCCGGCGCCCACCCTGTACAGGAGCCGTCCCTGCCCGTCCTGCCCGGCCACGCTGCCGCCGGCCCCTAGCTGGGGCACGTCCACGCCCCTGAGGTCGATAATCTCTCCTGCGGCAACGGACACCGCTTCGTTGAAGCTCCTGAGGATCTCCGGAGTCATCCGGAAGTGGGCGGCGATGCCCTCCCAGGTGTCGCCGTCGACGGCCGCGTAGCGCATCGGCAGGAGGAACCCGTTCACTTCGGTCGTCCCCCGCAGGCCTCCGGACGCCGGGGACGTTGCGGGGGCGGACGCCGCAGGCCGGCCCGCCGGAACTCCGTCCGGGGCCACTGCGCCGGAAGAACAGGCTGCCAAAAGAATGGCGAGAGCCGCGGCCAGGAGAACTGCGGCGGGCCGGACCCGATGTGCACCGGAATCGAGATTCACCCTGGGTGTCCTGTCGATCGGGGCCTCCCCCCGAGGCCCGTTGGCGCCAATTATTCCATACGTTTTATGAAACCCGTTGTTCTGCCAGGCTGTTCTGCCAGGCAGCGCCCGCGCGTTCGGTATAGTGCGGGTCATGGAAGACAAAGCGATCTTGCACACCTACCTGCGCACCCGGCGCCAAGACCTCCTCGGGAAGCTCGAAGGCCTCAGCGAGTATGACGTGCGCCGGCCCCTCACGCCCACGGGAACCAACCTGCTGGGACTGGTCAAGCACGTGGCCAGCGTCGAACTCGGCTACTTTGGCGAGGTCTTTGGCCGTCCCAGCGAGCTGAAGCTGGCGTGGTTTGCCGACGACGCGGAGCCGGATGCGGACATGTGGGCAGCCCCGGGCGAGACGCGGGAGCAGATCACTGAGCTGCACCGGCTCTCGGCGGCCCACAGCGATGCCACCATCGACGAACTCCCGCTCGACGCGCCCGGTGTGGTGCCCTGGTGGCCGGACGAGCGCAAGCACGTGACCCTGCAGCAGATCCTCGTGCACATGTGCGTGGAGACCGCCCACCACCTCGGACACGCCGACATCCTGCGCGAACTCATCGACGGCAGCGCGGGCCAGCGTCCCGGGGATCCGAACCTTTCGCCGCGCACCGCCGAGGAATGGGCCGTGCACCGGGCCCGCATCGAGGCTGCCGCCGTCGCTGCCGAAGCAGCGGGGGCAGGCCGGTAGGAGCCCGAAGGCGCCCCGGAGAGGCGGAATGATCCTTCCGTGCGGGAAATAGCTCAACTAGCATGGCGGCATGAGTCGGTTGCGTCGAAGCGGTCTGCTGGTTGTTGCCATGCTGGTTGCCGGCATGGCGCTAGCGGCAATCACGGGGTGCTCCGGCCCGGCACTGAAGTCGTTCGCCGGAAGTTGGGGACAGACCGTCAAAGATCAGCCCAACCTGACGATCACCGACGACGGCTCCTTCCAAGGAACGGACGGCTGCAATCGTTTGACGGGCAAAGGATCGATTTCGGGCGATTCCTTCGACTTCGGCCCGATCGCATCCACCATGATGGCCTGCAACGACGTCGACACGTGGCTATCGCAGGCGCACGCCGCCAAAGTGGATGGGACTGTGCTTGTCGTCTACGACAACAGCGGTAACAAGATCGGAACCCTGGCCAAGCAGTGACATTGCCGTCTTCGCACTCTGTGGGCGTTCGTGTTCCGGCAAACACCCCGCTTTTCTGCAAGCTAAATCTCAGTTTTCGGTGCGGAGCCAACGTAGGGTGGTCCGGTCCGCTGTTGAAGAAGAAGGAGCATTCGTGAAGTCGTTTGCCTGTGGTGATGTGGTTCCCGGTTGTGACGCCCGCTGGGTGTGCAGTACCGACGATGAAATTCTGGTCAATGTGGCCGCCCACGCGGCGTCCGCACATGGGCTGGAGGAGCTGCCGGCCGACGTCGTGCAGTCGGTCCACAGAGCCATCGTTCCCGTTAGTTGATTCACGAGGCAGGCGGCCTCCCGCCCGACGCCGGGGCCGCGCCGGGCCCGGATTGGGAGAAGCAACTGGCGGCCGCCTGCCGGGGTGTTGGCCTTTCCGCGGCCTACCAGCCCATTGTTGATACCGCGCGCGGCACGGTGGTGGGCTATGAGGCCCTGGCCCGGTTTCCGGGCTTCGCCGAAAAAAATCCTGAGGTGTGGTTTGCCGCCGCGCGCACGCATGGCCTGGCAGCCGAGCTCGAGGCCGCAGCCTTGCGGGCGGCGCTCGCGGCGCGTCCCACATTGCCGCCGAACTGCTTCCTGACCCTCAACGTCTCACCGGAGCTGCTGTTGACGGAGGAGATCCGTGGCATCTGGCGCGGCCAGGGAAACCTCGCCGGACTGGTGGTCGAGCTGACAGAGCAGACCCCGATCGACTCCTATCTGGAGCTTGAGCCCGACCTCAACCAGCTGCGCGCTGCCGGCGCGCTGATCGCCGTCGACGACGCCGGTGCCGGCTATGCCGGGCTCCGGCACCTGCTGGCCCTGCGGCCCTCGCTGATCAAGCTGGATCGTGAACTGATCCAGGATGTTGACCGTGACGAAGCCAAGCGTGCCCTGATCTCCATGCTCGGAACCTTTGCCAGCCGCGTCGATGCCTGGATCCTGGCCGAGGGAGTGGAGCGCGTGGAGGAACTGGACGCCCTCGTCGCCCTCGGCGTACCCCTGGTGCAGGGGTATTGCCTGGCCCGGCCCGGGCCGGCGTGGGAAAAAATCGATCTCGACGTTGCCCACCGGCTGGCGTCCAACCCCCCGGCGACGCACCAGAGCATCATCCGAGACATCGTGGAACCCGCGACGACGGCCGCCACCACTGCGACGGCGGCGGCCGCGTTTGATGACAACCCGGCCCTGCAGTCGGTGGTGCTGATGGGCGATCATTTGCGGCCCGTTGCGGTGCTCGACCCCTCCGCGGCGGCCCTCGGCGTCGTGAGCCCGGGAATGCGGGTCAACCTGGACACTCCGCTCAGCGAGGCCCTGGCCCGTTCCATGACGCGGACCCAGGCCAACCGGTTTGACCCCCTGCTGGTGACGGACAACGCCGGCCGCTTTGCCGGCGTCGCCCGCATGGAGCGGATGATCACGGCGCTGGCCGCGGACAGCTAACCGTCCGCCGGGTCCGGGCCGCCGGGTTGTCCGTCCCGCAACTGGCCTTCCAGCAGCTGGTCCGTGGCGGGATCGGACAGGCCATCGAAATAGCGGTCCAGGACGACGCGGAACACGGTTTCGCCGGGCGCGGCCCGCTGGAACAGCGTCATGGATGAGTGCAGTTTCCGGGTGTCGATGCCGCCGAAAATTTGCACCGCGGACCGCCCCTGAAGTTCGGCCACTGCGGCGGCGGCCTCCCGCAGCCGCGGGCCAAGGACGCCGTGCCGGCAGTAAGCACGGGCCTCGGCCAGGGAGGAGATGGCGTACTTCCGGGCGGTTTCGCTGCGGCCCAGGCCCTCGAGCTGGGGGAAAACGAACCACATCCAGTGACTCCTCTTCATGCCTGACCGCAACTCCGCCAGGGCGTGCCCGTAGGTTCCGCCGGCGTCCTGGGCCGCCACGAACCGTTCAAGATCGTAAGGGTCTTCCATGCCCGCTAGGCTACGTCCCCCGGTGCCGGAGTGACAGCACGGCGACAGGCCGCGCGCGGGCGAAGGGGTCATTCGGCCGGGGCGGGATTGCCGATCCCGGGCGTATCGTGTCCCCCATGGCGAATGTCTTGGAGATGGTCGGCGTTGTGAAGCGGTTCGGTCCCGTGGTTGCCTTGAATGGGTTGGACTTTTCAGTCGAGGCGGGCGAGGTCCACGGCTTCCTCGGACCGAACGGCTCCGGCAAATCGACCACGATTCGCCTGCTGCTGGGCATGCTTCGCGCCAATGCTGGCTCCATCCGGGTGCTGGGCCTTGACCCGTGGCGCGACGTCGCGAGCCTCCACCGGCGCCTGGCCTACGTCCCCGGGGATGTGGCGTTGTGGCCCAACCTGACCGGCGGAGAAGTGATCGACCTCCTCGGCCGGCTCCAGGGCGGCCAGGACCTGGCCCGGCGGGCCCAGCTGTTGGAGCTCTTCGACCTCGATCCGACCAAGAAGTCCCGGGCCTACTCCAAAGGCAACCGGCAGAAAGTGGCCCTGGTCGCTGCCCTGGCCACCGACGCTGAGCTGTTCCTGCTGGACGAGCCCACCAGCGGACTGGACCCCCTGATGGAGGAGGCCTTCCGCCGCTGTATCCGGGAACTGCGTAACCAGGGCCGCACGGTACTGCTCAGCAGCCATATCCTCAGCGAGGCCGAGGCACTTTCGGACCGCGTGAGCATCATCCGTGAGGGCCGGGTGGTGGAGACGGGGCGGCTTGATGAACTCAGGCACCTGACCCGCACCTCCGTCACTGCCGATGTCGCGGTGGTACCGGCGGGCTTGGATGCCCTGCCAGGCGTGCACGACGTCGTCGTCACCAACCACCGCGTCAGCGCCCAAGTGGAACCGTCCGGCCTGGCCCCGTTCATGCGGGCGTTGACCGACGCGGGACTCGTCGCGCTGACCAGCCAGCCGCCCACCCTGGAGGATCTCTTCCTTCGCCACTACGGCCCTGCGGTGCCCGTGGCCGCGGCCGGGTCGAGCAGCGGACGCACCGCCGATGCGTGAAACGTTGGCGGGGACCGGAGTCCTGATCAGGCTCGGGCTCCGCCGCGACCGATGGCTGTTGCCGGCGTGGATCGCCGGATTCGCCGCGACAACGTATTCAACCGCGGTGGCCGGCGCCGAGCTCTACCCCGATGTGGGGAGCCGGGTCGAGGCCGCGACGGCCCTGAATGCCACGGCCTCGCTCGTGGCCCTCTTCGGCAGGGTCTACGACCCCACGTCCCTCGGTGCCTTGTCCCTCATCAAGTACACGGCGTTCATGGCTGCCATCCTCGCCGTCCTGATGGTGTTCATTACCGTTCGCCATACCCGCAGCGACGAAGAGTCCGGGCGGCTCGAGCTCCTGGGCGGCGGCCGGATGGGCCGTGACGCGCCGCTCGCGGCCGCCCTCACCATCAGCTTCGGAGCCAGCATTGTCCTGGGGCTGGTCACTGCGGTGTCTTTGGCCGCCGGCGGACTTCCGGCGGCCGGCTCGATCGCGTTCGGACTGGGCTGGGCCGCCACCGGCATGGCATTCAGTGCCGTGGCCGGGGTCACCGCCCAGCTGACGGCCAGCGCGCGGGCGGCCACGGGAATGAGCCTCGGCGTCGTTGCCGTGACCTATGCGCTGCGTGCGGTGGGGGACCTCGCCGAACCGGGGCCCTCCGCCCTGTCCTGGCTTTCGCCGATCGGCTGGAACCAGCAGATCCGGGCCTTCGCCGGGGACCAGTGGTGGGTGCTCGCCCTGCCACTGGCACTGTGCGCCTTACTCGTGCCCGTGGCCCTGGCACTCCGCGCCCGTCGGGACCTCGGCTCCGGCCTGCGCCAGGAGCGCCCCGGCCCGGCTCGCGGCTCGCTCCGCGGGGTTGGGGACCTCGCTGTGCGGCTCCAGTTCCGGCTGCTGGCGGCCTGGGCGGTCGCCTTCGTGGTGTTCGGCGTGGTGATCGGATCGCTGGCCGGCAACGTCATGGACTTGTTGAGTTCGCCCAACGCGCAGGACCTGATCATGATGCTGGGCGGAACCCAGGCCATGACGGATGCCTTCATTGCAGCGGAGATCAGCATCATGGGACTGCTGGCCGCTGCCTACGGACTGTCCGCGGCCAGCCGGCTCCGTGACGAGGAGACCGACGGCCACGTCGAGGCACTGCTGGGCACCGCCACCACCCGGCCGCGGTGGGCGACCAGCCATTTCGCCCTGGCGCTGGCCGGCGTCGCCGTGCTCATGCTGCTGGCCGGAGTGTCGGTCGGGGCCGGCGCAGCCACCGTCCTGGCCGATGCCAACCAACTTGGCCGCGTCACACTGGCCGCTGCCGCCCAGATCCCCGCGGCCTGGGTCATGACCGCTGCGGTGCTGGCGGTGTTCGGCTGGGCGCCCCGGCTCACCGGGACGGTCTGGGCACTGCTGCTGCTCTTCGTCGCGCTTGGTGAGTTTGGCGTGCTGTGGAATGCCCCGGAGTGGCTGATGGAGCTCTCCCCGTTCCGGCACTCGCCGCTGCTGCCCCTGGATTCCGGCGCCGTCGGGCCGTTGCTCGGACTTACGGTGACTGCCGCGGCGCTCGCCGCGCTGGGGTACGCCGGCTGGCGCCGCCGGGATCTGGCCCCGTGAGCGGGCCAGAGCAGCCACTACTCGCCACTAGGGGGCAGCGGTAATATCAGATTCGGGAGTTCTTGGCGCATTCCGGCACTGACGGGACGCCACTCTCGGGCCGGGTCGGAGGGCGGGATGCAGGACGCATACGGGCTATATACCCCGACCACGCTGGTGGAAATCGGGCTTCTGCTGGCGACATTTATCCTCTGCTCCCTGATTGGCACTGAGCGGCAGGTCCGGCAAAAGGTCGCTGGCTACCGCACCCACGTCCTGGTCGGCCTCGGATCGTGCACGTTCACCCTGATCTCCGCCTACGGCTTCGCCGCCGCGCTGGCGCCCGGGGCCACCATGGACCCGTCCCGTATTGCAGCCCAAATCGTCAGCGGCATCGGCTTCCTCGGTGCCGGGGTGATTTTCAAGGGACGGAACGTAGTCCGCGGCCTGACGACGGCCGCCAGCATTTGGGTTTCTGCCGCCGTCGGCATGGCGTGCGGGGCCGGAATGCTGTCCCTGGCTGTTTCGCTGACCGCTTTCCACCTCATCACGTTGTACGTCGTTTCTCCCGTGATCAGGAAGATCCCGACCCCCGACGCCCACCGGGTCCTGCACCTGGGCTATGACGACAACCGGGGCGTGCTGCGGCAAGTGTTGGAGATCGCCACGAATATGGGGTTCAGCTCGTCGATCCTGAGCATCAATAAGGCGGGCGATGAACAAAAGCCGATCGTCCTCATGGACATCCGCTTCCATGGTCATCTTCCGCTGCGGGAACTCGTCCCCTACCTCCTTGATGTGCCCGGCGTGCAGAGTGTGACCGTTCGCGGCAGCGATCCGAACGAGGACGACGACGATCCCAGCGCCTGAGAACCCCATCAAGCACACCACCGGGACTCCCGTGACTGGCGCACGCTGATTGAAGCCGTTCGGGATGACCGTTAGAGTCTGCGGATGACCGAGAACAGCGTCGCTTTGACGGATACCGTGTGCGTGCGGGTGCTGCGCAGGTCCGACGCCGGGCACCTGGCCGACGCCTACCGGCGGAACCGGGAGCACCTGGCGCCCTGGGAACCGGTGCGGTTTGAGGAATTCTTCACCGCAGAGGGACAGGCCGCCAGCATTGAATCCAAGCTCGGGTTGTTCATCGCGGGAACGGATGTGCCCTGGATCCTCGTGGAAGGCTCCCGCATCATCGGGGTGATCAACCTCAGCGGGATTGTCCGGGGGCCATTCCTCAGCGCCCACCTCGGCTACTGGGTGGACAAGGACCTGACGGGGCGGGGAATTGGCTCGGCCGCGGTGGAGTTCGCCCTCCAGACCGCGCGCAACGAACTGGGACTGCACCGGCTGCAGGCCTCAACCCTCCCGCACAACGCCGCGTCCCAGCGGATCCTGAAGCGGGCTGGCTTTGAGGAGATCGGTTTGGCAGCCCAGTACCTTCGGATTGCCGGATCCTGGCAGGACCACATCCTCTTCCAGCGGATACTGTTCTGATGGCTGATGTTCCGGTTGCACCAGGTCCCATTGCACCGGTTCCCATCGCACCGGGGGACTTTGGTGCCCTGCACCATGTAGAACTCTGGGTGCCGGACCTGCAGCGGGCCAGGGACCAGTGGGGCTGGCTGCTGGGCAGGCTGGGCTACGAGGCCTACCAGGACTGGGCCCACGGGTGCAGCTGGCGCCGCGGGCCGACGTACATCGTCGTCGAGCAGTCCCCGGCGCTGACCGGAACCGCGCACGACCGCAAAGCCCCGGGCCTGAACCACCTGGCGTTCAGCGCGGGGACCCGGGCTGACGTGGACGCCATGGCGGGCGAGAGCGTCAGCCACGGCTGGGCCGAGCTGTTTCCGGACAAGTATCCGCACGCAGGCGGCCCCGCCCACTTCGCCGCCTACCTCGTGAACGCGGACGGCTACGAAGTGGAGCTGATTGCTGCAGGCTGAATGGCGTCGGTGCCCTACGGATTGGTTGTCGGAGGTGCCTGCTCGGCCTTCAGTTCCTCGCCGTGGGCGATGATCGCGTAGATGATCAGCACGTCCATGGCGATGACGATGACGGACCACCACGGCTGCTGCGGAATGAGCATCAGTTGAACGACCGCACTGAAGCCGGCAACGACGACGCCAACGACTCGAGCCCACGTTGCGCCGGCGAAGAGCGCGACGGCGGTGAGGATCAAGAGCACCCCGAGGGCGACATTCCACCAGCCCCACCCCTTCGCATCGAAGAGGAACAGGGTTCCCGGGGTCGACAAATAGTAGGTGTCGGGTCCGGTGAGCGCGACGAGGCCTTGAAGGCCGCTGAAAACGCCGTTGATGATCAGAATGACTCCGGCGAAACGGACCCAACCGGTCCAGCCGGTCGCAGTGACAGGGTGATGGGCAGTACTCATAGTGTCGACCGCTTTCCGTTGAATGCTCTGCCGTCGGCCTCATGGTCGGCGCAGTCGTGGGGTGAAGCTAGTACCGATTCCGATTATGTTCCTCGCAGTCCGGACCGGTCAATCGCTATAGGTCCTCGGAGCCGCCCGCGCCAGGCTCATTGCGATTGCCGTGGATCCGGGTACGTTGAACCATGACCATCCTGCTTGTTGGCGGCGGCCCGGACACCGTAACCACAGCTGCCGTCTTCGACCGCTTCGTCAAGGAACTCCGGCACCGGGCCACCGGCGGGGTTCCGCGCGTCGCTGTGGTTCTCTTTGACCATGAGGGCAGCTCGGAATATTTCCTGCCTGCCTATGTGGTGCCGTTGGAGTCCCGGACAGCCTGCGAGGTCGTCCCGGTCCTCCTCGGCTTCAACCGGGGCGCGGACCCTGCCGCGTTCGACGACGTCGACGGCATCGTCGTCGGGGGCGGGCCGACGCCGGGCTATCTGGAAGGCTTGCTGCCGTCCGCGCAGCCCATCCGCAGTCTGGTCTCCGACGGTGTGCCGTATATGGGATTCTCAGCCGGCGCGATGGTGGCGCCGGTGCGGGTAATCGTGGGCGGCTACCGGATCCGCGGCACCGAGGTCTGCCCGGCGGATTGGTCGGAGGGCCTGGAAGAAGTGGAGATCCGCGACGGGCTGGGCCTGGTGCCTTTCGCCGTCGACGTGCACGCCGCGCAGGCGGGAACCCTCGGCCGGGCCGTTGGGGCGGTGGCAAAAGGTCTCGTGGACCGCGCGGTCGCCGTGGACGAGGACACTGCCCTGGTCCTGCACCACGCGGACCTGGAGGAGCTGGACGTGATCGGCACCGGGAACTGCTGGACGATTCGCGGCGTCGGCACCAAGGCCACCGTCTCGGTTCTGTCGGCGCACAGCTAGGTTCCGGCACCCACCCCTTGGCACACTTGTTACCCGCGGGTAACATATGACTCATGCATCTCCTGTTCCGGACTCTCCTGCTGCTGTTCACGTCCTCACGCCGCTCACCGTTGAGCATCTGGGACAACTCCTCGCTGCCGCTGCGGGTCCTGCCCACGGACATCGACATCGCCCTGCACGTCAATAACGGCATGTACTTCTCGCTCATGGACCTCGGACGCTTCGACCTCATGGCCCGCAGCGGCACCTGGAAGAAGATGCGCCGCCGGGGCTGGACGCCGGTCGCGGCGGGGGAGACCATCGCGTTCCGCCGTTCGCTGCAGCTCTGGCAGCAGTACACGATCGAGTCCAGGATCATCGGCCTGGACTCTAAGGCCATCTACTTCGAACAGCGGATGGTGGTGGACGGCGAAGTGTACGCGCGGGCCTATATCGCCACCCGGCTTCTGAGCAAGGGCAAGCCCGTCAGCCAGGAGGAGATCATCCGCGAGTTCGGCGCCCCGCCGGCGGATCTGGAGCTGCCCGGGTGGATCCACGAATGGCGCGAAACCAACGCCCTGCCCGGCGCCAGGCGTCCGGCCCCGCACGCCTGGGCGTGACCCGCCTACAGCCCCGCCCGGATGTGCCAACAGCGAAATGCCGGGGACAATCCGCGCCCCCTCCCGTACCGTTGACTCATGGCTACCGTAGACATCACAGGTGAACAGTTCGCATCGACAGTCGAGGATAACGACATTGTCCTCGTCGATTTCTGGGCCGAATGGTGCGGCCCGTGCAAGCAGTTCGGCCCCACGTACTCGGCGATCTCCGAGAAGCACCCGGATGTCGTCTTCTCCAAGGTCGACACCGAAGCCGAGCAGCAGCTCGCCGCCGAGGCCGGCATCACGTCGATTCCCACGCTGATGGCCTTCCGCGAAAAGGTCCTGGTGTTCTCGCAGCCTGGCGCCCTGAACGCGCAGCAGCTCGAGCAGGTGGTCGACGCCGTCAAGGCCCTGGACATGGAAGAAGTCCACGCCCACGTGGCCCGGTCCCAGGCCGAGGCCGCCGCAGCTGCGGCCAAGCAGGACGGCACCCAAATCCCGGAGGCCTGAACCGCCACGGCTTAATCCCAGGCTTAACGCAACGCGGGGTCACTCCGCGCCCATAAATCCCTCTGGGATGGGCGCGGAGTGACCCCGCGTTGTGGATGGAAGGGTGGGTTAGAGCGTTTCGAGCTTGACCGGCTCGGCCAGCAGCGCGCTGAGGGATTCGTTCAGGTCCTGGACGGCCGTGCCCTTGGAGTGCTTGTCCAGGTCCGCCTGGCTGGCCCACCGTTCGGTCAGGACGAGCTTGTCCTCGCTGGCCTCGGTGAGCTCGTAGCGGATGCAGCCGGGCTCGTTGACCACCTCGTCGATCGCGATGTCCAGGGCGAGCTTCACGCGGAAGAATTCGCCGTCGTTGGGGATGAAAATGGCCTGAAGGTCAACGGGTGCACTCATGGCAATCACCCTACCGGGCTGCCGGGCAGGCGCCGGACCATGACCCAAGATTTCATAGGACTTCCAAGCTTTGCCCTTCTTTTGCCTCCGCACTGTTGGTAGCGTCACACCATGCTTGCTTACACAGCCGGGGACACTGACGTCCCGCTGCTCGAGGAAACCATTGGCGCGAACTTCGAACGGATCGCGGCGCGGTTCCCGTACCACGACGCCCTGATCGAGGCGGCTGCGGTACCCGGCGAAGAGGCCCGGCGGTGGAGCTACACCAAGTTGAACGACGACGTCGACCGCCTGGCACGTGCGCTCCTCGCCCTGGGCGTCGCGAAGGGCGAACGGATCGGCATCTGGAGCCCCAACTGCGCCGAGTGGACCATCCTGCAGTACGCCACCGCGAAGGTCGGGGCGATCCTGGTCAACGTCAACCCCGCCTACCGCAGCCATGAGCTCGAGTTTGTGGTCACCCAGAACGGCATGCGCATGCTGGTCACCGCGCCGTCTGACAGGAACAGCGACTACACAGCGATGGCGCGGCAGGCCCTGGCGGCGTGCCCGGATCTGCGCGAGCTGGTCTTCCTCCCGGGCACCGGCCTGGACGGGCTGACCGCCGGCGAACCCGGCACTGACGCGGAGCGCACCTATGCCGAGCTGCTCAAGCGGGCCGACGACGTCGGGCACTCCGAGCTGAAAGCGCGCATGGCGGCACTGGACGCGCAGGACCCCGTCAATCTGCAGTACACCTCCGGCACCACGGGGTTCCCGAAGGGCGCCACGCTGACGCACCACAACATCCTTAATAACGGTTTTTCGATCGGCGAACAGCTGGGCTACACGGAACACGACCGCGTGGTGATCCCGGTGCCCTTCTATCACTGCTTCGGCATGGTGATCGGGAACCTCGCGGCGCTCAGCCACGGGGCCGCCACCATCATCCCCGGCCGGTCATTCTCGCCGGCCGCGGCGCTGGAAGCTGTGCAGGACTTCGGCGGAACCTCGCTGTACGGCGTGCCGACCATGTTCATCGCCGAGCTCGCCCTGCCGGACTTCGCCTCCTACGACCTCTCGACACTGCGCACGGGCGTCATGGCCGGCTCGCTGTGTCCCATCGAGGTGATGAACCGGGTCATCACGGAAATGAACATGAAAGACGTCGCCATTTGCTACGGCATGACGGAGACCTCGCCGGTGTCCACGATGACCCGGAGCGTGGACACCATGGCCCAGCGCACCGAGACTGTGGGCCGGACCATGCCGAACCTGGAGAGCCGGATCGTGGACCCGGTCACGGGAGAGGTGGTGGAGCGCGGCGGGATCGGCGAACTCTGCACGCGCGGCTACGCGGTGATGCGCGGGTACTGGAACCAGCCTGACAAGACCGCCGAGGCGATCGACGCCGACGCCTGGATGCACACCGGGGACCTCGCCCGGATGGACGCGGACGGGTACATCGTGATCGAGGGCCGGATCAAGGACATGGTGATCCGCGGCGGCGAGAACGTCTATCCGCGCGAAATCGAGGAATTCCTCTACACCCACCCGGACATCCAGGACGTGCAGGTGATCGGTGTCCCGGACGAAAAGTACGGCGAGGAGCTGATGGCCTGCGTCATTTTGAAGCCGGGGGCTGCGCCGATGGACGCCGCCAGCCTGGCCGATTTCTGCCGCGGCAAGCTGGCGCACTACAAGATCCCGCGCTACGTGGATGTCCGGGAGAGCTTCCCGATGACCGTTTCCGGCAAGATCCGCAAGGTGGACATGCGCCAGGAGGCCGCGGCCCGGCTGGGCCTCCAGACCGGCGGCTGACAGCAACGCGGGGTCACTTACGGCCCATCCCGGGGCGCCGGACGGGCCGTAAGTGACCCCGCGTTGCGGCGATTCCGGAGGGCCTGTGGATAACCTCAGCGCCGAGGCTGATCCGCGGTCACAATGGTGCGCATGGTCCGCATTGTGCCGCTTCCCGAAAGCCTCACCCTCACACCGTTCACCGTCTATGAGTCGCGCGCGCTGGGTATTCCGCCCAAACGTCTACGGGCGCACGATTTGTCCGACGGCGGCCGCCTTATCTATCTGCCGGCAGGCCGGCAGCTTGAGATCGTCGAACGGGCCAGGGTCCTCGCCGCTGCTACCCCGGGTGCCTGGGCGTCCCATGAAACCGCGGCCGTGCTGACCAGGCTCGGGCTGCCGCCATGGTTGGGCGAATGCCCCACCATCCACCTCAGCAAACCCCATGAACTGCCCAGAGTCCGCCGTGCCGGGGTCACGGGTCACCGCGTGCGGCTCATTCCGGGCGAGCTGACCGACGTCGACGGCATCCCTGTCACGGCGCCGCCCCGCACTTGGCTGGATCTGGCCGCAGTCCTGCCGCTCAACTACCTCATCGCGATGGGAGACCAGCTCATCCGACAGCCCAGGCCCAGCCTCGAACTGAGGTCGGAGCCCTACGCCTACAAGGATGGCCTGCGGCTGCTGATCCGCCAGCATCCCAACATGAAGGGCGTCGAGAAGGCGCGGCTTGCGCTGGACGAGATGCGGGTGGGAGCAGACTCTTTCCCGGAGACATTCCTGCGGCTGGCGCTGTTGGATGCGCGTCTGCCGGAGCCGGAGCTGCAATTGAGGCTCGACCCGGAAGACCCGCGCTCACCGGCTGCAGACATGGGCTACCGGAGGTACGGGATCGCCATGCAGTACGACGGCGTCCACCACCTCACGCGGGAACAGCAGACCCGGGACAACCGGCGAGACGAAGCGTTCCGCAGCGCCGGATGGGCGTATTTCAAAGTCAACGCCGATGATCTTGCCGAGGGATTCGACAGCGTCATCACCCGGATCAAGAGGGCCCGGCTCCGCGCCTAAGCAAACTCCTGCCCTCCTGAAGCGCCCCCAGCGCGGGGTCAGATCGCGCCCATAAAGGGCCCCGGATGGGCCGTAAGTGACCCCGCGTTGCTCCTGAGGTCAGTGGCTGCGGTGGTCCTGGATGGTCATGCGCGGGCCAAATGTCGGTTTCCGGAAGCCGCTCAGCCCGATCATCCGGACCACCCGCTGCCGGTGCCCCGCCCATGGAGCCAGCAGCCTGAGCATGCCGGCGTCGTCTGTCCGGCGGCCGGTCAGGGCGGCGCCCACGTAGGCCGCAAGGTGGTAGTCGCCGACCGAGATCGAATCCGGGCAGCCGTGCGTGCGCTGCACTACCTCCGCCGCCGTCCAGACCCCGATTCCGGGCAGCGTCTGCAGCTTGGCTGCCGCCTCCGCGGCGGGGAGGGCGGCGAGCCGTTCCAGCGCGGCGGCCGAACGCAGCGCCCGCATGACGGTTCCCGACCGCTGCGGGCCCACGCCGGCCTTGTGCCACTCCCAGGACGGGATGTGCAGCCACTGCGCGGCCGTCGGCTGGACCAGCAGATTGGCGGGCGCGACGGTGCCGGCGCCCGGCGCCGCCGTCCCGAAGCGGTACATCAGGTAGCGGTATCCGCGGCGGGCCTCGATAACGGTGACCTTCTGCTCCAGGATGGTCGGCACGAGTGAATCGATCATCCTGCCGGTTGCAGGCAGCCGGATCGCGAGGTTCCGGCGCCGGGCTTCAACCACCATGCGCGGGAGGGTCGCGTGGAATGCGGGCTCGTCGAAGCCGGACCAGTCGTCGTCGCTCCCGAGCATGCGCGGGACGGAATCGACGGCGTCCCCCGCTCCGGGACCCCAGGCCTGCGCGTCCACGGCAGGGTCAGCCTGCGCCCCGGCCGTTGCCAGGCGCAGCGTGGCCGGACCGCGGGGCGTCGTGAACGCGAACCAGATGCCGTCCGGGGCAGTGCGGATGGACGGGTCGCCGTGGCCGCGCAGCAGCGTGCCGATGGTTTGCATCAAGTCGAACGGGCCGCCCGGGTGCCACCGCAATGAGGCGTCCGCCGCGGCGGCAATGCCTGCGGGGGCGTCTGCAAGGCTCATTCGAACATGTTCCCACGGCCCGCTGACAGCAGCGGCATCCGCGGCAACGACGCAGGGGCCGTAGGGCCCTTAACCTCCCGCGCTGCCGGGGCTAAAATCCGGCTGTGGCGTGATGTGTCCGCGCCCGCCTCTTGGCCCCGAATCCTTGTTCTTGGGAGAGTGTGATGGCTGGTGGAGTGGTACATTTCGAAATCCCCGCAGAAGACGAGGGCCGCGCACGCGAGTTCTACAGTTCGGCGTTCGGCTGGGAGGTAAGCCAGGTGCCGGAGATGAGCTACGCCATGATCAAGACGACGCCGACGGATGCCAACGGCATGCCCTCCGTGCCGGGCTCCATCAACGGCGGCATGTTCCGCCGCGAAGGCGACCTCACATCCCCGGTGGTCACTGTGGATGTCGATGACATCGACGCGGCGTTGGAGAAGATCAATGCACTGGGCGGCAGCACCGTCTTACCGCGCGAGGCAATCGGCACCATGGGCTGGGCCGCCTACTTCCGGGACACTGAGGGCAATGTGGTCGGCCTCTGGCAGAACGCCCCGCGTGAGGGCGGCGCCGGGGCAGCGAACGCCGGGAATGACATCGGCGCCTGACGCGCCGGGCACGCCGGGCAGCAGTGCATCCACCTCACTGCATCCCGGTGGTGAGCCACAGCGCCACGACCGCCAACGGGACGGTGAGGACGACGGCGGCCACGCCGGCGAGGGCGAAGCCTCCCCAGCGGATCTCCACATTCAGGGAGCGGAGCCGCTCGTGCCACAGCAGCGTGGCCAGGGACGCCCAGGGGGTCACCAGCGGGCCCAGGTTCACGCCGATCAGCAGGGCCGCCAGCCGGGCCGGGGAGCCGCCCACCGGTTCCAGGGCCAGATACGCGGGGAGGTTGTTGACCGCGTTGGCTGCCCCGGCGCCCAGGCCGGCGAGCTGCAGGAGCGCCGGCAGGCTCTCGCCCGTGCCGGCGATCCCGGTCAGGAACTGGGTGAGCCCGTTGGCGTGCAGGGTCTCCACCACCATGAACAGTCCGGACGTGAGCATCAGCGGGCGCCAGGGAATCATGGACCAGCGCAGGACGGAGCGCCGCCGCCAGAGGAAGAGCAGGAGCAGGGCAGCAGCCGCCGCGAGTGCCGGGATCTGCACCGGAACCCCGGAGACAAGCGCCGGGAGCAGGACCACCATGACCCCCGACGCCGAGTACAGCAGCACCCGGTCCCGGACCTTATGGACGGGCTGGGGGCCGTACGTGCCGCGCAGGTCCTTCCGGAACGCCAGCCACAGGAGCACCAGCGGCACGAGGATGCCAACCAGGGCCGGGGCCCACACGAGCGAAGCGAACGCGGCGGGGCTGAGGTTGAGCCGCTCCTGCGCGAGCAGGTTGGTCAGGTTGGAGACCGGCAGCAGCAGCGAGGCCGTGTTCGCCAGCCACACCGTGGTCAGCGCGAACGGCAGCGGCGGAATGCGGGCGTGAATGGCCAGCAGCACGACGACGGGAGTCACCAGCACCGCCGTCGTATCCAGCGACAGGAACACCGTGGAAACGGTGGCCAGGGCGATCGCGAGGAACCACAGCAAGAGGACCCGGCCGCGGCCCAGGGCGGCCAGCCGCTCCGTGACGACGCGGAAGAGCCCGGCCTCATCCACCAGTTCGGTGACAATGGACATGGCGACCACGAACGCCAGTATCGGCACGGTGCGTGCTGCCAGCGCCTGGAAGGCGGGGACCGGCAGCAGCCCGGACACCAGCGCCGCGCACCCGGCCAGCAGCATGCCCGCGGGCAGCGCGTAGCTCTTGAACTTCTTCAGCCGGGCGATCCTCTTCACAGCCATATCCTCGCATCTGCCAGAGCCGTGGGAGCGCCGTGGCCGCGCCGACGTGCCCGCCGCGCCGGAGACGGTAACTTTGTACCTATGAAGTACGCCCCGTCCGTCCTGGACCTCATTGGCCATACGCCGCTCGTCAAACTCAACCACGTGACCGATGGCATCGCAGCCACGGTCCTGGTGAAGCTCGAATACCTGAACCCCGGCGGTTCGATCAAGGACCGCATTGCGGTCAAGATGATCGAGGAGGCCGAACGAACGGGCCAGCTCCTGCCCGGCGGCACGATCGTGGAACCCACCTCGGGCAACACCGGCGTCGGTTTGGCGCTCGTGGCGCAGCAGAAGGGCTACCGCTGCATCTTCGTCGTGCCGGACAAGGTCGGCGAGGACAAGCGGGCCGTGCTCCAGGCCTACGGCGCGGAAGTGGTGGTCACGCCCACCGCCGTCCCGCCGGACAGCCCGCAAAGCTACTACGGCGTCTCCGACCGGCTCGTCACTGAAATCCCCGGCGCCTACAAGCCGGACCAGTTCTCCAACCCCGCCGCCCCGGCCAGCCACTATGAGACCACGGGCCCTGAGATCTGGCACGACACCGACGGACGCATCACCCACTGCGTGATCGGCGCCGGGACCGGCGGCACGATCACCGGCACCGGCCGGTACCTCAAGGAAGTTTCCGCCGGGCGGCCCGTGGCCGAGGGCGGCGTCGTAAAGATCATCGGCGCGGATCCCGCAGGCTCGGTGTACTCCGGCGGCACGGGCCGCCCGTACTTTGTCGAGGGCGTCGGGGAGGACATGTGGCCGGCCAACTATGACAAGTCCGTCCCTGACGACGTGATTGCCGTCAGCGACGCCGATTCCTTCGCGATGACGCGCCGGCTGGCGCGCGAGGAAGGCCTGCTGGTGGGCGGGTCCTCGGGCATGGCCGTCGTGGCCGCCATGGAAGTCGCCAAGGACCTCCCGGCCGACGCCGTCGTCGTGGTCATCCTGCCGGACTCCGGCCGCGGCTACCTGGCCAAGATCTTCAACGACCAGTGGATGCGTTCCTACGGCTTCCTGGCCGGCGGGGACGAGGCGTCGGTGGGCGAGATCCTCAAGGCCAAGACCGGTGAACTCCCGGACCTCGTGCACATCCACCCGAACGAGTCCGTCCGCGACGTCATCAACATCATGAACGAGTACGGCGTCTCGCACATCCCCGTCCTGTCCCAGGAACCGCCAGTCGTCATGGGCGAGGTGCTGGGCGCCGTGGACGAACGCACCCTCACGGCCAAGCTCTTCCGCGGCGAGGCCAAGCTCTCGGACAAGATTTCCGAACACATGGAGGCCCGGCTCCCCGTGATCGGCTCGCTCGAATCGATCTCGACCGCCCGCGAACTCCTCTCCGACGCCGACACCCTCATGGTGACGTTCGTCGGCGCCCCGGTGGGGATCCTGACCCGCCACGACCTCCTCGCGTACCTCAGCAACTGACCAGTTCAAGGAGTCCCATGTCTGTGCCTGAAAGCCCGTCCTCGAAAAACCAGGGTTTCAACACCCGCGCCATCCACGCCGGCCAGGCGTTTGAGCCCCGCACCGGGGCGGTGGTGCCCCCCGTGCACTTCTCCTCGACCTATGCCCAGGACGGCATCGGCGGGCTGCGGGCCGGTTATGAATACGGCCGGGGCACCAACCCCACCCGTGACTCGCTGCAGGAGCAGCTGGCGGCCCTGGAAGGCGGGAGCGCCGCGTTCTCCTTTGGCTCCGGCCTGGCCGCCGAGGACTCGATGATCCGCGCCCTCACCCGCCCCGGCGACCACATTGTGCTCGGCAACGACGCCTACGGCGGCACGTACCGGCTCATCAGCCGGGTCCTGGGGGAGTGGGGCATCGGCAACACCCCGGTGGACATGTCCGACCTCGACGCCGTCGCGGCCGCCGTCGCAGCGGGCGGCACGGCCGACGGTGGCGGCAAGACCCGCCTGGTGTGGGTCGAGACGCCGTCGAACCCGATGATGAAGATCACCGACATCGAGGCGCTCGCGAAGGTGGCGCACGACGCCGGCGCGCTCCTCGTGGTAGACAACACCTTCGCCTCCCCGTACCTGCAGACCCCGCTGGCCCTCGGCGCCGATGTGGTGGTGCATTCCACCACCAAGTACATCGGCGGGCACTCCGACGTCGTCGGCGGCGCGATCGTGGTCAACGACCCCGACCTCGCCGAGAAGATCGGCTTTGTGCAGTTCGCCGTCGGCGCCGTGTCCGGGCCGATGGACGCCTTCCTCACCACCCGCGGGCTGAAAACCCTCGGGGTGCGCATGGACCGGCACAGCGACAACGCCCAGGCCGTGGCCGAATGGCTGCTGGAGCGCCCCGAAGTGGAGGCCGTGCTCTACCCGGGCCTGCCCACCCACCCCGGCCACGAGCTGGCCAAAAAGCAGATGAAGAAGTTCGGCGGCATGATCTCCGTGCAGTTCAAGGGCGGCGAGGCCGCGGCCCGCAAGGTGGCCGAATCGACCTCCGTGTTCACCCTGGCGGAGTCCCTGGGCGGGATCGAATCGCTCATGAACTACCCGTCCGAAATGACGCACGCCTCGGTCAAGGGCACGGAACTGGCGGTCCCGGTCAACCTGATCCGGCTCTCGTGCGGCATCGAGGACGTGGAGGACCTGATCGCCGACCTCGACGCCGCGATTTCCTCCCTGGCCGCCGGCAGCTAACTGCACCGTAGCTGCACCGGCAACCGACCCCGGCGCCCGGATCATTCCGCCGGGCCACCCTAGCTTTCTCTAAGAGAGTCAGCTAGGGTGGCCGCATGGCACTTCGATCCGACTGGTCCCAACGGACCTGCAGCATGGCCCGCGGCCTCGACATCCTGGGCGATCCCTGGAGCGTGCTCGTCCTGCGCGAGGTGTTCTTCGGCAACGGCCGCTTCGAAGCCATGAAGGCCCGGCTGGGGGCGGCCGATTCCGTGCTCACCAAGCGGCTCGCCGGGCTCGTCGCCGCCGGGCTCCTGGCCCGGAGGCCCTACGACGACGGCGGCCGCACCCGCCAGGAGTACGTCCTCACCGCCATGGGCGAAGACGCCCTCCCGGTGCTCAACGCCGTCGTGATCTGGGCCGAAAAGCATCTCCCGGCGCCGTCCGGGCAGGCACACATGTTCGTCATCCACAGCGGCTGCGGGGAGCGGACCTCCTCGGCTGACACGTGCACGGCCTGCGGGGAACCGCTGACGGCCGCCAACACGAGCTGGCACAGCCTCTCCCGCACCGCGGACCCCGTGCCGCTGGCCTCGGCCGGCACCGGGACCCCTGTCCAGAACGGAACCGCCGCATGAATGCCCCCGAAACCACCGTGACCCCGGCGCCGGTCCGCCGCCGCATCCACCCGGCGTGGACCGTCGCCGCCGTGGCTTTCCTCGCGCTGGTCGGCGCGGCAGGGTTCCGGGCGGCCCCGGGTGTGCTGATGGTGCCGCTGCAGAACGAGTTCGGCTGGTCCACCACCGTGCTCTCCGCCGCGGTCAGCATCAACCTCGTGCTTTTCGGGCTCACGGCACCGTTCGCGGCAGCGCTCATGGAACGCTTCGGCATCCGCGCAGTCACAGCCGTGGCCCTGGTGCTGATCGGCGCCGGCAGCGCACTGACGGTCCTCGTGACCCAGTCCTGGCAGATCCTGCTGACGTGGGGGCTGCTGATCGGGCTCGGCACCGGGTCCATGGCGCTGGTCTTCGCCGCGACCATCGCCAACACCTGGTTCGCCAAGAGCCGCGGCCTGGTCATCGGCATCCTCACCGCCGGCAGCGCCGCCGGACAGCTCGTGTTCCTGCCCTTCATCGCCGCCCTCGCCCAGGACCCGGGCTGGCGGCAGGCCTCGCTCCTCATCGGTGCCGGCGCGCTGGCCGTGGTGCCGCTCGTGCTGATGTTCCTGAAGAACTCACCGGCCGACGTCGGCGTGCTGCCCTACGGGGCGACGCCGCCGGCCCCCGGCCCGAACGCCGGCACGGAATCCAGCGGGCCCGAACCGACAGGACCGGCCGCCGGGCAGGAAGTGCAGGAGCCCCGCCGGAACGCAGCGGTCCGTGCCCTGCAGGTCCTCAAACGGGCCAGCAAAGTGCGTACCTTCTGGGCCCTGGTGGCCGGCTTCGCGATCTGCGGCGCGACCACCAACGGGCTGATCGGCACCCACTTCATCCCCTCCGCCCACGACCACGGCATGCCCGAAACCACCGCGGCGGGCCTGCTTGCCGTCGTCGGCCTCTTCGACATCATCGGCACCATCGCCTCCGGGTGGCTCACGGACCGCTTCAACCCCCGGATCCTGCTCGCCGTGTACTACCAGTTCCGCGGGATCGGGCTGCTGGTCCTGCCGCTGCTGCTCAGCGCCACCGTCCAGCCCAGCATGATCGTGTTCGTGGTCATCTACGGCCTGGACTGGGTCGCCACGGTGCCGCCGACCGCCGCGATCTGCCGCCAGGTGTTCGGTGCCGACGGGAGCGTCGTGTTCGGCTGGGTGTTCGCGGCCCACCAGCTCGGCGCGGCCGCCGCGGCCCTGGCAGCCGGGGCGGTCCGGGACGCCACCGGCCAGTACACCTACGCCTGGTTTGCGGCCGCTGCCATGTGCACCATCGCCGCCGTCATCAGCGCCAGCATCCGCAAGGACGCCCGGAAGCCGGAGTCCGTCCCGGTCCCGGCGTAGCTGTTCTGTAGACTGACCCGACAGCGAGGGCGCGTTTGCGCCGCCCTGGACGGAACCGACCAAACGGCCAGCGTCTACATCAGCAGCCCGATGGGGGAGTACATGTCAGTGCCCGTTTCAGACCGCAGCCCGGCGCGGTATTCACCCGTCCCGCACCTGTTCCGGTTCTCCGTCATCCCGGCCATCGCCGCGGTGGGCTACTTCATCTGGATCTCGCTCGGAGTCTGGGGCAAGCACGGCCTGGACTTCAGCGTCTACTGGTACGGCGGTAAAATCCTCAACGACGCCGGCGCGGCACCCTCAGCGCTGTATGCGGGCAACGTGGACTGGGCCGGCGGACCGGCGCTGATGTTTACCTACCCGCCGTTCGCCGCCATCGTCTTCGGCCTCTTGGCCCGGTTGCCCCTGGCGGCGGCGCTGACCCTGTTCAACGCCGCCGGCGCCGGGGTGGCGATCCTGGCCGCGGTCCGAACGGTCCGGTACTGGAACGCGAAAGCCTCCTGGCGCGACACCTTCCGGGCACCGGGCAACGGCTGGGCGGCCGCCGTCCTGGTCCTGGCGGTGCTGAACCTGGGTCCCTGGCGCGAGACCCTGGTGTTCGGCCAAATCAACGCCCTGCTGATGGGCCTGATCGCCGTGGACCTGTTGGCCCGCAACCGGCGCTGGGCCCGCGGTTTCCCCGGCAGCGGCTTCCTGGTGGGCGTCGCCGCCGGCATCAAGCTGACGCCCCTGGTGTTCGGGCTCTACTTTCTGGTCCGCAGGGACTGGCGCGGGCTGGGCAACATGGCCGCCGGCTTCACCGCCACCGTGGCGGCCGGGTGGCTGCTCCGGCCCGCCGAATCCCTGCAGTTCTGGCTCCAGATGCTGCCCGACACCTCCCGGATGGGGGGAGCGGGCTATGTGGACAACCTGTCCATTAAGGGCGCCCTGCTGCACTTCGGGGTCCCGGAAGCGCGCGTCACCGTGCCGTGGCTGCTGCTGAGCCTGGCGGTTGTGGCCGTGGGCGCCGCAGTGATCAAGGCCGCCAGCGATCAGGGTGCCCGCGTCGTGGCCGTATCGGCGACCGCGCTCACCATGCTGCTGATCAGCCCGGTCTCGTGGTCCCACCACTGGGTGTGGGTCGCGGCGGTCTTTCCGGCTTTCGCCTGGACCCTGCGGGAAGCTCCGCGCCGGTACGTCGGGATGCGCTGGACCATGGGCGGCGTGCTGGGCCTGTCGATCCTCGTATTCCTGTTCTCGCCCAAGACCATCGGTACGGCCCTCGGCGCCGAAAACCTCGACATCCAGACGCCCGGGCTGTGGATCATGGCCTCCAGCGCCGGCGTCTTCTGCGCCCTGGCCGTGCTGGTCTGCTGGCTCGTGGCCCTGCGACGGGATCCGCTGGGGCCGGAGCCGGACCTTGCACGCGGGCCGGCTGCCGAACGGGACGTCCGGGCCGCCGACTCCACTTCCTCAGCCTCCTTGTAGGCACCGCTCGTAGCAGGCCGCGCACTTAGCAGGCCGCGCACCTGGTAGGCGCCGCGCCGGCCGCCACCGCTAGGCTGGTCGGCATGAGCTCCCCCGACGGACGTAAGACGGCCCTTGTCACCGGTGTCGGCCGGCTCGCCGGAATCGGCGCAGGCATCGCACGCCGCCTCGCCGCGGACGGCTGGGACCTCGTGCTGACGTACTGGCAGGACTACGACGCGCGGATGCCGTGGGGAGTCCAATCGGACGACGTCGAACGCCTCACCGCCGAGCTCGAGGCGATCGGCGCCGCCGTCGTGGCGCTGCCGGCGGATTTCCAGGACCCGCACGCCGTGGACCGGCTGATGTCCGCCGCCGCGGCGGAGGCCGGAACCCTGCAGGGTCTGGTGCTCAGCCACGCCGAATCCGTGGACTCCTCCATCCTGGACACGTCGCTGGAGAGCTTCGAGAGGCACTTTGCGGTCAACACCCGGGCCAGCTGGCAGTTGATTGCCGCTTTCGCCCGGCAGGCCGGTCCCGAGGGCGGCGCCATCGTGGCCCTGACCAGCGACCACACCGCTTTCAACCTGCCCTACGGGGCATCAAAGGGCGCCCTGGACCGGATCGTGATCGCCGCCGCCCGCGAACTCGGCCCGCTCGGGATCAGCGCCAACGTCCTGAACCCGGGACCGGTGGATACCGGCTGGATGGATGAGCCGCTCCGTGACGAACTGGCCCGCCGGCAACCCGGCGGCCGGCTGGGCACACCGGCGGACGTGGCCGGCACCGTCGCGTTCCTGCTCTCGCCCGAGGGCCGCTGGATGTCCGGGCAGCTGGTCAAGGCCGACGGCGGATTCTCCGCCTGAACCGCGGGAACGCTCTGATTCATGGAGCGTGTGTGGTGTTGGGGCGGCGTCCGGTGGTGGCCGGACCCGGTCAGCCGGCGCTCAGCCGGCGGTCAGCAGGGCGAGGGCGGTTGCCAGTTCGGTGGCGGCGCCTTGGAGGAGGCAGGCCGTCTCCCGTGCCCGGGTCTTGCGTCCGGACTGGAGGTCGGCATCGATGAGGTCGGCGATGAGTTCGAGCCGGCACGCACCGGCCTTGGATGCGGACCAGGACAGGCTTTGGGCGGCCAGGCGCGCGCCCTCCCAGTCCCCGCCGGCCAGGGCCTGGTGAATCTTTTCGACCCGGTGGGGAAGCATGAGCTGGAATGTGCTGACGAAGTCGTGGAACTTCCACGACTGGACCGTCCCCGTGCTCTCCTGAAGCCGGTCGCGGTCCAGGACGAGTGCCGCGCTGATGCGGGCCCGGTGCCGGTGGGGTCCCTGGCCGGAAGCGGACCTGTCCTGGCCGTCCCCGCCCGCGCCGGCAGTGGCGTGACGTGCCGGAAAGAAACGAAGTGTCCACGCGGCTGGCTTTGCGTTGAGACTCATGATGTCCCCCTTTACTTGGCAGCCTGTTCCACCCGTCGGGCAGGAAGAGTGCTCAGCTCCTGTCTGGGACGGGCGGGACTACGTCGGTTCGACCGGCCAGAGAAGAAGTGCCGGGGGCTATTTGGCTGCCTCTGCTCCGGTGGCGATGGCACCACTGTACGAATGCGCCCCCGGGAGGACACGAGTGTTGGCTACCCGTAAACCCGGCAGTCACCACTTGTATCACTGGCCTCATCCGTAGCGCGTGACGAGCGGACACAGAACACCGCCGCGAAATACCCCGCGGCTCTCAACGGAAGGCGGGGAGACCCGTGATGTGCTGGCCCAGGATCAGGGTGTGGACCTCGTCGGTGCCCTCGTAGGTCCGGACGGATTCCAGGTTGGCGGCGTGCCGCAGCGGGGAATAGTCCAGCGTGATGCCGTTGCCGCCCAGAATCGTGCGCGCCTCCCGGGCAATGCTGAGCGCCTCCCGCACGTTGTTCAGCTTGCCGAGTGAGATCTGCTCCGGGCTCAGCCTGCCGGCGTCCTTGAGCCGGCCCAGGTGCAGGGCCAGGAGTGTGCCCTTCTGGATCTCCAGGACCATGTTCACCAGCTTCTCCTGCGTCAGCTGGTACCCGGCCAGCGGCTTGCCGAACTGCAGCCGCTCCTGGGAGTAGGCCAGCGCGGCCTCATAGGAATCCCGCGCGGCGCCCATAGCTCCCCATGCGATCCCGTACCTGGCCTCGTTGAGGCAGGAGAAGGGACCCCTCAGCCCGCGCGCCGCGGGCAGCAGCGCCTCCGGGCCCAGCCGGACGGCGTCGAACGTGATGTCGCACTGGATGGAGGCGCGCATCGAGAGCTTCTGCCCGATCGGCGTCGCGGTGACGCCCGCGGTGCCGGCAGGGACGAGGAAGCCGCGCACGCCGTCGTCGGTCATGGCCCACACCACCAGCACGCCCGCCACGGAGGCGAGCCCGATCCAGCGTTTCGCGCCGTCCAGGATCCAGCCCGCGTCATCGCCGGAGCCGTCGCGGCGGGCGAAGGTCTTCATCGAGGCAGGGTCCGAGCCGGCCGTGGGCTCGGTCAGGGCAAACGCGCCGATCAGTTCGCCGGCGGCCATCCGGGGGAGCCACTCCTGCTTTTGGTCCTCGGAGCCCCACTTGTGGATGGCCGTCATGGCGAGGGAGCCCTGCACGGAGACGAACGTGCGGACGCCCGAATCGCCGGCCTCGAGTTCCATCGCCGCGAGGCCATATTCGACGGCGGAACGGCCCGGGCAGCCGTAGCCCTCCAGGTGCATGCCGAGCACGCCGAGCTCGCCAAGTTCCGGGGCGAGCTCGAGGGGGAACACGGCGTCCTCGTACCAGCCGGGGATGCCCGGCCGGACCCGCTGGTTCGTGAAATCGCGGACGCGCTCGCGCACGCTGCGCTCCTCCGCGCTCAGCAGGGAATCGATGGCCAGGACATCGGAGACGTCGGAAAGGTTGGCCTCATTGTTCATGCCAGCTTCGTTGCTCATGCCAGCATCCTACGGCCGCACCTGCAGGGGCGCGCCGGCGGCGGGCTGGTGCTGCAGGAAGTAGCCCCGCGTGGACGGCGCGAAACGGCAGACGGCGGCCAGCACCACGCCCAGCCCCAGGAGCAGCACGCCGCTGATGAAGGCCCCGCCGACGCCGAAGATCTGCGTATCACCGTAGTCCGGATCCCACATCTGCACCGCCGAGACGAAGAATGCCGCAGTCAGCATAAGGGCGCCGAGCAGGGGCATGACGCCGCGGAACCAGAAGTTCCGGGCCGAGCCGCGCAGGGTCGAGCGGAAGTACCAGACGCACGCGAAGCCGGTCAGGGCGTAGTAGAACGCGATGAACAAGCTGATCGAAGTGATGGAGTCGGCGAGCAGGTTCTCGCTCAGGAGACTCATCAGGACGTAATAGGCGACGGCCGCGGCACCCATGACCTGGGTGGAATACCCCGGCGTCTGGTTGCGCGGGTGGACCTCGCCGAACCTGCGCGGCACGGCTCCGTGCACGCCCATAGACAAGGTGCCGCGGGCCGTGGGAAGGATGGTGGTCTGGGTTGAGGACAGCACCGAGGCCAGGACGGCGACGACGATCAGCCAGCCCCAGGGGCCCAGGACCACGTCCTTCATGGCCAGGAAGACATCGTTCTGGTTGGCCTCGTTGCCCAGCCCAATCCCATCCGTGCCCACCGTGGCATACATCATCACCAGCAGGGCCACAGAGACGTAGATCGCCACGAGGACAAGCGCGGAAATGACGGCGCCTCGGCCGGGCGTGGTGGCAGGGTTTTCGGTCTCCTCGTTCACCGCGAGGCAGGTATCCCAGCCCCAGTAGATGAACAGGGCCAGCAGGGCTCCGTGCACCACCGCGCCCGGATCGGCGAACGCACCGGCGGGGTTGAACCACTCAAGGTCGAAGGCTTGGCCAGTGGCCGCGCCGGGCACCCCGCCCGCGATCCGGAAGATGATGGCCATCGCGAAGATGCCCAGTGAGAGGTACTGCACGTAGGTCAGGACCCGCTGGACATGTTCCCCGAGGCGGATGCCGCGGTAGTTCACGAGGGTCATGAACACGATGAACAGCACGCCGGTGGCGGTGACCACGAGGCTGTTCCCGGCCAGCGAACCGTCGCCGATCAGCAGCCACAGGTACTGCCCGGCGACCTGGGCGAGGTTGGCCAGGACCACGACGCCGGCCAGGGCCACGCCCCATCCGCCCAGCCAGCCGGCCCAGGGACCGAACGCCCGGCGGGCCCAGATGAAGGTGGTCCCGCAGTCCGGCATGGCGCTGTTGAGCTCACGGAAGGCGAAGGCGATGAAGAGCACGGGCACGAAGCCCAGCAGCAGGATCAACGGGGTGTAGTTGCCGTTCACCGCCACGATCAGTCCCAGGGTCGCCGCGAGCGAATAGACCGGCGCGGTGGAGGCCAGCCCCAACATGACGGAGTCTCCGAGATCCAGGATCCCGGCGCGCAGTCCCTTGGCCGGAACTGCCGCGGGACCCCCGGGGCCGCCGGCCGTCGTCGTCGTCGTGGTTCCGGTGCTCATAGGGCAATACCTGCCTTGCTGGAGTGGGCCTGGTTCGAGGCCGGGGCGGGCGCGTCAATCGTGTTGGGCACGAAGCGGCAGAAGTAGTCGGTGATGGGCCCGTCCGACTCGCGGATGCCGCAGCCGACCGATTCGCCGTCGACCACCCAGAGGCCGAGCACAGGGCGGTTGCCGTCGAAATCGGGAAGGGCATGGAACTGCTGGTAACACCAGCCTTCCCGGCCATAGTCGCCGGGCTGTTCGAGGTCGATGCCGGCGGCGTGGATCCTGATGTTGTCCCCTTCGCGGCCATGCAGCGGCTTGGCCACCCACTCAGTGAGTGGCCCGGGACCGTCAAGATAGGCCGGAAGCAGGTTGGGGTGGTCCGGGTAGAGGTGCCAGAGCGCCGCGAGCAGGGCCTTGTTGGACAGGAGCATCTTCCAGGCCGGCTCCACCCAGCGCGGATTGTGGGCGCGCTGCAGCAGCCGCTGCCCGAACGGCTCCTTCATCATCAGTTCCCAGGGGTAGAGCTTGAACATGGTGCTGATCATGAAGTTGTCCAGGTCCACGAAGCGGTTGAGGTTCGGATCCCAGCCGATGTCGGACATGTTGATGCCGATGGTGGTCCAGCCGGCCTGGCTCGCGACGTCCCGCATGTAGGCTGCCGTCATCCAGTCCTCGCCGGATTCTTCCGCCTCGGAGTGGGCGACGTGGAGCGTGCTCATGCCGGTGCGGTACTGCAGCCTCTTCCATTGCCGGATGAGGGCTTCATGGATGCCGTTCCACTGGTCCTTTTCGGGATGGACGTCCTGCAGCCAGAACCACTGGGCGACGGCGGCCTCAATGAGTCCGGTAGGGGTGTCCGCGTTGTACTCCAGCATCTTGGCCGGGCCGCCCCGGCCGTCGTAGACGAAGTCGAAGCGGCCGTAGACGTCCACATCGCCGGCCTGCAGCGATGCAGCCGCCAGTTCCATGGCCTGCGGCCCGATCCCGATGTTGCCCATGGCCCCGGTGGCGAGGAACTTCGCGGCCTCGAGGCACATGCGGTGCATGTCCTCGGCGGCCTGTTCGAGGGTCTCCACTTCGTCCATGGTGAATTCGTAGTAGGCGCCTTCGTGCCAGTACTCGACGTTCGTGCCGTCCGGCAGGGCCGTGGTGGAGAAAACCAGGCCTTGTGCTTCAATCCGCTCTTTCCAGTCCGGCCGCGGCGCGGATCCCAGTCGTTTCATCCCTAGCCTCCCGTGCTTCCGCCCTTGGCGCTGCCGCCGAAGCCGCCCCTGCTGACCGTGCCGCCCTTGGCGCTGTACCCCGTGGACGCCTTGGCCCCGGTGGGAACTGTCCTGCTGTAGCTGGGGTAGCCCGACCGGTTCTGGCCCAACCCGGGCACGCTGGCGCCGCGGGAGTAGAAGTACCAGGCGTAGATGCCGGAGCTGCGGCCGTCCGTGCTGCTGTTGTTGCACTGCGCATCGTCGACCCGCTCGCCGGTGTCGTCGTTGAAGCACACCTGGGCGTAGTCGGCCTCGTCCTCGTTGCTGGCCACCATGGCGGTGATCGTGCCGGCCAGGAGCGCCGTGACGCCCAGCCCGACGACGGCGGTACGGCGCTGCGAACGCTTCTTCCGCGCCGCCGCGGCCGCCAGGCCGCGCTCGCGTTCCAGGGCGAAGGGGTCAACCACGGCGGGGGCAGTGGGGTCAGCCGGAAGTCCCGGCGGCGCGGGCTGGCCGGGCTGGTTCTGCAGCTCGGGCCGGAGCTCCGGCTGTGGAATCTGCCACGGAGGCTGCTTCCGGTCCTGCCGTGGACTGTCCGGGTGCTCGTCGTTTCGGCCCAAATGTGTCCCCTCACGTCTGGCCGCAGGGTATCCCGCGGAAGGCTTGCGTGCTTTTCCCGACGCCAGCCTAACCGGCCTCCGGATCCCGGGCGATGGAAAGGGCGTGCCGTGTCTGCGGCGGGCGCGTGGGAAGCGTGCCGGCGCTGAGTCCGGGGCCGCGGGCACGCCGCAGGCCTACACTGGTGCCATGGAAACCGCATCCGTGCTTGCTGTCTGCAGGGTTCACCAGCTGCTCGATGATCCCGGCAGCGTCGGGGTCACCGCGATCGACAAGCGCCCCGTGGACGGACCGGTGAAAGTCCACAAACTTGGCCTGCGCGGTGATATCCAGGCGAGCAGGATCCACCACGGCGGCGAGGACCAGGCACTCTACGCGTACTCGCAGGACGACGCCGACTACTGGGCCGGCGAACTCGGCCGGGACATGCCAGCGGGCATCTTCGGCGAAAACCTGCGGATCACGGGCCTCAACGCCTCCAACGCCGTGATCGGCGAACGGTGGAAGGTCGGACTGGACGTCGAGGTGGAAGTCACCTCCCCGCGCATCCCCTGCGCCACCTTCCAGCGGCGGATGGGCGAGCCGCACTGGGTCCAGCGGTTCACCGAGGCCGGCAGGGTGGGCACCTACCTCCGCGTGGTCCGGACCGGCAGCATCGAGGCCGGAGACCACATCCACCGGCTCTTTGTCCCTGCCCACGGCGTGACAATCGCCAAGTGGTTCACCGATCCCACCCTGGAGGACATGGAGGCCCTGCGCGACGCCGACGCCGACGGCCAGATCCGCCTGCAGCCCGAGTACCACCAGAGGTTCGAACAGCTGCAGCGCCGTCTCGGGGTCTAGGCGTGGGGAGCCGGTGTGCGCAAGCTCACCAGCCCCCGTCGGCCCCTCAATTACCACTGTTCCGCTCCATGCCCTACACTTGAAATATCCCCCACTCCGGAAATCCCTTATTCCTGCCCAATTCTTGAGGCAGGACTGGCAAGTGTTGGGGCCCGCAAATGTGATGCGGGCATTTTCATAGGGAGAGCCGGCAAAAGAAAACGCTGTACAGACTGCTGGGATAGCAGCCAAGAGATGCAGCGGGAAGTCCTGCCACGGGATTGCGAAAGCGCCGGACTTCTATGTGACCCGCCGGTCAACCGTACGCCCGGCAATTCGTGTCACGCGTACTGCGGCTCCGCTCACCTCGGGTTGTGCCGCTTGGCCCCTATGGATGAGGAAATTTCACCTATGCCCGAAAATCAGAACAACTCCGTCGACACCGAACTCGCCACCGAGAACACCCAGGCCGACGTCGAGACTTCTGAAACGGCTGCCCCCGCAGCCGGCTCCGCCCCGGAATTCACCGAGGCTCCTGCGAACGTTGTAGCACCGGCGGCCGAAGCTGCCCCGCAGGCTGACACCAAGACCGAGGCCACCTCCGCCCCGGCCAAGGACGAGGACGCCGAGGAAGAAGGCGTCAAGTTCGTAGACCTCGGCATCGATGGCCGTGTCCTGGCCGCCCTGCAGGACGTCGGCTACGAGAAGCCGTCCCCGATCCAGGCAGCAACCATCCCGCTGCTGCTCGAAGGCCGCGACGTCGTGGGCCTGGCCCAGACGGGTACCGGTAAGACTGCAGCATTCGCAGTACCGGCACTTTCCCGCCTGGCCGAGCTCCACGACCTCAACGGCCCGTCCCGCAAGACCCAGGCCCTGGTGCTGGCTCCCACCCGTGAGCTCGCGCTCCAGGTTGCCGAGGCCTTCACCTCCTACGCCAAGCACATCGACGACTTCACCGTCCTGCCGGTGTACGGCGGCTCCGCCTACGGCCCCCAGCTCGCCGGCCTGCGCCGCGGTGCCCAGGTTGTTGTCGGTACCCCCGGCCGCGTCATCGACCACATCGCCAAGGGTTCCCTGGACCTGTCCGAACTTCAGTACCTCGTGCTGGATGAGGCCGACGAGATGCTCCGCATGGGCTTCGCCGAAGACGTGGAGCAGATCTTCCAGCAGACCCCCGCGGGCCGCCAGGTTGCGCTGTTCTCCGCCACGATGCCGAGCCAGATCCGCCGGCTCTCCAAGCAGTACCTGAACAACCCGGCTGAGGTGCAGGTCAAGTCCAAGACCACCACGGGCGCCAACACCCGCCAGCGCTACCTGCAGGTCATGGGCCCGCACAAGCTCGATGCGCTGACCCGCATCCTCGAGGTCGAAGAGTTCGAAGGCGTCATCGCCTTCGTCCGCACCAAGATGGCCACCGAGGACCTCGCCGACAAGCTGCGCTCGCGCGGCTTCCAGGCTGCCGCCATCAACGGCGACATCCCGCAGCAGCAGCGTGAGCGCACGGTCGAGGCCCTGCGCGACGGCAAGATCGACATCCTGGTCGCCACCGACGTCGCCGCCCGCGGCCTGGACGTCGAGCGTGTCAGCCACGTGGTCAACTACGACATCCCGCACGACACCGAGTCCTACGTCCACCGCATCGGCCGCACCGGCCGCGCAGGCCGTTCCGGCGACGCGATCCTGTTCATGACCCCGCGCGAGAAGTACCTGCTGCGTTCCATCGAGAAGGCAACCCGCCAGCCGGTGGAGCAGATGCACCTGCCCACGGCCGAGACCGTCAACACGTTGCGCCTGGGCAAGTTCGCCGAGCGCATCACGGAGACCCTCGCGTCCGAGGACGTTGCAGCGTTCCGCGACCTGATCTCCTCCTACGAGGAAGAGCACAACGTGCCGGCCTCGGAAATCGCCGCCGCACTGGCCGTCATGGCCCAGGGCGGACAGCCGCTGCTGGTCAAGGAACTGCCGGCAGCGCCCGAGTTCCAGAAGCGCGAGCGCTCCAAGGACGGCTTCGGCTCACGCGGCCCGACCCGCACCCTGACCGAGGGCAACGCCACCTACCGGATCGCCGTCGGACGCCGCCAGCGCGTCATGCCGGGTTCCATCGTTGGCGCCATCGCCAACGAAGGCGGCATCTCCTCGGCCCAGATCGGCGGCATCGACATCCGCTCGGACCACTCCCTCGTGGAGCTCCCGGCGGACCTGAGCGCCGATCAGCTCAAGGCACTGTCCCGCACCCGGATCGGCGGCGAGCTGATCCACCTGGAGCTCGACAACGGCCGTAAGCCCTCCGGCGACCGCGGCTCCTACCAGGGCAACCGTGGCGGCGAGCGCGGCGGCTACTCCGGCGGCAGCGGCAACTTCAAGGGCAACGGCGGCTTCAAGCGCGAATTCCGCAAGGGCGACGGCGAGCGGTCCTCCGCTGACCGTGGCGGCCGCTCCTTCAGCGAGCGTTCCGAGCAGCGCACCTTCGGCGCGGACACCCGCAAGCCCCGCACCGAAGGCGGCTTCAAGCCCCGCAACAAGTGGTAACCACTAGCACCATCTGAGAACGGGCCGGCTCCCTGAGCCGGTCCGTTCTTGTTTAAGCATTCCGGCCCCGTGTTCGCTTCGTCACAGCCGCGGCCGCCGATTGGTCCCGGGAGCCGATCCGGGCCCCCAAAACCGCGCCGGGAGCCCGGATTTCCGCTGTTTCCGGCCGGTCCGGCGTCGTACGGCCGCCGATTTGTTGGTGGGCGAATCTTCCGGTAGAGTATTTACTCGTTGCCCCCCTAGCTCAGTGGTAGAGCGCGTTCTTGGTAAGAACGAGGTCACCGGATCGATTCCGGTGGGGGGCTCTGAATGAGGGCCTGTGTCAAGGCGGTTTTTGACCGGCTTAGCGCAGGTTTTCCTCATTTACGGCGGTGTAGCTCAGTTGGTTAGAGCGCACGACTCATAATCGTGAGGTCGGGAGATCGAGCCTCCCCACCGCTACAGACAAAACCCCCGGAATCATTGAGATTCCGGGGGTTTTTCTGTCTTCCCACTGTCAGTCATCGCTTCCCTTGTGCTTGTCGTCGCCGGGCTCGTTTTCGCCGTGTCCGCCGTGGTCGTCGCCCGGTTCGCTGGAGCCGGCAGGTGCCGGGGCGGGAACCGCGGTCCGGTCCTCGCCCGGTTCGCTGGAGCCGGCAGGTGCTGGGGCGGGGACCGCGTCCTCGGTGGCGGAGGGACTCGGCGAGGAGGCCGGGCTGCGGTCCTCGGTTCCGGACGTGCTGCCCGTGGATGTGGGGGAGCCGGAAGCGGCGGTGGTGGCGTTTTGCGGCAGGAGGACGGTATTGGCGGGGTTCGTTGATCCGGCCGGTGAGCCGTTCAAGGTCTGGGCGTTGACTGCAAGGGCCGCGGATCCGGTGAGCAGGACACCGGCTGCCGTGAGGACGAGGACTGTTTTAGTTTTCATGTCTCCACCCTAGGAATCCGTGGGAAAGGACGGGTCTTGGGGAAATCCAAGAGTTGTCCAAGTTTGCGCCCCCGATCAGCCAACTCACGCGGATTGCGGCAGAATTCGCGGCAGGCAGGAACATAATCAGGTATGCAGATCCTGGTAGTGGAGGATGACGAATCAGTTGCCACCGGAGTCCTTGACGGACTGGGCCGGGCCGGCTTCGGGGCCAGCCACGTCGGAACTGGCGGCCAGGCCCTGGAGGTGGTCCGCGCGTCCAGTCCCGATTTTGTCCTTCTGGACCTGGGGCTGCCGGACATGGACGGCACCGATGTGTGCCGCGCCATTCGGGCGCTGACCTCGATTCCGATCATCGTGGTCAGTGCCCGGGATGAAGAGATTGACCGGGTCCTGGCGCTGGAACTGGGCGCCGATGACTATCTGGTCAAGCCGTTCGGGATGCGGGAACTCATCGCGAGAATCCGGGCGGTGGCGCGCCGCTCCGAAGAACGGCTCCCGGATGGCCGGCCCGGGACGGAGCTCAGCAGGAACATCGGCGGCCTGAGTATTGACCAGCGCTCGCGCCGCGTGCTCCTGGACGGAGCCGAGGTTTATCTGACCGCCAAGGAGTTCGAACTCCTGTATTTCCTGGCCGCCGACCCCGGCGCGGTGTTCGAGCGCCGGGAAATCCTGCGAGCGGTCTGGGACGGCGACTGGTACGGCACCACGAAGACCGTGGATGCCCACATTGCCGGAATCCGCAAAAAGCTCGGTGACCCCCGCTGGATCGAGGCCGTCCGCGGCGTCGGGTTCAGGCTCGGGGTGCCTGGATGAGATGGCGGCTGATCGGCGCCTTCATGCTCATCACCTTGCTGGTGGTCCTGGTCCAGGACATTCCGCTGGGAAACTATCTGGTCCGTGTGGAACGGGAGCGCCTCACCACGTCCCTTGAACGCGACGCTTTTCTCCTGGCCGGCCGGGCCGGCGACGCGTTGAAAGCCGGCGGTCCACTGCCTCCGGAAGTCGCGGCCGACGTGCGCCGGTACGGGGAGGCGGGCGGGGCCCGTGTGGTGATCGTCGACGCCGTCGGGACGGCCGTGGCGACCTCGGACGACGATCAGGCGGCCACCGGATCGCCCTACAGTTCGCGGCCCGAGATCGCCTCCGCGCTGACCGGTCAGATCAACGCGGGCCAACGGTATTCCCAGACACTGGGCCTGGACCTGCTCTACGTCGCCGTTCCCGTCCTCAGCGGTGAGAAGATTTCCGGCGTCGTCCGGCTGACGTATCCGGCGTCGGTCGTGGCCGAACAGGTGAACGGCCAGCTGCGTACCATCTGGACCGTCGCCGGAACCACGGTACTGCTCGCCGGCATCCTGGCCTACGTCATGGCCGGCGCCGTGACCCGGAGACTCCAGCGGCTGCGGGACGCCACGGAACTGCTCGCCGACGGAAACCTGGACACCCGAACCGACGAAGGGGGCGCCCCCGAGATCAAAGCCCTCGCGGGTTCCTTCAACCGCATGGCGGACCGGATGAAACACCTGCTCGAGCAACAACGCGGCTTCGCTTCCGACGCCTCCCACCAGCTCCGCACCCCGCTGACGGGGCTGCGGCTCAGGCTCGAGAACGCCCACGACACGATCCCCGCCGACCCGGAAGCGGGCCGGACCATGGTGGCCGCCTCGCTGGAGGAGACGTACCGGCTGCAGCGCATCATCGACGGGCTGCTGTTGCTCAGCAAGGCCGAAGGCAGCCCGGCCGTGCCGGTCACCACCGACCTCGTCGAGGCAGCGAAGGCCCGCAAGGAACAATGGGAGGCCCTCGCCGAGGAGACCGGTGTGCGCCTGAGCCTGGACGGCCCGCCTGCGGCAGACATCCTGATCCTGCCCGGGGCCGCCGAGCAAATCATCGACAACCTGATCGACAACGCCCTCGCCGTCGCCCCGCCGGGGTCACTGATCCAGCTCGTGGTCTCCCACGGTGAACAGCCAGGCACCATCGAACTGCACATCCTGGACGAGGGCCCCGGGCTTTCCCCGGAAGACTGCGAACGGGCATTTGGCCGTTTCTGGCGCGGCACCCAGGGCGGCGAGGGCAGCGGCCTCGGTTTGTCCATCGTGCACCAACTGGCCCGGGCCAGCGGGGCAGAAGCAACACTCAGGCCCAGGGCCCCCGGGCCCGCACCGGGCACCACCGGCCTGGACGCCTGCGTGCAATTCAGATCAGCCTAAAAATCAACGGCGTCAGCGCAGTGCGGGCACGCCCGGACACCGGCTGAATCGTCTCCTGGTCAGCCGTGTGCCTTCCCGCAACGCGCGCCCGTGACAAGAGGCACTTTTCGCCGTAGCTTTGCAGCAACTGACGGTTGGGGATATCAGTGGACCTTCTTGGCACCATCATGGCTCCGTTCAAATGGCTGGTCTCAGCCATGATGGCGGGCTTCCATGACGGACTCAGCGCCATCGGCATGCCGGCGGCCAGCGGCTGGACCTGGACGCTGTCCATCATTGGGCTGGTGCTGGTGATCCGCGCCGCCCTGATCCCGGTGTTCCTCAAACAGGTCAACGTCCAGCAGCGCATGAGGCGGTTGCAGCCGGACCTGAAGAAGCTCCAGGACAAATACAAAGGCAAGACCGATCCGCTCTCCCGCCAGGCCATGGCGCAGGAACAGATGGCCCTCTACAAGGCGCACGGCACCAACCCGTTCTCCGCCTGCCTGCCCCTGCTGATCCAGATGCCCTTCTTCTTCGCGCTGTTCCAGATGCTGTCCGGCATCAGCGCCGCGGCCGGCCAGGGCGAAGCCGTCGGGGCCATGAGCCCCGAACAGGTCGCGCAGTTCGACGAGTCCACGATTTTCGGCGCCCCGCTCTCGGCCTCGCTGCTGCACGGCGTCGGCGGCAGCCAGCTCTCGGTGTGGATCCTCTCCATTGCGATGATCCTGGCCATGACGGCCTCGCAGCTCATCACGCAGCGGCAGATCATGGCCAGGAGCTTGTCCGGCGAGGCCGTGGCGACTCCGTTCATGGGCCCGCAAAAGGTGCTGCTGTACAGCCTGCCGGTCGTCTTCGGTGTGGGCGGGATCTTGTTCCCCATCGGCGTCCTGATCTACTGGACCACCACCAACCTGTGGACCATGGGGCAGCAGTTCGCTGTCCGGTGGGACAGAATGGGACCATGACGCGCATCGCAATTATCGGCGGCCACGGCAAGGTGGCTTTGGAACTGTCCAGGATCCTCGCGGCGGAAGGGCACGGGGTGACCTCCTTTATCCGCAACCCGGACCATGCGGCCGACGTCGCGGCCACCGGCGCCACACCGGCGCTGCTGGATGTGGAGAACGCGACGACGGCGCAGATCGCCGGAGCCCTCCGCGGACACGACGCCCTGGTGTGGTCGGCCGGAGCCGGCGGCGGCAGCCCCGAACGGACCTACGCCGTGGACCGCGACGCCGCGATCCGTTCCATGGACGCTGCGGCGGAAGCCGGCGTCAGCAGGTACGTCATGGTGTCCTATTTCGGGGCCGGGCCGGACCACGGAGTCCCCGCGGACAACGGCTTCTTCGCCTACGCCGAAGCCAAGGCCGCGGCGGATGAGTACCTGCGCGGTTCAGGCCTTGACTGGACCGTCCTGGGCCCCGGGACGCTGACCGCGGGACCCGGCAACGGGATGATCGACGTCGACCCCGCCGACACGTCCGACGGCACCGAAACCGCCCGGGCCAACGTCGCCCTGGTGGCGGCGGCGGTCCTCGGGCTGCCGGCCACGATCGGGCGCACCATCGAGTTCCGGGACGGCACGCTCCCGCTCGCGGCAGCGCTGGAAACGTTGGGCTAGCCCAGGACTCTTCCCGATAGGGTGGTGGGGGCGGTCCGCGCATCCACCCGGGATGCCCCGGCCCGCCTCCGGGGAAAGCGGGCACATGGATCAGTTGGCACTCATCGTTGGACTTCTGCTGGCTACGGTGGGCGCTGTCGGTCTCGGAGAGAAGCTGCGGCTACCCTACCCGGTGCTGATGCTGATCCTGGCCGTTGCCCTGACATTCATCCCCGGCTTCCCGGAGATCCAGATCCCGCCCGAGCTGATCCTGCCCATTTTCCTGCCCCCGCTGCTCTTCGCGACCGCGCAGCGCAGTTCGTGGGCTGTTTTCCGGGTCCGCTGGCGCACGTTGCTGATGCTTGCCGTCGCGCTCGTGGTGGTCTCGACGGCGGTGGTCGCGGGCGCGGCCTGGCTCATGATCCCGGGCATCGGCATACCGGCCGCGATCGCCCTGGGCGCCATGGTGGCCCCGCCCGATCCCGTGGCCGTGGACTCCATCGCCAGCCGGGTCCACATGCCGCGGCGGCTCATCAACGTGCTCCAGAGCGAGGGCCTGTTCAACGACGCCGCCGCCATCGTCATCTTCCAGGCGGCCGTGGCCGCCGCCGTCGCCGGCACCAAGATCGCCTCGGACGTTGTCCTCCAGTTTGTCCTGGGAGCTGCGATCGCGGTGGTTGTGGGGATCGGCATGGGCTGGCTCACGAGCCTGATCACCCGCCTGGTGACCTCCATGGTGGCCCGGAGCGCCGTCACCCTGGTGGTGCCGTTTGCCGCCTACATCCTGGCCGAGGAGGTGCACGCCTCCGGGGTGATCGCCGTCGTCGTCACCGCGCTGGAAATGCAGCGCCACTCCCGGCCCGGGGACGCCGCGGAGAGGGTCACCCGCACCGCGTTCTGGGACGTCGTGGAACTGCTGGTCACCGGCCTGGCGTTCGGGCTGGTGGGCCTGGAAGTACGGCAAGTCATCCACGACGAAGGCAGCGGCGTTTTCGGCATGGTCGGGACGGCTGCGGTGGTGTGCGTCCTGGTGTTCGCCGCACGCTTCGCCTGGCTGGCCATGATGTCCGGCCTCTCCCGGGCGAGGAAGGATGTTCTGCGCCCTACTTCGGCCAAGGACGTGCTGATACTCACGTGGTGCGGCATGCGCGGCCTGGCCACCCTGGCGCTGGCCCTGGCTCTTCCGCTGACCGTTGCGGACGGCACGCCGTTCCCGGCCCGCAGCGAGCTGCTGGTGATCGCCTGCGCCGTGCTGCTGGCCACCCTGGTGCTGCCCGGGCTGACGCTGCCGTGGCTCATGCGGGTCCTGAAGGCGTCCGAGGACGGTTCCGAAGAACGCGACGCCGCCCGCGTGTTGGCAAGCCGGGCGCAACAGGCAGCCATCGCGGCCCTGAAGGACAACGAGCTCATGAAGGAGCTGCCGGCGGATAAGGTGGCGCTCGTGAAGGAGAAAATGACCCGGCTGCACGCCGAGCTGCTGGACGGGAGCCTGCGGAATGAAAGCGCGGGGGAGCAGCGTAAGCGTGGCCGGGAACTGGCGATCGCGGTGCAGACGATCGCCCTCGATGCGGCCCGCCGGGAAGTCGTAGCGGCCCGGAACGAGCCGGGCATGGACCCGGAAGTCGCGGACCGGGTGCTGCGGCAGCTGGACCTGCGCACCATGATCATGCCGGACTAAGGCAACGGATCCGGGTCAGCCCCGCGCGGGGAGGGCCAGCTCCAAGGCATTCGCCTCGACGTAGTCCAGGGCGTGCCGGACCGCGCCCGCCGTGACGATCGCGTCGCCCAGGGGTGAGACTGTCACCCGCGGGGGAGTCGCGGTGAAGCGGGGAAGCAGCGCTGTGATGCCGGGCAGGAGCGCCCCGGCGGACTCGGCGACGGCGCCGCCGATCACCACCTGCTCGGGGTTGATCAGGCTCGCGATCGAGGCGATGACCCGGGCCATGCGCTCCGAAATCCGGTCCAGGATGGCCAGGGCCGCCGGGTCTCCCGCGGCCGCGTCCGCGAAGACGCGCGGCGCACTGGCAGGGCCGCCCGCGGAGGGTCCGCCGCCGGCCGCCGACCACTGCCGCACCAGGGCGGCGATGCCGTCGCTGGAGCCAACACCCTCCACCATGTCCAGATAGCCCATCTCGCCGGCGGCCCCGCCGCGGCCGTGGAGCAGGCGGCCGGATTCCATCACGCCGGCGCCGAGGCGTTCGCCGGCCAGGAGCACCACCAGATCATCCACGCCCACGCCGGACCCGCGCCAGCGCTCACCGAGCGCAGCCAGGTTGGCGTCGTTCTCCAGGAGCACGGTCCAGCCGTGCAGCTCCTTCAGCGCGGAGCGGAGCCCGACGTCGAACAGGCTCCAAAACCGCTGCGTCACCAGAACGTTGCCGTCGCGGTCCACCGGCGCTGCGATCCCGGCGCCGACGGCCAGGACCCTGCCCGGGTCAGCTCCCGCCGCTTCCAGCGCCTCGCGGCAGGCGAGATCGACGACGCCGATCCGCTCCTGCGCGGGGATGTCCGCCGCACGGAAGCTCCCGCTGGAACGGCCGATCACCGTGCCGCGGAGGTCGGCCACGGCGGCGGTGGTGGTCGCGGCACCAATGTCCAGGCCCAACACGAAACCCGCTTCCCGGTTGAAGGCAAAGCGCCGGGCCGGCCGGCCCTTCCGCGGACTGGCAGGGTCTGCGGGCTGGTCCTGCTCCACGATCCAGCCCCGGCCGATCAGATCCTCGCAGACAGCAATCACCGAGGCCCGGGTCAGCCCGGTCAGTGCCATCAACTCGGTTCCGGTGGCCACATCGGCGCCGCGGATGTGGCGCAGCACGGCCTGGGCGTTGACGCGGCGCAGCAGCTGCGGCGTGGCGGCGGCTGCGTGCGGCATCACTTCTTGACCTCTTCTGTCCCCGGACCCATAATTGTTCAGGCAATATATTTAGCTTGTATCTAAATTACCAGAAGCCCTCCCAGACCCGAAGGAATCTCCTTTGACCAACACCGCCACGCTGGCAACCCTGTCCGGTTCCGATCTCGCCGCCGACCCCAACTGGTGGCGCCAGGCATCGGTGTACCAGATCTACCCGCGGAGCTTTTCGGACTCCAACGGTGACGGACTGGGCGACATCAAGGGCATCACCGCCAAGGTCCCGTACCTGAAGGAACTCGGGATCGACGCCGTCTGGCTCTCCCCGTTCTACCCCTCGGCGCTCGCCGACGGAGGCTACGACGTCGACGACTACCGCGACGTGGACCCCAAGCTCGGCACCCTGGCGGACTTCGACGAGATGTCCGCCGCGCTGCACGCCGCCGGCATCAAGCTCATCGCCGACATCGTCCCCAACCACTCCTCGAACCGGCACGAGTGGTTCCAGGAGGCTCTGGCCTCCCCGCGCGGCTCCGCGGCCCGCGAGCGCTACATCTTCCGCGACGGCCTCGGCGAAAACGGCGAACTCGCGCCGTCTGACTGGGAATCCGTCTTCGGCGGCCCCGCCTGGGAGCGCATCACCGAGCCCGACGGCACGCCCGGGCAGTGGTACATGCACATCTTCGCCAAGGAACAGCCGGACCTGAACTGGGCCAACCGGGAAATCCGCGACGACTTCCTCAAGACGCTCCGCTTCTGGTCCGACCGCGGCGTGGACGGCTTCCGCGTCGACGTCGCCCACGCGCTGACCAAGGACCTCACCGAGCCGCTGATCTCCAAGGTGGAGCTCAGCGCCGCCAACACCGGAACGGACGGCTTCCCGGACGGCTCGCACCCGTTCTGGGACCGCGATGAAGTCCACGAGATCTACGCCGAATGGCGCGAGGTGTTCAACGAGTACAACCCGCCGCGCACCGCCGTCGCCGAGGCCTGGGTGCACGCCACCCGCCGCGCCCGTTACGCCAGCCCGGAGGGCCTGGGCCAGGCGTTCAACTTCGACCTCCTGCAGGCCGACTTCGCCGCAGGCGAGTTCCGCGAAATCATCGCCCGGAACCTCGCCGAGGCCACCGAGTCCGGTGCCTCCTCCACCTGGGTTTTCTCCAACCACGACGTCGTCCGCCACGCCACCCGCTACGGCCTGCCCCAGGGCGGGGGCAAGCACGCCCAGGGCCAGGACGGCAAGGGCTGGCTGCTGGCCGGCGCCCCCGTCGAGGAACTCGACGTCGAACTCGGCCTGCGCCGGGCCCGCGCCGCGACCTTGCTGATGCTGGCCCTGCCGGGATCGGCCTACCTGTACCAGGGCGAGGAACTGGGCCTGCAGGAAGTCACGGAGATCCCCGACGCCGAGCGCCAGGACCCCACCTTCTTCCGGAACAAGGGCGTGGAGATCGGCCGCGACGGCTGCCGCGTGCCCCTGCCCTGGGCCCCGGAGGGCACCTCGTTCGGCTTTGGCGCCGGCGGGGCACACCTGCCGCAGCCGGCCTGGTTCAGCCGCTACGCGGTGGCAGCCCAGGACGGCGTGGAAGGTTCCACCCTCGAGCTCTACCGCAAGGCCCTGAAGCTGCGCCGCGAACTGCAGACCTCGGAGGAACTGCAGTGGCAGGAATCCGGCAGCGCCGACGTCCTGCGCTTCAGCCGTCCCGGCGGCTGGCAGACGGTGACCAACTTCGGCGACGCGCCGGTTGACCTGCCGGCCGGCGAGGTGCTGGTCAGCAGCGGCCCGCTGGATGGCGGGCAGCTGCCGGCCAACACCACCGTCTGGCTGCGGTGAGCCCCGCACCGCAGGCTTCGCCCGGCACGCCCGCCGGCGCCGGGAACCTCCCCCAGGAACTCGTCTACGGCTGCATGGGCCTGGGCGGCGACTGGTCGGCCGAGCCGTACTCGTCCGCGCACGTGGACGAGGCGGCCGCGGCCGTCGAAGCCGCCCTGAACGCGGGCATCACACTGTTCGACCACGCGGACATCTACACCAATGGCAAGGCCGAAGCCGTCTTCGGCGAGGTCCTGGCCCGCACCGCCGGGCTGCGGGAGAAAATCCGGCTGCAGACCAAGTGCGGCATCCGGCTCAACGAGCAGGGCCTGGAGGCCTACTACGACCTCAGCCGGGACGGCATCCTGGAGCGGGTCAACGAAAGCCTGGCCCGGCTCCGGACGGACTACGTCGACGTGCTCATGCTGCACCGCCCGGATCCCCTGATGGATCCGGCGGAGGTGGCCTCCGCCGTCGGGCAGCTCATGGCCGAAGGCAAGGTGCGGGCCGTGGGCGTGTCCAACATGTCGGGCCCGCAGATCGAGATGCTGCAGGACCGGCTCGAGGTTCCCGTGGTGGGCAACCAGCTCGAAATGAGCCTGCTGAAACGGGCGTGGCTGGAAAGCACAGTGCTCGTCAACCATGCCGAGGGCACGGACTACAGCTTCCCGCACGGGACCGTCGAGCACTGCGTCCGGAACGGCATCCGGCTGCAGGCATACGGGTCGCTGGCCCGCGGCCTCTACACCGGGGCGCCGGCGGCCGCGAGGACGCCGGCCGAGGAGGCCGCCACCTCCCTCGTGGCCGCCCTGGCCGCCGAGAAGGGGACCACGGGGGAAGCGATCGTGCTCGGCTGGCTCATGAGGCACCCTGCCGGGATTGCGCCCGTGATCGGCACCGCGAACCCGGACCGGATCCTCGCCTGCGCCGGAGCCGCCGAGGCCGCCGCGGCGATGACCCGCGCCGAGTGGTACGGGCTCTGGGTCGCGGCCCGGGGAAGCAACATCCCCTAGCCTGTCCGTCCCACCCAACTGGCCGGCAGCCGAGGCCGTTGGGAGCCCGAAAACGGCTTCTGCTGCCGGCCAGCTGGGTGTGGACGTGATTTTGGTCGTAATGGTCGCCGCTGAGGGCCGGATCGCTTAGCGGCAAGTGCCCCCGGGCGACTAGCGTAGATGCATGACCTCTACCACCACCGCCGAATCACTTCGGCCCCAACGCAACATCCCGGCCGACATCGCCCGCTCCTGGCTGCTGGTTAACGCGATGAAGACCGATCTCTTCGACCAGTCCGCCGTCTCCCGGGCCGATGCGATCATCCTCGACATCGAAGACGCGGTGGACCCCTCGCAGAAGGACGCCGCCCGCGCCAACGTCGTGAACTGGCTGACAGCCGGCGGCAGCGCGTGGGTCCGGATCAACGACGCCACCAGCCCGTTCTGGGCCGACGACCTCGCCGGCCTGCGCGGCACCCCCGGCCTGCTGGGCATCATGCTGGCCAAAACCGAATCGGCCGACCAGGTCACGGAGAGCTTCCACCGGATGGACGGCAAGACCCCGGTGATCCCCCTGGTCGAGTCCGCCGTCGGCATCGAGGAAGCCAACAACATCGCCAAGGCCCAGGGCGCCTTCCGCCTGGCCTTCGGCTCGGGCGACTTCCGCCGCGACACCGGCATGGCGGCCACCGCGGAAGCCATGGCCTACCCCCGCGCCAAGCTCGTTGTGGCCAGCCGCGTGGGCAACCTCCCCGGCCCCATCGACGGCCCCACCGTCGGCACGAACCACCCGATCCTGCGCGAACAGACCGGCATCACGGTGATGATGGGGATGACCGGGAAGCTCTGCCTCGCAATCGACCAGACCCCGGTCATCAACGAGGTCATCAGCCCCACGCCGTCCGACGTCGCCTGGGCCACCGACTTCATGGCCGACTTCGAAGCCAACGGCCGCGTCATCCGGGACGGCTCCGACCTGCCGCGCCTGGGCCGGGCCGAGAAGATCATGAAGCTCGCGGTAGCCTTTGGCGTGCAGCCGGCCCTGTAGCCGCCACACCACTCGAGGAGACCCCGTGACCGATACCCGCTATCTGGTGCACGGGGTCTTTTGGGATGGTCCGGCGCCCGGGCCCGCCGCAGCGTCCGGCGGCAGGCCGCCGGCGATGCGCCTGCAGGACCCTGGCGGCGCCCTCACCGCAGTGACGCTCGACGCCGGCACCCGCCTCGGTTTCCGGCTCGCCGCCGCGGGGAAACAGTGCCTTGGGCATCACTTGGTGCACGGACCCGCCGACCGGGACCACGTCCTGTGCCCGGACCGGGCTCCCGCCGCCAGGGGCAGCCAGTGCGGGCGGTGCTTCGTCCTGGATGAATTCCGGCTGATCCATGACTTCCACCGCGGCGGCCGGGTCCCGCCGGGCCTGCGCGCGTACCTGATGCAGCCGCACTGGCTCTACGTCGCCACCTTCGCCAACGGGGCCAGCAAGGTCGGCACCGCGTCCCACCGGCGCAAATGGAACCGGCTCGCCGAGCAGGGCGCCGTCGTCGCCCGGTACGTCGCCCGTGCCGAGGACGGCCGCGTGGTCCGCCTCCTTGAAGACATGATCACGCGCGAGGCCGGGCTGCCGCAGCAGGTCCGCGCTGCCGCCAAGGCCGCTGCGCTGCTCGCCCCGGCAGCCGCCGTCGACCTCGACGCCCTGAACGGACGGCTGGCAGGGGAGGCCCGGACCCTGATTGCCGGTGCCGGCGGGGAGGGCTTCGCGGTGGTGGATGAGCGGTGGGACCGGCCGGAACTCTCCGCGAAGGCCTGCGCCCCGGCCGCCCGGCATGCCTATCCGCACGACCTGGCGGCCGGAGCGCACGGGTTCCGGATCGACGCGCTGAGCGGCAGCATTGCCCTCGCGGCGCTGGATGGCAGCGGACTGGAATTCGTGGTGAACCTGGGCCAGCTCAAGGCCCGGGTGATCGAACTCGGTGACCACGGCTCGGATGTCCCGGCCGTGCAGGAAGCCTTGTTCTGACGCTGGAATTGCCTCGCGACGCGCAAATTACCGGGCGCGCCCGTATTCCCGCGTCGGCAGGCAATGTGAGTGTCGCCAGGAATTTTGCGGCTCGCGGTGTCGTCCGGCCGTCCCGGTAGACTGGCACGGTGCTGAATGAATTCTGGGCCACCGCGTCAACCACCTACAAGGTGATTGTCTTCAGCGCCATGGGCCTGATCGCCCTCGGCATCATCCTCAGCGTGGTGGGCAACAGCACCGGCAACCAGCCCCTTGCCCTCGCCTCACTGGCAGTGATCGGACTCGGCCTGATCCTGCACCTTGCCGGGCTTGTGGTCCGCGGCCAGGCGATCCGGAAAAACCTCAAGCGCTAGCGGCCGCGTTCCGCACCACATGGCTCCGGGCATGCTCCACCGCGTCCGGGAGGGATGTGAACAGGTGCTTGTGATGCCGCAGTGAGCGGATGACCCCCACATTGGTCACGAGCTCCAGATGCTGCGGCTGGACCCCCTTCAGTAGGACCGTGACCCCCCGCAGCTCCAGCGCGGAGACCACCTCAACGAGCATGTGGGCGCCCGTGGCGTCCAGCATCCGCAGCTGGGAGAGCCGGATGACGGCCACCTGGATGTCCCTGACCTGGCTGATCTCCTGCAGGACCCGCTCCGCTGCACCGAAGAACATGGCCCCGTCCAGCCGGAAGATGGCGATGTGCTCGTCGCCCGGAACAGGCGGCCCCGGGATGTCCTCGCGCCGGACCCCGCTCAGGGAAGCGAATGTCCGCAGCGTGAACACGGCGGCCGCGGCGAGTCCGATCTGGATGGCCACAATGAGGTCGAAGGCGACGGTAATGAGGGCGGTGACCACGAAGACCGCGGCGTCGGCCCGGGTGGAGCGCAGGATCGCCGTCACGGTGTGCCGCGAGACCATGCGGACGGCCGTGACCATGAGGATGCCGGCCAGCGCCGCCAGCGGGATCCTGCCGACAAGCCCCGCCGCCAGGTAGATGATGGCCAGCAGCACCAGGGCGTGCACCACCGCGGAGAGCCGGGTCTTGGCCCCGGAACGGACGTTCACGGCGGTCCGGGCGATCGCGCCCGTGGCGGGCATGCCGCCGAAGAACCCGGCAGCGATCGAGGCCAGCCCCTGGCCGGTGAGCTCCCGGTCCGGGCTGTACGCGCCGGACGGACGGCCGTCGGGGCCGACCATGCCGGCGGCCACCCGGGCCGAGAGCAGGGATTCGATGGCGGCGAGCGTCGCGATGGACACGGCCGGCATCAGCAGGCCTCCCAGCGCGGCCGGATCGACAGAGGGCATCGAGGGCGCCGGCAGGGAGTGCGGAAGCGCGCCGATCCGCGGTATGTCCAGCGCCAGCATCTCCGACGCCGCGGTGGTGAGCAGCACCGCGATCAGGCTCGCGGGCAGGGCCTTATTCAGCCTGGGCAGCAGGTACATCACGGCCGCGACGCAGGCCACCACCGCGAGCGTCTCCAGCACGGTCGGCATGGTGGCCTGCGACGCGCTCTCGACGGCGGCCAGGAGGGTGTTGTGGCCCGGCGTTCCCTCGGTGCCCGTGGCCAAGGGAACCTGCTGGAGGAAAATGATGGCGGCGATGCCGAGCGTGAAACCCTCCACGACCGGCCACGGGATGAACGCGACGGCCCGGCCCAGCCCGCTGGCGCCCAGGACCACGACCAGCAGCCCGGCCAGTACAGAGACCAGGGCAATGCTGCCGACGCCGTGGACGGCGACCACCGGGGCCAGGACCACCACCATGGCGCCGGTCGGGCCGGAGACCTGGACGTTGGATCCGCCCATGACGGCGGCGACAAGTCCTGCCACCACCGCGGTGATGAGTCCGGCCTCCGCCCCGACCCCGGAACTGACCCCGAAGGCCAGGGCCAGGGGGAGCGCCACAATGCCCACCGTGATGCCGGCGAACAGATCCGTCTTCCAGGCGGACCTCAAGAGCTCGTAGTCGCGGCGGGACGGCACAAACCGGGCGAAGCGTCCCCGGGCCGTGGCAGATGTCGTCGCCGGGTCTGCTGCCTGGGCCGCGCTCACGTTGCCGCGGCGTCGAGGTGGCCGGTACTGTCGGCGTCGCCCGCGCGGTCGAGGTGGCCTGCCGGCAGCTCCTGCGCTATCCGGAGCTGTTCGCTGGAACCGGCCAGGGTGTCCAGCAGGAAGACCCGGGCGATCGCGAGCAGCTCCTTGATCTTGGGATGAGCCAGCCGATAGGTCACGACATTCGCCGTCCGGACCGACGTCACCACACCGTGCCGGCGCAGCGTCCCCAGATGCTGGGACAGATGCGAGGGCTCCAGCCCCGTCTCGGCGAGCAGGTAACTGACCGGTGCCGTATTGTCCGGCGCGGCCGCCAGAAGCTCGAGGATCCGGATTCGGGCCGGGTGCGCCAGGGCTTTGAACAGGTTGGCCTTAATTTCGTACAGGGGTGTCTGCGCGGCGGAGATCATGGCGGGGAAACACTTTCTCGCATCCGTTCGCGGCGCGGTCCGGGGGCGCCCTAGGCGATTCGGATTGATGGATTGATGTTTTCATCATATCGTATCGGTCAAGAACCGCCGGAGCGCCCGTCAGTGCCCGCCCGGTCCCCGGCGCGCACCCTGTCACGAAGCCGGACGGCTCCGGGCGTGGCGATAGGCTGGAACCATGACTATCAATCCGGACCTGCAGGGGCGCAGCTACCCTGCCGCAGAGGTGTATGACGTCGGCCGCGAGAAGATCCGCGAGTTCGCGCGCGCGGTCAAGGCCACCCACCCTGCCCACTTCGATGTTGCCGCCGCCGAGGCGCTGGGTCACAGCGACCTCGTGGCGCCGCCGACCTTCGCCATTATCGTCGCGCAGCGCGCCGACGCGCAGCTGATCGAGGATCCGGAATCCGGGATCGACTTCTCCCGCGTGGTCCACGCCGACCAGCGGTTCACGCACCACCGCCCGATCGTCGCGGGCGACCGGTTGGTCGCCGAACTGCACGTCGACGGCGTCCGCGCCATGGGCGGCGGAGCCATGATCACCACCCGCTCGGAAATCTTCGCCCTTGCCCCCGGCGATGCCACCGGTGCCGCCGACGTCCGGGAGCCGGTCGCCACCACCACCTCGTCCATCCTGGTCCGCGGAGAGGGACAGTAGCCATGAGCATCGACATCGCAGCACTCACAGTCGGCCAGCACATTGGCAGCCGCAGCATTACCGTCACCCGCACCGACCTCGTCAAGTACGCCGGCGCATCCGGTGACTTCAACCCGATCCACTGGAACGAGGCCTTCGCCACCGGCGTCGGCCTGCCGGGCGTGATCGCGCACGGCATGTTCACCATGGGTGCGGCCGTCCAGCTCGTGACCGACTGGGCCGGCGATCCCGCCGCCGTCGTCGACTTCCAGACCCGCTTTACGAAGCCGGTTCCCGTCGCCGACACGACGGGGACACCGGAGTCCGGTGCCGTGATCGAGATCAGTGGGGCCATCGGGGCCCTCGACGCCGACGCCGGCACCGCCCGCGTCGACCTCACGGTCGTCTCGGCCGCCCAGAAGGTCCTCGTCAAGGCCCAGGCCGTCGTCAGGGTGGCCTAGCCCATGGCGTTGCTGTGAATCTGGCTGCTGTGACCAAGGAAGTCTTCGTCCCGCCCGCCGAGATCACGCACTGGCGAAACGCCGTGGTGGTGGCCTACGCCGCGAGCGGAATCGCATTCTCCACCTGGGTGTCCCGGCTGCCGGCCATCCGCGACGGTCTGGACCTGACCCCGGGCACGATCGGGCTGCTCCTGCTCTGCATGACGGCGGGATCCTTCGTGTCCGTGTCCGCCTCGGGCCTGATTGTTCTTCGCCTTGGCTCCAAGCGCACCATCCGGATCGGCAGCATCATGGTCGGATTCGGGCTGGCGCTGGCAGGCTTCGGCACCTCGGTGCTCGCCAGCCCGGTGGCGGTTGCCGCGGGTCTGGCAATCATCGGGCTGGGCACCGCCAGCTGGAACACCGCGTCCAACGTCGAAGGGGCGGCGGTGGAACGCGCCGTCCGGCGGCACATCATGCCCCGGCTGCACGGCTCCTTCAGCCTGGGCACTGTTGCGGGCGCCGGGCTGGGCGCCTGGGCTGCCGCCGCCGGGATCCCCGTCTTCCTGCACCTGGCCGTGGTGGGCCTGCTGGTGGCCGGCTCGGTGACCACCGCGGCGGCCTGGTTCCGGTCGGACATCACGCCCCTCGAGGCAGAGCGGCCCTTCAAGGCGTCCGGGACAGACACCTTCGAGGATCCTTCTACCGGTCCCATCCCGATCGTCCGGCAGGCGGACGCGGTCCCGGAGCCGCCGCTGGACAACAAACGCCTCATTGCCCAGGCCTGGCGTGACAGGCGCACCCTGCTGCTGGGCGTGCTGGTCCTCGGGCTGGCCCTGGCCGAAGGAGCGGCGGGGGACTGGGTGGCGCTGGCGCTGGCCGACGGCCACGGCCAAACCGACGCCGCCGGAGCTGCCGGGTACGGGCTGTTCGTCACCTTCATGACCATCGGCCGCTTCGCCGGCACCCTGGTCCTGGACCGCTTCGGCCGGGTCCCGGTGATGCGCTGGTGCGCCGCGCTGGCGGTTCTGGGCCTCGGCCTGTTCGTCTTCGCCCCGGTACCGTGGCTGGCCTACGTGGCCCTGGCCATCTGGGGACTCGGCGCGTCCCTGGGCTTCCCGGTCGGCATGTCCGCCGCGGCCGACGACCCCGTCAAGGCCGCCGCGCGGGTGTCCGTGGTGTCCACGATCGGCTACGGAGCGTTCCTGTGCGGGCCGCCGCTGCTGGGCCTGCTGGCCGAGCACGTCGGCATTCTCCACTCGCTGCTGGGCGTCATGGTGATGCTGATCGTCAGTTTCCTGCTCTCCCCGGTGGCCCGCAAACTCCCCGCGCCCGTACCCGTGCCGGGACAGTACAGCTAGCCAGGTGCCGCCAGTACCGGCTTAGCCGGGCGGATGATCCCGGCTAGGCTGGTCAGGTGACCCAGATCCAGCTCTCCGCCCTGACCACCTCCGCCGTCGGCGGCCCCGCCGGCAGCTATATCGAGGCCCGCACCGAGGCCGAGATCATCGACGCCGTGCGCACCGCGGACGCCGCCGGCCAGTCCCTGCTGATCATCGGCGGCGGCTCCAACCTGTTGGTGTCCGACGCCGGGTTCCCCGGCACGGTGCTGAAGATCGCCTCGGAGGGGTTCACCGTCGACGCCGAGGACTCCTGCGGCGGCGTGGCGGTGGTGGTCCAGGCCGGCCACAACTGGGACGCCTTCGTTGAACACGCTGTGAAGCATGCCTGGTCCGGCGTCGAAGCACTCTCCGGGATCCCCGGTGCCACGGGCGCCACCCCCGTGCAGAACGTCGGCGCCTACGGGGCCGACGTCTCCCAGACGATCGCCGTCGTGCGCACCTGGGACCGGGAACGCAACGCGGTGAAGACCTTCACGAATTCCGAACTCAAGTTCGGCTACCGGGACTCCATCCTTAAGCAGACCACCGTCAACGGCTCACCGCGCTATGTGGTGCTCACCGTGGAGTTCCAGCTCCCGCTCGGCCGGAAGAGCGCCCCGGTCCGCTACGCCGAACTCGCCCGGGTGCTCGGCGTCGAGCAGGGCCAGCGCGCCTACTCCACCGACGTCCGGCGCGAGGTGCTGCGGCTCCGGGCGTCCAAGGGCATGGTCTGGGACGCGGACGACCGTGACACCTACTCCACGGGATCCTTTTTCACGAACCCGATCGTGACCGAGGACGTCGCGGCACGGCTGCCGCAGGAGGCCCCGCGGTACCCCGCCGGTGCGGACGGGCTGACCAAGCTCTCGGCGGCGTGGCTGATCGACCAGGCCGGGTTCGCCAAGGGCTTCGGCCTGGACCCGGACAGCGTCTCGGGCGGCCGGGCCTCGCTGTCCACCAAGCACACCCTTGCCATCACCAACCGGGGAGGGGCGAGCGCGGCGGACATGCTGGCCGTCGCGCGCGAGGTCCGCCACGGCGTCGTCGAACGTTTCGGCATTGAACTGCACCCGGAGCCGCTGCTGATCGGCGTCGATCTCTAGGGAAAGTCCGGCCCCAGGAAAAGGGCCGCTGCCCGGGCAAGGCCGGGGCAGCGCCGGCCGGGCACCGCCGCGCCCCGGCTACGGTTCCGTGTGGCGGGGTGCCACCTTGCTGAAAAGCATGAAGGTGAAACCGGAGGCCGCGGCCCCGAGCAGGAAGACCTGGCAGAACGCCACGGACTGGACGCTGGGCCCGCTTTGCAGCACCAGTCCGGCGCACGCAAACGCCACGGCGCCGGCGAGGAACGCCAGGGAGCCGAGCAGGAAGGCCTGTACGGTGGCCGGAAATTCGCCGCCATAGTCGAGCTGGAGCTCCCGGCCCTGCGGGGCGATGCTTCCGTGCTTCACGGCCGCCTGCACCCGTGCCTGAGACCGTGCCCGCGGCTGCAACGCCGCGGCCGTGACGAAGCTGGCCACGGACACCGCCATGGACGAGGCGGCCACCAGCTGCAGGGTGCTCATCATGGGCGAGAGCCGGGTACCGCTGGCGATGGCGACGGCGAGCCCGGCAGCCATGCCGGCGGCGCTGGACGCCCAGCCCAGCAGGGCCAGCTTCCGGCACAGGGGCCGCAGTAGCGGCCACACCTCACTCATAGTCATGATTCAAGGGTAGGGAAGCCTGCTGGATGGCGGCTGGGAACAGCCGGGCAACAACCCGACAGGCAGCACACGCGACTTACCATGGTTCCATGGCAGCAGTGACGGGCGTCCGCCGGCTTGGCCCCGGAATCATCGGCAGGCTGCGGCTCGCCGCCCAGGGACTGCTGGGACCGGGGTTTCAGTCCGTCCCCGACGCCGTCCGCGGCATGACTGCGATGCAGGCCCAGGACCTGCAGGCCGTGCTCTGGGCCGTCGGCCAGCGCGTGCCGGGTTCCCGCGCCGAAGACGTACGCGGGGCGCTGGACCGGGCGGAGATCGTCCGTTCCTGGCCAATGCGCGGCACCTTGCACGTGCTGGCGCCCGAGGACTTGAAATGGATGCTGGCCATCACCTCCGACCGGCTGATCCAGGGCCTGGCCCGGCGCCACCGGGAGCTCGAGATCACGGCCGCGGACGTCGACGCCGCCGCGGCAACTGCCCTGCAGCTGGTCTCCGGAGGAGCTGCCAGCCGGGCGGAGCTGTTCCAGGCCTTCGAACGGGCGGGCCAGTCCACGGCGGGCCAGCGCGGCATCCATCTGCTCGGGATCCTGTGCCAGCGGGGGTTGCTGGTGCAGGGTCCGCTGGCCGGCAACCAGCAGCTGGTCGTGGCCTTCGGCGACTGGATCACCGAGTCGCGGACCCTGGACCGTTCCGACGGCATCGCCGAGTGGCTGCTGCGCTACCTTCGCAGTCACGGCCCCGCCACGGAACGTGATTTTGCCTGGTGGGCCGGCATTCCGCTGACGGAAACCCGGGCCGCCCTGGCCCGGGTGTCGGACCGGCTGGCGGAACTGGAGTTTGAGGGGACCAGCTACTGGCTCTCTGCAGAGACAGCCGCGCTGCTCGACGACGGCGTCCCCGGTCAGCGCACGGTGCTGGCGCTGCCGGGGTTCGACGAATTCCTGCTCGGCTACGCGGACCGGTCCCTCGTGCTGCCGCCGGAGCACGCCGACAAGATCGTCCCCGGCGGCAACGGCGTGTTCAAGAAGACCATTGTGGCCGGCGGCGGCGTGATCGGCACCTGGGCCGGGCCGCCGGGCCGCAGGGGTGCCGGCGTCGTGCCTGAACCCTTCGACGTCGTTAACGGGCTGCGGCCTGCAGCCCAAAAGTCTTTTGGGCTGCAGGCCGCGAAATACCGCAGATTCCTTGGCGCCTGAACAGGCGCCGGAAAAGGTGCCTGAAGGGGTGTCTGAACGTATGCCTGTAGGGTGTCCCGGACGGGCTCCTACAGGTTTCCGGTGGCGATGCGGAGCATGCGCCGCAGCGGCTCCGCGGCGCCCCACAGCAGCTGGTCGCCCACCGTGAACGCGCTGATGTACTGCGGACCCATCTCGAGCTTGCGGATCCGGCCCACCGGAATGTCCAGGGTGCCGGACGCCGCCACGGGCGTGAGCTCGGCCATTGAGGCTTCCTTGGTGTTTGGCACCACGCGGGCCCACTGGTTGTCCGCGTCCACGAGCTTCTCGATCTCGGCGATCGGGAGGTCCTCGCGCAGCTTCAGTGTCAGGGCCTGGGAGTGGGAGCGCATCGCACCGATCCGGATGCACAGGCCGTCCATGACGACGCGGTTCGCGGCGGAGGTGCCAAGGATCTTGTTCGTCTCCACCCCGGCCTTCCATTCCTCCTTGGACTGGCCGTTGCCGAGGTCCGCGTCGATCCAGGGGATCAGCGAACCGGCCAGCGGAACGCCGAACTGTGTGGCGTCGATGCCGGCGCGCTGGTGTGCCAGGACCTTGCGGTCGATCTCGAGGATCGCCGACGCCGGGTCGTCCAGTTCGGTGCTGACCTCGGCGTTGAGGCTGCCGAACTGGTTCAGCAGTTCACGCATGTGGCGCGCCCCGCCGCCGGAGGCCGCCTGGTACGTCATGGACGTGCCCCATTCGACCAGGTCGTTCTTGAAGAGCCCGCCCAGGCCCATCAGCATGCAGGACACGGTGCAGTTGCCGCCGACGAAGTCCTTCACCCCGCCGGAGAGGCCGGCGTCGATGACGTCCCGGTTGATGGGGTCCAGCACGATGATGGAATCCTCATTCATGCGCAGCGTGGAGGCGGCATCGATCCAGAGGCCGTCCCAGCCGCGGCTGCGGAGCTCGCCGTGGACCTGCTTGGTGTAGTCCCCGCCCTGGGCGGTGACAATAATGGGCAGCTTCGCCAGGGTCTCGAGGTCGAACGCGTCCTCAAGCTTGCCGGCGGCGCCCGCAGCGGCGCCGGCCAGGGCCGGGGCGGCACCGCCCGCGTTCGAGGTGGAGAAGAAGACCGGGTTGATGTTGGCGAAGTCGCCCTCATCCTGCATGCGCTGCATGAGGACGGAACCGACCATGCCACGCCAACCAACCAGGCCGACGGACGGGGTAGCTGCTGTAGTCATGGGCCCAGTTTAGACTTCACGGCCCGCCCGGCGCAGTCGGTTACGTCACGCGTTATAGTCGCCGCGGGGCTCTTCCAGCAGCGCCGCCTTGCGCCGGCGCAGCGCGAAAACCGCCCCGAACGTGAAGACCTGGGTCACCACCACCAGCACGATCGCCCCGAGGATCTTGTTGCCGCCCAGGATCATGGTCAGCCCCACGACCGCGGAGAGCAGTGCGAGCAGGGGCAGGAGCATGTACCCCAGGACAAAGAGTGTTTCTGGCTTCCTCAGCATTACTTGGCCTCCGTCCGGCGCCACAGCGTGATCCGGTAGCGGGTGCCGTTGGCGGAGGTCAGCCAGCCGTTGGCCGGGAGGCTGGCCGAGACGGTCCAGTCGTAGCCGAGTTCCGGAGCGAAGGTGTCCCCTTCGGCGTTGGTGTCGATGGTGGTGACGACGGCGACGTCGGCAAGGTCCAGGGACTGGGCAAAGATTTCGCCGCCGCCGATGATCCACACGGTCTCATGGCCGGCCACGAACTGGGATTCAAGCAAGGCGTCATCGAGCGACGCGACGGCGACGGCGCCTTCCGCGCCGGGGGTGTCCTGCCAGGTGGCCTGGCGGGTGATGACGATGTTCGTCCGGCCGGGCAGGGGGCGGTACTTGTCCGGGAATGATTCCCAGGTCTTGCGTCCCATGATGACCGGGTGGCCGGTGGTGAGGCGGCTGAAGTGCGACATGTCTTCGGGCAGGTGCCACGGCATGTCGCCGGCCTTGCCGATCACCCCGGTGCTGGTCTGGGCCCAGACGAGCCCGAGGCCAGTGGTGGACGCTCGGAGTTGTTCCGTGAAATCGCCGGGCTGCACGCCCGCGGTGTTGTCGTTGCTCATACGGCTATCGGGGCCTTAATCGTCGGGTGGTGCTGGTAGCCGACCACCTCGAAGTCCTCGAGGGTGTAGTCGAAGATGGAGTCCGGCTTGCGGGTGATGTTCAGCTGGGGGTAGTCGTAGGGCTCGCGGGCGAGCTGCTTGAGGACCTGGTCCATGTGGTTGTCGTAGATGTGGACATCCCCGCCGGTCCAGACGAATTCGCCCGGTTCCAGGCCGGTCTGCTGCGCGATCATGCGTGTCAGCAGGGCGTAGGACGCGATGTTGAAGGGCACGCCCAGGAAGGTGTCCGCCGACCGCTGGTACAGCTGGCACGAAAGCTTGCCGTCCGCCACGTAGAACTGGAAGAACGCGTGGCACGGGGGCAGGGCCATGTCCTTGAGTTCGGAGACGTTCCAGGCCGAGACGATGTGCCGGCGCGAATCCGGGTTGGACTTCAGGTTCTCGATGAGCTCGGCGATTTGGTCGATGTGCCCGCCGTCGGGCGTGGGCCAGGAACGCCACTGGACCCCGTAAACGGGACCGAGTTCGCCGTCGGCGTCGGCCCATTCGTCCCAGATGGTGACGCCCTGGTCCTGCATCCATTTGACGTTCGTGTCGCCGCGGAGGAACCAGAGCAGCTCCACCGCCACGGACTTGAAATGCACCCGCTTGGTGGTGATCAGCGGGAAGCTCTTGCTCAAGTCAAAGCGGAGCTGGCGGCCAAAAACGCTCAGGGTGCCGGTGCCGGTGCGGTCCGATTTGTGCGTGCCGTGCTCGAGGACGTCGCGCAGGAGGTCTTCATAGGGCGTAGGGATGCTCACCGTTCCAGTCTACTGAGAACTCGCCGGCTCTCCTTATTTGTGTGACCCTCCCTGCCTCGCCCGCAGGATCGCCTGCAGTGCCGCGTCGTCGAGCCCGGCAGTGCGGCCTTCCGCAATGCAGCGGTCGACGGCGGCGATCACCTCCATCGGGACCGTGCCCGGCGGAGGTGCGGGCGGGATCAGGATCGGCTGGCTGCCGGCGACCACCGTGCCGTTGCGTCGCCGGGTTTCGACCAGTCCGGCCAGTTCGAGTTCCTTGTAGGCCCGCGCGACTGTCCCGGCCGCGAGGCCCAAGTCCGACGCGAGGCTGCGGACGGTCGGCAGCCGGGTTCCCGCTGCCAGCGTCCCGACGCTGATGAGGGAGGCGATCTGCGTCCGGATCTGCTCGAAAGGGGGAACTGGCGAACGCAGGTTGATGGCGATGCCCGCCGTCACGCGGCGACTTCCTTCCGCGGCAGGGGAGCGGGGGTCTTCCGGGCCAGGCCGCCCACGGGGATGACGGCGATGACCACGGCACTGGCGGCCAGGACAGCGCCGGCGAGGGTTGCCGGCCACCACGATCCGGCGGCCGGATCGACGGCGTCGCCGAACGCGTCCGGCCCGAACACCGCCGCCCAGGCATTGGTCTGGGTCAGCAGCAGGACACCGGCCTGGGCCGTGAGGGTTGCTGCGAGGGTCCGCACGACGCGGTGGACAGTGATGGCGCGCAGTGCGGCGTCCAGACCGCGCGGGGCGTCGCGGACGCCCTGGCGGGACCGGGCCCGGAGGAACGCCGGCAGGGCGGCAACGCAGGTCCCGGCGGTGAGCACTGCAACCGGAACCCAGCCGGGATCTTCGGCCAGCAGGGCCTGTCCCGCGGCGGTGACGGCGAGGGCTGCCAGGAAGACCAGCAGCGCCAGGACCGCCGTGGTCAGCAGGGCGGGGCTGACCGGCTGCCGGGGCCAGGTGCGCGGCGCCTCCGGCGTTCCGTAGTTGCGCTGCAGGACCAGCTCGCCTCCGGCGATGACCAGCAGGACGCAGGTGCCCATCACGGCCACGAGTCCCGCAAGTCCGTAGCCGGCGGCAGCCATGATCACGGGGGCGAGGAAGGCTCCGGCGACCAGCGGCACGGCGGCCGCGAGGCCCAGGAGCGCTCCAAGTGAGGAGACCAGCCTGGCGGCCGGGTGCTGGCGGCCGGCGGCGATCCCTGATTCCGGCCGGTTCCGGACGCCCAGCCCGGCGGAAGCAAGCCGAGGCGGCCGCCACCACCACATCACGAGCAGGACCACGGTCGCCGCGAGGCCGGCGAAGTTCGTCCACGATCCCGTTTGCTGGGCCGGATCGGGACGGGCCGCGAAGTTCCCCGCGATGACCGCCAAGCCGGCAGCCACTGTGGACACTGTGCGCAGCAGCCGGTTCATCGCGATGGTCCGCAGTACAGCGTTGTCCGCCGCGTCAAGGGCCTCCAGTTGCCGGCGGCGGGCGATCAGCCACAAAACCAGCCACGTGCCGACGGCCAGCACCAGCAGGGCGCCGCCGAGCCATGCGGCCACCTCCGGTCCGGGGATACGGCCGTCGCCGCCGCTGTTGTAGTAGCCGTACGCGCCGTCGCTGACCGTAGTGGGAGCCACGGCCGCGAACCCGGGCAGCGTGGCAGTCCGGGCGATGGCCGCGGCAGCCGAGACGAAGATCGCAGCCGTGGTCAATGCCAGCCTGCGGGGCAGGAAGTCTTTGATGCGCCGCACGGACAGCACGGCCTGCCGCCGCATTCGCCGCGGACCCGGGTAGGTGACCTGTCCCAGGGCATGCACGCCCAGGCAGCCCAGGACCGGCCATGCCAGCGCCGGGATGATCGAGTCGGCGCCCACCACGGCGGACGCTGACGGATTGGCCGGGATGATGCCCAGGGTCATGGCGCCCTGGAGTGAGCTTGCGAGCCAGCCGATCACACCTACCCACAGCCCGTGCTCCGATACTGTCTGCGGCGACGTTCCGGTCCCGGGAGCCCAGATCACCCACCGCAGGACGGCATACACCAGCAGGGCGGCGATCGCCGGGCCGAGCAACAGCATCGGCGGCACGTTCAACAGGACCGGCACGGAATCCCCCAAGATTCAGCAGTAATGTATCAAGCTATTGATACAAACTAGGCTTAGGGCCCCCCGGGGTCAAGGACCTCAGTCGTCGAACGGCTTGAACCGCTCCACCGCGACCACTTTTTTCTTGCTGCCGCGGGCGACGTGGCAGACCACGATCTCGCCCGGCGCCAGGAACGGGTCCGAGGACGGCAGCAGGTCCCGCAGCCGGGAGTTCATGTGCTTCGCGAGTTGCTTCAGGACCGTGGGCAGGGCCGGACGGTGCGTGCACAGCGCGACGGCCCGCTGCTTGTCGAACAATCCCTCGACGACGGCTGCCGTCTTGTGCGGGCTGCGGCTGTGCCGGTGCTCGGTGAGGGCCTCGTTGAGCTTGACCTTGGCGTCGGCCGCCTTGGCGTAGGGTGCGATGGTGGCCACGCACCGCAGCCACGGGCTTGAAACGATCCGCGCGGGCTTCCACGCCTGCAGGAGCCGCCCCACCGACTGCGCCTGCCGCATGCCGGTGGCGGCCAGCGGACGGTCGCCCTCGGCCTTGGACCAGGACGAGCGGGGCTTGGCCTTCGCATGGCGCACGATCAGCAGCGGCCAGGTCGCCAGCTCCCCGCGGTCGTGGGCGTTCACCAGGTGCTGCAGCGGCTCGATGTCGCTCGGGTTGCTCAGGAGGCGGGCGGCCTTCTCGGGCGGGCACCACATGACGCTGTCGACTTCCGTGCCGTCCGGGATCAAGACGGCGCCGTCGACGTCGACCGCCCAGTAGTGGACCACCTTCAGCCCGGCCGCCACGTGGTAGTGAATGGGCGGGAGCGGGATCCCCAGCGGGGCGGTGAGCCCGATCTCCTCCTCCACCTCGCGCACGGCGCACTCCGGGATGGTCTCGCCGGCGTCGATTTTGCCCTTCGGCCAGGACCAGTCGTCATACCGCGGACGGTGGATCAGCAGGACCTCGAGCTGGTCCTTGTTTACCGAATTGAGGCGCCAGGGGATGGCGCCCGCCGCCGTGACGGAAACCTCTTCGCCGGGTTGGTCAGCCTGGTCCGCAACCAGTGCATCGCTGCTCACACTCACGATCCCTACCGCAGGCTGGTCGAGCGCTGGCGCGAGCGGGAGGCGAGCAGCCAGGACTGCACGTCCTTGAGGTCCTGGCCGTCTTCCGCCAGGTGGTGGCGGGTCCATTCACCCTGCTTGTCCAAATGCCAACTCGCGGTTTCGGGCACCATGTAGCGGTTGAGCAAGTCCAGGACGTAGCTCGTGTCGTCGCCGCTCGTCAGCTGCACGAGGGCTTCCACGCGGCGGTCGAGGTTGCGGTGCATCATGTCGGCCGAGCCGATGTAAACCACCGGGTCGCCGGCATTGGCGAAAGCGAAGACGCGGGAGTGTTCCAGGAAGCGGCCCAGCACGGAGCGGACCGTGATGTTCTCGCTCAGGCCCGGAACGCCGGGCCGCAGGGAGCAGATGCCGCGGACAATGACATCCACCTGCACCCCGGCCTGGGACGCGCGGTACAGGGAATCGATGATGGCTTCGTCCACCATCGAATTGACCTTGATCTGGACGCGGGCGGGGATGCCGGCCCGGGCGTTCCTGATCTCGGTTTCGATCCTGTCGATCAGCCCGGAACGGACCGAGCGCGGCGCCACGAGCAGCCTCTTGAACGTGGACTTCGGCGCGTAGCCGGAGAGCTGGTTGAACAGCTTCGAAAGGTCTTCGCCGACCTGTTCGTTCGCCGTCAGCAGGCCCAGATCCTCGTAGTAGCGGGCCGTGCGGGGGTGGTAGTTGCCGGTGCCGATGTGGCAGTAGCGGCGCAGGCCGTCCACTTCCTGGCGGACCACGAGGGAGAGCTTGCAGTGGGTCTTGAGCCCCACGATGCCGTACACCACATGGACGCCGGCCTGTTCCAGTTTCCGGGCCCAGGAGATGTTCGCCTGTTCGTCAAAGCGCGCCTTGATCTCCACGAGCGCCAGGACCTGCTTGCCGGCCTCGGCGGCGTCGATCAGGGCATCGACAATCGGGGAGTCACCGGAAGTGCGGTACAGGGTCTGCTTGATGGCCTGGACTTTGGGGTCCGCGGCTGCCTGTTCCAGGAACGCCTGGACCGACGTGGAGAAGGAGTCGTACGGGTGGTGCAGGAGGATGTCCCGTCGCCGCATGGCGGCAAAGACGTTGGCCGCCTTGGACGTTTCCGATTCGTTGAGGTAGCGCGAGGTGTGCGGGACGTGCTTGGGGTAGTGCAGGTCCGCCCGGTCGATCCCGGCAATCACCGAGAGCCCGCGCAGGTCCAGCGGCGCCGGCACGGAGTAGACCTCGGATTCCTCGACGCCGAGCTCGCGGATCAGCAGGGCACGGATGTTCGGGTTGATGTCATTGGTGACCTCAAGGCGGACGGGCGGGCCGAACCGGCGGCGCAGGAGTTCCTTCTCCAAGGCCTGCAGCAGGTTTTCGGCGTCGTCCTCTTCGACCTCGACGTCCTCGTTGCGGGTCACGCGGAAGATGTGGTGTTCCAGGACCTCCATGCCGGCGAACAGCTGGTCCAGGTGCACGGCGATCACTTCTTCGAGCGCGATGAACCGTGCCACCCGTCCCGGGACGGAGCCGGCGCGGGCGCCGTCGATGGAGATCAGGCGCGGGAGCTGGTCAGGGACCTTGACACGGGCGAAGAGCTCCTTGTCGCTGACCGGGTTGCGGACCACCACGGCGAGGTTCAGGGACAGCCCGGAGATGTAGGGGAACGGGTGCGCCGGGTCCACGGCCAGCGGCGTCAGGATCGGGAAAACCTTTTCCGCGAACATGGCGCTGAGCTGGTCCTTGGCCTGCGAGTCGAGCTCCTCCCAGTGCATCAGGTGGATGTGCTCATAGGCCAGCGCCGGACGGATCTGTTCGGCGTAGACCCGGGCGTGGCGCTGCTGCAGCCGGTGGGCCTCCTCGCCGATCTGCTCCAGGACCTGCATGGGGCTCAGCCCGGCAGGGGAGGGGACGGCGAGCCCCGTGGCGATCCGCCGCTTCAGCCCGGCCACCCGGACCATGAAGAACTCGTCCAGGTTGGAAGCGAAGATGGACAGGAAGCTGACCCGCTCCAGCAGGTACAGGTTGGGGTCCTCGGCCAATTCCAGGACCCGCGCGTTGAACGCAAGCCAGCTCAGTTCCCGGTCCAGGAACCGGTCGGGGCGGATGTCGCCTTCCGGTTCCAGGTTCGGTGCGAACTCCGGAATGTCGATCCGGTCCTGCGTGGCGCGCGAGGCCGGCACTTCGGAGGAGCCAAAGCGGGCACGTACCGGACGCGCCCCCTTTTCCGGCGTTGCTGGTTCAGACGTGGATGTCCGGGCGGTATCCCGTGGCATGGTGTCTCCTCAATGCTGGCGCGATGTAGCTTCAACCTTACAAGCAATCATGGCCGGATGACCCCAGGTTTCGGCCCGGGCCGGGACGGTTATCCGCCGACTTGACTAACGCCGTCCGGCGCGGGAGCGGCGGCCGGTGATGGCTGCTGCGGCAGCGGCGCGTACATCACGTCGACATCCCAGCGGGTGAATCCGAGCCGGCGGTAGAGGGCGACGGCGGGGGTGTTGTCGGCATCGACGTAGAGCATGACGGCGCGGAGCCCCAGGCCCTGAAGATGCCTGATGCCGGCGACCGTGAGGGCCTTGCCCAGCCCGGACCCCTGGGCATCGGGGGTCACGCCCACCACGTAGACCTCGCCCATTGCGGGATGGTCGCCGTGCCGGGGGTGCACTTTGGTCCAATGGAATCCCAGGAGCCGGTCCGCCGGGTCGACGGCCAGCAGGAAGCCCGCGGGATCAAACCACGGTTCGGCCATCCGGGCGTCCAGATCGGCCCGCGTCATGTTGCCTTGCTCCGGGTGGTGGGCGAAGGCGGCCTTGTTTGCGGCCAGCCAGGCGTCCTCGTCCCGGCCGGGCACGAAGGCGCGGAGCTGTACGCCGTCCGGGAGTTGGACCTCCGGCAGGGCCGCTGCCGCCGTCATCAACCGCATCTTCCACAGCTCACGCACGGCTCCGTAGCCGTAGCGGGCTGCGAGGTCGGCCGCGGCCTCGTGGTTTCCGTGGGACCAGGCTTTCAGGCCGGCGAAGCCGCGGACAGTCTTCAGTTCGCCCAGCAGGCGGTCGCCCACGCCCTGGTTGCGGTAGCTGGGATGGACGGCGACCTCGAGGATGCCGGTGCCGTCGGGTTCCTCGATGACGACGGCGACGCCGGCCAGGTCCTGCGCCGTCGCGGGATCCAACTTGTCGTCAGGGGCATAGAGGGCCAGGGCAAGCACCGAGTGCTCGCCCGCATCGCCGGCGCGCAGCGTGACAAGTGTCTGTTCGGACAACGGCGGATTGCCGTCTGACTCTTCCGCCGCGGCGACAAGGGCGGCGACGTCCCGCAGCAGCGCGGCGTCCACGGTTCCTTTTTCAGTGTGTACGGGCCAGTTTTCCGGGTGCGCAGGGCTCATGGTGCAAGGCTATCGGGTGCATGGGGGTCAGCGGCCGATTTTGTCGAACTGCGGACGGCCGCGTATAGTCGTTATCTCGTCCGGCGTTGAGCCAGATGCGAGGGGGATCCACCACTGGGGTGGCCTCGATACGTTCGACCCGTATGTCCTCCACTGAGAAATACTGTTAAATACTGAGAAGTTTGTGCCGATGGTTTGGTGCACCAAGAAGGCCCCGGACTCTGGAWTCCAGAGTCCGGGGCCTTCTGCGTTCAGTGCCTGCGTTCAGTGCTTGTGTACAGTCCCTGCGTACCGGCCCCGCCGCGCTGTGGCGGCCGTGGCGCGCTCAGGCCTCGGTCAGTTCGTCCTCGGGCTGGCGGACCAGGGTCAGGCGGTAGCCGACGTTGCGGACGGTGCTGATCAGGTTCTCGTGGTCGGCGCCCAGTTTGGCCCGCAGCCGCCGGACGTGGACATCCACGGTGCGCGTGCCGCCGTAGTAGTCGTAGCCCCAGACTTCGGTCAGCAGCTGCTGGCGGGTGAACACCCGGCCGGGGTGCTGGGCCAGGTATTTCAGCAGTTCAAATTCCTTGAAGGTCAGGTTGAGCGCGGCGCCGTTGACCCGTGCGGTGTAGCTGGCCTCGTCAATCACGACGCCGGCGGCCCGGATTTCGGTCGGCACGTCTTCCTTGTCCGGAACGGCGCGCGCGACGCCGAGCCGGATCCTGGCCTCGACTTCTGCCGGGCCCGCGGATTCCAGGAGGATGTCGTCCACGGCCCACGCCGAGGAGACCGCGGCCATGCCGCCCTCGGTGAGGATCAGCATCAATGGGGCGCTGAGGCCGGTCGCCTTGAGCAGCTGGGTGAGGGAACGTGCGCCGACGAGGTCCTTGCGGGCATCGAGCAGGACGATGTCGCAGGGGTCGGTCTCGAGCAGGGCAGTGGGCTCGGCCGGAAGGATATGCACCCGGTGGTTCAGCAGTTCCAGAGCAGGCAGGACGTCCACGGATGTTCCCGTGCTGTTCGTCAATAGCAGGATGTGCGACATTGTTCCTCCAAGGGGTGTCCGCGCATCGTTGGGCGTCTTGTTGCTGATGTTGAGTATACCTAAAGGCCCCATTCCGGCCATGGTCCCGTCACCTCCGGCGCCTCCTTTTGCGACACATACCGTTCACATAGGGCAGGATTGAACCGTCAGGGCCCGCGGCCCGTCGAAATTGAGCCGAGTCGAATTGGGGTCCGCAGTGAGCGAAGGTCTGGCCATGCTGGGTCTGCCGATGGCGAGCAGACAGTGAAGCCGTGGAGCGTCGGGATCATCGGCCTGGCCGGTCTCGCGGCGATTGTCGCCGGAGCCTATGCCTCGCCTGAGGTCCTCCTGGCCGTCGCGGCGCTCGCCGCCGCCGGCATCGGTATCGGCTGGCCCTACTTTCTCGGCATCCCCGCCAAGAAGACCCTCGCGGTCTTGATTGGCCTGCCCGGCGTCGGGTCGGCAGTGGCTGCGACCTATCTCCCGGCTCCGGGCTTCCTGGACTGGACGCCGTCATTCCTGGCCGTCGGGGTCATGGCAATCTTCGTCATGCAGCTGATCCGGGGCACCGGTCAGGCCCAGCGCCTCGAATCCACCCTGGGCTCGTGCGCGGGTGTCCTGCTCTCCTGCCTCGGCGCCGGCTGGATTGCGAGTTCGCGCTTCAACGGGGTCCGCGAAATGATCCTCGTGGCGGCCATCAGCTCGGCGATCGCGCTGCTGGCGGGGCTGATCCGCTGGCCGGACCGGATCGTGGCGCCGCTGGGCATCGTGAGCGCCGGCCTTGCCGGGCCGCTCGCCGGCCTGGTGTTCTCCGACATCGCCGTGCTGCCGGCGGCCCTCGTCGGCGTCGTCGTGGGGGCGGTGCTGGTGAGTTTCCGCCGCCTCGTCATCCTCAACGGTGAAGGCCTTAATGTTTTGGCGGCCGTGGGCATGGGGCTCGGGCCGGTTTCTGCTGTCGGTTCCCTGGCCTACTTCATAGACAAACTACTCATCTACTAAGCGTTAGGATGGCATCATGTCCGTACTTGCATATGAGATCTTTTTCCTTGTCCTGCTTGGCGTGGCCAGCCTGTCCATGGCGTGGTTTGCCGGCTTTGTCGTGTACCGCCTCTTCAAAGGCCAGAAGTAACACGTTCCAGACCCCGTAGCTTCCAGAGGTAGATGCTGTGCCGATTGAAATCCCTACTGATCTGACCCCCGAAATCGTTCCGCTGTCCTGGCTCATTGGTGAGTGGGAGGGCAGCGGCCGGCTGGGGGCTGGAGACGAGGACTCCGAGCACTTCCTGCAACACGTCTCGTTTACGCACAACGGCCTGCCGTACCTGCAGTACCGCGCCGAGAGCTGGCTGACCGACGACGAGGGCACGAAGCTGCGTCCCCTCACTGTCGAGACCGGCTTCTGGGCGCTGGAGCGTAAGCAGCGCGAGGAGGACGGCGGCCCCGGCCTGATCCCGGCGGACATCGTCCCGGTGCTCAAGAGCGCCGACGAGGTGGAGGCCCTGCGCAACAGCGACGGCGGCTTCGACATCTCGGTCTCCATCGCCCACCCCGGCGGGATCTCGGAGCTGTACTACGGCCAGATCAAGGGCCCCCAGATCCAGCTCAGCACCGACATGGTGATGCGCGGCAGCCACTCCAAGGAGTACACGGCGGCCACCCGGATCTTCGGGCTGGTGGAAGGAAACCTGCTGTGGCGCTGGGACGTGGCCACCGGCAAGAATTCGACGGCGGGCGGCGGCCTGGAGGCCCACGCATCGGCCATCCTCGCCAAAGCAGGCTAATTACGCGGTCTCACTGATTTTTCCGTTGTCACCATCGACCCAGGAGAAATACCGTGAATGACACAGTCACCAGCTCAGCCGGCAGCACAGCACCCGGCAGCGCCAGCTACGCCGACCTCAAGGCCGTGTTCTTCAACGGCACGCTCAAGAAGTCCCCGGACGTGTCCAACACGCAGGGCCTGATCGAGGTCAGCCGCCGGATCATGGAGAAGCAGGGCGTCAGCACCCGCGTGATCCGCACGGTGGACCACGACATCGCCAGCGGGGTCTACCCGGACATGCGCGAACACGGCTGGGCCACCGATGAGTGGCCGGAACTCTACCCGGCCGTCCAGGAAGCGGACATCGTCGTCGTCGCGGGGCCCATCTGGCTGGGGGACAACTCCTCGCAGACGAAGAAGCTCATCGAGCGCCTCTACGCCCACTCCGGGCAGCTGAACGCGAAGGGCCAGTGGGCCTACTACCCGAAGGTGGGCGGCTGCCTCATCACCGGCAATGAGGACGGCATCAAGCATTGCGCCATGAACGTCCTGTACAGCCTCCAGCACGTCGGCTTCACCATCCCGCCGCAGGCCGATGCCGGCTGGATCGGTCCCGTCGGGCCGGGACCGAGCTACCTTGACCAGGGGTCCGGGGGGCCGGAGAGCGATTTCACCAACCGCAACACCACCTTCATGACCTGGAACATGCTGCACCTGGCGCGCATGCTCAAGGACGCGGGCGGCATTCCCGCCTACGGAAACCTGCCCGACGCCTGGAAAGCGGGCACCCGCTTCGACTTTGAAAATCCGGAATACCGCTAGGACCGGCCTGCCCCACAGTCCGGCGGAGCCAGATTGTCCCTGCCGGGGCCGGAACCTGCCGGGGCCGGAATACGCACAGAGCTAAGGACGTTCCTTTCAATATGACTATCAAAAGCCCCCTGTTGTCGCGCCCGGCCGCGGTTGAGGCCGGCGGCGCCGATGCCGGCGTCGCCGCCCACTACGGCGAGCCGCTCCGGGAGCAGCGGGCGCTGGCCGCCGGCACCGCCGTCGTCGATCTCTCACACCGCGGCGTGGTGACGGTCAGCGGGCCGGACCGCCTGAGCTGGCTCAACACGCTGTCCTCCCAGCAGCTCACTTCCCTGGCCCCTGGCCAGTCCACCGAACTGCTGTTGCTGAGCGTGCAGGGCCGGATCGAATTTGACGCCAGGGTGGTGGACGACGGCGCCACGACCTGGCTGATCGTCGAGGCAGCCGAGGCGGCCCCGCTCGCCGAATGGCTCAACAAGATGAAATTCATGCTCCGGGTCGAAATCGCGGACGTCTCCGCCGACTGGGCCGTACTCGGCTCCACGCACCGCATCCCGGAATGGGACGCGCTGCAGGCCTGGGAAGACCCGTGGCCGCACGTCGGCGCCGGCGGCTACTCCTACGCTGTGGTGGGCGAGGACGCCCATCCGGGACTGGAACGGCCGTGGTTCGAGTACCTGGTCCCCGCGGACCAACTGGTCGCGACCGTGGGCGACCGTGCCCTCGCCGGCACCATGGCCTCCGAAGCGCTGCGGATTGCGGCGTGGCGGCCCCGGTGGGGCGCGGAAACGGACGACAAGACCATCCCGCATGAGCTCGACCTCCTCCGCACTGCCGTGCACCTGGCCAAGGGCTGCTACAAGGGCCAGGAGACGATCGCGCGCGTCCACAACCTGGGCCACCCGCCGCGCCGTCTCGTGTTCCTCCAGCTCGACGGTTCCCAGCACACCCTGCCCGCGGCCGGCAGCGAGGTGCGTGCGGGCGAGCGCAAGGTGGGCACCGTGACCTCCGTGGCGCAGCACTACGAGATGGGCCCCGTCGCCCTGGCCGTGATCAAACGCTCCGTCGCCCCGGACGAGGTCCTGACCGTCGTGGACGGGGACGAGCCGTACTCCGCGGCCCAGGAAGTCATTGTGGCCCCCGACGCCGGCCAGGTGGTGGGCCGCCAGACCGGCTTCCTGCGGGGCACCCGATGAGCGGCGGGTCCAAAGTGAACGAGCCGGGCGCCGCGCCCGACGACGAGACACTCGCGCTGGCGCACGCGCTCTTCGACGCCGCCCGCGAGGGCAACTCCGCGCTGCTGGGCAGCTACCTGGCCGCCGGCGCCCCGGCCACGCTGACCACCTCCTCCGGCGACTCGCTGGTGATGCTGGCGGCCTACCACGGCCACGCCGGCACTGTCCGGCTGATCCTGGACCACGGCGGCGACGCCAACACGCCGAACGACCGCGGCCAGACCCCGCTGGCCGGTGCTGTCTTCAAGGGCTACACGGACGTGGCCCGGGAACTGCTGGACGCCGGGGCCGACCCGGACGCCGGCACCCCCACCGCGCGGGCCGCCGCGCAGATGTTCGCCCGGACGGACATCCTGGCCCTCCTCGGCTGACCAATCGCGCCTGGGGCCGGGGCGCGGCCGGTCCGGGTTGGGGAGGATTGCCCACAAATACTCCACGTGGAATAATCTTTAGTGGAGTAACTGCCGTTTAGGCCGAAGAGAACACTGCTAAACCGAGAAGGACTGCACCATGGCCCGGGCAACCGCATTGACACCCCTGGGTGTCGCCGCACTTTCCCTGCTCGTGGAAGAACCGATGCATCCCTACGAGATGTACCAGCTCCTGATCGCGCGGCACGAGGACCGGCTGGTCAAGGTGCGGCCAGGAACGCTTTATCACGCCGTCGGGCGGCTCGAGGATCGGGGGCTGGTCACAGCCACGGGAACGGACCGGGGAGGCAACCGTCCGGAGCGCACCACTTACACGATCTCGGCTGCCGGCCGCGAAGCGTTCACGGCGTGGCTGCAGGACATGCTCGCCGCCCCGGTCAACGAATACCCGGCCTTCCCGCTGGCCGTCTCCGAGGCCTACAACCTGCCCGCCGGCGTCGTCGTCGAACTCCTCGACCGGCGCCTTCAGGCGTTGGAGGAACAGCTCGGCTTCCTGGTCTCCGGCGAGGAACTGCTCACGAAGAAGGGCGTGGAGCGCAAGTACTGGATCGATGTCCAGTTCCAGCAGAGCACGCTGCGCGCCGAAATCGCCTGGATCCGCAGCCTTCAGGACCAGCTCCGCTCCGGCGAACTGCCGTGGTGAACTCCGCACAGGACCGCGGCCGGAACCCGGCCGCCCCCACACACAGCCCATCCACCGTTTCACACCAGCCCCTAAGGAACCGCATGGAAAACGTAGCCCGGCCATGGCCGGCACTCTGGTCCCTGGTGATCGGCTTCTTCATGATCCTGATCGACACCACCATCGTCTCGGTGGCCAACCCCAGCATCATGGAGGGCCTCAACACTGACATTAACTCGGTGATCTGGGTCACCAGCGCCTACCTGCTCGCCTATGCCGTGCCGCTGCTGATCACGGGCCGGCTCGGGGACCGTTTCGGTCCGAAAAAGCTCTACCTCTCCGGACTCGTCGTCTTCACCGTGGCATCGCTGTGGTGCGGCCTCTCCGGCAGCGTCGAGATCCTCATCGCGGCCCGTGTGGTCCAGGGCCTCGGCGCGGCGATGATGACGCCGCAGACCATGGCCGTCATTACCCGGATCTTCCCCCCGGACCGCCGCGGAGCGGCCATGGGCATCTGGGGTGCCACGGCCGGCGTCGCCACGCTGGTTGGCCCGATCCTCGGCGGCGTGCTGGTGGACGGCCTCGGCTGGGAATGGATCTTCTTCATCAACGTTCCCGTCGGGATTGTCGGCTTCATCCTCGCCCAGCGTTTCGTGCCCTCGCTGACCACCCACCCGCACAAGTTCGATATTCCCGGCGTGCTGCTCAGCGCCCTCGGCCTGTTCCTCCTGGTCTTCGGCATCCAGGAGGGGGCGACGTACGACTGGGGCACCATCGCCGGCCCCATCACCGTCTGGGGCCTGATCATCAGCGGCATCGCCGTGCTGGTGGTCTTCGTCCTGTGGCAGAAGTTCAACACGGGTGAACCGCTGCTGCCCCTGTCCCTTTTCAAGGACCGGAACTTCTCGCTCGCCAACATTGCGATCACCACCGTGGGCTTCACCGTCACCGCGTTCAGCCTGCCGCTGATCTTCTACTACCAGATCGTCCGCGGACTGACCCCGACCCAGTCGGCGCTCATGATGGTGCCGATGGCGCTGATCTCGGGCGGGCTCGCCCCCGTCGTCGGCCGGATCATCGACAAGGTCAACCCGAAATTCATCACCGCGACCGGCCTGGTCCTGATGTCCGTGGCGCTGTTCTGGAATGCCCTGCTCATGCACCCGGACACCCCCATCTGGCTGTTCCTGCTGCCGAGCGCAGTTCTGGGCTTCGCCAATGCAGGCATCTGGGCGCCGCTGAGTTCCACCGTCACACGCAACCTGCCGCCGCGGCAGGCCGGAGCCGGCTCAGGCGTCTACAACACGACCCGCCAGATCGGCGCCGTACTCGGCAGCGCCGCCATCGCCGTCCTGATCCAGTCGCGGCTGGCGGCCGAGCTCCCCGCCCGGCCCGGAGCAGGCGCAGACGCCAGCCCGATGGGCTTCGGCGGGGCCCTGCCGGCGGAGCTTCATGAGGGGTTCTCGACGGCGATGGGCCAGTCCATCCTGCTGCCGGCGGCGGTCATCCTGCTCGGCGCTGCCGTGGCGCTGTTCTTCGCCAAGCCCAAGCCGGTCCAAGGCTGGGGCGAACCAGATGCTGCCGCAGCCACAGCCGCAGCAGCGGACACGGGTAAGGCAGACACGGACAGGGCCGCCGCAGGCAGGGCCGCCGCGGAGCGCGGCTAGCCTGGCGGCATCCGGATCAGCCCAGCAGCACGCTGGTCTGGATGCCGCCCGCGGAAAATCCCAGGCTCCGGGCCAGCGCCAGCGACCCCTTGTTGCTGACTTCTGAACGCCACTGCAGCGTCAGTCCGGCGGCGAGGGCCTCGTGGGCGGCTACTGAGGCGGCCAGCTTGCCCAGGCCGTGGCGCCGCCATTCGGGCGCGACCAGCACGCCCATATGGGCCAGGAGCCCTTCCCATTCGGCATACGCCCCGCAGGCCACGGGCGTCCGCCGCCCGTCTTCCAGATGCAGGACGGTGAAGCGGTGTTCCAGGTCGGCGAGGCCCACCTCGTTGACGTCGTCGGGCGGGCAGAAGGTCTCCAGTTCGATCGCTTCCGGGTTCCCGTGCGAGACCGTCAGCTCCCCGGCAGGCTGCTGCAGGGGGAGGTCGTCGGCGAAGAAGAGTGCCGCGGCGCCGAGCCCGTGGCCGCCGTGCCCGCGGGTGATGGTCAGCAGCGTCACGTGCTGGGCCAGTTCCTCGTCCGAGAGACCCTCGGCGGCGTCCAGCGCCCACTGCGGGCCCACCAGCGCGGAGTTGCCGAACAGGCGGACGAACTGCAGGGACCGGGCTGGTTCATCCGCCCGGGTGAGCCTCACGCCGGCGGCAGCCGCGAAGGCGCCGTCGTCGAACCCCAGGCGGCGCGCCCATGCGAGCTGGACAATTTCTGCGGAACCGGGCTCAAGAGTCATGAATCAACCCTACCCATCGCGGCCGCGCGTCCGGCTGCCCCCTGCCTGGCTGCGGCGCTGCCGGCCCGCTTCTTCCCTGCGGGCCGCGCCCGAGCCGGACCCCGCCGGTGTCCGCTTAGCCGAAGAGGACTGCGGCCTCGTCGTAGCGGCTCTGCGGTACGGACTTGAGGTTGCCGAGTGCGGCGTCGAAACCGACGTGCACAATATCCGTGCCGTGCAGCGACACCATGGTGCCCCAGCGCTTTTCCACTACCGAATCGATGGCGGCCATGCCCAGGCGGGTGGCCAGGACCCGGTCGAACGCCGTCGGGACGCCACCGCGCTGGATGTGGCCAAGGACCGTCGCGCGGGTCTCGATGCCGGTGCGTGCCTCCAGTTCGGGGGCAAGCATTTCGGCGATGCCGCCGAGGCGGGGCCGGCCAAAGGTGTCGAGGCCGCGCTCCGAATGCGGGGACTCCTGGCCTTCGGGCACAAACCCCTCGGCGACGACGAGCAGCGGGGCGCGGCCACGGTCGTGGGCGGAGACGACCCATTCGGCGATCTGTTCCATGGAGGCCTTCTGCTCCGGGATCAGGATGGCGTGGGCGCCCGAGGCCATGCCGGCGTGCAAGGCGATCCAGCCCACATGCCGTCCCATGACTTCGGCAATCATGCAGCGGTGGTGGGACTCTCCGGTGGTGCGCAGCCGGTCGATTGCCTCGGTGGCGATTTCCACGGCCGTGTCGAAGCCGAAGGTGTAGTCCGTGGCGTCGAGGTCGTTGTCGACCGTCTTGGGCACGCCCACGATTTTGAGGCCGGCGTCGGTGAGCCGCTTTGCGGCGGCCAGGGTGCCCTCGCCGCCGATGGCGATGATGGCGTCGATCCCGAGCCGGTCCATGTTGGCTTTGATGACCTCGGGACCGCCGCCGTTCTCAAACGGGTTGGTGCGGGACGTGCCCAGGATGGTGCCGCCCTGCTTGGCGATGCCGCGGACCATGGTGCGGGGAATTTCCACGATGTCGCCCTCGACAACGCCGCGCCAGCCATCCTTGAATCCTACGAACTGCTGGCCGTGGACCGCGATTCCTTTGAGGACGGCGCCACGGATGACGGCGTTCAGGCCGGGGCAGTCTCCGCCGCTGGTGAGGATTCCAATTTTCATGTCTTGGCTCAAATCCTGGTTTGAAGGGGTACAGGCAGAGCGCCACGCTGAGCTCACCCTAGAGTCTAGTGGCGGGTGTGGGGCAGGACACAAACGGTTACAAAAGGTGCCCCCGCCATGATGGCGGGGGCACCTTTTCGTGGTGCGGCGCAGCTACCGGGGAAGGTTGCCGCCGGGCCGGGCCGCGGGGCCGGGCCGGCCTGTGACGGATGGCCTGTGATGGATGTCAGGGCCGGGAGGAACGCTTCGAGAGGAAGCTTTCGAGGACGATTGCGTTGCGCTGGTCCGGGAGGAGGAGCCAGGCCGCGAGGTAGACCACGAACGCCGGGCCAGGGAGCAGGCTCAGGAGCAGGTAGGCGATCCGGACATAGGCCACATCAACGTTCAGTTTGGCGGCAACCCCGCCGCAAACGCCGCCAACCCAGCGCTGCGGACCACGTTTCAGGCCGAGGCCCCGGATGGTGTCAAAGAATTTATCCATGGGTCAAGACTTCCCTGTAGTTGACTTATTGTCACGCCTGCGTGCCGAGACCAGGCCGCCCACGACCAGGGCACCCCCGGCCCCGATCATCAGGCCGATCAGCACATAGGTGCCGTTGAGGGCCACAAGGCCGAGCCGGGAAATGATGATCAGTGCAGCCAATGCCACCACTGTCAGTCCCCAGACCACTGTGCCCACCCGGGCGGGCGAACCCGCTTCGGGGTCGTGCCCGGCATCGGCCAGCGGCGAGTCGTCATAGCTGCTCATGTCAGTTGCCTTCCTTGATGGTCACGTTGCTGACGGTGCCGGAGATCTCCAGGACCAGCCGGGCGCCCGGTTTCGCGGTGTTGTAGTCGCTTTGCTGCGTCGTCATGCCGCCGCGGTCCTGGTTGCCGTCGTGGAGGTTGCCCATGGTCATGTCCGCCTGGATGTGCACCGGAACGGTGGCGGGGATGACGACGGTGAGGTTGCTGGCCGTCGCGTCGATCGGAACTACGACGTCGGAGCCCAGGGGCGGATTCAGCGCCAGCTTGGTCAGGTCCGCGGTTCCGGCGCCGCCGGTGATCTCGAAGCCGCCTTGGGCCTGCTGAATGCTCGCCGGCGTCCAGTCGGCGTTCTGGAAGCGGAACCGGTCCCCGTGCGGGACCACGCTGAAGATGGCGCCGATCAGCAGGGCCACGACCGCGAAGAAGCCCAGGATCCCGGAGGTCCGGCCCCGCAGCCCTGCGAACAGGATCCCGAGGCCCAGGATGGCCGCGCCGAAGGCCCAGACCAGCGCGTTGCCGGCATCGCCGAGATCGATCACGTTGGCGGCGTCGAGGGCCTTGATGCCCCCGCCCACCAGGAGGGCGGAGCCGACGGTGATGGCGACCGCCGGAGCGCCCGGGCCAAGGTTGCGCGCGGCCGGTGCGGGCGGTGTGGCGCCGGACCCCGGTCCGTAGCCGCCTGGGGGAACAGGGCCGGGCGGGACGGGGCCGGACGCAATGGGTCCCGACGGCGGAGGCGGACCCCAGTCCGGGCCGGTGCCGGTGACTCGAGAGCTGTCAGCCGGGTCGCCATATGTCCGGCCGCCGCCCTGCGGGAAGCTGCCTGCTGATTGCGGCCCGGCGGCGGTGCGGGGGCTAGCCGCAAAAGCCGCGGCGCCGGCCGGGCTGCCTGCGTCGTAACGCGAAGGCATGCCAGTGGCTCCGTCCCGGATCTTGTTGCGTTGGGTCAGGTAGTAGATGAGGTAGATGGCACCGCCCACCCAGAAGACGGTCCAGACGAAGGCGCCGAAGCCGAAGCGGTCCCAGCCCCAGACCCCGGTGCCCAGGCTGGGGAAACCGATGACCGAGGTGATGAGCGCGCCGGTCATGCCGGCTGTCCACCGCCCTGCGGCGGCCTCCTGGACGTGAATGCGGCCGTCGGGTTCGGGCAGCAACGCCCAGGCCAGGCCGTAGGCGAGAACGCCAATTCCGGCGAAGACGGTCAGGACGATCAGGACGCCGCGGATAATCAGCGGATCGACGCCGAGCCGGTGGGCTATGCCGCTGGCCACGCCGCCGATCCAGCGGTCGCGTCCGCGGTAAATGCCCTGGCTGCGGATCCAGTCGAAGAAATTCTGGGTTTGCCGGCCGGGCAACGGCCCATTCGGATCGCCGGGCGGGTAAAGCCGCGGCGGCTCCGGCGGCGCGCCGCCCGGCCCGGAGAAGGCCGGAGCGGGCTGGCCCGTGCCTGGAAGTTCGGGGTCGGGACGTTCCGTGTGCGGAAGGTCCGTGACGGAACGCTCAGTGTGCGGAAGATCCGTGGCGGGAGGTTCCGGTTCTGGAAGTTCCGATTCTGGAAGTTCGGGGTGGGATCGATCCGTGGCCGGCCGGTCTGCGGAGGCCGGGCCTTCATCGGGGTGCGGAGTGTGCGGGTTCATACTTCGATCCTTCCCGTTCCCGGCGCCGGCCTCTACTGGGGAACACCCTGAACGGTCCCTGAGTGGCCCCCGGTTGGGCCCTCAAACGCGTCCGGGAAACCCCGATCCGTGCTTGGATTGAGGCATGACAACCGCGCCCGCCCGCCCGCCGCTGGTCCGCAGCAGCGACCGCGTGATTGCCGGCGTGTGCGCGGGCCTCGCCAACCACCTGGGCTGGCCGGTGCGCATGGTCAGGATCGGCATGGCAGTGGCTGCGCTCGCCGGCGGGGCCGGGGTGGCCTTCTACGCCTGGCTTTGGATCATGGTCCCCACTGCGGATGAAAACGCCCGGCGCAACGCCCGCCGCCCGGCGTCGCCCATCGCTCCGGCAGTGAGCTTCCCGGACACCCCAGGCGTGGCAAACCTGATGGAGGCTCCCGGCATGCCGGGAGCCCCCGGAACCAGTGGAACGCCAACGACGGCGGCGCCGAGGTCCTGGCGGTCCAAAGTCTCCGGCATGCCCTTCGGCAAGGAGATCCTGCTGGGCGCGGGCCTGTTGCTGGCCGCCGGGATCCTGATCGCCCGGCTCCTGGGGGTCGACGTGCCGCTGGGTACCCTGATCCCGGTCGCGGCGATCCTGGGCGGTGCCGCGATCGCCTGGATGCAACTGGACGAGACCCGCCGGGCGGGGCTCGTGGACAAGACCAAAGCGGACCAGGCCGGCGGCTGGGCCCGCCTCGCGGCCGGGCTCGCCCTCGTCGTGGCCGGCGTGCTGGTCATGGTGTCCGGCTCGGGGTCCTGGGAACAGACCTGGCTCGCCCTCCTGGCCTCGGTGGCCGTGCTCGGCGGCGTGGCCCTGGTGCTTCTGCCATGGGGGCTGAAGTTCTGGCGCGACCTGGAAACAGAGCGCGCGGGGCGGGTCCGCGCCACCGAGCGTGCCGAGATCGCCGCCCACCTCCATGACTCCGTGCTGCAGACCCTCGCCCTGATCCAACGCCGGGCCGGCAACGAGCACGATGTCATCAGGCTGGCCCGCGCGCAGGAGCGCGAGCTGCGTGGCTGGCTGTACCGGGACGCCGACAAGGAATCCGGTCAGCTGTCCGACGGCATCAAGGCCGCCGCAGCCGAGGTCGAGGACGCCCTGGGGAACGCCGTCGAGGTGGTCAGCGTGGGGGACTGCGCCATGACTCAACGCCACGAGGCCCTCGTCCAGGCATCCCGAGAGGCCATGCTGAACGCCGCCCGGCACGGCGGCGGCGCCGTGTCCGTCTACCTGGAAGTCACCGACGCCGCCGCGGAAGTTTTCGTCAAGGACAGGGGCCCGGGCTTCGATCCGGATTCCGTTCCCCCGGACCGGCTCGGCGTCAGGGAATCGATCATCGGCCGGATGAACCGCCACGGCGGCACCGCCGCGATCACCAGCAGCCCGGACGGCACCGAAGTGCGGCTTCGGCTGCCCGTCGCCGCCGCCTCTGCCGGAACTGCCTCGGCCGCCGCCAACAACGCCAACGGAGAGGCCAAACCGTGACCAGCCCAACATCAGGAAACCCTGTGCAAGGAAACCCCGCACCGATTCGCGTGGTGATCGTGGACGACCACGCCATCTTCCGCTCCGGGTTGAAGGCGGACCTGGACCCGGACATCGTCGTCGCGGGGGAGGCCGGAACGGTGGAGGAGGCAATCGCCGTCATCGCAGTCCAACGCCCCGACGTCGTGCTCCTTGACGTCCATCTTCCCGGCGGCCGGGGTGGCGGCGGACGCGAGGTCCTGGCCGGCTCGGCGCCCCTGCTGGGCACCACGCGGTTCCTGGCGCTGAGCGTCTCCGACGCGGCAGAAGATGTGGTGTCCGTGATCCGGGCCGGCGCGCGCGGCTATGTCACCAAGACCATTTCCGGCGCGGAGATCAGCGGCGCTGTCCGCCGCGTGGCAGGCGGCGACGCCGTCTTCTCACCCCGGCTGGCGGGCTTCGTCCTGGACGCGTTCGGCACGGCCCCCGCGGACATCGCCGACGACGAGCTCGACAAACTCTCGGCGCGGGAGCTCGAAGTGATGCGCCTTATCGCCCGCGGCTACAGCTATAAGGAGGTGGCCAAAGAACTGTTCATCTCGATCAAGACCGTTGAAACCCACGTCTCGGCCGTGCTGCGCAAGCTCCAGCTCTCCAGCCGCCACGAGCTGACCCGCTGGGCCGCCGAGCGCCGCCTGCTTTAACCCAAGGATGCGCTATCACTTAGGGTCCTTATCGCACTGGAATAAGGACCCGAAGTGATAGCGCATCGGGGTTTGTGACGTGTTAGTTCGCCTTGCCGAGGAAGTCCTGCAGGCGGGCGACGCCCGTGGCCAGGTCGTCGTCGCCGAGTGCATAGGACAGGCGCAGGTAGCCGGACGGGCCGAACGCCTCGCCGGGAACCACGGCCACCTCGACCTCGTCAAGGATCAGCGCCGCGAGTTCGGCAGAGGTGGCCGGCCGCGCCGGGCCGTTCGCAGACGGGAACTCCTTGCCCAGCAGCGCGCGGACGTCCGCGTACACGTAGAACGCGCCCTTCGGCGTCGGGCAGTCAACGCCGTCAATCGCGTTCAGGCCCGCGACGATCGCCTTGCGGCGGCGGTCAAATGCCACCTTCATCTCATCGACGGCGGTCAGCGGCCCGGACACGGCCGCGAGGGCGGCGACCTGGGGGATGTTGGAGACGTTCGACGTCGCGTGCGACTGAAGGTTGGTGGCGGCCTTGATGACGTCCGCGGGCCCGATCATCCAGCCCACACGCCAGCCGGTCATGGCATAGGTCTTCGCCACGCCGTTGAGGATAACCACCTTGTCGCCGAGCTCGGGCACCGCGGTGGCGATCGAGGTGAACGGCACGCCGTCGTAGGTCAGGTGTTCGTAGATCTCGTCGGTGACAACCCACAGGCCCTTGGACGCTGCCCACTGGCCGATCTCCTTGACCTGCTCCGGCGAGTACACGGCGCCGGTGGGGTTGGAAGGGGAGACGAAGAGCAGGATCTTGGTGCGCTCGGTGAGGGCCGCTTCCAGCTGGTCCACGGTGACCAGGTAGCCCTGCTCCGGGCCCGCGAACACCTCTACCGGCACGCCGCCGCCCAGCCGGATGGCCTCCGGGTATGTGGTCCAAAACGGGGTCGGAACAATGACCTCGTCGCCCGGATCCAGCAGGGTGGCGAAGGTGTTGTAGACGGCCTGCTTGCCGCCGTTGGTCACCAGCACCTGGGACGCCGCCGCCTGGTAGCCGGAATCCCGGAAGGTCTTGTCCGCGATGGCCTGCTTCAGTTCGGGGAGCCCGCCGGCGGGGGAGTAGCGGTGGTATTTCGGCTGGCTGGCGGCCTCGATGGCGGCCTGCACAATGTAGCCGGGGGTCGGGAAGTCGGGTTCCCCGGCTCCGAAGCCAATAACCGGACGACCGGCTGCCTTCAGCGCCTTCGCCTTGGCATCGACGGCCAGAGTGGCGGATTCGGCTATGGCGGAAATGCGCTGGGAAATGCGGGCAGCAGACATGGGCGGGTCCGTTCTTCGCTGGCAGCTGGAAGGCTGGATATGGGATTCGACGAAATCTACTCTATGCTGTTCAGCGGATCCCCCGGGGTGCCTGAACCCGAATGTGACTGACGGCTGTCAGTTGGTTTTCGCAGGCACGCAGGGGTCCGAAGAGGGCCGGTTCGACGTAGACGCAGTTGTTGCGTAGACTGGTTCTCCGGTGTTGAAAACACGATGATGGCCTGCGCCTCAGGGAAGCCTGTGGGACGCATCGGCCGGAGCGGTTTTTCTCCCCGAAGGGTAGTGGCGCAATTGGTAGCGCAGCGGTCTCCAAAACCGCAGGTTGCAGGTTCGAGTCCTGTCTGCCCTGCGCATGCTGTTCCGGATTATCCGGAACCAGCGCAGCAACCATGGTTCAGTTCAGAGCCGGGTATCCGATCATTGCGAGGATGAGTGAGGACCAGGTGACCGAAACAGCTGCCAGCAGCTCCAAAGGCCGCCCCGCCAAGAATGCCGCCAAGCCCGGCTTCTTCGCTCGTATCGCGATCTTCATCCGCCAGGTCATTGGCGAACTGAAGAAGGTCGTCGCACCGACCCGTAAAGAACTGATCAACTACACACTCGTGGTACTGGTGTTCGTGACCATCATGATGGTGATCGTCACCTTGCTGGACCTGGCCTTTGGGACCGCGGTCAGCTGGGTCTTCGGCGGCAGCGGCCCCACGGACAGCTAAGGCGACCGGTCCGCAGACTGCGTGGATGCCCCGGGAAACCGGAGATTCCGCGGGGTGTGCGGAATTGAGTCATTTAAATAGGCATGTTAGGCAATGAGGAAGCAGGAGACCAAGTGTCTGAGCAGGAGCTCGAGGTAACTGAGACTGAGCTGGATAAGAGCCAGGACGCCGCGGTGGAAGCCGCGGAAGAGTCCGAGGCTGTGTCTGCTGCGCCCGAATCCGACGTCACTGACGAGGCCGTAGCCACGGAAGCAGAAGCGGCAGACGACGCAGAGGCAGCAGTTGCAGCCGACGCAGAGGCCGACGACACCGACGCTGATGAGGCTGACGCCGACGTGCTAGCAGCGGCGGCCGCCAAGGCCGACGTCGACCCCGCGGACGAGTTCAAAGCCAAGCTGCGCCGCCAGGAGGGTGACTGGTACGTCATTCACTCCTACGCAGGCTACGAGAACCGCGTCAAGGCCAACCTTGAGACCCGCATCCAGACCCTGGACATGGAAGATTACATCTTCGAAATCCAGGTTCCGATGGAGGAAGTCGTTGAGATCAAGAACGCCCAGCGCAAGGTCATCAACCGTGTCCGCATCCCCGGTTATGTCCTGGTCCGCATGGACCTGACCGACGCTTCCTGGGGTGCCGTCCGCCACACCCCCGGTGTCACCGGCTTCGTGGGCAACGCCCACAACCCGGTCCCGCTGCGCCTCGATGAGGTCTTCTCCATGCTCGCGCCGGTCTTCGAAGAAGAGCAGGCCGAGAAGGGCAAGCCGGTCAAGCACGCCGCCGCCCAGGTCGACGTCGACTTCGAGGTTGGCGAGTCGGTCATCGTCAAGGAAGGCCCGTTCGAGACCCTCCCCGCCACGATCTCCGAGATCAAGATCGATTCCCAGACCCTCGTGGTGCTGGTATCCATCTTCGAGCGCGAGACTCCGGTCACCCTGGCGTTCAACCAGGTCAGCAAGATCTAGCTTTTCCCTAAGAATTCGCCCCGGGCTGCCCGCTTAGCAGCCACGGAGCGGCCGGCCGCCTTGCCATGGCGGCCACCAACCTGAGGCACGCTCCTGTGCCCCAGGACGTATTTGAGAGAAGGACCTACATTGGCTCCCAAGAAGAAGGTCACCGGCCTCATCAAGCTGCAGATCCAGGCAGGTGCCGCTAACCCGGCCCCGCCGATCGGTCCTGCGCTCGGCCAGCACGGTGTCAACATCATGGAATTCTGCAAGGCGTACAACGCTGCGACGGAAGCCCAGCGCGGCAACGTTATCCCCGTGGAAATCACGGTCTACGAGGACCGTTCCTTCACGTTCATCACCAAGACCCCGCCGGCTGCAGAGCTCATCAAAAAGGCTGCAGGCGTCGCCAAGGGTTCGGCTACCCCGCACACCGTCAAGGTTGCCAAGCTGACCCAGGCCCAGGTCAACGAGATCGCCACCACCAAGATGGAAGACCTCAACGCCACCAGCCTCGAAGGCGCAGCGAAGATCATCGCCGGCACCGCCCGCTCCATGGGTATCACCGTCGAGGGTTAATTCCCCACCGCTGATGCGCCGGGATCGGGAAACCGGTCACGACGCCGTCAGCACCGCCGGCCAGCCGGCACCACCTAAACAATGAAGAGCGGAATTCCGGAACGGATACACCAGCCGGAATGCCGCCTGTGGCAGGGCCCAGCGCGGTCCGCAGACCACAACTGCACAAGGAGAAATAAGCAGCATGGCAAAGCGCAGCAAAGCATATGAGGCAGCCGCGGCCAAGATCGACGCGGAGAAGTTCTACGCGCCGTTCGAGGCAGTGACGCTCGCCAAGGACACCAACCCGTCCAAGTTCGACGCCACCGTTGAGGTCGCTTTCCGCCTCGGCGTTGACCCGCGTAAGGCCGACCAGATGGTCCGCGGCACCGTCAACCTGCCGCACGGCACCGGTAAGGTCGCCCGCGTCCTCGTCTTCGCAACGGGCGACAAGGCTGAGGCCGCAATCGCGGCCGGCGCCGACTTCGTTGGTTCCGATGACCTGATCGAAAAGATCGCCGGCGGCTGGACCGACTTCGACGCCGCCGTCGCCACCCCTGACCTCATGGGCAAGGTTGGCCGCCTCGGTAAGGTCCTGGGTCCGCGTAACCTGATGCCGAACCCGAAGACCGGCACCGTGACCGCTGACGTCGCCAAGGCCGTCAACGACATCAAGGGCGGCAAGATCGACTTCCGCGTCGACAAGCACTCGAACCTGCACTTCATCATCGGCAAGGTTTCGTTCGACGCCATCAAGCTGGCCGAGAACTACGCAGCCGCACTGGAAGAGGTCCTCCGCCTCAAGCCGTCCGCTTCCAAGGGCCGCTACATCCAGAAGGCCACCGTGGCCACCACGTTCGGCCCGGGCATCTCGGTTGACCCCAACGTCACCAAGGTCCTGACCGAGGTCTAGTCCTCACCGGATCCACGGAACTGCGGCTTCGCTGACGTCGCCGGTTCCAGCCAAAGGCCGTCCCGCAACTGCGGGGCGGCCTTTTGCCGTCCTGCGCCGGGACCCCGTGGCGTGCGAAACGTTTGGCATCCGGGACCCTTGGTGCCGCCGGACTTGCCGGTTAGGCTGTCCCGGTGACTACGCCGTCGTACCTCATCGAGGAACTCTCCCTGCCCGCCAGCCTTGATGCTGCCGACACCGATGCCGCTGATACGGCAGAGTTCCTCGAATTCATGGAACTCTGTGATGAGCTCATCCTGCAGACTTGGGGCAACCTGGACCGGGCATCGTCCGCGGCGGCCCGCCTGCAGTACTGGCGGGACACGGCGTACACCCGGCTGCGGCTCTTCTTCGTCCGCGTCGACGGACGCATGGCGGCCAACTCCTGGGTCCGCTGTGAACTGCAGGAGAATCTGGGCAGTGCGCTGCTGCACGTGAGCGTCCTGGATGCCTTCGCCGGGCGGGGGATCGGCCGGGCACTGCTGGAGCACGCCGAGGCGCTGGCCGCCGCCGACGGGAGGACCATCCTGCAGACCTTCACCGAGCACCCGGCCGATTTCGACGTCGATGGCACCAACCTCATCAAGCCCGCCACGGGGACCGGAGCGCTGCCCGCCGGCGCGCCGGGCGTCCGCTTCGCCGGAAAAGCCGGCTACCGCCTGGAGCAGGTCGAACGGTTCAGTTCGCTCGACGTCCCGCCCGCCGCGGACCTCGACGCCCTGGAACGGGACGCCCTGGCCCGCGCGGGGGACTATGAGCTGCTGCACTGGACCGACTCCTGCCCGGAGGAACATGCCGCCCAGCTCGCGGTGCTCATGTCCCGCATGAGCACCGACGCCCCCTCCGGTGCGCTGAGTTACGAGCCGGAAATCTGGGACGTCGCCCGGGTCCGCCACGTCGAGGACACCTGGCGGCGCGCCGGCCAGTCCTCCCTCGTGGTGGCGGCACGGCACCGGGCCAGCGGCGAACTGGCCGCCTATACCGTCCTGCAGACAACAGCCGACAAGCCCTGGCTGGCCAACCAGGACGATACCCTCGTCGCTGTGGGCCACCGCGGCCACCGGCTTGGCATGCTCATCAAGATCCGCAACCTGCGCCTGCTGCGGGAGTCCCACCCAGCGGTCCGGCGCGTCCTGACGTACAACGCCGCCGAAAACGACCATATGCTCGGCATCAACATCGCGCTGGGCTTCAAGCCGGCGGGCTACGACGGCGAATGGCAGCGGACCGCTGCCGCCGCGGACGCAGCCACCGGCAATGAGATCCGGAACTGACCAGGCGCCGGCTGGGGCGGAAGCCGCCGGGCGCAGACTGGAGCGGAAACTGCCCTGCGTCACCAATGGAACAGCGGCCCAAACCAGCATATGCTGGCGGTTGAAAGCCCGGTTTGAGCCGGGCCGTACCGATGGTGGGTGGCACAACGGCTGGGAAGATGCCCTCTATGGCAAACGATGTACGGATTGAGCAGCTGTGGATCCCCGATTCCCTTGACGCGCCCGATGCCGCCGACTTTCTCGCCGCCATCGAGGTGGGGCGCAGGGTCCGGATGCAGACCTGGGGCACCGACGACCTCGCCTACGCGCCGCAGGAAAAGCTGCTTGAGATGGCGGACCCCTACGAACGCCAGGTGATCCTCGTCGCCAAGATCGACGGCGTGATTGTCGGGACGGCGGACATCGCCCTGCCGCTCGTGGACAACCTCGATCTCGCCGAATTCACCCTCGACATCCTGCCGGAATTCCGGCGCCAGGGCGTGGGGAGGCAGCTGCTGGCGGCCGCCGAACATTTCGCCCGGGACGAGGGCCGCCACACGATCCTGATCGACACCAACCACCCGGGATCAACCCTGACGGACCCGGAGGCCGAACAGCTCGTGCCCGGCAGCGGTGTCGGGTTCGTCCCGCTGGGCAGCCGTGACGTGGAATTTGCCCGCCACACCGGCTACACCCTGCAGCACATCGAGCAGTTCAGCTCCTGTGCGTTGCCGCTGGACACCAAGCTCGTCGCCGACCTGGAGGCCGAGGCCGAGGAAGCCAATGCCGGCCGCTACCGTCTGCACCACTGGACGGACCGGTGCCCTGACCAGTGGCTCGAGGCCGTCGCCGCGCTGGAAAACCAGGCAGGCGAGGACGAAGTGCCGGGGCCGGATGCCCAGGAAATGGTGTTCGACGGCGGCATCCTCCGGGAAGCGGAGGAAGTCACCATAGCCCAGGGCCGCCGGACGGTGGTCACTGCCGTCGAGCACATCGCCAGCGGAACGCTCGTGGGCCTGACCACCATCAGTGTCCTGGCCCTGCGCCCGGACGTCGTCTTCCAGGACGACACGGTAGTGCTGCAGGAACACCGCGGCAACAAGCTCGGGCTGCTGATCAAGGTCGCCAACATGGAACGGCTCAGCGAACAGTTCCCGGACGCCCGGGTCCTGTACACGTGGAACGCCCCGGAGAACCGCTACCTCCTGAAGGTCAACCAGCAGCTGGGCTTCACGACAGCGGGCGTGACGGGTCTCTGGCAAAAAGAACTCCCCAACTTCGGACCGGCTGTCAGCTGAGGGCTGTTCACCCAGCACTGCCCGCCGGGCCCGATTTGGAACACGCGCGCCGTGTCCCGTAAGCTTGGAGGACCAAAGACCGTCGGTTGTTGGAAATCCACTCTCCCAAGCAAGACTCACTTCTGCAGTCGCGCCGGGAGAGCGCAGTGGATTTCCGGACGAAGGACCCTGAACATAGGGCGGCCGGCGCAGGTGAACGAAGCAAAGCTCCGCGGTCATGGACCGCGTCGAGACAAGCCCCGTGCATCTGCGCGGGGCGTTTTTTAGTTTTTAGCTCTTTTGAGCGGGGACCCGGACATACCGGCACTATCCCCGGAAGGAGGGTTATGGCAACGCCTAGCAAGGTTTCAGCAGTAGCTGAGATCACTAACGATTTCAAGGAATCGAACGCCGCTGTCCTGACCGAATACCGCGGGCTCACCGTTGCACAGCTCAAGCAGCTGCGTGTCTCTCTCGGCCAGGAAACCAAGTTCTCGGTCGTCAAGAACACCCTGACCGCCATTGCAGCCAAGGAAGCTGGTGTCGAAGCATTCGACGGTCAGCTCGCCGGCCCCACTGCAATCGCGTTCATCAAGGGTGACGCAGTTGCAGCTGCCAAGAGCCTGACGGATTTTGCCAAGGCCAACAAGCAGCTGGTCATCAAGACCGGTTACTTCGAGGGCAAGGCACTGAACGCCAGCGAAGTTGCTGCCCTGGCAGCACTCGAGTCCCGTGAGCTGCAGCTCGCCAAGGTTGCAGGGATCCTCAAGGCTCCTGCTGCCGCCGCTGTACGCATCATCGACGCACTGCGCCTCAAGCTTGAAGAAGAGAACGGTGCACCGGCAGCAGCCGAAGCACCCGCCGCTGAAGAAGCTCCCGCAGCAGATGCAGCAGCCGAGGCCGAAGCACCGGCCGAAGCCGCAGCCCCCGAAGAGAACTAGTCCTCTTCTCCATAAGACTCCGGTGCGACAGCGAGCCTCAGGGCCGCCGCGCACCACTATAGGAAGGACGCCACACCATGGCGAAGCTCACCAACGAAGAGCTCATTGAAGCTTTCAAGGAACTGACCATCATCGAGCTCTCCGAGTTCGTCAAGCTCTTCGAAGAGACCTTCGAAGTTACTGCTGCTGCCGTTGCCGTTGCCGGCCCCGCCGCTGCTGCAGAAGAAGCTGAAGAGAAGACTGACTTCGACGTCATCCTCGAAGCTGCTGGCGACAAGAAGATCGCAGTGATCAAGGAAGTTCGCGCCATCACCTCCCTGGGCCTCAAGGAAGCCAAGGACCTGGTTGACAGCGCACCCAAGGCTGTTCTCGAAGGCGCCACCAAGGAAGCTGCCGAGAAGGCAAAGGCTCAGCTCGAAGAAGCTGGCGCCCGCGTTACCCTCAAGTAACACCCGCCGTCCGGATCCATCGCGGTCCGCACTGCTCAAAGGAAACCCCGTCCACTCAGTGGGCGGGGTTTCCTGCGTTCCCGGACCGGAATCCACGCTGGCTGGAGCGCTCCCGTCGCCCGGGATGAACGGCGTCCAAGGATTTGGCAAAGTTTTTCTGATACCCCTGTCGCAGTTGTAAAGCCGCCCCTAGACTGTGGATTTGTGCCCACCGGCCCCCTACGTTCAGGAGTTCACCCACCATGCCGAACCCACACGATGCACCCTCCCGCCGCGCGATGCTCACAGCCGCCCTCGTCGGCGGCAGCGCTGCCGCAGCCGCACTGGCGGGAGCCCCCGCAGCCCAAGCCGCTGGCGAACGGGCGGCCACGGGCGGGCCGGACGGCAAGGAGCACTTCACGCTGACAGTGCTCGGCACCACAGATCTGCACAACAACGTCTTCAACTGGGACTACTTCAAGAACGTGCCCTATGCCGACGCCGTCGGGAACAAGATCGGGATTGCCCAGGCTGCCACCCTGATCAACGCAATGCGGGCCGAGCGCGGAGCGGCGAACACCTTGACTATCGACGCCGGGGACACCATCCAGGGCACGCCCCTGGCCTACTACTTCGCCAAAATCCAGCCCATCTCGGCCACCGTGAAACACCCCATGGCGCTGGCCATGAACGCGATCGGCTATGACGCCGCGGGGCTGGGAAACCACGAGTTCAACTACGGCATTCCACTGCTGCGCACCTGGGAGAAGCAGCTGGACTTTCCGCTCCTGGGCGCCAACGTGCACGACGCCGTCTCGGGCCAGCGCGCCTTCACGCCGTACGTCCTGAAGCGGGTCAAGACGGACAACGGCTGGGTGACGGTGGGCCTGGTCGGGTTCGTGACGCCCGGCTGCGCCCTCTGGGACCGCGACAACGTCGAAGGCAGGCTCGATTTCAACGGCATCGTCGAAGAGGCCAAAGCTGTCATTCCGCAGGTGAAGGCCGCCGGCGCGGACATCGTCATTGTCACGAGCCATTCCGGGGCGACGCCGGGGTCTTCTTACGGCGACGCCCTGCCGTTCCCGGAGAACGCCTCCACCCAGCTGGCGGAGGAAGTGCCCGGCATTGACGCCATCCTGGTCGGGCACGCCCACCTGGAGATCCCCGAGCGCTTCGTCACCAACAAGGCCACCGGCAAGCAGGTGCTCCTGACCGAGCCGCTCAAGTGGGGCATGCGGGTATCTGTCATGGACCTCGAGCTCGCCAAGGTGCAGGGGCGGTGGACCGTCACGTCGGCGCATTCGCACTTGCTGGACGCCAAGACGGTGAACCCGGATCCCGCCGTCGTCCGGGCCGTGCAGGCCGGGCATGAGGCCACGGTGAACTACGTCAATGAGGTCATCGGAACCTCCACGGCACCGCTCAGCACGGCCACCGCCTGCTGGGAGGACTCCGCAGCGATCGACGCCATCAACTACGTCCAGGCGAGCACCATCAAGGCTGAGCTGGCCAACGGTCCCGCGGCCGGGCTGCCCGTACTGTCCATTGCCGCGGCCTTCTCCCGCGCCGTTGATGTCAAGGCCGGGGCGCTCACCATCCGCGACGTCGCAGGGCTGTACATCTTCGACAACACGCTGCTCTCCGTCAAGGTCACTGGCGCGCAGGTCAAGGCATACCTGGAGTGGTCCGCCCAATACTTCAAACCGGTGACCGCTGCCACAGCCAGGGCCCAGGACGTCACCAATGCCGTGACCGCCACGGCACCGAACGGCACGCCGGACTACAACTACGACGTTGTCTACGGCCTGGACGCGCCGCTGAACTACGAGATCGACCTCGCCCGGCCGGCAGGGGACCGGATCGTCAAGCTGACCTACGGTGGCGAGCCGCTGCGGCTCGAGCAGGAATTCGCGCTGGCCATCAACAACTACCGGCAGAGCGGGGGCGGCAACTTCCCGGCCGTGAAGAGCGCGCCCGTGCTGTCCAACAGCCAGCAGGAGATCCGGCAGCGCATCATCGACTACGTCGTGGACCGCGGGACCTTGGACGTCGCCGTGTTCAGCCAGGCCAACTGGCGCCTCACCGTCAACGGGGCGCCCCTCTCGGTTACGGCCTGACGCCCGGTCAAACAGCAACGCGGGGTCACTTCCGGCCCATCCCGGCGGTCGGGATGGGCTCCAAGTGACCCCGCGTTGTTGTTAACCCGGGCGCGCTAGTTGGGTTCAGTGATGTCGGCGACGACGGCGCCCAGCGCCGCCGTCAGGGCATCCGCGTCCACGAACGCGCTGTAGCCATGTTCCCCTGCGCCCATGGAGATCCGCCGGCCCGTGATGGTCTGGTCGGCGTAGACGGGCCAGGGGCGGATGCTGCCGAGCGGCGTGATGGTCCCGCGCTCGTACCCGGTGGCCTCGAAAGCCGTATCCGCCGCCGGCAGCGAGAGCTTGTTGACGCCCAGCAGCGCCCGCAGCTTGGGCCAGGAAATCTGCCGGTCTCCGGGGACCAGCGCGAACAGGAAACTGCCGTCCTTGTGCTTGACCACGAGCGACTTCACGATATCGGCGGGCCGGATCCCGAGGATACCGGCCGCCTCCTCAAGGCTGCGGGCGGCGAGGCGTTCGACGATCTCCACGTCCAGCCCCCGCGCCGCGGCGTCGGCGAGGAACCGTTCGCGGCCGCTGGTTGTTTTCTGCTCTGGCATCGCGTCAAACCTTCCTGACTCCTGGCGGCTGTTTCCGGTCCGCCCGGCCGCCCTGTGGTCCGGGCCCGCCCGGCCCGCCGGTTACCGGTCTTAGTCGCGGTACAGCAGCAGCGCTTCGCCTTGGCCGCCGCCGCCGCACAGGGACACGGCCGCCTTGCCGGTACCCCGGCGCTTGAGTTCGTGGGCCGCGTGCAGGGCCAGCCGGGCCCCGGAGGCCCCGATCGGGTGGCCCAGGGCGATGGCCCCGCCATGGATGTTGCACTGCTCCAGCGGATAGTTGAGGTCCTTCAGGGACTGCACCGCGACGGAACCGAAAGCCTCGTTGATTTCGATGAAGTCGAGGTCCGCGGCGGACCAGCCGGCTTTGTCCAGGGCGTTCTTGATGGCGTTCGACGGCTGGGAATGCAGCGAGTTGTCCGGACCGGCGACCTGGCCCGGCTTGCCGACCACCGCGAGATACTCGAGGCCGTTGTCCTCGGCGAACTTCCGGCTGCTCAGCACCAGGGCGGCAGCGCCGTCGGACAGGGGAGAGGAGTTGCCGGCGGTGATGGTTCCGTCAGTGACGAACGCCGCGCGCAGGCCGGACAGCGACTCGACGGTCGTGTCGGGCCGGATGCCCTCGTCGGAGGTGACGGCGATCGGATCGCCCTTGCGCTGCTTGACGCTCATCGGGGCGATCTCGCCGTCGAAGACGCCGTCCTTCGCGGCCCGGGCGGCACGCTGGTGCGACTGGGCCGCCACCTCGTCCTGGGAGGCCCGGTCAATGCCGAGGGTCAGGTTCTTGCTCTCGGTCGACAGTCCCATGGACTGCCCGTCGAAGGCGTCGGTCAGGCCGTCGTGCGCGGCCACGTCCAGGGCCTGGACCGTTCCGTACGCCCAGCCCTGCCGGGAACCGGGCAGCACGTGAGGTGCGCGGGTCATGGACTCCTGGCCGCCGGCGACCACCACCGTGGCGTCCCCGCTGCGGATCATCCGGGCGGCGTCGATCACGGCGGTGAGGCCCGAGAGGCAGACCTTGTTGATGGTCACCGTCGGCACGTTCCAGCCGATGCCGGCGCCGATGGCGCTCTGGCGCGCAGGGTTCTGGCCCGCGCCGGCCTGCAGGACCTGGCCGATGATCACGCTGTCCACCTGGTCGGCCTTGACGCCGCTGGCGGCCAGGGCCGCGCGGATGGCGTGGGTGCCGAGCTCGACGGCGGTGAAGCTGGCCAGCTGCCCGTTCAGGCGCCCCTGGGGGGTGCGGGCTGCGGCGAGAATGACAACATCGTTGTTGTCTGCAGGATTGCTCATGGTGTTTTCTTCCGATCTTCTTTCGACTTATGTCTACGTTATCGTGAGCCCCGTCACCTATCCATTCGGCAGGGCGGACACGGTCGCCGCCAGGAGTCAGTGGAAATTCCGCCAAACTTCGTGCTTGCAATCCCGCCGGAAGTGGGGTAGACAAGTAGGTTGCTTTGCCGTATCGTAGATATTTGCGTCTTCCCTGTTTACCTTCAGCCTTCATATAGCGGTGGGCTTAGCCTGACAGCTGTTCCATCAATGTGCCGTCTACCACGTGCACCAGCTATGGACAGCGCGGGTCCCGGGTCATATAGCGGAACCGGACTGGTAGCGCTGCGGAGTCATTCTGCAGAGTGCATAACGGGGGAGATCTGACAACGCCTGAAGGTCTGTGGAAGGATCCCTCTTGGTCGCCTCGAGCACCTCTAATGTAAACAACGCTACCGCTATCAATGCCGACAGCACCGACGGTGCAACCCGCCGGCTCTCATTCGCAAAGATTCACGAACCCCTTGATGTTCCGAATCTGCTCGCCCTGCAAACCGACAGCTTTGACTGGCTGGTCGGGAACGAACGCTGGCAGGCGCGCGTTGCGAAGGCCGTCGAAGAAGGCGACCTCAGCGTCGCCACCTCCTCGGGTCTGTCCGACATCTTCGAAGAGATCTCCCCGATCGAAGACTTCCAGGGCACCATGTCCCTGAGCTTCTCCGAGCCGGAGTTCGCTGACCCCAAATACACCATGGCTGAGTGCAAGGACCGGGACGCAACGTACTCGGCTCCGCTGTACGTCAAGGCCGAGTTCATGAACAACAACACGGGCGAAATCAAGCAGCAGACCGTGTTCATGGGTGACTTCCCGCTGATGACCGAGAAGGGCACCTTCGTCGTCAACGGCACCGAGCGTGTCGTCGTCTCCCAGCTGGTCCGCTCGCCGGGCGCCTACTTTGAGCGCACCGCCGACAAGACCAGCGACAAGGACATCTTCACCGCGAAGATCATCCCCTCCCGCGGCGCCTGGTTCGAGCTCGAAATCGACAAGCGCGACCAGGTCGGCGTCCGTCTTGACCGCAAGCGCAAGCAGTCCGTCACCGTGCTGCTGAAGGCCCTCGGCTGGACCGAAGGCCAGATCCTCGAGGAATTCGGCCAGTACGACTCCATGCGCGCCACGCTGGAGAAGGACGCCACCGAGACCCGCGAAGACGCGTTGCTGGACATCTACCGGAAGCTGCGACCGGGCGAGCCGCCCACGGTTGAGGCTGCCCAGTCCCTGCTGGACAACCTGTACTTCAACTCCAAGCGCTACGATCTGGCCAAGGTCGGCCGTTACAAGATCAACCGCAAGCTTGGCATCGACCGCTCCCTTGGCGACAAGGAAGCTTCGGTCCTGCACGTTGAAGACATCGTGGCCATGATCAAGTTCCTGGTTGCGCTGCACGCCGGCGAGAAGACCCTCATGGGCAAGCGCGACGGCCAGGACCACGAGCTCCGCGTCGAGATCGATGACATCGACCACTTCGGCAACCGCCGCATCCGCGCCGTCGGCGAGCTCATCGAGAACCAGGTCCGCACCGGCCTGTCCCGCATGGAGCGCGTTGTCCGCGAACGCATGACGACCCAGGACGTCGAGGCCATCACGCCGCAGACCCTGATCAACATCCGTCCCGTCGTGGCAGCCATCAAGGAGTTCTTCGGAACTTCCCAGCTGTCCCAGTTCATGGACCAGAACAACCCGCTCTCGGGTCTGACCCACAAGCGCCGCCTGTCCGCGCTTGGCCCGGGTGGTCTGTCCCGTGACCGTGCCGGCATGGAAGTTCGTGACGTGCACCCGTCCCACTACGGACGTATGTGCCCCATCGAAACTCCTGAAGGCCCGAACATTGGTCTGATCGGTTCGCTGGCTTCCTACGGACGCATCAACCCGTTCGGTTTCATCGAAACCCCGTACCGCCTTGTCGCCGAGGGTGTCGTCTCCGATGAGGTCAAGTACCTCACGGCCGACGACGAAGCCGAGGTCCTGATCGCACAGGCCAACGCACCGCTCGACGAGAACAAGCGTTTCGCGGAAGAGACCGTCCTGGTCCGTGCCCGCGGTGGTGGAGGCGAGCCTGTGCTGGTTCCCGCCGCCGACGTCGAGTTCATGGACGTTTCCCCGCGCCAGATGGTGTCCGTGGCTACCGCCCTGATCCCGTTCCTCGAGCATGACGATGCCAACCGTGCACTCATGGGTGCCAACATGCAGCGCCAGGCCGTGCCGCTGGTCCGTTCCGAGGCACCGTTCGTCGGTACCGGCATGGAGCGCGCCGCAGCCGTCGACGCCGGTGACGTTGTCATCGCCAAGAAGGCCGGTGTGGTTACCGAGGTCTCCGCTGAGCTGGTCATCATGCTCAACGACGACGGTACGGAAACCAACTACCGCATCAACAAGTTCGCCCGTTCCAACCAGGGCAACTGCTACAACCACCGTGTCCTGGTAAGCGAAGGCCAGCGCCTGGAGGTCGGCGGCATCATCGCTGACGGCCCGGCAACGGACCAGGGCGAGCTCGCCCTCGGTAAGAACCTGCTCGTGGCATTCATGTCATGGGAAGGCCACAACTTCGAGGATGCCATCATCCTCTCCCAGCGCATCGTGGCCGAGGACGTCCTGTCCTCGATCCACATCGAGGAGCACGAGATCGATGCCCGCGACACCAAGCTTGGTGCCGAGGAAATCACCCGTGACATCCCGAACGTGTCTGAGGAAGTCCTGGCAGGCCTGGACGAGCGCGGCATCATCCACATCGGTGCCGAGGTTGAGGCCGGCGACATCCTGGTCGGTAAGGTCACCCCCAAGGGCGAGACCGAGCTGACCCCGGAAGAGCGCCTGCTGCGCGCCATCTTCGGTGAGAAGTCCCGCGAAGTGCGCGACACCTCCCTGAAGGTGCCGCACGGCGAGTCCGGCACCGTGATCGGTGTCCGCGTCTTCGACCGCGACAACGACGACGAGCTGCCCCCGGGCGTCAACCAGCTGGTGCGCGTCTACGTCGCTGCCAAGCGCAAGATCACCGACGGCGACAAGCTCGCCGGCCGCCACGGCAACAAGGGTGTTATCTCCAAGATCCTTCCGATCGAGGACATGCCCTTCCTTGCCGACGGCACCCCCGTTGATATCGTCCTGAACCCGCTGGGTGTTCCGGGCCGCATGAACGTCGGCCAGGTGCTGGAAACGCACCTCGGCTGGGTTGCCAAGACCGGCTGGAAGATCGAGGGCGAGCCCGAGTGGGTCAAGCAGCTGCCGAACCTGCCGCGCGAGAGTGGCCAGACCACTGTGGCGACGCCGGTCTTCGACGGTGCGCGTGAAGAGGAAATCACGGGCCTGCTCGATTCCACCAACGTCACCCGCGACGGCGACCGCCTGATCAACTCTTCCGGCAAGACCCGTCTGTTCGACGGCCGCTCCGGCGAGCCGTTCCCGGATCCGATCTCGGTCGGCTACATGTACATCCTGAAGCTCCACCACCTGGTGGACGACAAGATCCACGCCCGCTCCACCGGCCCGTACTCCATGATCACGCAGCAGCCGCTGGGTGGTAAGGCACAGTTCGGTGGCCAGCGCTTCGGTGAAATGGAAGTGTGGGCGCTCGAAGCTTACGGCGCCGCGTACACGCTCCAGGAACTGCTGACGATCAAGTCGGATGATATCCACGGTCGTGTGAAGGTCTACGAAGCCATCGTCAAGGGCGAGAACATCCCCGAGCCGGGCGTTCCTGAGTCCTTCAAGGTCTTGATCAAGGAAATGCAGTCGCTGTGCCTGAACGTGGAAGTGCTTTCCACGGACGGAACCACAATTGAAATGCGTGACTCTGATGACGCAGTCTTCACGGCTGCGGAAGAACTGGGCATCGATCTGTCTCGTGCAGAGCCCAGTTCCGTAGAAGAGGTTTAGCAGGGGGTTTACGACGGCGGGTTCGCACTCGCCGTCGTAAGCCACCTCCCTCTTCCCGTAACCCAAGACTTCAGAATTTAGAGAACAAGAGAGAACAGGGACCATATGTCCAGCGAATCCTCCTTCGGCCTCATGCAGATCGGCCTCGCCACCGCGGAAGACATCCGTGGCTGGTCGTACGGCGAGGTTAAGAAGCCGGAAACCATCAACTACCGCACGCTCAAGCCCGAGAAGGACGGCCTCTTCTGCGAGAAGATCTTCGGCCCGTCCCGCGACTGGGAATGCTACTGCGGTAAGTACAAGCGCGTGCGCTTCAAGGGCATCATCTGCGAGCGGTGTGGCGTTGAGGTCACCCGTGCGAAGGTCCGCCGTGAGCGCATGGGCCACATCGAACTCGCCGCCCCGGTCACGCACATCTGGTACTTCAAGGGTGTTCCCTCCCGCCTGGGCTACCTCCTTGACCTGGCACCGAAGGACCTCGAAAAGGTCATCTACTTCGCGGCCTACATGATCACGAGCGTCGACGCCGACAGCCGCCACGAAGAACTGCCCAACCTCCAGGTTGAGCACGACATCGAGAAGAAGCAGCTGATCGACAACCGCGACTCGGACATCGCCACGATCGCCCGCGACCTTGAGAACGAGCTTGCCCGTCTCGAAGGCGAAGGCGCGAAGGCTGCCGACAAGAAGAAGGCCCGCGACTCCGCTGACCGCCAGATGGCGAACGTACGCAAGCGTGCCGACGCCGAAATCGAGCGCCTCGAGCAGGTCTGGGACCGCTTCAAGAACCTCAAGGTCGCCGACCTCGAAGGTGACGAAGGCCTGTACCGCGAACTGCGCGACCGCTACGGCATGTACTTCGAAGGCTCCATGGGTGCCGAGGCCATCAAGAAGCGTCTTGAGAACTTCGACATGCAGGCCGAGTCGGACATGCTGCGCGACATCATCGCCAACGGCAAGGGCCAGCGCAAGACCCGTGCCCTGAAGCGGCTCAAGGTGGTCAACGCGTTCCTGACGACCAACAACAGCCCGCTCGGCATGGTGCTGGACGCCGTCCCGGTGATCCCGCCGGAACTGCGCCCGATGGTCCAGCTGGACGGTGGCCGCTTCGCGACCTCCGACCTCAACGACCTCTACCGCCGAGTGATCAACCGCAACAACCGCCTCAAGCGCCTGCTTGACCTCGGTGCTCCGGAGATCATCGTCAACAACGAGAAGCGCATGCTTCAGGAAGCTGTTGACAGCCTCTTCGACAACGGCCGCCGTGGCCGTCCGGTCACCGGACCGGGCAACCGTCCGCTGAAGTCCCTGAGCGACATGCTTAAGGGCAAGCAGGGCCGTTTCCGCCAGAACCTCCTCGGCAAGCGCGTCGACTACTCCGGCCGTTCGGTCATCGTCGTCGGCCCGCAGCTGAAGCTGCACCAGTGTGGTCTGCCCAAGCAGATGGCCCTGGAGCTCTTCAAGCCGTTCGTGATGAAGCGCCTGGTGGACCTCAACCACGCCCAGAACATCAAGTCGGCCAAGCGCATGGTGGAGCGTTACCGTCCGCAGGTCTGGGACGTCCTCGAAGAGATCATCACCGAGCACCCCGTGCTGCTGAACCGTGCACCTACCCTGCACCGTCTCGGCATCCAGGCGTTCGAGCCGCAGCTTGTTGAAGGCAAGGCAATCCAGCTGCACCCGCTGGTTTGTGGCGCTTTCAACGCCGACTTCGACGGCGACCAGATGGCAGTCCACCTGCCGCTGAGCCCCGAAGCCCAGGCCGAGGCCCGCATCCTGATGCTCTCCTCGAACAACATCCTGAAGCCGTCTGACGGCCGCCCGGTGACCCTGCCGTCGCAGGATATGATCATCGGTCTCTACCACCTGACCACCAAGCGTGTCGGTTCAGCTGGCGAAGGCCGGATCTTCTCCTCGGTCGCGGAAGCCATCATGGCCTACGACCTTCACGAGCTGCACCTGAACTCCAAGGTCAAGATCCGGCTCGAGGGCTTCGTGCCCTACGCGGGCTGGGAAGCCCCGGAGGGCTGGGAGCCCGGTCAGATGGCACTGGTCGAGACCTCCCTCGGCCAGGTCATCTTCAACCAGACGCTGCCCGCGGATTACCCGTGGGTTGAGGATGTTGCCGACAAGGGCGAGCTGTCCCGGATCGTCAACGACCTCGCCGAGCGCTACCCGAAGGTGATCACGGCGGCAACGCTGGACAACCTGAAGGATGCCGGTTTCTACTGGGCCACCCGCTCCGGCGTGACCGTTGCCATCTCCGACATCGAGGTGCCCACGGACAAGCCGCGGATCCTCGCCGGTTACGAGACCATGGCCGCCAAGATCCAGGGCCAGTACGACAAGGGCCTGATCGACGACGACGAGCGTCGCCAGGAACTGATCGAAATCTGGAACAAGGCAACGAACGAGATCGCCCAGGCGATGCGTGACAGCCTGTCCCCGATGAACACGATCAACCGCATGGTGTCCTCGGGCGCACGTGGTAACTGGATGCAGGTCCGTCAGATCGCGGGTATCCGTGGCCTGGTGGCCAACCCTAAGGGTGAAATCATCCCGCGTCCGATCAAGTCCTCCTACCGCGAGGGCCTCTCGGTGCTGGAATACTTCATCGCCACGCACGGTGCCCGTAAGGGTCTGGCTGACACCGCCCTGCGTACCGCCAACTCGGGTTACCTGACCCGTCGTCTGGTGGACGTGTCGCAGGACGTCATTGTCCGCGAAGAGGACTGCGGTACCGAGCGCGGCCTGATGACCGCCATCGCCGTGGCCGACGCCAACGGCGTCCTCGTCCTGGACGAGAACGTCGAGAACAGCGCCTACGCCCGCACCCTGGCCGTCGACGTCGTCGACTCCAAGGGCAAGGTCCTGGCAGCTGCCGGCACCGACTGCGGCGACGTCGTCATTGCCGAACTGTTCGCAGCCGGCATCACCGAGGTCAAGGTCCGCTCTGTACTCACCTGTGAGTCCAGCGTCGGCACCTGCGCCCTGTGCTACGGCCGTTCGCTGGCCACTGGCAAGACCGTCGACATCGGTGAGGCCGTGGGCATCATTGCCGCGCAGTCCATCGGTGAGCCGGGTACCCAGCTGACCATGCGTACGTTCCACACCGGTGGTGCTGTTTCCGCCAGCGGTGGCGACGACATCACCCAGGGTCTGCCCCGTATCCAGGAGCTCTTCGAAGCCCGTACTCCGAAGGGTGTCGCACCGATTGCTGAAGCAGCCGGCCGCATCACCATCGAAGAGTCCGAGCGCCAGATGCGCCTGGTCATCACCCCGGATGACGGATCTGAAGAGATCGCCTACCCGGTGCTGCGCCGTTCACGTCTTCTCATCGAAGACGGCGATCACGTCAGCGTTGGCCAGAAGCTCATCAACGGCCCGGTCGACCCCAAGCAGGTGCTGCGCATCATGGGTCCCCGTGCCGCGCAGAAGTTCCTGGTGGACGAAGTCCAGGGCGTGTACCGCAGCCAGGGCATCGGTATCCACGACAAGCACGTCGAGGTTATCGTCCGCCAGATGCTGCGCCGCGTCACGGTCATCGAGTCCGGCGAATCGGACCTGCTGCCCGGCGAGCTCGCCGAACGCAGCCGTTTCGAAGAGGCCAACCGCCGCGTTGTGTCCGAGGGCAAGACGCCGGCATCCGGGCGTCCCGAGCTCATGGGCATCACCAAGGCGTCCCTGGCGACCGAGTCCTGGCTGTCCGCAGCTTCCTTCCAGGAGACCACCCGCGTTCTGACGCAGGCGGCCATGGAAGGCAAGAGCGATCCGCTGCTCGGCCTCAAGGAAAACGTCATCATCGGTAAGCTCATCCCGGCCGGCACGGGTCTCCCGCGCTACACCGAGGTCACCGTGGAACCCACTGAAGAAGCAAAGGCCAACCTGTTCACCGGCCCCAGCGCATTCAGTGACTTCTCCTACGACTCGCTGGGCGGCGACGGAGCTCCCGAGTTCCACGCCATCCCGCTGGATGACTACGATCTCGGCAGCGACTTCCGCTGAGCTGAGTGACTGACAGGCCCCGTTCCCACCTCGGTGGGGGCGGGGCCTTTCCAGTGGTAAAACCCCGCCGATTAAGGGCTGGGACCCGTCCGTGTTAGACTTGAGACTAATTGTTATTGTGGCAGTGGATGAGTGCGCCGGTTTGAGCCAGACAGCTTGCAGCTGAAAGGTTCAACCAGGACGACGTTTCCGGTTTGCAGGGTTCTTGTGCAACGTATGCCACATTTTCGCATGCCTAGGGGCAGTTCGGGTCGAAAGTCCTTGGACCCCGGCGTGCGGTCCGACTATTAAGGCTTCGCCTCAGCTGCTCTGGAGAGAACTTCAAAGCTCGGGCGGCGAGGCGCAGCGACAAGAGAGCGGCCGCCAACGGCCGCTCCGGATAAAACGGAGAACACGAGAGTGCCTACGATTAACCAGCTGGTCCGCAAGGGCCGCACGCCTAAGGTCAAAAAGACCAAGGCTCCCGCGCTTAACGGCAGCCCGATGCGCCGCGGTGTTTGCACCCGCGTTTACACGACGACCCCGAAGAAGCCGAACTCGGCTCTGCGTAAGGTTGCTCGCGTACGCCTCAACGGCGGCATTGAAGTCACCGCATACATCCCCGGTGTGGGCCACAACCTGCAGGAGCACTCCATTGTGCTCGTCCGCGGCGGCCGCGTGAAGGACCTTCCGGGTGTCCGCTACAAGATCGTCCGTGGCGCCCTCGATACCCAGGGTGTCAAGAACCGTAAGCAGGCTCGCAGCCGCTACGGCGCAAAGATGGAGAAGAAGTAATATGCCTCGCAAGGGTCCGGCCCCCAAGCGGCCGCTAGTTCTAGATCCCGTTTACGGCTCCCCGCTGGTCACCCAGCTCATCAACAAGGTGCTGGTTGACGGCAAGAAGTCCACCGCAGAGCGCATCGTTTACGGTGCACTCGAGGGTGCTCGCGCCAAGTCCGGCGGCGACCCCGTTGCAGCCCTCAAGAAGGCCATGGAGAACGTCAAGCCTTCGCTTGAGGTCCGCTCCCGCCGTGTTGGTGGCGCCACCTACCAGGTTCCCGTTGAGGTCAAGCCGGGCCGTTCCACGGCCCTCGCCCTCCGCTGGCTGGTTGGCTACTCCAAGGCCCGCCGCGAAAAGACCATGACCGAGCGCCTCCAGAACGAAATCCTGGATGCCTCGAACGGTCTCGGTGCCGCTGTGAAGCGTCGCGAAGACACCCACAAGATGGCCGAGTCCAACAAGGCCTTCGCACACTACCGCTGGTAATACTTCCCGGACGCCGCCGGCTCGACTGAGCCGGCGGCGAACGTGCAGTCCATCCGAAAGGGAGACACCGTGGCACAGGACGTGCTTACCGACCTTAGCAAGGTCCGCAATATCGGCATCATGGCCCACATCGATGCTGGCAAGACCACTACTACCGAGCGCATCCTGTTCTACACGGGTGTGAACCACAAGATCGGCGAAACGCACGACGGCGCTTCGACGACTGACTGGATGGAACAGGAAAAGGAACGCGGCATCACCATCACGTCTGCCGCCGTGACCTGCTTCTGGGAAAACAACCAGATCAACATCATCGACACCCCCGGCCACGTGGACTTCACGGTCGAGGTTGAGCGCTCCCTGCGCGTCCTCGACGGCGCAGTCGCCGTGTTCGACGGCAAGGAAGGCGTGGAGCCGCAGTCCGAGACTGTTTGGCGCCAGGCTGACAAGTACAACGTTCCGCGCATCTGCTTCGTCAACAAGATGGACAAGCTCGGCGCTGACTTCTACTTCACCGTCGACACCATCATCAGCCGCCTCGGTGCCAAGCCGCTCGTCATGCAGCTGCCGATCGGCGCCGAGAACGACTTCATCGGCGTCGTCGACCTCCTTTACATGCGTTCGCTGGTCTGGCCCGGCGACGCCAAGGGTGACGTCACCATGGGTGCCAAGTACGAGATCCGCGAGATCCCGGCTGACCTCCAGGCGAAGGCCGAAGAGTACCGCGCAACGCTCATTGAGACCGTTGCCGAGTCCTCCGAGGAACTCATGGAGAAGTACCTTGAGGGCGAAGAGATCAGCATCGATGAGCTCAAGGCCGGCATCCGCAAGATGACGATCAACTCTGAGATCTACCCGGTCTTCTGTGGTTCTGCATTCAAGAACCGCGGCGTTCAGCCCATGCTCGACGCTGTGGTGGACTACCTGCCGAACCCGCTCGACGTCCCGCCGATGATCGGTCACGATCCCCGCGACGAAGAGAAGGAGCTTACCCGTAAGCCCTCCTCTGAAGAGCCTTTCTCCGCACTGGCGTTCAAGATCGCCGCGCACCCCTTCTTCGGCCAGCTGACCTTCGTCCGCGTGTACTCCGGTCACGTGGAAGCAGGCTCGCAGGTGGTCAACTCCACCAAGGGCAAGAAGGAGCGCATCGGCAAGCTGTTCCAGATGCACGCCAACAAGGAAATGCCCGTCGAAGGCGCTACCGCCGGCCACATCTACGCAGCGATCGGCCTCAAGGACACCACCACGGGCGACACCCTGTGCGATCCGGCCAACCAGATTGTCCTCGAGTCCATGAGCTTCCCGGAGCCCGTGATCTCGGTTGCGATCGAGCCGAACACGAAGGGTGACCAGGAGAAGCTCTCCACGGCCATCCAGAAGCTCTCCGCTGAGGACCCGACCTTCCAGGTCTCCCTCAACGAGGACACCGGCCAGACCATCATCGCCGGCATGGGCGAGCTCCACCTGGACATCCTGGTGGACCGCATGCGCCGCGAATTCAAGGTCGAGGCAAACGTTGGCAAGCCGCAGGTTGCTTACCGCGAAACCATCAAGCGTGCTGTAGAGCGTCACGACTACACGCACAAGAAGCAGACCGGTGGTTCCGGCCAGTTCGCAAAGATCCAGATCGCGATCGAGCCGCTGGACACCTCAGGTGGCGAGCTGTACGAGTTCGAGAACAAGGTCACCGGTGGCCGCGTTCCGCGCGAGTACATCCCGTCGGTCGACGCCGGCATCCAGGATGCGCTTAACGACGGCGTCCTGGCCGGTTACCCGGTTGTCGGCATCAAGGCGACGCTGATTGACGGCGCGTACCACGATGTTGACTCCTCGGAAATGGCGTTCAAGATCGCCGGCCGTATGGCTTTCAAGGAAGCCGCACGCAAGGCGAACCCTGTCCTGCTCGAACCGCTGATGGATGTCGAGGTCCGCACCCCTGAGGAATACATGGGTGAAGTTATCGGTGACCTCAACTCCCGCCGTGGCCAGATGCAGTCCATGGAAGATGCCCAGGGCGTCAAGGTTATTCGCGCACACGTCCCGCTGTCCGGCATGTTCGGCTACATCGGTGACCTGCGCTCGAAGACCCAGGGCCGCGCTGTGTACTCCATGACGTTCAACAGCTACGCCGAGGTCCCGAAGGCAGTCGCCGACGAGATCATCCAGAAGAACCGCGGCGAGTAGTCTTCTAGACGCCTCGCAGCAACAAGAAACTCGGGTGCGTCTCCGCCAGCGGAGACACATCTGGTGCAAGTGGCCGGACTCCGGTCAGCTGTAGTCCGGCCAGGCCGGAGTTCGGCCGCCTGCACGAACAGGCTCTAGGCACTAGCATTAGTACCTGAATCTGCAATTTCATCAATCCAAAGCCCCCCAAGTAGACTTACTGGAGTTTCTGCCGCGACAAGCGCGGCCGAAGGGTAAGTCAATTTGAAAACGTTCTAGGAGGAACCTGTGGCAAAGGCAAAGTTCGAGCGGACTAAGCCGCACGTTAACATCGGTACCATTGGTCACGTTGACCACGGTAAGACGACGCTGACGGCCGCCATTTCCAAGGTGCTGTACGACAAGTACCCGACTCTCAACGAGAAGCGTGACTTCGCGTCGATTGACTCTGCTCCCGAAGAGCGTCAGCGCGGCATTACCATCAACATCTCCCACGTTGAGTACCAGACCGAGAAGCGCCACTACGCACACGTAGACGCTCCGGGTCACGCTGACTACATCAAGAACATGATCACCGGCGCTGCTCAAATGGACGGTGCAATCCTCGTGGTTGCCGCCACTGACGGCCCGATGGCTCAGACCCGCGAGCACGTTCTGCTCGCCCGCCAGGTTGGCGTTCCCTACCTGCTGGTCGCGCTGAACAAGGCTGACATGGTTGACGACGAAGAGCTCCTCGACCTCGTTGAAATGGAAGTTCGCGAGCTGCTCAGCTCGCAGGGCTTCGATGGCGACGAGGCTCCGGTTGTTCGCGTTTCCGGCCTGAAGGCCCTCGAAGGCGACCCCGTCTGGGTCAAGTCCGTTGAGGACCTCATGGCTGCTGTCGACGAGTCCGTTCCGGACCCCGTACGTGACCGTGACAAGCCCTTCCTGATGCCGATCGAAGATGTCTTCACGATCACCGGCCGTGGCACCGTTGTTACGGGCCGCGCCGAGCGTGGAACCCTCGCCATCAACTCCGAGGTCGAGATCGTCGGCATCCGCCCGGTCCAGAAGACCACGGTTACCGGTATCGAGATGTTCCACAAGCAGCTCGACGAAGCATGGGCCGGCGAGAACTGTGGCCTCCTGCTCCGCGGTCTGAAGCGCGACGATGTCGAGCGTGGCCAGGTTGTCGTCAAGCCGGGTTCCATCACCCCGCACACCGACTTCGAGGCTAACGTCTACATCCTCTCCAAGGACGAAGGCGGACGTCACAACCCGTTCTACTCCAACTACCGCCCGCAGTTCTACTTCCGCACCACGGACGTAACCGGCGTTATCACCCTGCCGGAAGGCACGGAAATGGTTATGCCCGGCGACAACACTGAGATGACCGTTGCGCTCATCCAGCCGATCGCAATGGAAGAGGGCCTCGGCTTCGCTATCCGCGAAGGCGGCCGCACCGTTGGTTCAGGACGCGTCACCAAGATCATCAAGTAATTACTTGCCGATCTGATGCTTTGCCCCTGATCAGCCAGCCGTCTGGCAGCTGAGAAGAGGATCGGGAACAGCCCCGCTGCACTTGCAGCGGGGCTGTTCCTTTTAAGTTCCTGATACCTTTGCAGGAAGGGAAGGGAGCTCACCATGGGCTGGTTCATTTTTCTGTTGATCGCCGCCGCGGTCGTCGTCGCGTTCTTTTGGGCGAAGAGGCACTTCCGCCAGGAGATCGAGCGCGCCAAGCGCATCAATAGGTCCAACCGCAACCAGTAGCAGCGGCCGGGCGGGGCTCAGGCCCGGCGTGCCCGCGCGAGGGCCTGGTACCAGTAGTACGAGTCTTTCGGCGTGCGCTTGAGGCTCGTGAAATCGACGTGCACCAGGCCGAAGCGCTGCGAGTAGCCGGCCGCCCATTCGAAGTTGTCCATCAGCGTCCAGACGTAATAGCCGAGCAGTTCGACGTCGTGGGCCACGCCCCCGGGGGAGGTCGCCTCCACCGCCTGGCTGAGATGTGCGGCGAGATAGCTGATCCGGCCGGCATCGGGAATGGGGCCGGTGACGTGGTCCGGTTCGGGGAAGCTCGCCCCGCTCTCGGTGATGTAGAGCGGCGGCAGCGAGGACCCGTACCGGTCCTTCAGCTCCCGGAGCAGGATCCCCAGGTGGTCAGGAGCGACCGGCCAGCCGAATCCTGTGCGTTCATACTCCGGGAACGCGGCCATGTGGAACGGGACTTTCAGCATCGCCTCCGCGGTTGCCGAGGGGCTGTCGACGCCGCGGCCCGTGGCCACCTTCACGGGGTAGTAATAGTTCAGACCGTAGAAATCCAGCGGCTGGTGGATCGTGGCCAGGTCCGCGTCGCTGATGCTCCGCATTGAACGGAACCACGGCCGGGCGATCAGCGGCAGCCGGGGAAAGCGGCCCAGGAGGATCGGGTCAGCGTAGAGCCGGTTCAGCACGAAGTCGAACACCCTGGCCAGCATCCTGTCTGTTGGCGAACCGGAAGCAGGCCGGACGGGGGAATGCAGGTTCGTGACGCCGACGGCGCCGGCGACGCCCTCCGCGCGCAGCGCCTGAACCGCCAGCCCGTGCCCCAGGAGCTGATGCCGCACCGACGGCAGGGCATCGAAGAGCAGGCCGCGGCCGGGTGCGTGGACGCCCAGGGCGTAGCCGTTCAGGGTAACCGAGGCGGGCTCGTTCAGCGTCACCCACTGCGCCACGCGGTCGCCGAACCGCTTGCCGGCGGCCGCGCTGTACTCGGCGAACCGTTCCGCCGTCGAACGGTTCATCCAGCCGCCCCGGTGCTCGAGGGGCAGCGGCGTATCCCAGTGGTAGAGAGTGGCCATGGGGGAGATGCCGGCGGCGAGGAGCCGGTCGATCAGGCGGTCGTAGAAGTCCAGCCCGGCCGCATTGAAGCGGCCGCTGCCCTCGGGCTGGACCCGCGGCCACGAGATCGAAAAGCGGTAGGAATCGATCCCGAGATCCCGCATCAGTTCGATGTCTTCCTCGGCGCGGTTGTAGTGGTCGCAGGCCACGGCGGGGGAGTGCCCGTGCAGGATGTTGCCGGGCTTTTCGGCAAAGGCGTCCCAGCCGGAGGGGCCGCGGCCGCCGGCGGCAAGGCTGCCCTCGATCTGGAATGCCGCGGAGGAAACACCCAGGGTGAATCCCGGGCTCAGGCGTGCGGCGAGGGCCTGAACTGCTACAGAGTCCTGCACAGTCATGCCCCTATCATCCATTCGACGGCGATTCAGGACAATGGCCCTCCGGCAGTGATTGCACCGCCGTGCAGAGGGCTGATTCGCTTCTGCCCGCAAATTCCGGCATACTAGATGAGTTGTTCAAGCGCTCTTTCGCGTCCCGATCCGGATAATGCCGGATGCCAGGGTCCAAGTAAGAGACCAAACATAACCCACTCCCCATGGAATTGCGGACGCGTACGTGTGAAAACATGCGACACGCCCGACCGCGGGGGTCGGTTGCGTCGGCAGGTTGAGGAACCCGGATCTTTCCGGATTCAGCTTGTGCGGCGGGTGGTAGTCACGACTTCAAATGCTTCGGCAGCCATACAACTAGTAAGTGAACAGGGCAGCCCTAATCAGGGGAAGCACAGACTGAAAGAGAGTCAGGCGACATGGCGGGACAAAAAATCCGCATCCGGCTGAAGTCATATGACCACGAGGTCATTGACGTTTCAGCACGGAAGATCGTTGAGACGGTCACGCGCGCAGGCGCAACTGTAGTTGGCCCCGTGCCGCTGCCGACGGAGAAGAACGTTTACTGCGTTATTCGCTCTCCGCACAAGTACAAGGACAGCCGCGAGCACTTCGAAATGCGCACGCACAAGCGTCTTATCGACATCATCGACCCCACGCCCAAGGCTGTTGATTCGCTCATGCGTCTCGACCTGCCGGCCGACGTGAACATCGAAATCAAGCTGTAGGGAGGTGCTGAGAGACTATGACCGCAACCCGTAACGTAAAGGGCCTGCTGGGCACGAAGCTCGGCATGACCCAGGTCTGGGACGAGAACAACAAGCTCATCCCCGTCACTGTGGTCCAGGCTGACTCGAACGTCATCACGCAGCTGCGCAACGCAGAAACTGATGGCTATGTCGCCGTTCAGATCGGCTACGGCCAGATCGATCCCCGCAAGGTCACCAAGCCGCTGGCTGGTCACTTTGAAAAGGCAGGCGTCACGCCTCGCCGCCACGTCGTAGAACTGCGCACTGCAGATGCTGACTCTTACGAGCTGGGCCAGGAGCTCTCCGTAGAGCTCTTCGAAGCCGGCCAGAAGATCGACGTCGTTGGCACCACCAAGGGTAAGGGCTTCGCCGGTGTTATGAAGCGTCACGGCTTCCACGGCGTTGGAGCTTCCCACGGTGCCCACAAGAACCACCGTAAGCCCGGTTCAATCGGTGGCGCATCCACCCCGAGCCGCGTCTTCAAGGGCATGAAAATGGCCGGCCGCATGGGCGCCGTTCGTCACACCACGCTGAACCTCACGGTCCACGCGGTTGACGTCGAGAAGTCGCTGCTCCTGATCAAGGGCGCCGTTCCCGGCGCCCGCGGCCAGGTCGTACTCGTACGCACCGCCGTGAAGGGAGCCTAGTTCAATGACTAGCACTGTCAAGGTTGACCTGCCTGCAGAGATCTTCGACGTACAGACCAACGTGCCGCTGCTGCACCAGGTCGTCGTTGCCCAGCTCGCTGCTGCTCGCCAGGGTACCCACAAGACCAAGACCCGCGCCGAGGTTTCCGGTGCAGGTCGCAAGCCGTTCAAGCAGAAGGGCACCGGCCGCGCCCGTCAGGGTTCCATCCGTGCTCCTCACATGACCGGTGGTGGCGTTGTCCACGGCCCCACGCCGCGTGACTACAGCCAGCGCACCCCCAAGAAGATGATTGCTGCTGCACTGCGCGGCGCACTCTCGGACCGCGCCCGCAACGGCCGCGTCCACGTCGTTGCTGACCTGGTTGCCGGCTCCACGCCGTCCTCCAAGGAAGCACTGGCAACCCTGCGCGGAGTTTCCGAGCGCAAGAACCTGCTCGTTGTCATTGAGCGCGCCAACGATGTTGCTGCACTGTCCGTGCGCAACCTCGAGGAAGTTCACGTTCTGTACGCAGACCAGCTGAACACCTACGACGTTCTCGTTTCCGACGACGTAGTCTTCACCAAGGCTGCCTACGAAGCATTCGTTGCTGACAAGGTTGCAAAGAACGAGGAGGATGCCAAGTGAGTGCAGCCACCATCAAAGACCCGCGTGACGTCGTGCTTGCACCCGTTGTCTCGGAAAAGAGCTACGGCCTGATCGACGAGGGCAAGTACACCTTCCTGGTGGACCCCCGCTCGAACAAGACCGAGATCAAGCTGGCCGTGGAGAAGATTTTCTCCGTCAAGGTCGAATCGATCAACACCATCAACCGTGCCGGTAAGCGCAAGCGCACCAAATTCGGCTGGGGTACCCGCAAGAACACCAAGCGTGCAATTGTGAGCCTCAAAGAAGGCACTATCGACATCTTCGGCGGTCCGCTTTCATAGCGGAGACCACTTTAACGAGGAAATAAATTATGGGAATCCGTAAATACAAGCCGACTACCCCGGGCCGTCGCGGCTCGAGCGTAGCGGACTTCACTGAAATCACGCGGTCGACGCCGGAAAAGTCGTTGGTACGTCCCCTCCCGAAAAAGGGTGGCCGTAACAACTCCGGTAAGATCACGACCCGTCACAAGGGTGGTGGACACAAGCGCCAGTACCGTCTGATCGACTTCCGTCGCCACGACAAGGACGGCGTCAACGCCCGCGTTGCCGAAATCGAGTACGACCCGAACCGCACGGCTCGGATCGCCCTCCTGCACTACGTTGATGGCACCAAGCGTTACATCATCGCCCCGAACAAGCTGTCCCAGGGCGACTTCGTAGAGGCCGGCGCCGACGCTGACATCAAGCCCGGCAACAACCTTCCGCTGCGCAACATCCCGGTCGGTACCGTAATCCACGCAGTCGAACTGCGTCCGGGTGGCGGCGCCAAGATGGGCCGCTCCGCCGGCGCATCGATCCAGCTCGTTGCAAAGGAAGGCCGTTTCGCCCAGCTGCGTCTGCCTTCCGGCGAAATCCGCAACGTTGACGTGCGCTGCCGCGCAACCGTCGGCGAGGTCGGCAACGCCGAGCAGTCGAACATCAACTGGGGCAAGGCCGGCCGTATGCGGTGGAAGGGCGTTCGCCCGACCGTCCGTGGTGTCGCCATGAACCCGGTTGACCACCCCCACGGTGGTGGCGAGGGTAAGACGTCCGGTGGACGTCACCCCGTCAACCCGAACGGTAAGCGCGAAGGCCGCACCCGCCGTCCCAACAAAGAGAGCGACAAGCTTATTGTTCGTCGCCGTCGTACTGGCAAGAACAAGCGATAGGAGCCTGGACACATGCCACGCAGCCTGAAAAAAGGTCCTTTCGTTGACCAGCACCTCTTTGTAAAGGTAGCCAGGGAAAACGAAAAGGGCACCAAGAACGTCATCAAGACCTGGTCCCGCCGTTCGATGATCGTCCCCGACATGCTCGGCCACACGATCGCCGTACACGACGGACGCAAGCACATCCCCGTGTTTGTCACTGAGTCGATGGTCGGGCACAAGCTCGGCGAATTCGCTCCCACGCGGACATTCCGCGGCCATGTCAAGGACGACCGTAAGGGCAAGCGCCGCTAGGCGCCTGCACTTACGTCAAAGACGAGAGAAGGAAAGCAATGGAAGCCAAGGCAATTGCGCGTCACATCCGCGTAACGCCTATGAAGGCCCGGCGCGTCGTCAACCTTGTTCGTGGTAAGCAAGCGAATGAGGCTCTGGCAATTCTGAAGTTTGCCCCCCAGGCAGCTTCGGAGCCGGTATTCAAGGTAGTTCAGTCGGCAATCTCCAACGCCCGGGTCCTCGCGGACCGCGACGGCGTGGCGTTTGACGAAGGTGACCTCATCATCAGCGAAGCGTTTGTTGATGAAGGCCCGACCATGAAGCGGTTCCAGCCGCGAGCCCAGGGTCGTGCATTTCAGATCAAGAAGCGCACGAGCCACATCACCGTGGTAGTCGCTACCCCGGAGAAAGAGGAGGCTCGCTAAGTGGGACAGAAAGTTAACCCGCACGGGTTCCGACTCGGCATCACCACCGATCACGTATCGCACTGGTTCGCCGACAGCACCAAGGCCGGCCAGCGGTACAAGGACTTCGTTCGCGAAGACATCCGTATCCGCCAGCTCATGTCCACGGGCATGGAGCGCGCCGGTATCGCCAAGGTCGAAATCGAGCGCACCCGCGACCGTGTCCGCGTGGATATCCACACGGCACGTCCGGGCATCGTCATCGGCCGCCGCGGCGCTGAAGCAGACCGCATCCGCGGCGAGCTTGAGAAGCTCACGGGCAAGCAGGTTCAGCTGAACATCCTCGAGGTCAAGAACCCCGAGATGGAAGCCCAGCTTGTTGCCCAGGGCGTTGCAGAGCAGCTGACTTCCCGCGTGGCTTTCCGCCGTGCGATGAAGAAGGCCATGCAGTCCGCACAGCGCGCCGGTGCCAAGGGCATCCGGATCGCTTGCTCGGGTCGACTGGGCGGCGCAGAAATGTCCCGCTCGGAGTTCTACCGCGAAGGCCGTGTGCCCCTGCACACCCTGCGTGCGAACATCGACTACGGCTTCTACGAGGCCAAGACCACCTTCGGCCGCATCGGCGTGAAGGTCTGGATCTACAAGGGCGACGTCACTGCCAAGGAACTGGCTCAGCAGGCAGCTGCTGCTCCGTCCCGTGGCCGTGCCGGCGACCGCCCGGGCCGCCCGGGTGGCGCCGACCGTGGTGACCGCCGCCGTCGTCCCGACCGCCCCGCAGCCGAGGCAGCACCTGCCGCCGAAGCTCCGGCTGTCGAAGCCGGTGCCGCAGGCACGGCACAGTCAGTAGAAGGAGGACAGGCTTAAATGCTTATCCCACGTCGAGTCAAGCACCGTAAGCAGCACCACCCGGGTCGTTCCGGCGCTGCTACGGGCGGCACCCAGGTCTCCTTCGGTGAGTGGGGCATCCAGGCGCTGAGCCCGGCCTACGTCACGAACCGTCAGATCGAATCTGCCCGTATCGCGATGACCCGCCACATCAAGCGTGGCGGAAAGGTCTGGATCAACATTTACCCGGACCGTCCGCTGACGAAGAAGCCGGCCGAAACCCGCATGGGTTCCGGTAAGGGTTCTCCGGAATGGTGGGTCTCAAACGTCAAGCCGGGCCGGGTTCTCTTCGAACTCTCCGGTGTCAGTGAAGAGGTAGCTCGCGAGGCCCTGCGCCTGGCAATCCACAAGCTGCCGTTGAAGGCACGCATTGTGCGTCGCGAAGGTGGTGAGTAGAAATGGCAGTAGGATCCAAGGAACTTGCATCCGCACAGCTGGACGGTTTCGACAACGAGCGTCTCGTTGAAGAACTCCGCAAGGCCAAGGAAGAGCTGTTCAACCTGCGTTTCCAGTCCGCCACCGGTCAGCTGGAGAACCACGGTCGTCTGCGCGCGGTAAAGAAGGACATCGCCCGCATCTACACCGTTCTCCGTGAGCGCGAACTCGGCATTCGTGCCGAGGTTGCCGCACCGGTTGTGGAAGCCAAGGAAGAGAAGAAGTCCAAGAAGGCTGCAACCAAGAAGGCTGAGAAGGCTGAAACGGTTGAATCCGAGGAGGATGCCAAGTGAGTGAAAAGGACGAGAACGTGACGGAAACTGTTTCCGACGCAGCCAAGGCTGACGAGCGCGGTTACCGTAAGACGAAGCGCGGCTACGTCGTCTCGGACAAGATGGAAAAGACCATCACTGTCCAGGTCGAAGACCGCGTGAAGCACGCCCTCTACGGCAAGGTCATCCGCCGCAACGCCAAGATCAAGGCTCACGACGAAGAGAACAGCGCCGGCATCGGCGACCTGGTGCTCCTTGCCGAGACCCGCCCGCTGTCCGCTACCAAGCGGTGGCGTCTGGTCGAGATCCTCGAGAAGGCCAAGTAACACCTGCACCTGTTTGCCTGGTGATACAGCAGAAGCCCTCGTTCCCCTTTGGGGGAGCGGGGGCTTCTGCGTTGCCGGCAGCCGCCGCAGCGGCAGCCTGCGACCGGCGGCAGCCGTTTACCGTGCCCGTCACGCGAAGCAGCCTTTGGGGGCTTACGACTGGGGGCTTACGACGCCGGCGGTCCGGGTTCCCGGGGCGCGCGGCGGCGGGCGGGCCCAAAGCCTGTCCGGCGTGGCGGCGCCGCGGCTGCGGGGAGAGGTGTGCAGGCTCCATGGCTGTGATATGGGGATACGCCTAAAACGTGCTAAGATTTTGAGTTTGTATGGCGCCTTTTGCGCGCCGTCATCAACCTCGTAAACAATCGTGCCACGGCATAGTGCCCCCTTGCGCCCCGACTCGTCGGGAACCGCCTGGGAAGCAAATGTTTTTGGCACGGGCGTTTAGGCCTGGTCTGGCAAAATCCAGGCAGGTCAAGAGACACCCCGATCAACCGTTCCGCAAGGCTCATTCCGTAGGAAGATTTTCGGTCTGAGAACCAGCGCGACGCAAGGAGTAAATAGTGATTCAGCAGGAGTCGCGACTCAAGGTCGCCGACAACACGGGTGCTAAGGAAATCCTTACCATTCGCGTTCTCGGTGGATCTGGCCGTCGCTACGCAGGCATTGGCGACGTAATCGTCGCTACCGTCAAGGACGCAATTCCGGGCGGCAACGTAAAGAAGGGCGACGTCGTCAAGGCTGTCATCGTCCGTACCAAGAAGGAACGCCGCCGTGCGGATGGTTCCTACATCAAGTTTGACGAGAACGCAGCCGTCATCCTGAAGAACGACGGTGACCCCCGCGGTACCCGTATCTTCGGACCGGTTGGTCGTGAACTTCGCGACAAGAAGTTCATGAAGATCGTTTCTCTGGCTCCGGAGGTGCTCTAGTCCATGGCTAAGATCAAAAAGGGTGACCTCGTTCAGGTCATCACTGGCGCCAAGGCTGAGCGCGGTGGCGACAAGGGTAAGCAGGGCAAGGTTCTGCGCGTGTACCCGGAGACCAACCGCGTGTTGGTTGAAGGCATTAACCGCGTAACCAAGCACACCAAGGTCGGTCAGTCGCAGCGCGGCACCAAGACCGGTGGCATCGAGGTCGTCGAGGCTTCGATCCACATCTCCAACGTGGCTCTGGTTGACCCGTCCACCAAGAAGCCCACCCGCGTCGGTTTCCGCACCGAGACCGTTGAGCGCGATGGCGTGAAGCGTGACGTGCGCGTCCGCGTGGCCAAGAGCTCAGGGAAGGACATCTAATGACTGAGACTCTCGAGACTCCGGCAAGCAAGATCGTTCCTCGTCTGAAGACCAAGTACGCCGATTCCATCAAGAACACGCTGACTGAGGAATTCAAGTACCAGAACGTCAACCAGGTTCCCCGCCTGGTGAAGGTCGTTGTGAACATGGGTGTTGGAGATGCCGCCAAGGACTCCAAGCTGATCGACGGCGCTGTCCGCGATCTGACCCTGATCACCGGCCAGAAGCCGCAGGTAACCAAGGCCCGCAAGTCGATCGCACAGTTCAAGCTGCGCGAAGGCATGCCGATCGGTGCACACGCAACTCTGCGTGGGGACCGCATGTGGGAATTCCTGGACCGTCTGGTCACGCTGGCCCTGCCGCGTATCCGCGACTTCCGTGGCCTCAGCGGCAAGCAGTTCGATGGCAACGGCAACTACACCTTCGGTCTGACCGAGCAGGTTATGTTCCACGAGATCGACCAGGATTCCATTGACCGCGTTCGCGGTATGGACATCACCGTCGTGACCACTGCCAAGACCGACGACGAAGGCCGCGCGCTGCTGAAGGCGCTTGGCTTCCCGTTCAAGACCGAAGACTAATCTAGCTACGTAAAAGGTCCGCCCGCGCTCCTTTCCGAATTCTGTTCGGGACAACCAGCACGGCGGAAACCGTTATGAGGAAGGGCAAGAGCCCACATGACAATGACAGATCCCGTCGCAGACATGCTTACGCGTCTGCGCAACGCTAACTCGGCATACCACGATTCCGTGACCATGCCGTACAGCAAGCTCAAGGCACGCGTTGCCGACATCCTGAAGGCTGAAGGTTACATCGCCTCCTGGAAAGAAGAAGACGCTGAGGTTGGCAAGAAGCTGACCCTCGAGCTCAAGTTCGGTCCGAACCGCGAGCGTTCAATCGCTGGCGTTCGTCGTATTTCCAAGCCGGGACTGCGCGTTTACGCAAAGTCCACCAACCTGCCGCACGTGCTCGGTGGCCTGGGTGTCGCAATCCTGTCCACCTCTTCCGGCCTCTTGACTGACAAGCAGGCCGGCAAGAAGGGCGTGGGCGGCGAAGTCCTCGCTTACGTCTGGTAACGGGAAAGGAAGAGAATAATGTCACGTATTGGACGTCTCCCCATCACCGTTCCTGCCGGCGTTGAGGTCAAGGTTGACGGCTCTGTCGTCAGCGTCAAGGGTTCCAAAGGCGAGCTGAGCCACACTGTGGCCAGCCCGATCGAGGTTTCCCTGGAAGATGGCACCCTGACTGTCGCCCGCCCGAACGACGAGCGCGCCTCACGTTCGCTGCACGGCCTGACCCGCACCCTGATCGCCAACATGATCCAGGGCGTCACCGCAGGCTACGAGAAGAAGCTTGAGATTGTCGGTACCGGTTACCGCGTCCAGGCCAAGGGTTCTGACCTGGAGTTCGCTCTGGGCTACAGCCACCCGGTCAACGTCTCGGCACCGAACGGCATCACCTTTGCAGTTGAGACCCCGACCAAGCTCTCTGTTTCAGGTATCTCCAAGCAGCAGGTCGGCGAGGTTGCTGCCAACATTCGCAAGCTGCGGAAGCCGGACCCCTACAAGGGCAAGGGCATCCGTTACGCAGGCGAAGTCATCCGCCGCAAGGTCGGAAAGGCTGGTAAGTAACCATGGCGATCGCAATTAACAAGAAGCGTACGAACAAGAGCAAGTCTGCCCAGCGCAGCCGCCGCCAGCTTCGTATCCGCAAGCGCATCTCCGGAACGGCTGTACGCCCGCGTCTGGTCGTCAACCGCTCCGCACGTCACGTATTCGTCCAGGTTGTCGATGACACCAAGGGCCTGACCGTGGCAAGCGCCTCCACACTGGAAGCCGACCTTCGTGCATTCGACGGTGACAAGACCGCCAAGGCCAAGCGCGTTGGCGAACTGGTCGCCGAGCGTGCCAAGGCTGCCGGTATCGAAGCAGTTGTCTTCGACCGCGGTGGTAACAAGTACCACGGCCGGATCGCCGCCGTCGCTGACGGCGCACGTGAAGGTGGGCTGGCACTGTGACCGAAAATAACGAAAAGGACATTCAGGTGACTGAAGCTGTAGCTGCTCCGGCAACTGAGACCGCTGCGCCTGCTACCACTGACGACCGCCGTGGTGGCGCTCGTCGTGGCGAGCGTGGCGACCGCGGCCAGGGCCGTGGCGACCGTGGCGGCCGTGGTGGCCGTGACGGCGGCCGCGAGGCCGAGAAGAGCCAGTTCGTAGAGCGCGTCGTAACCATCAACCGCGTTTCCAAGGTCGTCAAGGGTGGTCGTCGCTTCAGCTTCACCGCCCTCGTCGTCGTCGGTGACGGCAACGGCATGGTCGGCGTCGGCTACGGCAAGGCAAAGGAAGTTCCTGCCGCTATCGCGAAGGGCGTTGAAGAGGCCAAGAAGTCCTTCTTCCGCGTTCCCCGCATCGGCAGCACCATCCCGCACCGCGTTCAGGGTGAGGCCGCCGCAGGCGTCGTCATGCTGCGCCCGGCTTCCGCCGGTACCGGTGTTATCGCCGGTGGCCCGGTCCGTGCAGTACTGGAGTGCGTGGGCATCCACGACATCCTCTCCAAGTCGCTCGGTTCTTCCAACGCCATCAACATCGTTCACGCGACCGTTGACGCGCTGAAGCGCCTCGAAGAGCCGGCAGCAGTGGCAGCACGCCGCGGCCTGCCGCTCGACGAGATCGCCCCGCCGGCAATGGTCAAGGCGCTCCTGAACCAGAAGGCAGGTGTCTGAGTCATGGCTAAGAACGTGCTTGTCTCCGACGCAAAGTTGGAGATCACTCAGATCAAGTCCGCCATTGGCGGCAAGCAGAACCAGCGCGACACCCTGCGGTCCCTCGGCCTGAAGCGGATCGGACACACCGTTGTCCGCACCGCCGACGCCGTGACCGTCGGGATGCTCAACACGGTTCCGCACCTGGTAAAGGTAGAGGAGGCGAAGTAAATGGCAGAGAAGAACACCGCCGAAAAGGCACAGGGCGCCGCTGAGAAGCAGAACGCACTGAAGGTTCACCACCTGCGTCCCGCCCCGGGTGCCAAGACCGCCAAGACCCGTGTTGGTCGTGGTGAAGGTTCCAAGGGTAAGACCGCTGGTCGCGGTACCAAGGGTACGAAGGCCCGCTACCAGATCAAGGCTGGCTTTGCCGGCGGCCAGCTGCCGCTGCACATGCGCCTGCCGAAGCTGCGCGGCTTCAAGAACCCGTTCCGGGTTGAGTACCAGGTTGTAAACCTGGACAAGCTCAACGAGCTGTTCCCGGAAGGTGGCGCTGTCACCGTGGAGAACCTGGTCGAAAAGGGTGCCGTTCGCAAGAACCAGCCCGTCAAGGTGCTGGGCACCGGCGACATCACCGTCAAGGTTGACGTCACCGTCCACGCATTCTCGGCCAGCGCTGCTGACAAGATTGCTGCAGCAGGCGGAAGCACCACCGCCCTCTAACGAGGCGGCGGGGCATTTGCCCGTTGTTGAAACTCCCGGTACCAGGGGCTCAGGCCCCCGGTGCCGGGAGTTTTTTTCATTTTCCGGGCCCCGCCGATTGTTCGCGGGGCGCATCCACCCGTTAGACTCGGTTGTTGGGTTTATTTGACCTGTCTCACACGACTTTACTTATTACTCAGGAGGACGCTTGCTTAGCGCATTTGGCCGGGCCTTTCGCACGCCTGATCTGCGACGCAAGTTGTTGTTCACGCTGGGAATCATCACAATCTTCCGCTTGGGTGCCTTCATCCCCTCGCCTGGTGTGAGCTACCAGAATGTCCAGCAATGCTTGCAGAACGGTCAGACCTCGGGCGGGATCTACCAGCTCGTCAACCTGTTCAGCGGCGGTGCATTGCTGCAGGTGTCCATCTTTGCCCTCGGCATCATGCCGTACATCACCGCCAGCATCATCGTCCAGCTGCTCCGGGTGGTCATTCCCCGCTTCCAGCAGCTGTACGAGGAGGGCGCGTCAGGGCAGTCGAAACTGACCCAGTACACCCGCTACCTCACGATCGCACTTGGCCTGCTCAATGCCACGACACTGGTGTCGCTGGCACGCTCCGGCCAGCTGCTGCCTAACTGCCAGCTGCCCATCATCCCGGACAGCTCGATCGTCACCACGGTCCTGATCATCATCACGCTCACGGCCGGCACCGGCCTGATCATGTGGATGGGCGAGCTCGTGACGGAAAAGGGCGTCGGCAACGGCATGTCCCTGCTGATCTTCACGTCCATCGCCGCAGGCTTCCCCGGCTCGCTCGGTGCGATCTGGAAGGCCCAGGGCCCCGGCACGTTCTTCCTGGTCCTGATCATCGGCCTGCTCACCGTGGCGCTGGTGGTCTTCGTGGAGCAGTCCCAGCGCCGGATCCCGGTGCAGTACGCCAAGCGGATGATCGGCCGCCGCACGGTCGGCGGAACCAGCACCTACATCCCCATCAAGGTGAACATGGCCGGCGTCGTGCCCGTCATCTTCGCCTCGTCCATGCTCTACCTGCCGGGGCTGATCTCACAGTTCAACCAGCCCAAGGCCGGCGAGCCGGTACAGCCCTGGGTTGAGTGGATCAACAACAACCTCACCAAGGGCGACCACCCGATCTATATGGCACTGTATTTCGCCATGATTGTGTTTTTCACCTACTTCTATGTTGCGATTACTTTCAACCCCGAAGAGGTCTCGGACAACATGAAGAAGTACGGCGGCTTCATTCCGGGCATCCGCGCCGGCAAACCGACCGCGGACTATCTTCAGTACGTCCTATCCCGGATCACCCTGCCCGGCGCCTTCTACCTCGGCTTCGTGGCATTGATCCCGCTGGTTGCACTGGTCCTGATTAACGCGAACCAGAACTTCCCGTTCGGCGGCACCTCGATCCTGATCATGGTGGGCGTCGGTCTGGAGACCGTGAAGCAGATTGATGCGCAACTACAGCAACGTCACTACGAAGGGCTTTTGCGATGACGAGAATGTTGATTATCGGACCTCCCGGGTCCGGCAAGGGAACGCAGGCGGAACGCATTTCAGAACGCCTCGGCGTCGTTGCGATCTCCACCGGAGACATCTTCCGCGCCAACGTCAAGGGTGAGACTCCGCTCGGCGTCGAAGCCAAGAAGTACATGGACGCCGGCGACTTCGTCCCGGACAGCGTCACCAACAAGATGGTGCGCGACCGCCTCAATGAGGACGACGTCGAGGCAGGCTTCCTGCTCGACGGGTACCCGCGCACCACCGCGCAGGTGGACTACCTCGAAGACATCCTCGCCGGCGCTGACCAGAAGCTCGACGTCGTGCTCCAGCTCACCGCTGACGACGAGGAACTGGTTACCCGCCTCCTGGGCCGTGCCAAGGAAACCGGCCGCAGCGACGATAACGAAGGCGTTATCCGTCACCGGCTGGACCTGTACCACGAGCAGACCGAACCTGTGGTGGCCAAGTATGCCGAACGCGGCATCCTGACCCAGGTGGACGGCATCGGTGCCATCGACGAAGTCACCGAGCGCGTCATGGAAGCGATCAAGTCGGCCCAGGCCGCCTGATCCTCACCCCTGATCCACGCATGCTCATTGCGGCTGACGCAGAACAGAGACGCAGTGCAGAAGGGCGCGTTCCGTACCATCGGGTACGGGACGCGCCCTTCGGCGTTGGGTGGCCCCGCAGCGAGCCCGTTCCGAACCGTTGAACCGGTACGGGAGAATAGAGCTTGAAGACTTGGGTTGATGACCCATGGTGGAGGCCCGGGATCCAGCCCGCCCGGACCGCGAGAGAAAATTTTGAGGTAGCGATGGCATTCGGCCAGGCACGCATTGAATACAAGACCAACGCCCAGATGCGCACGATGCACGAGGCCGGACTAGTCCTGAGCCGGGCACTGGATGCGGCGGTGGCCGCCGCGGCCCCCGGCGTCACCACTGCCCGGCTGGATGAGGTCTTCGCCGCCGTGCTCCAGGACGCCGGCGCCAAGTCCAACTTCCTCGGCTACCACGGGTTCCCGGCCACGATCTGCACCTCGGTGAACGAAGAGGTGGTGCACGGCATCCCCGGCGGCCGGGTCCTGGCGGACGGCGACATCATCTCGATCGACGGCGGCGCGATCGTGGACGGCTGGCACTCCGATTCGGCGCGGACCGTGATTGTCGGCACCGCCGATCCCGAAGACGTTCGCCTCTCCGAGGTTACCGAGGAAGCCATGTGGCGTGGCATCGCAGCCCTGGCCGCCGGGAAATTCGTGGGCGATATCGGCAACGCCGTGGACGACTACGTCTCCTCCGTGCCGGGCAAACCGCTGGGCATCCTGGAGGACTATGTAGGGCACGGAATCGGCTCCGAGATGCACATGGCGCCGGACGTGCTGAACTACCGCACCGGCCACCGCGGGCCGAAGATCCGCCCGGGGCTGTGCCTCGCAATCGAGCCCATGCTGGTCCGGGGCAGCATCGAGACCGCAATCCTGGACGACGACTGGACCGTCGTCACCACGGATGGCAAGCGCTCCTGCCAGTGGGAGCACTCGGTGGCCGTGCACGAGAAGGGGATCTGGGTCCTCTCGGCACCTGACGGGGGAGCGGCGAAACTGGCGCCGCTCGGCGTCGTGCCCGTCCCGATTCCCTAGGCCCGAACTACAAGGCGACTCGCGGGATTTCTGGCGACGCGCAAAATCCCTGGCGACACCGGAATACGGTAGCGCCAGGGATTTTGCGTGTCGCAGGTCAGCCGGGGCGCACAATGGAGCCATGGGAGCAACAGGAGCCATCACAGACGTGGCCGGCATCCGGATAGGCCATGTCCAGAAGTCCGGCGACGGCTGGCTGAGCGGAGTGACTGTGGTTCTCCCGCCGCCGGGCACCGTCGGCTCGGTCGACGTCCGGGGCGGCGGGCCTGCGACGCATGAGACGGACTCACTGGATCCCACCACGCTGTCCCAGACCGTGGACGCCGTGGTCCTGACCGGGGGCAGCGCCTTTGGCCTCGCAGCCGCGGGCGGCGCCATGCGCTGGTGCGAGGAGAACGGCCGAGGCTTCACGGTCCCCGGCGGGCTTGTTCCGATCGTGCCGGCGGCCGCGATTTTCGACCTGGGCCGCGGCGGCGATTTCTCCGCCCGCCCTGGAGAGGCGATGGGCTACGCGGCGACGGCCGCCGCCGCCGGGCAGCCGGAAGGGCACGACGTCGAACGCGGCAACGTCGGCGCCGGCACAGGAGCGGCAATCGGCAGGGGCACGTACAAAGGGGGAGTGGGCACAGCCTCCCTCACCCTAGAAAACGGGGTGACCGTCGGCGCCATTGCGGTCGTCAACGCGCTCGGACTGCCGTGGGGCACATCGCCGCAGCAGGCGGAACCCGGCAGCGTGCGTCTAAGCGACGAAGGAGCGAGCACGCAGAGGGTTTCGGCTGTTGGGGCGGGAGGTGAGGCCGAAGCCGCAGACTACGGCGTTGGCGGTACGCCCCCGCCGCTCAACACCACGCTCGTCGTCGTCGCCACGGACGCCGTCCTGGACAAGGCGGACTGCAAACGCACCGCCTCGGCGGCCCATGCCGGAGTGGCCCGGGCTTTGAATCCAAGCCACACCCTCGCCGACGGCGATACCGTGTTCGCGCTGGCGACGGGCGCCGTCGCGCTTGACCGCAGCACCCCGGCGGCCCGGCAGATTAGCCTCATTACCCTGCAGAGCGCGGCCGCCGACGTCGTCCGGATGGCCATCCTCGACGGGATCTCGCAGGCGGAGGCAGTGACGACGGCGGCCGGGACGCTAGGTGCGTACGGACGCTGAGTGCGCTACGATGGGCGGATTTAACTTCGGATTTAACAATCCGGCCGCGATGGCGTAGTGTTGTCTGTTGGTTGTCTGCCCCGTTGTGCCCTTTTGGGGTCGGGTGGCACCAGCCAATCAATCAAAAACGTCCGCGGTCATGACCGGTGCAAACCGGGAGGCTGCGGCAACAACAGTTAGCGGAGGGTATGGCCAAGAAGGACGGGGTCATTGAGATCGAGGGCGTTGTGACCGAGGCGCTGCCCAATGCGATGTTTCGCGTTGAGCTCACCAACAAGCACATCGTTCTGGCACACATCTCTGGAAAGATGCGCCAGCACTACATCAGGATCCTCCCCGAGGACCGCGTAGTGGTGGAGCTGAGCCCTTACGACCTGACACGTGGTCGTATCGTCTACCGCTACAAGTAAACACTGGGCGGCCAGGGCAATAGCCGAGGGCCGGTCCAGCTGACCAACTGCAACACGCAAAGGAACGCCATGAAGGTCAAGCCGAGCGTCAAGCAGATCTGCGAAAAGTGCAAAGTGATCCGCCGTAATGGCCGGGTCATGGTGATCTGCGAGAACCCGCGCCACAAGCAGCGCCAGGGCTAATTTCCTTCACTGGAAACCCTGGGTTGCTAACCCACGCAAGTAAATAAAGGCAGCACAAGCTGAACTGGGACGTATGAGCCCGGACAGCTAACCCCCGGTCGGAGGCTGGGGCCGCACTGAACATGCGGGTGTACTGCCTACGACCTCCGGTTTATACAAGGAGTACTGCCAATATGGCTCGTCTCGCTGGCGTAGACATTCCCCGCGAAAAGCGGCTGGAAATTGCGCTTACTTACATCTACGGCGTGGGCAAGACCCGTGCACACGAAACCCTGGCTGCTACCGGCATCAGCGCTGACGTTCGGGTCAAGGACCTGACCGACGCGCAGCTGGTTGAGCTGCGTGACTACATTGAAGGCAACTACAAGGTTGAGGGTGACCTTCGCCGCGAAGTAGCCGCTGATATCCGCCGCAAGGTTGAAATCGGCAGCTACGAAGGTATTCGCCACCGCAAGGGCCTGCCAGTGCGCGGTCAGCGTACGAAGACGAACGCGCGTACCCGCAAGGGTCCGAAGCGCACCGTCGCAGGCAAGAAGAAGGCCCGTTAATCCCTGAGGGATTAACTCGGTTTTCCCCCGATAACTTTCTGTAGGAGAAAAAATGCCCCCGAAGACTCGTGGCGCGGTTCGCAAGCCGCGTAAGAAGGACAAGAAGAATATCGCGCTGGGCCAGGCGCACATCAAGAGCACCTTTAACAACACCATCGTGTCCATCACGGACCCGAACGGTGCTGTCATCTCCTGGGCTTCGTCCGGTGAGGTTGGCTTCAAGGGCTCGCGTAAGTCCACCCCGTTCGCTGCCCAGATGGCCGCCGAAGCCGCCGCAAAGCGTGCACAGGAGCACGGCATGCGCAAGGTTGACGTGTTCGTTAAGGGACCGGGTTCCGGACGCGAAACGGCCATCCGCTCGCTGCAGGCCGCTGGCCTCGAGGTTGGCTCCATCCAGGACGTCACCCCCAGCGCCCACAACGGCTGCCGTCCGCCGAAGCGCCGCCGCGTCTAAGGCTTTCCAGCGCCCAGGAGCTTGCCCGGACCCTCACCGGTCCGGGCAGGCCCGGCCGCGTTAAGTCTTCAGACCGATCTTTCCACCACCTGTGTTGCGTCATATAGCGGATGCTCGCCGAAAGGAAACCTAAGTGCTCATTGCACAGCGCCCCACCCTCTCCGAAGAGGTCGTCTCCGAAAACCGCTCACGGTTCATCATCGAACCGCTGGAGCCGGGCTTTGGTTACACCCTCGGAAACTCCCTCCGCCGTACCCTGCTCTCCTCCATCCCCGGTGCCTCTGTAACGAGCATCCGGATCGATGGCGTGCTGCACGAGTTCACCACGGTTCCGGGTGTCAAGGAAGATGTCACTGAGATCATCCTGAACATCAAGAACCTGTCGGTTTCCTCCGAGCACGACGAGCCGGTTGTTGCTTACCTGCGCAAGCAGGGACCGGGAGTCGTCACCGCCGCGGACATCGCTCCGCCGGCCGGCGTCGAATTCCACAACCCGGATCTGCACATTGCCACGCTGAACTCGAAGGGCAAGTTCGAACTCGAACTGACCATCGAGCGCGGTCGCGGCTACGTTTCGGCAGCTCAGAACAAGTCCGGCGACTCCGAGATCGGCCGCATCCCGGTCGACTCGATCTACTCGCCGGTTCTGAAGGTTACTTTCCGCGTGGAAGCTACCCGTGTTGAGCAGCGCACTGACTTCGACAAGCTCATTGTCGACGTCGAGACCAAGCAGGCAATCGCCCCGCGCGACGCCGTTGCTTCGGCAGGTACCACCCTGGTGGAACTGTTCGGTCTGGCCCGCGAGCTGAACACCGCAGCTGAAGGTATCGAGATCGGTCCGTCGCCGACGGACGCTGCCCTGGCAGCCGACATGGCACTGCCGATCGAGGATCTGGACCTGACGGTCCGTTCCTACAACTGCCTCAAGCGTGAGGGCATCCACACCGTGGGTGAACTCGTTGCCCGCTCCGAGGCTGACCTCATGGACATCCGCAACTTCGGCGCGAAGTCCATTGATGAGGTCAAGGCCAAGCTGGTCGAACTGGGCCTGTCCCTCAAGGACTCCCCTCCCGGTTTCGATCTCGCAGCACGTGCCGCAGCCATCGAAGAGGACGACGCCGCGTTCAGCGACGACGAGCTCTAACCAACAGATCTTGGCCGGCTGGCTGGATGCACCCTGGTGTGCGCAGCCCAACGGCTTCCAATGAGGAGAAACTATAATGCCTACCCCCGCTAAGGGTCCGCGCCTCGGAGGCGGAGCGGCTCACGAGCGTCTTATGCTCGCGAACCTGTCCGCCGCACTTTTCGAGCACAAGCGGATCACCACCACGGTGACCAAGGCCAAGCGCCTGAAGCCGTACGCCGAGCGCCTGGTGACTTTCGCCAAGCGTGGCGACCTCGCGTCCCGCCGTCGTGTACTCGGCCTGATCAGCAACAAGGGCGTCGTCCACGAGCTGTTCACCGACATCGCACAGGCAGTGGAAAACCGCGATGGCGGCTACACCCGCATCACCAAGATCGGCAACCGCAAGGGCGACAACGCTCCCATGGCTGTCATCGAACTGGTTCTCGAGCCGGTTTCCGCAAAGCAGGCCGTGGTAGCCGAGGCTACCTCTGCTGCCAAGCGCGACGCTGACAAGAAGGACGCCGAAAAGGCCGACGCAGCTCCGGTTGCCGAGACCGAAGAGGCTGCTGAGACCGAAGAGGCTCCAGCCGCTGAGGCCGAAGCCGCTACCGAAGAGGCTCCGGCCGCTGAGGAAGCAGCCGCTGAGTCCGAGAAGGACGCGAAGTAATTCGCTAAATCTTTCTTATAGACTTAAGTCTATGAACGAGCTCAAACCCGCTGCCCCCGTCTTGGGGGGCGGCGGGTTTTTGCGTATCCGGCTGGATGTGGCCTACGACGGCGGCCCGTTCAGCGGGTGGGCCGTGCAGCCGGGACTGCGCACCGTCCAGGGCGTCCTGGAGGAGGCCCTCGCGCTGCTGATCCGCCGCCCCGTCCGGGTCACGGTTGCCGGGCGCACCGACGCCGGGGTGCACGCCCGCGGCCAGGTGGTCCACCTGGACCTCAGCGAGGCGGAGTGGCTGGGCCTGAACCGGGGCGCCGAACTGGATCCCGCCATCGCCCTTCTCCGCCGCATCCGCGGTGCCTTGAGCCGTGGCCTGGGCGACCTCAGCGGCGCCATCGAGGTGCACCGGGTGAGCGTGGCACCCGTTGGCTTCGATGCCCGGTTCTCCGCCCTCTGGCGCCGCTATTCGTACCGGATCGCGGACGGCCCCGCGCTGTGGGACCCGCTGGGACGCGCCTCGACCCTGTGGCACAAGGTTCCGCTGGACGTCGGGCTCCTCAACGAGGGCGCCGCGCCGCTGCTGGGCCTGCAGGACTTCCGCTCGTACTGCAAGCCCCGCGAGGGGGCCACGACCATCCGTGAACTGCAGCGCTTCGAATTCGCGCGCGGCACGGACGGGGTCATTGTCGTCACCGTTCAGGCTGACGCGTTCTGCCACAACATGGTCCGCTCCCTGGTGGGCTCGGCGTTGTACGTGGGGGAGGGCGAAGAGGCCCCGGAATGGCTCTACGAGCGGCTCCTCGCCCGGCAGCGCGACGCCCGCTCCGTTCTCGCAGCCCCGCACCCGCTGGTGCTCGAGGAAGTGGCCTACCCGACAGAGAGCGGCATGCTGGCCCGGGCCGAACTGACGCGGGCACTGCGGGCCTAAACTGCGCCACCGATTTTCCCCACCTTTGCCGGAGCGAGGCCGCTATACGCCGGCGGGTCGGCGCAACACGCCGGCGTCGGCTACCAAAGGTGGGGAATCTCTGACGCCACCACAGCCATGTGGGCACGAAAAGGCGGTGGGCCTGCGGGCCTAAATTAGGCGGGAAGCTCGAGGGTGAAAGTGCTGCCGTGGCCCGGACTGGTGCGGCACGAGATGGATCCGCCGTGCCCTTCCACGATGGCCTTGGTGATGGACAGCCCTAAGCCGGCGCCCGGAATGGATCCGTCCCGGACGGCCGGGCTGCGGAAGAAACGGGTGAAGACCCGCCCGGCGTCGGCGGCGGTCATGCCCATCCCGGTGTCCTCGACGTGAAGGCGCACCAGGCCGTCGCCGGAGCTGGCGGAGACCCGCACCGATCCGCCGTCGGGCGAGTACTTGATCGCGTTGGAAACGAGGTTGTCCAGGGCCTGGCTGATCCGGAGCGGGTCCACGTGGGCCCAGAGCGGACCCTGGACGTCCGTGGCGAGGCAGACGCGGGACGCCTGGGCGTGGGCCTGGGCCGAGCCGAGGCTCGCCTCCACGATGCCGGCGAGGTCGGTGCGGCGCGGATGGACATGGACGGCGGCGCTGGCGGACATGAGAAGGTCCGAGACCAGGGCCAGCAGCCGCTCCGCGTTGCGCTGCGCCACTTCGACGCGGCGGACCACCGGACTGTCCAGGCCCTCGGTGTCGGCGAGCACCAGGTCCAGGTTGCCGATGATGGACGTCAACGGCGTGCGGAATTCGTGGGAGACAGTGGAGACGACCTCGTCCTTCGCTGCGAGGGCGTCCACCAGGCCGGTGACCTCGTTGAAGACCACCACGGCGCCGCGGAAGTCGCCGGCGTCGTTCTTCAGGGGCCGGGCCCCGGTAGAGACCACGCGGCTGGCCGCCGCCTCACCGAAGCAGACAAGGTAGTCGGCAAACGACTCGCCTGCAAGCGCCCGCCGGATGGGACGGCGCTCCAGCGGCAGGGGGGTGCTTCGGTCCTGCCCGGTCAGCACGAGTTGGCCCTCTTCCTCCGGCAGTACTTCCCCCGCCGGTTCGGCCGTAGGACGGGGCGCCGCGGCCGCGGATTCCTCGAGTTCGGCCTGCCACGTGTTCGTGAGCAGCCGGCGGCCGCTGGCATCCACTGCCACGATCCCGACGTCGACGGTGTCAAGAATGGTGTTCAGGAGCCGTTCGCGCTCCCGGCTGTCCGCGAGCAGGACCTCCAGCTCGGCTTCCTTGGACCTGATCCGCCGCTGCTCGCGCCGCAGGCGCGCCCGCGCGAAACGCATGGCCAGGGACACCGCGAGCATCATCAGGGGCACCAGCAGGGCTTCGGCCGTGCGGGCCGCAAGCGGTGCCGATCGGTCCGCCAGGAGCCAGGGCAGGGCGGCCAGGAGGGGCACCGAGAAACTCAGTGAAAGGCTCGCGGGGGCGGAGAGCCTGGACGCCGAAATCCACACCACGGGCAAGACGGAGAGCACACCGGGATCCGGCAGCCCGGCGGTGGTGCCGTCCCGGAGCAGCCCAATCGCAACCAGGTCCAGGACAGGAATGACGAGCGGCGCCAACGGCCCAAAACGCTGCCAGGGGACCAGTACGCAGGCCACGAGGAGGGCGGCCTGCAGGGCAAAGGCGTACCGGCACAGGATGCTGTCCGGAAGGCCGGGCCAGGCGGCCGGGGCAGCCATGACGATTCCGGCCAGCATCACGGCCAGCGGCAACTGGCATACGAGGACCCGCCCGCGCGGCCCCAAAGCCTTCCCGTGTCGATCCACACTGCGGATCAGCCGCTGTCTAAGCAAAGACGCCGTGCCCCCTTCCCGTTGCTCCAGTTTTACACCCTGTGTCACGCAAATTTGACATAAATCGAAGTTTTGCTATTTCTGTTACCGGGCAGCCGCGAATTTGCCCCTTAGGGTGGGTATTCTGACATTGCTGGTGGGGGCCGGCGAGATAATTGCTGCCGCCGCATCCGCGAACGGCAGCGTAGCGTGACACATGAGGGGGGCCATGACCGACATGGGAGTCGCCGTCGTTGTAGAAGACGACGAAGATGTTCGGAACCTTGTCGAAGCCGTATTGAGCCAGGCAGGGTTCGAAGTCCACTCGGCGGCCGGCGGACGTGAAGGGGTCGACGTCGTGAGGGCACGGGAGGCAAGCGTGGTCACCCTCGATGTCGGGCTTCCCGACATCGACGGTTTCGAGGTGCTGCGCCGGATCCGGCAGTTCAGTGACGCGTACGTGGTCATGCTGACAGCGCGAACCGACGAACTGGACACGCTGACGGCGTTTCATACCGGGGCTGATGATTTCCTGGCGAAGCCATTCCGGCCCCGGGAGCTGCGCGCCCGTGTGGGTGCCATGATGCGCCGGCCCCGGCAGGACCTCGGCGCCGCGGACGGATCCGCGATGGATTCTGGGGCGGCCGCCGCCCCTGCAGCGTCCCAGAGTCCGGTGCTGCACCACAACGGCCTGGACCTGAACCCCGAGACCCGGTCCGTGAGTGTCGACGGCGTGGCGGTCAGCCTGACCCGCAGCGAGTTCGACCTCTTGCAGGCGCTCCTGAAGGGCGCCGGCGCCGTGCGGTCCAAGACCGAGCTGGTGCGCGTGGTCCGGGGCGATTACTACCGGGCGGACGCCTACATCAGCGAATCCGACGAACGCGCCGTCGAGGTGCATATCGGCAACCTGCGGAGGAAACTCGGCGAGGACCCCGTGCAGCCGCGCTGGCTGCAGACCGTCCGCGGCGTGGGCTACCGGCTGTCGCCGGCGCGGTAGCCTCCGGAGGGGCTTCCGGCGCCAGGCACCCGGGACACCCGTTGGCGGCAGCGGTCCCGCCGGCCCTAGCTGTCCCACAGGACGTAGCTGAACTGGAGCTCGTCGACGGTTTCCCCGCCGCGCGCGGCAACGTCGCGCAGGAGTGACAGTGCGCGGCCAATGTCTCCGGCCCTGAGGGCATTCTCCAGTTCGCCGGCGAGCTGGGCCAGGCGCAGGCCTCCGACCATGGCCGAGGACGTCTTCAGGCTCAGCACAGCGTCCATCGAGCCCGCGAGATCCCCGCGTTCGAGGGCTGAGGCCAGCGAGCGGTAGCGCTGGTCCCACATCCGGGTGTAGTCCCTGGCAAATCCCTTCGCCACGGCCGGATTTTCCAGCTGTGCACCCAGGTCCTGAAGCGCAGCCGGGTCCACGAGCGGGGCCGCCGGCGGCAGGTCCTCCGGGAGGACCTCCGGGAAGACCTCTGGGAAGGCCGCTGCCGCGCTGGATGCCGTGAGGGCAGGCGCCGGCAGTCCCGGAGAGGTGGTGGGAGCGAGGGCAATGCCCGCATCTCCGTCGTCGGGGCAAGCGCTTGGAAGGGACATGTGACCACGCTACTTGCTGATGCGGCCGATGCCTTGCAGCCCGGTCTATCCTGCGGAAACCCTGAGGCTTTCCCGAGGGGAACCAATCCCGGCCGCTGGTGCCGGCCGTGGCCGTGTCGGCGGCCGTTTACTGGCCACTGAACGTGTCGATGGCGTTGATGACGGCCGGGCCCAGGATGGCGATGAAAAGCACGGGGAAGATGAAGAACAGCAGGGGAAACAGGATGGTGACGGGCAGCTTCATGGCCTTCTCCTCGGCCCGTTGCCGGCGCTTGACCCGCATGACCTTCGCCTGCACCCGCAACACCCGGCTGATGGCAATGCCGTAGGTGTCGGCCTGGACCACGGCCTGGACGAAGCTGCGCAGCTCGGGCACGTTGGTCCGTTCCGCCAGTGCCACGTATGACTCGCGCCGGCTGCGCCCTACCTGCATGTCCTGCAGGGTCCGGATAAGTTCCTCCGCCAGGGGGCCCTTGCCGTTCTCGCCGGCCCGGGCCATGGCGCCTTCGAAGCCCAGGCCCGCTTCCACGGAGATCAGCATCTGGTCCAGCGTGTTGGCCAGTTCCAGCTGCATGGTCTTCTGGCGTTCCTGCCCTCTGCTGTAGAGCAGGAGGTCGGGGATGAAGTAGCCGAGCAGGAACACAAAGATTCCCACGAGCTTGAGGACCGGCGTCGGGCTGTTGGCGCTGATCCAGAAGCCCAGCAGGGCGCCCAGCAGCCCAAGGAGCGGCTTGGCCGCGAGCACGCGGCCCAACGGCAGTGACGCGGGGCGCCCGGCGAGGGACAACAGCCGGTCCAGTTTGCGGACGTACGCCGGGGGAGTCAGCCGGTAGCCGGCCCGTTCCAGCAGGCTGCTGTGCTCCCGATGGGTGAGCTCGGCCGGGTCGGTGCCCAGCGCCAGCATCTCCCGCATGGCGCGCTGTGACCTCCGGTCGACGGAGAGCAGCGACCACGCCAGATAGCCGAGCGGCAAGGCCACCAGCAGCGTGGCAAGAAGTACAGCAGGTGCCATGGCCGCCTCAGAACTTCAGGTCGATGATTTTGCGCATCCACAGCCCGCCAATGGTCATGAGGATGACGGAGGCGGCCATCATGCCCCAGCCCAGCGGGTGCGTGAACATCGGGTTCATGTAGCCGGGATTGACCAGCATCAGCATCACCACGATCCCGATCGGCATGGCCATGAGGATGTACGCGGAAAACTTTCCCTCGGCGGCGAGGGATTTGATGTGTCCTTTGATCTCGCTGCGCTCGCGGATGGTCTCGTTGACCTGGTCCAGGACTTCGGCCAGATTCCCGCCCACTTCACGGTTGATCTGGATGGCCTGGGCGATCCAGACGAAGTCCTCGTTCCGCATCCGGTCCGCGGTGTCGCTCAGGGAGTCCAGGAGGTCCCGGCCCAGGCTGGTCTCTGTAACCACGCGGCGCATCTCTTCCGACGTCGGGCTTTGGGATTCGGACGCGGCGGCGTCAATGGCGCGCATGATGCTGTGCCCGGCCCGGAGGCCGCCGGACAGCAGCTGCAAGGTATCGCCGAGCTGCTGGTCGAACTTGGTGCGGCGCTTGCCGGCCAGGATGCGGAGCACGAGGTGGCCCACGACCGGCGCCAGGAGCACCAGAAGGACCGCCAGCAACGGGCCCGCGACGACGAACCCGGCGAGGCCCCCCGCAACCGCTCCGGCCAGGAGCAGGACGTAGAAGTCGGCCTGGCCCAGGCGCAGGCCGGCCTGTTCCAGCGACTCGCGGTTGAAGAGCCGGACTTTGCGGCCGGAAAAGAATCCGTCGACCAGGTGGACGGCCGAGCCGGCGAACCGCGTCAGCTGCGAGTCGGCCTGGCCCTGGACGGGCCTGCGCCGGTCCAGGGGGACACTGGCCCCGCCGGGGGAGAGCAGCGCGAATCCCAGGACCACCACTGCGCTGAAGAGCAGGCCGACGCCGATGGGCAGCAGAGTCATGGACAGATCACGCCCTTCCAGCCGGGGTCAGCGGCGCGGCAAACACAGCGGGGGAGACATGGATGCCCAGGTCCTCGAAACGGTCGATGAAACGCGGGCGGATGCCGGTGGGGACGGGCCTGCCAAGGAACCGGCCGTGGGCGTCGACGCCGGCGGCGTAGTCGAACACGAAGGCGTCCTGAAGCGTGACGATGTCGCCCTCCATGCCCTGGACCTCCGTGACGTGGGTGATCCGCCGGGTGCCGTCCCGCAGCCGGGAGATCTGGATAATCAGGTTGACGGCCGAGGCGATCTGTTCCCGGATGGCGCGCAGCGGCAGGTCCATGCCGGCCATGAGCACCAGCGTCTCCAGACGGGCCACGGCATCCCGGGGCGAGTTGGAGTGCACGGTCGAGAGCGACCCGTCGTGGCCTGTGTTCATGGCCTGGAGCATGTCCAGCGATTCGCCGCCGCGGACCTCGCCCACCACGATCCGGTCCGGTCGCATGCGCAGGGAGTTCCGCAGCAGTTCGCGGATGGTCACCTCGCCCTTGCCCTCAGTGTTCGACGGCCGGCTTTCCAGCCGCACCACGTGTTCCTGCTGGATCTGGAGTTCGACGGCGTCCTCGATCGTCACGATCCGCTCGTCGTGGGGCAGGAACGAGGAAAGGACATTCAGCAGTGTCGTTTTGCCGGTGCCGGTGCCGCCCGAGACGATGATGTTGAGCTTGGCCTTCACGCAGGCGTTCAGCAGTTCCGCCATTTCCGGCGTCAACGTGCCGAACTCGATGAGGTTCCGGACAGTCAGCGGCACCTTGCTGAACTTTCGGATGGTCAGCGACGAACCGCCGACGGCGAGCGGCGGGATAACGGCATTGACGCGGGACCCGTCCTCGAGCCGAGCATCCACGAGGGGCGAGGACTCATCGATGCGCCGGCCCACTTTGGAAACGATGCGCTCGATCACCTTGCGGAGGTGGTCCTCGGAGCTGAACCGCGACTCCGTCAAGGTCAGTTTGCCGTTGCGTTCCACGTAGATCTGGTCCATCCGGTTGACCATGATTTCCGTGACGGCGGGATCGTCCAGGAGGCGCTGCAACGGGCCGTAGCCCAGGACGTCGTCGGCCACGTCGCGGACCAGCCGGGAGCGCTCTTCGGCGGACAGGGGGACCTGTTCGGCGTCGATGATGCGCGTCAGCTCCTCCCGCGCGGAGGTGCGGAGGTCCTCTTCCGTGGTTGCCGAATCGTTGAAGCGGGTTCCCATGCGCTCGAACAACGCAGTGGCGGCCCGCTGTTTGAGGGCGGCGAAAGCGTCGACGGGCTGCTGGCCCCGGGCGCGGGAGTCCTGGTGCTCCGGGAAAGCCGGCAGCGGTGGGCGGTCAGTCTTCTGGAGCACGACGGCGGCCGGCGCTGCCGCCGTCGTCGCGCTTCCTCCGGTGGGGGACATGGCCAACGGAGATGCGGCCTGCGGGGATTCGGCCCGTGGGGCGGACGCAATCGTTCCCTCGGCGGAGCGGAGCCGTTCGGACAGTTTCATCAGACCACCACCCGGCGGTGCAGTTTCTTCTGGGCGGTGGCGCGCCAGGCGGGATCGAACCGGTTGACGAGCTGTTTCAGTCCCTTGACGGCAGGATCTTTGCGTCCGTCCTGGAGGACCGGGATGCCGCGGTTGGTGGAGAACGCCACTGCCTTGGACCGCGGGATGCTGACGTCCACGGGCGCGCCGATGGTCGCCTCGACGTCCTGGACGCTCAACCCGGACTTCGAGTCCGCCATGTTCAGCACCACGTGGCGGGTCTCGGGCAGCAGGTCCAGGCGCCGGAGGATATCCAGGCCGGAGCGCAGCCCGCGGATACTCGGCACGTCCATGGCAGTCACCCAGACGGCGTCGGTGCACTGCTCGAGGGCGGCCAGCCCGACCTCCGGGAGCCCGGGTGCGGTGTCGACCACGACGTATTGGAACTGTTCGGCCAGTTGTTCGAGCAGGCGCGTGACCTGCTGGGGTGTGATGTCGTCGGCCTCCTCGGGCGTCCGGGGGGCGCAGAGGGCGTAGATGCTCCCGGGATGGACGGTGAGGAAGGCTTTGAGGACGAGGGAATCCTGGCTGGCCGCGGACGAGACGGCGTCGGTCACGGTGTGCTCCGGGTGCAGGTACAGGCCTGAGGCCACGTCCCCGAACTGCAGGTCCAGGTCCACAATGACCACGCCCATGGGCGCCACTTTGCCCAGCCCGATGGCGATGTTGGTGGCGATCGTGGTTTTGCCGACCCCGCCTTTGGGGGAGAAGACGCCGATCACCAACCCCCTGGCGCTGTCAGGCTGGCTGGCCGCCGTGGTTCGGTTGCGGGTGGCGAACGACTGGCAGGCCCGCTCCAGCAGCACCCGGATCTGGGCCGGGTCCGCCGCCGGGCTGAGGATGTCGCGGATGCCGGCCCGCATGGCCAGCAGGACGAAGTTCGGATCGGCCTCGCCGACCAGGATGACGCTGAGCTCGGGAAGCTGGACGTCGAATACCGTCGCCAGGCGCAGGGCGTCCTCCACCGGCACATCCGGTCCCAGGATCAAGACCTCGGGCCGTTCCTGGTTGAGGCTGGCGAAGAGCTCCGCCGGGTTCGCGGGATTGACGAACGCGAAGGTCTGCAGGCCGCCCGGAAGGCCGCCGGCCAGGGCCTGGCGGACGCGGGCATCGAAATCAGTGTTCGGCGAAATCAGGACAAAGCGGCTCATTTGTACACCTCTGGTCGCGTTACGATGCCGGGGCGGCCGCTGTCCGTGGCGTTGAGCGGTTCCTTGCTCAGCCAGATGCTGGCCGATTCCGTGAAGTTTGCGGCATAGACAATCTTTGTGGCGTCCATATCATTCACGGCGACCGTAACGATCATGGAGCCGGTGGGGAGCGACGTGTCCTCGGCTTCCGCGGGGGAGCCGGCGGCAGAGGGCTGCGGGGACGGGGCCACCACCGGGGCGCGCTGGACAGCCGTCACGAGAGCCTTGTGTACCGTCAGCTGGGTAGTCTCTTTGTCTGCCTTCGCCTCGAGGCCGCCGTCCTTGAGGTTGATGAAGACACCCACATGGTCGCCCGCCGCGAGACGGCCGCCGACGAGCCGCTGGGGCTCGAGCTGGAAGGAAACCTCTTGCAGGCCCTTAGGCACTTCAATCGCTCCGCTCGCCTTTAGTGCCTCCGGCTCAATCAGCCGCTCGGCGACGAGCTGTTCGCCAGGGAGGAGGTCGACGGCGGTGACTTTGCCGGCCAGCCCGTCCAGGTTCGTGAGAGCCGACTTCGAGACGGCTTTTCCGGGAAGATCCTGGCTGGTCACGAATGCTTTCAAGGCCGCGACCGACGTGCCGGCCGGCACAGCTTTCGACACCACGAGAACGGTGACGGGCTGCAGGCCCTGCACCGCCCTGCTGTCGGCGCCCTGCGCGTAGCTGACTACCAGGATGGCTCCGACGACGGCCAGCACCAGGGCCGCGATTCCTGCCAATAAGCGTGACTTCAAAAACTGCTCCTGAACTGGTTAGTGGAGGGTGTGGCGACGTTGGGTGCTATTGCGTGAGCCGCACTATGTCGGCGCCAGAGTCCTCGGTGGTCACTCCGTATGTGTAGCCGTCGGCCAGCGAGACGTACTGGATGAAGCTGCCGATGATGCCGCGGCAGTTGTTCGTGCAGGCGACGGAGCTGGGCACTGACGTACTCGTGTTGTGGAACGATTTCGGCAACTCGTTGTCAGTACCGCTGAACTTCCAGCCCTTGACGTTGAAGGCGGCAAAGGACGTGAGATGGTACTTGGCGTTGGCCCCTGTTCCTGTCACTACGTTGAAGACCGGCAGCAGGGCAGTGACGTCTTTGCCTGCGGTGATGTCGGCCGCCCACTTCTGCAGGACGCTGTCGCACACGACGCCGGGGTAGCTGTTGCCGGAACTGTTGCTGGCGTCCCCCACGGTGATGTCGATGAGGCCGCCACAGGCGCCCGGACTGCTCACGAGCCACCCGAAACCGCCTGGAACGGCAGCTCCGTCGGGCCCGTACATACAGTCGGGATTCGCGTTGTCGCCGTGGCTTTGGAGTTGTTGCAGGCCGCCGTCCACGTGGTACCTGACCTGGCAAACAGAGAAAGCGAGCGGAAACGGCAAGGGCCCTGCCACAGGTTGGCCCCATCGCACAGTGGCCCCGACCGTGACCTCCGCATTATTGAACCCCATGGCGCGTGCAAAGAAGAGCGAAACCTTATTGGGTTCCTTCCCGGCTTCCTGGGAGCCAGCGGTGACCCTGACGGTGCCGGCTGCTTTATCCAGTACGAGGTCCGAAATGTTGCTTTTGCCGTCGCCAGCATTGCTGTTGGCGAGGCTGCGGGCGAGGGCGGAGGTGGTGGAACAGTCGGCGTCGTTGATGTTGCGGGCGCACTTCTGCGCGATGGCGAGGGCTGCCGCATCAGCCCCATTGCGGAGCTGGGTCCGCTCGGCGTACAGCATGCCGACGTCGACCGCCAGCGCGGCGAACCCCAACAGGGTCACCATGAGGATCGCGACCAGGACGCTGATGGCGCCGCGCTCGCGGTCAGAGTGGGCGGGTGTGTCGTTTAGCCGTTGCACAGCATCACCCCCTTGCCTTCCATGGCAAATGGGCCAGCGATGCCTGTCATGGTGGACAGGCTGTACTTAATCGTGAGAGTCATTTGGGCCCCTGGGGTGCATATTGCGGGGCTGAAGGTTATGTTGGCGTCGCTGAGCCCGGGCTGCACTGAAACGGCAGCATTCTTGGCCGCAGTACGGGCAGCGGTTGGGTTGTTCCCGATCGCCATGACCCGCACGCCTTCACGGGCGGCGCTGGAAAGGGATATCTGAACGTTGTAGGCCCGTCCGAATTCAGTGATGCCGAGCAGAAGCATCACCAGGACGGGCGCGAGGAGAGCGAATTCCACGGCGACGGCACCCCGTTCTGATTTCTTGGAAATGGGGGACCGCCTTCCCGGGTCGCGTGCGTGAACGCCTGAACCAGACAGGGTTGGGGAAGACCGGAGTCCTGCCCAACCCTGCCCAGTCGCACTGGGTTTCCTACTTCGAGCAGGTACCCGGGGTCGTCACGGTGCCAACGGTGGTGGCCGCCCCCATGGTGCCGCCCTTCATGGAACAGTTCACCGACTCAAAGGTGGAGTTCAGCTGTCCGCCGAGCAGGCCCACTGCGACGATGATTACGACGGCGATGAGGGAGACCATGATGCCGTATTCGACGGCGGTGGCGCCGCGCTGATCGCGGCGAAGACGGTTTGCGAAAGCGGAGAGAAAGGAACGCATTTGGGACTCCTGAGCGAGTTGGGCGGCTGGCCCTGCACCAGCACTGAGAGGAACTTAGCAACCGCCGACACGCCGACGATTCGCCTTTGACGCATCCTGTGCCAAGGCTTCCCAAACTGCACGTTTCCTGTACATTCCCTGCGCCCATTCTGCGCTGGGGCATGCGCCTTTGACTTGACACACAGGAGGACCCCCTCGGCTCTGGGGTCCGAGGGGGTCCGGTCTGTCGGTGCCCGAGGAACGGGCGGCGGGACTAGCGGCCCGCGAACATGTCCATGATGCTCAGTACTGTTGGACCGAGAACAATGATGAACATGGCGGGAAGGATCGAGAAGATGAGTGGGAAGAGGATCTTCACGGGCATCTTCATCGCGTGTTCTTCGGCCCGCTGCCGCCGTTTGACCCTCATGACCTGCGCCTGGGACTTCAAGACGTTGGCGATCGCGATTCCGTAGGTGTCAGCTTGGACGACGGACCGGACAAAGGAACGGAGGTCCGGTACATCTACGCGTTGGGCCAAAGCGAGGTACGCCTCTTTGCGGGAACGCCCCACCTGAATGTCCTGAAGGGTCCTGACGAGTTCATCTGCCAGAGGCCCTTTGCCTGTTTCGCCGGCGCGTGCCATGGCGGACTCAAAGCCCAAGCCAGCCTGGACGGAGATCAGCATTTGGTCCAAAGCGTTGGGAAGTTCCAGCTTGATTTCGGCTCTGCGCTTTTCCGCGTAGTTTCGGACCAGGATGTCCGGCACAAAATAGAACAGGACGGGGAGGCCGAGCATCAGGGCAAACTTCAGTGCCGAGTGGTCAGAAACATAAGCAAAAATGCCGAGTACGGCCCCGGCCAGCGCGAGCAATGGCTTTACCGTAACGAGCCTGGCCAACGGCCACGCCTTGGGCCGGCCGGCACCGGCCAGCTGCTTGTCCAGCCAGCCGGTGTAACCCGTTGGGGTCACTTTCAGGCTCCAGGCCGCGAGCTGTCCCTTGGAGCCGAGCGCCGGTCCGCTGTTTTGTGGGCGGTTGCCGAGGTTGGATTGGATGTTTCTCAACCCGGCACGGTCGCCGGTGACGACCAGCCAGGTCATCACCGATAGCGGTGCGATAACCGCCAGAATCGCAGCGTAGGCAATCATGTCCATGATGTTCGCCTTCCTTTCAGAACTTCGGCTTAATGAGCCGGCTGAGCCAGAAACCACCAACAGCCAGCAGAACCGCCGCAGCGGCGATCATGAGATACCCAGGCACCGTGGTTGTGAAGATTCTGGAATAAAAGGGATTGAGGAAGGTGAGCCCCACGAACATGACGATCGGCAACGCCATCAGGACAACGGCCGAGATCCTTCCTTCGGCGCTCAGGGCCCGGACTTGTCCACGGATCTGGTTCCGGTCCCGAAGGGTTTCCCCCACATGGTCCAGGACCTCGGCGAGGTCACCGCCGACCTCGCGGTGGATTTCCACGGACCGGGCGATCCAGCCGAAGTCTTCGTTGTCTGTCCGGCGTGCCACCTCGTCGAGGGATTCGCCCAAGTCCCGGCCGATCCTCGTTTCGTTTACCACTCGGTTCAGTTCCTCGGCCATGGGCGCGTCGCTTTCCTGGGCCGCGGCATCAATCGCCCGAAGGAGACTGTGGCCTGCCCGGAGGCCACCGGAAAACAACTGCAGCGTGTCCGGAACCTGCTCATCGAATTTCCGCCGCCGCCGGGAGATCAGCACAGTGAGCAACGCCCACAGCCCTACCGGAGCCAGCATTGCAAAAAGGATGGTGTAGAAGAATCCGCCGGCAAAATATCCCGAGACTCCGGCCACCAGGGTAGATGCTCCGGCCATCAGCAGATAGTCGCCGGGTCCCTTCTTGAGGCCGGCGGCATCAAGACGATCGCGACTCAAGATTCCGCCACTGCTGCCACGAACTCCGCTGTTAATGGCCCGGACCGTCTGATCCGTCAACTTAGTGAAGGCCGAGGATTGCGGTACGGCGTCGGGGCGCCGACGAGACAGCGGAACCGCCGACCGTGACTTCAGCACGACTGTGAACGTGATCGCCAGCGCACCGTAGACCATCAGGAGGCCCGCCACGAAAGCGACGGGAGAAATTTCTGGAAGCATCGCTACCGCCCCCTGACCGGCTGGACCCCGAAGACCGCCGGGGAGATCGAGATACCCAAATCGGCAAACCGGTCGGTGAATCTCGGACGGACCCCTGTAGGGATGGGCTTGCCGAGGAACCGACCGCTGGCGTCAACGCCGGCTGAGTAATCGAAAACGAAGGCGTCCTGCAAGGTGACGATGTCGCCCTCCATGCCTTGAACCTCCGTGATATGCGTGACTCGGCGGGAGCCGTCCCGAAGCCTGGAGATGTGCACGATCAGGTTCACGGCCGAGGCCACCTGCTCACGGACGGCCCGCAAGGGGAGGTCCATGCCGGCCATGAGTACCAGGGTCTCAAGTCTGGCGATGGCATCCCTGGGTGAGTTGGCGTGCACCGTTGAGATGGAGCCGTCGTGGCCAGTGTTCATGGCCTGCAACATGTCAAGGCACTCACCGCCGCGGACTTCGCCGACGACGATTCGGTCCGGCCGCATGCGCAGCGAATTCCGGACAAGGTCACGGATGGATATTTCACCCTTGCCTTCGATGTTCCGGGGCCGGCTTTCCAACCGGACGACGTGGTCCTGCTGGAGTTGCAGTTCCACGGCGTCTTCGATGGTCACAATCCGGTCCGAGGGGGGAATGAACGAGGAAAGTACGTTTAGCAGGGTCGTCTTGCCAGTGCCGGTGCCGCCGGAAACGATGATGTTCATCCTGGCCTGCACGCAGGCCTGCAACAGCTCGGCCATCTCAGGGGACAGACTGCCCATCGAGATCAGGTTGTTGACAGTCAGCGGATCCCTTCCGAACTTGCGAATGGTCAGCGCGGGTCCGTTCACGGCCAGTGGCGGAATGATGGCGTTGACTCGGGAGCCGTCAGACAGCCTGGCGTCCACCAGAGGCGAAGACTCATCGATGCGCCGGCCCACGTTGGACACGATTCGTTCGATCACCCTGCGGAGGGCCTCATCCGACGTGAACTTCGTGTCCGTCAGGTGCAGCTGACCGTCGCGTTCCACGTAGATCTGGTCAAAGCGGTTGACCATGACTTCAGTGACGGCAGGGTCGTCCAAGAACCTCTGAATAGGCCCGTGACCGAGGATGTCGTCGATGATCTCACGGATCAGCCGCTGGCGTTCCTGGCCAGTGAGCGGGATTTGTTCTTCCTCGACCACCAGTTTGAGCTCGTCCTTGACAGACTGATGGAGCTCAGCCTCACCGATGGACGAGTCGGTAATCCTGGAGCCCAGACGTTCGAACAGCGCTTGGCTGGCCCTCTCTTTGAGCGCATTGAGCGCCTCGCTGGCGATGGAAGCGGTCTGCTGGACCTCAACAACGTCGCTCCGCGCCTCGGCGGCTGTCTTGGCCTCGTGAATGCGACCAAGCGTTGATGGGGACTGGAATACATCCACCGGAGCCGAATGCTGTGGCTCCTCGGGCTTTCCGGCGGGGGCCTCCCCGCGCAGTTGCAGGAATCGGTCTGTGAGGCTCACTGGAATACCGCCCTTCTGTGCAGTTGCTTGTGAGTTCTTGCTTCCCACTCGGGCCTGAAGCGCTCAACCAGCTGGCGCAACCCTTTAGAGGCGGGATCCCGGCTGCCGTCCTGGAGGACGGGAACTCCCTTGTTCGTGGAGAACGGCAAGTTCTTGGAGCGCGGCAACACCACATCAACTGGGGCGCCGACGGTCGCCTCGACATCCTTGAGAGTCAAGCCCGCCCGCCGATCCGCCATGTTCAATACGATGTGGCGTCGCTCCGGCACCAAGTTGAGTTCCTCCAAGATTTGGAAGCCAGTCCGCATGCCTCTGATGCTCGGAACATCCATGCCGCAAATCCAGACCGCATCCGTAGCCTGCTCGAGGGTCGCCAGAACATGTTCACCCAGGCCCGGAGCCGTATCCACCACGATGTAGCGGAATTCCTGCCGCAGCTGGTCCAACATGTGGGAAACGTGTGCCCCCGTGATCCGGTCCATTTCGATGGGGGTACGCGGTGCGCACAGAGCGTAGATGCCAGCAGGGTGGACTGTGAGATAGGTCTTGAGGACCATGGAGTCCTGGCTTGCGGCGCCCATCACGGCATCCGTGATGGTGAACTCAGGCTCGAGCATCAGCCCGCTGGCCACATCACCGAACTGGAGGTCGAGATCGACGATCACCACACTCATCGGTGAGGCTTTTCCGAGCCCAACCGCGAGGTTCGTAGCCACCGTGGTCTTGCCTACACCGCCCTTGGGCGACATCACCGCGATAACGCGGCCAGCGCCGCCATGATCGACGTGCTCTGACGTCTGAGGGGCGAGTCCGCGCCGCCGGCCGGCCGCCGCCAGGCTGGCGCGTTCCAGCATGATGCGGATGGTGTCGGTGTCGGCTGCCGGATCCAGGAAGTCCCGAACGCCGGCCCGCATGGCCTGCAACACTGCCTCGGGGGTAGCCGTGGCGGCCAGCACAACACTGATTTCCGGGTACTGGAGGTCCACAACGGAAGCCAGCTTGAGCGACCCCTCCACCGGCAGGCCGGGTCCGAGGATCAGGACCTCCGGGGGTTCGCCCTGCATCTGGCGAAGAATGTCGGATGGCCCTTCGGGGAGATAGTCGACCTGAAATACGTGCAGGCTGCCGTGGAGTCCGGTGACGGCGAGACGGACCAGCCGTTCAAAATCGCCGTTTGGGCTGATCAGTACGAAGCGGCTCATCGGAACAACCCCGCAGTGTCTACGGCACCGGTGCTGGACTCAAGTGCATCGCCCGGTTCCTTGGACAGGTAGATCTTGCCGAACTCCGCGGCGAAGACGATTCGTTCTGCGTCGGCAGAGTTCCTGGCCAAGGTAATGAGGTAGTTGCCGTCGCTCTGGGTATTGCTGCTCGATGTCGAAGAAACCTGGCTGGCACCCGAAGCAGTATCCGAAGCGCCAGTCTGCGTAGCTGCGCCGTCGCTGAACTGCGCCGCGGTTACCAGGACCTTGTGAAAACTGAGTTGAGTCTTGCTCGCTTTGCCGCCCGCCTTTGAGTCAGCGGCCTGTTCCAGCGAGAGGAAGACTCCCACGGTGTCGCCGGCCTTCAGTACCCCGCCGGCCACGCGTTCAATGGGTAGTTTGAGCGTGACTTCCTGGAGCCCGGAGGGAACCTGGACCCGGGACGGGCCGAGGTAGGCGTTCTGCTCCACCATCCGCGAGGACAGCAACTGCTCGCCGGGCATAAGGGCCACGGCGGAGACTTTCGAGCCCAGGGATGCCAGATCCGTCACCGTGTTTTCGGCGACGGCGAGTTTGGGTACTGATTTAGTCGTGACGGAGGCAGCGATCGTCTCAGCGGAGGCTCCAGCCGGAATGGCTTTCTGGACAACATAGATTGATTCTGTTTCCGTACCGGCCAGTGCTCGTTTATCAGCATTCTGCACGTAGGTGACCAGCAAGACTGTTCCAATAATTGCCACAAGTAATGCGGCGATGCCCCCCAGCAGGCGTGTTTTCATGATATCCCCTTAGAATTTCTTATTTAACTAATTTGATCTGAGCGGTGCCGAAATCTGTGCCGGTTCCGGAGCCGCCGAAGGAATCAATGGTTTCGAACTTCACAAATTGGCCGATAATGCAGCGATCATTGCCGGAGTCGCAGGCCAGGTCCGCAGTCATCCCGGGGTCGCCCGCTGAGTTGCGGAACTCGTAGGAGTGGTTGTTGCCGAACTTCCAGCCCCAGATTTTGAAGGTGGCGTAGCCGATAATGTGGAAGGCGCCGTTCTGTCCCTGATTAGTGGCATTGTCGAAGATCGGGAATGCTACGTTGACCGCACCCCCTGCCAAGATCGTCGCTTTCCAGCCGTCGAGGATCGTGGAACAACCGCTCGGCGGATTGTTGCCGGGGTCCGAACCCATGTTGTTGTCCCCGGTTTGGGTCGTTGCTACGCAGGGGGAGCTCTGATCCAGCCAGCCCCACCCGCCCGGGATCTGTGTCCCTGACGGACCAGTGCAGGTTCCGCCTGGCTTGTAGGCGATCTTTTGGACGTCGCCGGTAGGACTCGCCCCGGAGAGGTTGTAGCAGTGATTCGAGATCGCCAGAGGGAATCCGGAACCGCCGCTCGGAGGGTCCATCGATGCCGTGGCGGCGGCGCGGACCGTCACCGGCGGTGCATTCAGCGCGCTGGCGAACATCTTTGTAAGAAAGCCATTGGCGCCGCTGCGGGTGGAAGTGACGACCTTCACCTGGCGTGGAACGGAAAGATCCACGGAATCCACAGTGGTGGCGCCGTCGTTGGAGTTCGCCCCGGTGAGCTCTTCCGCCCAGAGTTTTGCCTGAGCGACTGTGCAGCCGCCGGCCCTATTGCACTGTTGCGCAGCGGCGATCGCTCCCGCGTCCGCAGCGTTTTGCAGTTGTGCGCGTTCGGCGTAGATCTGGCCGGTGTCGACGGCCAGAGCCCCGGCTCCGATCAGCACCAGCATCATCACTGCGACCAGGACGCCGGCGGCGCCGCGTTCCTTGTCGTGCTTCACTTCACGGGCGGCTTTTAGCCGTGGCATCGCATGGCTCCTGTCCCGCGAACGGTGACGGCAGTGCCAAAGATCCCGGTCATGGTGTTGGCCGTGTAGTTAACGGTGACCTGGGCATTGCCGGTACTGCCGTCGGGGCAGGCCCCCGTAAAGGTATACGCGAAGCCGGCCGGGCTGAGCCCAGGTGCGCCAGCCACGGCGGCCGCCTTGGCCTGTCCTTGATTGTTGAAGATGGCCATCGTCCTGGCGGCTTCGCGGGCAGCCTGGGTGACGGAAATCTGCAGGTTATACGTGTACGAAAATTCAATGATCCCGCCGACGAGGGCGAGAAGGACGGGCGCGACAAGTGCGAACTCGACGGCGGCCGCCCCCCGTTCACGTCCGTGCGTCCGAGATCCGGGCGCTCTTGGCCTGCTGCGTTTCATTGGATCCCCCCCGGGATAGATGCAGCTTAAAAAGGGAAGGTGTGCCGCGTCCGCGTTCTGCGGACGCGGCACACCCTGTTGCTGAGACCTGTAGTTGAGTCTGGCGGGCTAGACCCAGAGGGCGACCCGGCCGCCGAGGTTGGTGAACCAGGTGTTGAGGGCGGTGCCGAAAGCGCCGACGCCGATAACGATGCCGAGAGCAATGAGACCCACCAGCAGCGAATATTCCGTCGCGGTGGCTCCCTTTTCTGAGGTGAGCTTGTCCTTGACGCCGGCAACAAAAACGAGCATTGAGACCATGAGACCAGTCATTTTATTTATCCTTTTCCAGAGTTTTGAATATTGAACGAATTTCCAGCAAATCCCCGATTGCTTATTTGCTGGATCTTCGTTGGAACAACATTTGCACGGCCGCAATCGGCACGGCAATGATGTTCGATACTCGACTTTTTGGAGGAAAAAATGGGTATCACCTGCCCCGAAACCGGGGTGTACTCAGTTTCCAAGTAGGGCAGGGGCTCGATTACTTGGTTTGATCAGCCGTCTTACTTAATTAGCAGTCCAGGTGAAGGCGGCGACCACCTAGGGGAGCAGCAGGGTGATTGCCAGGGCGGCGGCCAGCATCGAGGGCCCGTAGGGCACTTCCTTCGGCTTGTTTCCGCGGTTTTTGAGGACCCAGAGCGTGGAGGCGACGCCACCTGCGACGAACCCCAGGGCACCACCGTAAAACAACTGGGACCAGCCTAGGTAGCCCAAGTACAGTCCGAGCGGGGCTGCGAGCTTCACATCGCCCATTCCGAGGCCGTTTCGGCTGGTCAGGGCCAGAAAAAGGTACAAAACGAACAATATGGCGGCGCCGGTGACCCCGCGTAGCAGGTTACCTGCCTCGCCGGACACCGCAGTTGCGGCCCCGAGGAGTACCAGGCCGGCCCCCAGTAGCGGCAAGACCATTCGGTTTGGCAACAGATGGTGGATTATGTCGATCCGCGCCAGCTGGACGCCGGCGACCGCCAGTAATACGTAGGCCGGAAGCTCCGGGGAGGCGCCGAACCGCCACGCAATGAGTGCGGACAGTGCAAAGGTGGCCGCCGCCGTCGTGATTCTCGTGCGAACGGTCACCGGCCCGCCCAGGTGGGGGAGTGTGCGCCGGATGATGAAGTCGGCCAGCAGGGACAGGCATGCGGCGGCGAGACCAACACTGGCTATGAAGGCGATGAAGGGAAGTCCGGTGAGCGGCCCGACCGGCTGCGCCAGGAGGGTCGGCTGCCCAAGCAGCAGGTAGATGGTGCCGGCGGCGGGATCGGACACGGTTCCTCCAAGGATGTGACGGGCCGGCACGGGGCTGTCTGACGAAACAGGGAGCAGACAGGATGCATCCGGACACCCCATTTTGACCCAACAGGCCGCCGTCGGCTATTCTTGGTAGTCGTTGTGCGTGTCCTATCTCGATGGTGCGTGCCCGCTTGAGAATCCGGTTGCAGGATAGCTACTCAACGTGCACATTCGAGACCTCAGGATGACTGGTTACATGGAGCCCTCACCTCTGTTCCGGTAGCGCATAGATAGTAGGTGCACCGTAAGAGTGACGCCTAAAACAAGAACGCCAGAACAAGAACGAGGCAAACACCGTGCGTACGTACACCCCGAAGCCCGGCGATATCAACCGCCAGTGGCACGTCATTGACGCCACCGACGTTGTCCTTGGTCGTCTTGCCAGCCAGACCGCAATCCTGCTGCGCGGCAAGCACAAGGCCACCTTTGCGTCCCACATGGACATGGGCGACTTCGTCATCATCATCAACGCTGAAAAGGTTGCCCTCACCGGCGCCAAGCTGGAGCAGAAGCGCGCATACCGCCACTCCGGCTACCCGGGCGGCCTGACCTCCGTCAACTACGCGGAGCTGCTTGAGTCCAACCCGGTTCGCGCCGTGGAGAAGGCCATCAAGGGCATGCTCCCGAAGAACTCCCTCGCTGCACAGCAGCTGGGCAAGCTGAAGGTGTACCGCGGTGCAGAGCACCCCCACGCCGCCCAGCAGCCCAAGACTTTCGAAATCACCCAGGTCGCCCAGTAGTCCTGGCCACCAACCAACTTTTTATCAAGGAGAATCGTGGCTCAGAACGAAGAACTGACCACCGAAGCCGTTGAGGCTGAGGAAAACCTGACCAGCTACACCTCGGAGAGCGGTGCTGCGGAAGCAGCTGCGCCGAAGAAGGAACGCCCGGCACTGACCGTTGCCGGCGCTGCAGTTGGCCGTCGTAAGGAAGCCGTTGCGCGCGTTCGCGTTGTGCCCGGCTCCGGCAAGTGGACCATCAACGGCCGCGAGCTGGCGAACTACTTCCCGAACAAGCTGCACCAGCAGGACGTCAACGAGCCCTTCAAGATCCTCGATCTTGACGGCGCCTACGACGTCATTGCCCGCATCCACGGTGGCGGCATCTCCGGCCAGGCCGGTGCCCTGCGCCTCGGCATCGCCCGTTCGCTGAACGAGATCGACACCGAGAACAACCGCGCCACCCTGAAGAAGGCCGGTTACCTGCGCCGTGACGCTCGCGTCATCGAGCGCAAGAAGGCCGGTCTCAAGAAGGCCCGTAAGGCTCAGCAGTACTCGAAGCGTTAATTCTGCTTCCAAGCGCCTTTGGCACTTGCACGAAAGCCCGTCCCGCCACTCGGCGGGGCGGGCTTTCGCCGTTTCACGCGTTCCTAACGGCCAAAGCGGAAATATTGCGCACCGTCGATATCTTCGGCAACGAATCGCTGCCTTACCCACTCGACGATTCTGGCCGACTCGCCACGGCCCTCAAGAGTCTGCGGCGGAAGCCCCTGGATCACGACGGATCCTATGCGGCCCTCCATGACAAAGACTTTGAACTGCTCCAGGGTTGGAAACGGGTCAGTGCCATCAAAGCCACCGAGCGGCAACACCGCCCTGCCCAGGCTTAATTGATAATTAGCTGCCGTCTCCGAGCCCACGACAGCTGCGGCCCACGTCTCGGACGACGGCGACTGACGGAGCCTCTCCAGCAGCGATCGTGACGGCAGATCTCCGTACGAAACCGACAGGTAGCTTGCTGGAATGTCCGGTGAGGCGCGGGAGCTGTCATCGGTCCGCGCCCCGAGAATACTGGGCCCGGCGATAACGCCTGCCCCCGAATGAGGGCTCAGGACAGTATTCCCGGACCAGATGAGGGGGCCGGTGAACAACGCGACAATGACTAGAGGGGCCGTCATCTTTGCCACTGTGGTGTTGGGTGGCCGGACCAGGACCACCGCGATTGCCAGCCCCCACAGCAGCAGGATGAACACAGGGAGCCATGGAAATTCGTCAGCGGAGCGCGAGACCGTGACAAAGGCGAAAATCATGCTCGCGATCAGGGTGAGGCCGAACAAGATACGGATTCTGAGCCGTTGCCTGCCCCGCAGGAAGCGCACCAAGGCCATTGCTGCCAGGAAACACAACGGCGGGACCGCCGTGAGCACGTAGTAGGAATGAACAATTCCTGACATGAAAGCGATCACAGTTGCGGCGCAGACAAACCAGACGCAGGATGCCAAAATGAGCGGGCGAGCCGCGGGCGGCCCCTGACGCCGCCACAAACACCAGATGCCCACGCACAGGCCCGCAACTGCGAGTGGAAGAAACCAGCCGCTTTGGCCGGAAAACTGCGGGTGAAGGAAGCGCTGGAAGCCCACATCCAACACTTCCGAGGGCCCAGTGACGTCTACGCTCATGGTCCTGCTGGCGTCCACGCCTGTGAGACGATCAAGCCCGTTGTAGCCCAAAGTCAGTTCGATGACGCTGTTGTGCCTGGATCCGCCGATGAAGGGTCGGTTGGCAGGGCTCGTTAGCTGGACCAGGAGCAACCACCATCCCCCGGCAAGCAAAGCCGCCCCGAGTGCCCCCAACAGCTGCAGGAACCGTCTGACCATCGAGGTCCTTGCAAAGACCAGGTAGGTCGCGCCCACGGACGGTAACACCAAAAGGACTTGCAGCTGTTTTGTCAGGAACGCCGCGCCCGTAAGAACGCCGGCCAGCAGAAGCCACCGGAACCTGGAGCTGTCTACGGCTTCGAGGGTCGAGTACACAATGCCAATCACGAGCAGCGTCAAGAGGGCATCTGGGTTGTTGTAGCGGAAGATGACTGTGGCGACCGGGATGGCGGCCATAAAGGATCCAGCCAACAGTGCAGTCGCCGCATCAGTGCGTTTGCGGACCATGCGGTAGAGAAGATACACGCTAAGGACGCCCATGAGGGCTTGGGGGAGCAGCAGGCTCCAAGAATTCAGTCCAAAGAGCCGGACCGACAGTGACATGACCCAGAGGCTGAGCGGGGGTTTGTCCACGCTTATGGCATTGCCTGGATCCGAGGAACCGAAAAGGAAAGCCGTCCAATCGAGCGAGCCGGACATCGCGGCCGCTGAATAGAACGAATTCGCCCATCCGTTGCGGTCCAGGCCCCACGCGTACATCAACGTAGTCGACGCAAGGAGGACCAGCAACGCCGGGCGTTCCCAAGTTGGATCCGCAGATGGGCCTCGAATAATCTTCGAAAGTTGCCGCCCGAGTATGCGATGGTGCGGCCGGACCCCAGATGCCCCGATTGCGCGGCCGAGGCCAGCAGTGGTTCGACTCAATGTACCGGCCCTGGGGCTGGCGCCAGGCCGCGCGCGGCAGGGCGACCTTCGGCACGAGCCGTTCGAAATACCCACGCGCGCAGCAGCACAAACCTCATGAGGGTTGCAAGAATGTTCGCTGCTGTAAGCATCATCAGCTCGTGGTTCGCGGGGGCCTCGGGATTGACCGCATGGAGGATGGCCAGTGACGACGACGTTATTAGCCAAGCCAGCAAAAACACCACAAGTCCCTGGAACTGGTGGGCGAACAGCTTCGCAGGACCTCGGATGCCAAACGTAAACCGGCGGTTGGCGGCGGTGTTGCCGACGGCGGTCAGAAGTAGCGCAAGGAAGTTCGCCTGTTGCGCGCCAAAGGGCGCTTGCAGGGTCAGATAGAGCAAAGCAAAAATGATGGTGGAAGCCCCGCCCACCAATCCGAACCGCAGTACCTGACCGAAGAAGCTCGGTCGTCCAGGTGGAACGATGGGCCGCCGTCCCAGCTCGGCGTAGATTGCTTGTACGGGAATGCTTCCCCTCAGGAGTGCACCTGCAACGCGGACCAGGCCACGGAGATCGTCCACAGCCGTCTGTTTGATATTGACCCTGCTGTCGGGGTCGTCAACCCAGTCCACGGGGATTTCATGAATCCGGAGGCCGGAGCGCTCTGCAATGATCAGCAATTCCGTGTCGAAGAACCAGCCATTGTCCTCAATGTGGGGGAGGAGCCGCTTAGCGACATCTGCACGGATGGCTTTGAATCCACATTGGGCGTCCGAAAAACGCACCTGCATGGTCCGCCTCAGCAGAAAGTTGTACGCGCGGGAGATGAATTCACGCTTGGGACCCCGGCTGACCCTGGAGCTCTGCCCCAGTCTGGTCCCGATGGAAACATCAGAATGCCCCGACAATAGCGGAGCGACCAGTGGAGGAAGGGCGGCGAGGTCTGTTGACAAGTCAACGTCGAGATACGCCAAGACCTTGGCTGAGGACGCGCTCCAAGCATCCCTCAGCGCGAACCCGCGCCCCTTGACCTCCAGCCTGCGATAGGCGACGTTAGGCAGTTGCGCAGCCAAACGCGAGCCAATAGCGCCTGTATTGTCCGTGCTGGCATTATCCGCGATTGTAATTTGCCACGTTGAAGGCATTTCCTGCAATAAATAATTCGCGAGCTTCGTGATGCTCTTTTCGAGTACCGACTGTTCATTAAAGACCGGTACAACAATTTCAAGCGCCAAGCCCCCAGAGCTAGGTGTCATGCCACGAAGCATAAACGGACACCGGAACGGGGGGCGAGCAATTTGGAAAAATAGAGTACACGAATCTCTGGAACCAAGTAGTCGACGGCGGCTTCCAGCCCGACATGGGCTCGTCCGGGCCAACGGAGCGGTCGGGTCGAAAGATGACCGAAACCGACGCGCCACCGCGTACGGCCACCCATCGACTAAACTTGGGCCGATGTCTAGATTATTTGGAACCGATGGAGTCCGGGGCCTGGCGAACGGGTTGCTGACCGCCGAGCTCGCCTTGCAGCTGGCCCAGGCCGCCGCCGTCATACTTGGCCATGACCGCAACACGACCGGAAAGCGGCCGATCGCAGTGGTGGCACGCGACCCGAGAGCCAGCGGCGAGTTCCTCGCGGCTGCCGTCGAGGCGGGGCTCTCCAGCTCGGGAATCGACGTCTACGACGCCGGCGTGCTGCCCACCCCGGCCGCCGCCTACCTCGTGGCGGACCTCAACGCCGACTTCGGCGTCATGATCTCCGCCTCCCACAACCCCGCGCCGGACAACGGCATCAAGTTCTTCGCCCGCGGCGGCCAGAAGCTGCCCGACGACGTCGAGGACGCCATCGAAGTGCAGCTCGGCAAGGAGCCCTTCCGGCCCGTCGGCGGTGAGGTGGGACGCATCCAGCGCTTCTCCGACGCCGAGGACCGCTACATCGTGCACCTGCTCGGCACGCTTCCGCACCGCCTGGACGGCCTGAAGGTCGTCCTCGACTGCGCCCACGGCGCGGCCAGCGGCTGTTCCCCGCAGGTGTTCAAGGACGCCGGGGCCAACGTGATCGTCATTGGCGCCGAACCTGACGGGCTCAACATCAACGAAGGGGTCGGCTCCACGCACCTCGGCCCGCTCAAACGGGCCGTCCTGGACCACGGGGCGGACCTCGGCATCGCGCACGACGGCGACGCCGACCGCTGCCTCGCCGTGGACCACGAAGGCAACGAGGTGGACGGCGACCAGATCATGGCCATCCTGGCCGTGGCACTCAAGAACGCCGGAAAGCTTAGGGACGATGTCCTCGTGGCCACCGTCATGAGCAACCTCGGCCTGAAGATCGCCCTGCGCGACGCCGGGATCAGCCTGCGCGAAACCGGCGTGGGGGACCGCTACGTCCTCGAGGAAATGCGCAACGGCGGCTACAGCCTTGGCGGCGAGCAGTCCGGGCACGTAATTTTTGCCGACCACGCCACCACCGGCGACGGCGTACTGACCGGACTGCAGATTGCCGCCCAGGTGGCACTCACCGGCCGCCCGCTCAAGGAGCTGTCCACGGTGATGACCAAGCTGCCCCAGGTCCTCATCAACGTCAAGGGCGTGGACCGTACCCGGGTCAAGGGCGATGCGGTGGTGGCACAGGCAGTATCCGCGGCAGAATCCGAACTCGGCGACACCGGACGCGTCCTGCTGCGCCCCTCGGGCACCGAGCCGGTGGTGCGCGTGATGGTGGAGGCCGCAGACCACAAAACCGCCCAGGGCGTCGCGGAGCGACTGGCCCAGGTGGTCCGGACCGAACTGGCTTTGGAGCTCGTCCCCGAGTAGCCGGCCGGCAACCGTTTCGTCCGCGAATCGCTGTGCCCGGCGACGCCGGGTTTCCCCACCTGTGCCCGCGTCCGACGGCGTGTGGGCCGGTTGCGCCGGCGTGTGCCGGCGTCGTGGTGGCAAAGATGGGGAAATTCCGCGCGGACCGACGCTGCCCCACGGGTAGGCGGGCGCCGCCCTACAAGTACGCCGGGGCGGCTTCCAGGCCGAAGTATTCCTCGAGCGTGCCGATGCCGCGGGCGCGCATGTCCGCGGCCGCCTCCTTGCCGATGAAGCGCAGATGCCATGGCTCGTAGAAATACCCGGTGATTTCGTGCAGCATCCACGGGTAGCGGACCACGAAGCCGAAGCGGTGGGCATTCGCCTTTGCCCAGATCGCCGCCGGACGGTCCTTGAACTGGGGCGTGAAAGAGTCCGCCCCGCTGCCGTCGCCGATGTCGAACGCCCAGCCCGTCTGGTGCTCTGAGTAGCCGGGCCGGGCCGAGGCGGTGTCTGCCTCCGCCTGTCCGCGGGAATTCACGTAGCTGCCGTAGGTGGCCCGCTGCGTCGCGAACGAACGGTACCCGCTGGCCAGGGTGATGATGACGCCGTCGGCAGCCGCGGCCGCGAACATCCTCTCAGCCGCTGCCGCCGTCGTGCCGTTCACCAGCGCCGCCTCGCCCGACGTTGCCAGGCGGACGGCCGGCCGGGCCAGGTCAGGCGGCACAAAGGTGGCGGGGGAGAGCGGGCGGTGTTTGTTGACGACCACCCACGGGCTGGTGGGGTCCGAGAGGGAATGTTGCGGCCCCGGCGCCGCGGCCGAAGGAGGGTGCGCCGCGGCCGATGGAGTGACAGACGGCGCCGTCGTCGGCGTCTGTGCCGCCGCAGTGGTGCTTTCCGGAACGGAAGCCGACGATGAGCTTGCCGGCGGGGTCGACGCCGCGGCGGCGTTCGGCGTCGAACTGCCCGTGCCCGGCGTCGGCCCCGGCGTGCCGGACGGGGTGAAGGACTGGGCCGGGGTGCAGGCGGACAGCGCCGCGAGGCCCGTGCCCGCCAGCAGGAGGCGGCTGAAGGCCCGGCGGCTCGGCGATTCCTGGCCGGCTTCCTGCCGTCCCGCCGTCCCGTCCGCGTCGTCGTAGCACATCTGTGCTAGACCTTCCTCAGCAGCATCCGGCGGATGGAGTGGTCGGCGTCCTTGGTGAGGACCAGTTGCGCGCGGCCCCGGGTCGGGAGGACGTTTTCCTCGAGGTTGGGCTCGTTGATGCGCTTCCAGATCTCACGGGCGGTCTCTTCGGCCTCGGCATCGGAGAGGGTTGCGTAACGGTGGAAGTACGATTCCGGCTGGGCGAAGGCTGTGCTCCGCAGTTTGCGGAACCGGTCCACGTACCACTCCTCGATATACGAGGTCTTCGCGTCGACGTAGATGGAGAAATCGAAGAAGTCACTCAGGGCCAGGCCCTGCCTGCCGTCCTGCCGCGGCCGGGCCGGGGCCAGGACGTTCAGCCCCTCGACAATCAGCACGTCCGGGCGGCGCACCACCACTTCCTTGCCGGGGACGATGTCATAGGTGACGTGGGAATACCAGGGGGCCCGGACCTCCTCGGCGCCGCCCTTGATCTCGCTCACGAAGCGCAGCAGGGCACGGCGGTCGTAGGACTCCGGAAAACCCTTGCGCTCGAGCAGTTGCCGGCGCTTGAGCTCGGCGAGCGGGTAGAGGAATCCGTCCGTGGTGATGAGCTCCACGTTGGGGGTGCCGGGCCAGCGCCTGAGCATTTCGCGCAGGACGCGGGCGATTGTGGACTTGCCCACGGCCACCGAACCGGCCACGCCGATCACGAACGGCGTGCGCTGGGTGCTTTCGCCGAGGAAGGTGGTGGTGGCCGCGTGAAGCTGGCCCGCGGCTTCCACATAAAGGTGCAGGAGCCGGGACAGCGGCAGATAGACCTCGCGCACTTCCTTGATGTCGAGGGGGTCCCCGAGGCCGCGAAGGCGGAACACATCCTCTTCATTAAGGGGCTGCTCCATCTGGGCAGCGAGCCGGGACCAGGTCTGCCGGTCCAGCTCCACGAACGGGGAGACACCTTCCCCGTTCGCTTCATTGCGTTGCAAAGTCACCCTAGAGATTCTGCCCTTCACAACGCCGAGAGCGAAATGGACTGGCCGGTGGAAGCCGGGGCAGGCCGTCCTGAGCCCCGCGCAGGGGCCGTCACGCCCCGCCGTCCCACGTCCTCCCTCCCGGAAACCCGCTAGGCTTATGACCATGTGTGGAATCGTTGGATATGTGGGCCACTCAGATGGCCGGGTAAATGCTGGACACAATGCCTTGGACGTTGTCCTTGAAGGATTGCGGCGCCTGGAGTACCGCGGCTACGACTCCGCGGGTATCGCTGTAGTGGCCGACGGCACGATTTCTTCCCGGAAGAAGTCCGGCAAACTGAGCAACCTCATTGCGGAGCTGGACGCCCGCCCGCTGCCGGAATCCCTCACGGGAATCGGCCACACGCGCTGGGCGACGCACGGCGGCCCGACGGACCAGAACGCGCACCCGCACCTGTCCGACGGCGGCAAGCTGGCCCTGATCCACAACGGCATCATCGAGAACTTTGCCGAGCTCAAGCTCGAGCTCCAGCGCAAGGGCGTCACCTTCGAATCCGAGACCGACACGGAAGTGGCGGCCGCCCTGCTCGGGGATGTGTACCGGAACCAGCTCGGCGGTGACGCCGGCAACGGCGGCCTCACCCGGGCCATGCAGCTTGCCTGCCAGCGGCTCGAAGGCGCTTTCACGCTCCTCGCCGTCCACGCCGACCAGCCCGACGTTGTGGTCGCTGCCCGCCGGAACTCCCCGCTCGTCGTCGGTCTCGGCGAAGGCGAGAACTTCCTCGGTTCCGACGTCTCCGGCTTCATCGACTACACGCGGCGCGCTGTGGAACTCGGCCAGGACCAGATCGTCACGATCACCGCCGACTCCGTGGAAATCACGGACTTCTACGGGGCCCCCGCCGAGGGCAAGGAATACCACGTCAACTGGGACCCGGCCTCGGCGGAAAAGGGCGGCTTCCCGTCCTTCATGGAAAAGGAAATCCACGACCAGCCGGATGCCGTGCTTCAGACTTTGCTGGGCCGTTCCGACATCCACGGCAAGCTGACGCTTGATGAGCTCCGCGTCGATCCGCAGCTGCTCAAGAACGTCAACAAGATCATCGTCCTCGCGTGCGGCACCTCCGCCTACGCCGGGCAGGTGGCGAAATATGCCATTGAGCACTGGTGTCGGATCCCCACCGAGGTCGAGCTCTCGCACGAATTCCGCTACCGGGATCCGATCGTGGACGAGAACACGCTGATTGTCTCCATCTCCCAGTCCGGCGAGACCATGGACACCCTCATGGCGGTCCGCTACGCCAAGGAACAGGGCGCCAAGACCGTCTCCATCTGCAACACCAACGGCTCCACCATCCCGCGGGAATCCGACGCCGTGCTCTACACGCACGCCGGACCCGAAATCGCCGTGGCCTCGACCAAGGCGTTCCTGGCCCAGATCACGGCCGCCTACCTGCTGGGCCTTTATTTGGCACAGCTGCGCGGCAACAAGTTCCAGGGCGAGATCAAGGACATCCTGGCCGACCTGGGCAAGATCCCGGCCAAGATCCAGCGCATCCTCGACAACGAGGCCCAGATCAAGGAACTCGGCCAGTCCATGGCTGACGCCAAGTCCGTGCTGTTCCTGGGTCGCCACGTCGGTTTCCCGGTGGCGATGGAGGGCGCGCTCAAGCTCAAGGAACTCGCGTACATCCACGCCGAGGGCTTCGCCGCCGGAGAACTCAAGCACGGCCCGATCGCACTGATCGAGGAAGGCCAGCCCGTCTTCGTGGTGGTCCCCTCCCCGCGCGGCCGCGACTCGCTGCACTCCAAGGTGGTCTCCAACATCCAGGAAGTCCGTGCCCGCGGCGCCAAGACGATCGTGATCGCCGAAGAAGGCGACGAGGCCGTCAAGGCGTACGCCGAACACGTCTTCTACATCCCGGAGACCCCCACGCTCCTGGCGCCGCTGCTCGCAACGGTTCCGTTGCAGATCTTCGCCCTCGCACTCGCCTCGGCCAAGGGTTACGACGTGGACCAGCCACGCAACCTGGCCAAGAGCGTGACCGTAGAATAACGCCATGATTGTTGGCATAGGCGTAGACGTCGTAGACATTGAGCGGTTCGGGCGCCAGCTTGAGCGCACCCCCGGGCTGCGCGACAGGCTGTTCGTCCCCGCCGAGCGGGAACTGAACACGCGGTCCCTCGCCGCGCGGTTTGCCGCGAAGGAGGCCGTGGCCAAGGTGCTGGGGGCGCCGGCCGGCATGAACTGGCAGGACTGCTGGATCGGGCTGGACCAGAACGGCCCCACCGTCCAGGTCAAAGGCACCGTGCTGGCCGTGGCGGAGTCCAAGGGCGTCAAGCGCTGGCACTTGTCCATGAGCCACGACGGCGGGATCGCCACGGCGACGGTTGTCGCCGAAGGCTGAGACGGCCGTCCAGGCAGAACCGGCCCCAGCGCCGAGCATTCCCCAGCGACCGCGAATGGACTGAAACCATGATCAGCGCCTACACCGGAACCCAAGTGCGAGAGGCCGAAAAGCCATTTCTCGACGACACCCTGGGCTCCGGTGCGGGCGCTGTTCTTATGCAGCGGGCCGCGTACGGCCTCGCCAACGCCGTGATCCGCGAACTGCGGAGCCGCGGGCAGCGGCTGTACGGCTCCAGCGTGGCCGTGCTGGCGGGCAAGGGCAACAACGGCGGAGACGGGCTCTTCGCCGCCGCGCTGCTGGCCCGCCGCGGCATGCGCACGACGGCGGTGCTCACCGCGGGCGCGGCCCACGACACCGGGCTGGCGGCGTTCCGGAAGGCCGGCGGGCATGCCGTGGCCCTCACCGGTGACAACGCGGCCGAACTCGCCGCGCTGGCCGGCGGCGCCGACGTCGTGATCGACGCAGTCCTCGGGACCGGAGCCCAGGGCCGGCCGCGTGGACCGGCCGCCGAACTGGTCGCGGCCCTGGAGCGTTCCCGGCCAGGCTCCCGTTCCCCCTTGGTGGTGGCCTGCGATATCCCCAGCGGGGTGGACGCGGACACGGGGGAGGCGCACGCACCGGTGCTGGCGGCCGACATGACGGTGACCTTTGGGGCCGCCAAGGCCGGCCTGCTGGCGGACCCGGGCGCGGACTTCGCGGGCGCCATCCGGGTGGTCCCGATCGGAATCGAGCAGGCGCTGCCATGGCCGTCCCTGCGACGGCTTGAGGCCGCAGACCTGTCCGCCCTCCTGCCACGCCCGCAGCGGCGGGCGCACAAGTACTCCCGGGGGGTGCTGGGGGTGGTCGCGGGCTCCGGCGCTTATCCCGGCGCCGCGGTGCTGGCCTGCCAGGGCGCCCTGGCAGCCGGCGCCGGAATGGTGCGGTACCTGGGGCCGCCGGACGTCGCCGACCTGGTTCGCCGTTCCTGTCCCGAGGTGGTGTGCAGCGCCGGCGCCGTGGCCGACACGCACGTTCAGGCGTGGCTCGTTGGCTCCGGACTCGATGACTCCGATGAGGAGCAGTTGCAGCGCGCCCGTGACGCCGCAGACTCGGGCCTGCCGACGATCGCCGACGCCGGCGCGTTGCCGGCCCTGCCTGATGTGCTCGCCCCGCAAGTGATCCTGACACCCCACGCCGGCGAACTGTCGGCATTGCTTCAGCGCCTCGGGGCTGGGTTGGACCGCTCCGCCGTCGAAGCATCCACCCTCAGCGCTGTGCGGCGGGCTGCGGGCCTGACTGAAGCCACCGTGCTGCTCAAGGGCGCCACGACCCTTGTGGCCTCCCCCTTCCAGGACTTCTTCAGCCAGTCCGAAGGCACGCCCTGGCTCGCCACAGCAGGCAGCGGCGACGTCCTGGCCGGAGTCATCGGCGCGCTGCTGGCCCAGTTGGGCGCCGACGTCGGGCGCTTCGGTGCATATGACATCGACCCCGACGCCAGATGGGCGGCGATCGCGGCGATGGCAGCCAGCATCCACGGTCTTGCCGGAGTCCGGGCTTCCCGCGGGGGGCCAGTGACCGCAACGGCCATCGCCCGTGCCGTTCCGGAGGTGATGCGGGAGCTGTAACAAACGGGGGCGCTCCGAGCGCCCGGGCAAATACTAACCCTACTTACAAGTAGTCTGTCTAGAGAATATTCGTTCCGCACGAGGAGTACACATGGAAGTCTGGCCCGGATCGGCTTACCCGCTGGGAGCCACTTTTGACGGCACTGGCACCAACTTTGCCCTGTTCAGCGAGCGTGCCGAGCTGGTGGAACTGTGCCTCCTCGCTGACGACCTCACCGAAACCCGGATCGAACTGACCGAAGTGGACGGCTACGTGTGGCACTGCTACCTGCCGCAGGTCCAGCCCGGACAGAAGTACGGCTACCGGGTCCACGGCCCGTACGAACCCGAACACGGCAACCGCTTCAACCCGAACAAGCTGCTGATGGACCCCTACGCCAAGGCCGTCCAGGGCCAGATCGACTGGGACCCGGCGCTCTTCACCTACGAATTCGGCGACCCCGACTCGCGCAATGACAGCGACTCGGCCCCGCACACCATGCACGGCGTCGTCATCAACCCGTTCTTCGAGTGGGACGGCGACCGCCAGCTGCGGATCCCCTACCACCAGTCGGTCATCTACGAGGCGCACGTCAAGGGCCTGACCGAGCTCCACCCGGAAATTCCCGAAGAGCAGCGCGGCACCTATGCCGGCGTGTCCCACCCGGCCGTGATTGAGCACCTGAAGAAGCTCGGCGTCACCGCGATCGAGCTCATGCCCGTCCACCAGTTCGTCAACGACGGCACGCTCGAGGAGAAGGGCCTCAACAACTACTGGGGCTACAACACCATCGGCTTCTTCGCCCCGCAAAACACCTACAGCTCCTCCGGCGACGTCGGGCACCAGGTGCAGGAATTCAAGGCCATGGTCCGCGAGCTGCACAAGGCCGGCATCGAAGTGATCCTGGACGTGGTGTACAACCACACCGCTGAAGGCAACCACCTCGGCCCCACGCTGTCCTTCAAGGGCATCGACAACCAGGCCTACTACCGGCTGGTGGACGATGACCTGAAGCACTACATGGACTACACCGGCACCGGTAACTCCCTCAATGTCCGGCACCCGCACTCCCTTCAGCTGCTGATGGACTCCCTGCGCTACTGGGTGACGGAAATGCACGTCGACGGCTTCCGCTTCGACCTCGCCTCCACCCTGGCCCGCGAGTTCTACGACGTGGACAAGCTGTCCACCTTCTTCGAACTCATCCAGCAGGACCCGATCGTCTCCCAGGTCAAGCTGATCGCCGAGCCGTGGGACATCGGCCCGGGCGGCTACCAGGTGGGCAACTTCCCGCCCCAGTGGACCGAGTGGAACGGCAAATACCGCGACACGGTCCGCGACTTCTGGCGCGGCGAGCCCTCGACCCTGGGCGAATTCGCCTCCCGCCTGACCGGTTCCGCGGACCTCTACGAAAGCTCCGCCCGGCGCCCGGTGGCCTCGATCAACTTCGTCACGGCGCACGACGGCTTTACCATGCGCGACCTCGTGTCCTACAACGAGAAGCACAACGACGCCAACGGCGAAGGCAACAACGACGGCGAATCCCACAACCGCTCCTGGAACTGCGGCGAGGAAGGGGACACGGACAACGACCAGGTCCTGACCCTCCGTGCCCGCCAGCAGCGCAACTTCATCGCCACCTTGCTGCTCTCGCAGGGCGTCCCGATGCTCCTGCACGGCGACGAGCTCGGCCGCACCCAGCAGGGCAACAACAACACCTACTGCCAGGACTCCGAGCTGAGCTGGATCCACTGGGACGCGATGGACCAGCCGCTGGTGGAGTTCACCGCCGTCGTCAACAAGATCCGGCACGACCACCCGACGTTCCGCCGCAGCCGCTTCTTCGACGGCCGCCCGGTGGTCCGCGGTGAGGGCGAGAAACTGCCGGACATCGTCTGGCTGAAGACCGACGGCACCGGAATGCTCCCGGAGGACTGGGGCAGCGGCTTCGGCCGGACCATCGGCGTGTTCTACAACGGCCACGGCATCCAGGAACAGGACTCCCGCGGACGCCGGATCACCGACGACAGTTTCCTGCTCGGCTTCAACGCCCACGACGGCGACGTGGACTTCGCCCTGCCGGCCGAGGAGTACTCACGGTTCTGGGACGTGCTGGTGGACACCGCAGACCAGGCGGACACTGAGGCCCCGCTGAAAGCCGGGTCCGTGCTGAAGCTGGCGGCAAAGTCGATGGTGGTGCTCCGGGCCCACTCCGGCCCCGAGGTGGAGGTGGACTACTCCGCGGCAGCCTCCCTCGCCGCGATGGCCGAGCACGAGGATTCGGCGGATGCAGGTTCTGCGGTCCAGGCACCGGAAGCTCCGGCGGACCCGGCACCGGAGGCGCCGGCTCCGGCGGACCCGGCTCCGGAGGCCCCGGCAACCGGCGCCTCCAAGGGCTCGGCTAAAGCCTCCGGCTCGAAAAAGGCGGGGGCCGACAAGCCGAAGACCCCGAAGGGCCGGGCTAAATGAGAACCCCCGTCTCGACGTACCGGCTGCAGATCCGGCCCGGGTTTACGCTGCAGGACGCCGCGCAGACCGTGCCGTACCTGAAGTCGCTGGGCGTGGACTGGATCTACCTCTCGCCGATCCTCACGGCGGAGCGCGGCTCGGACCACGGCTACGACGTCACCGATCCCTCCGCCATTGATCCGGACCGGGGCGGCGCGGACGGCCTGCTGGCGGCGTCGGCCGCCGCGCGGGAGGCCGGCATGGGGGTGCTGGTCGATATCGTGCCCAACCACGTCGGCGTCGCGACCCCGGCCCAGAACCCGTGGTGGTGGTCGCTCCTGAAGGAGGGGCAGCAGTCCCGCTACGCGCAGGCGTTCGACGTCGACTGGGACTTCGGCGGCGGCCGGGTGCGGATCCCGGTGCTGGGGGACGACTCCGACGTCGACGCGCTGGAAATCAAGGACGGGGAACTGCGCTACTACGACCACCGCTTTCCGCTTGCAGAGGGCACGTATACCGCAGGTGACTCCACTGCAGACGATCCCCGCGAGGTCCACGACCGTCAGCACTACGAACTGATCGGCTGGCGCCGGGCCGACACGGACCTGAACTACCGCCGGTTCTTTGCCGTCAACAGCCTGGCCGGGATCCGGGTGGAGATCCCCGAGGTCTTCGATGAAGCCCACGCGGAGGTTGTGCGCTGGTTCCGGGAGGGGCTCGTCGACGGGCTGCGGATCGACCACCCGGACGGCCTCGCCGATCCGGAGGGATACCTGCACCGGCTGCGGGAGGCCACGGGCGGCAGCTACCTGCTGATCGAGAAGATCCTGGAACCGGGCGAGGCCCTGCCGGCCGGCTTCGAGTGCGAGGGCACCACCGGCTACGACGCCCTCGCTGACGTGGACCGGGTGTTCGTCGACGCCGCGGGCCAGGGCCCGCTTGACGCGCTCGACGCCGAACTGCGCGGCGGCGCTGCCGACTACGAGGACATGATCCGCGGCACCAAACGCCGGATCACGGACGGAATCCTGCACTCGGAGATGCTCCGGCTGGCACGGCTGGTCCCTGCCGCGGCAGGACTGGGCCAGGAAGCCGCGGCGGACGCACTGTCCGAGATCATCGCCGCGTTCCCGGTCTACCGCAGCTATCTTCCGGAGGGTGCTGACGTCCTGAAGGAGGCATGCGAACTCGCGGTCCGCCGCCGCCCCGAACTGGAAGGCGCCGTCGGCGTGCTGCTGCCGCTGCTGCTCGACGCGCAGGCAGCCCCCTCCGCAGAACTGGGCATGCGCTTCCAGCAGACCTCCGGGATGGTCATGGCCAAGGGCGTGGAAGACACCGCGTTCTTCCGCTACACCCGGCTGGGCACCCTGACCGAAGTCGGCGCCGACCCCACCGAGTTCGCCGTGGCACCGGAAGAATTCCACACCCGGATGGCCCGGCGCCAGGCCGAGCAGCCGTTGTCCATGACCACCCTCAGCACCCACGACACCAAGCGCAGCGAGGACACCCGGGCCCGGATCTCGGTGCTGGCCGAGCTCGCACCGGAATGGCAGGCATCCCTGCAGCGGCTGCAGAAGCTGGCGCCGCTGCCGGACGGCCCGCTGGCCAACCTGCTGTGGCAGGCCCTAGCAGGCGTCTGGCCCGCAGACCGGGACCGGCTGCAGTCCTACGCGCAAAAAGCCGCCCGGGAGGCCGGGAACTCGACCAACTGGATCGATCCGGACGAGGCCTTTGAAGCGAAACTTGCAGCCGCCGTCGACGCCGCCTTCGACACCCCGGAGGTGACCGCCGAACTGGAGTCCCTCGTGGCCCTGCTGGAGCCCTACGGGGCCGCCAATTCCCTGGGCGCCAAGCTCGTGCAGCTCACCATGCCCGGGGTGCCGGACGTGTACCAGGGCACCGAATTCTGGGACCGCTCGCTGACTGATCCGGACAACCGGCGGCCGTTCGACTTCGGTGCCCGCCGGCGCGCCCTCGCCGCGCTCGACGCCGGTGAGCGTCCGGCGTCGTTCCTGGACGAGGCAGCGAAACTCCTCGTCACCTCGCGGGCCCTGCGGCTGCGCCGGGACCGTCCGGAGCTGTTCACCGGGTACGCCCCGGTCACCGCCACGGGCGACGCCGCTGCGCACCTGCTCGCCTTTGACCGCGGGACTCCCGCAGCCCCGGGCGCGCTGACGCTCGCCACCCGGCTGCCCCGCGGCCTGGAGCAGCGCGGCGGCTGGCAGGACACGACCGTCGAGCTCGCCGCGGCTATGGCCGATGAACTGACCGGTGCCACACACGGTCCGGGCACCGTGGCGGTGGGGGAGATCCTGAGGGACTACCCCGTGGCCCTCCTGGTGCCCACCGCCTAAGCAGTCCTTCGATATGGGGAAAAGTACCGACATGGGGAACGGAAGAATGCCATGACCTCGCCTGCACACGGAAGCGACCGCTTCGATCTCTGGGCACCGGAAGCGCAGGACGTCACGCTCCTCGCTGACGGCCGGAAGTACGACATGACCCGCCGCGGCGCGGAGGCACCCGGCTGGTGGACCGCCGCCGGGGCGCCCGCCGCCGGGGACGTGGACTACGGCTACCTGGTGGACGGGGATCCCACCCCGCTGCCGGACCCGCGGTCCCGCCGCCAGCCCGCGGGCGTGCACGCGCTCTCCCGCACGTTCGACGCCGGAGAATACCAGTGGGCTGACGGCCAGTGGGCGGGGCGGGAGCTCAAGGGCGCCGTCATCTACGAACTCCATGTGGGCACCTTCACGCCGGAGGGAACACTGGACGCCGCGGCAGGGAAGCTGGCGTACCTGGCGGAGCTGGGCATCGACTTCGTCGAGCTGCTGCCGGTCAACGGGTTCAACGGCACCCACAACTGGGGCTACGACGGTGTCCTCTGGTACGCCGTGCACGAAGGCTACGGCGGACCCGCCGCGTACCAGCGCTTCGTGGACGCCGCCCACGCCGCCGGCCTGGGCGTCATCCAGGACGTCGTCTACAACCACCTCGGCCCCAGCGGCAACTATCTTCCCCGGTTCGGGCCCTACCTGAAATCGGGGGAGGGCAACACCTGGGGCGACTCGGTTAACCTGGACGGCCCGGAGTCGGACGAGGTGCGCCGCTACATCCTGGACAACGCCGCTATGTGGCTGCGCGATTACCACGTGGACGGCCTGCGCCTGGACGCCGTGCACGCCTTCAAGGACGAGCGCGCCGTGCACCTGCTGGAGGACTTCGGCGCCCTCGCCGACGAAATAGCCGCCGAGACCGGACGCCCGGCCACGATGATCGCGGAATCGGACCTGAACAACCCGCGCCTGCTCTACCCGCGGGACACCAACGGGTACGGGCTGGCCGGGCAGTGGAGCGATGACTTCCACCACGCCGTCCACGTCAACGTCAGCGGCGAAACCACCGGCTACTACGCCGACTTCGACTCGATCGGGGCGCTGGCCAAGGTCCTGGAGCGCGGGTTCTTCCACGACGGCAGCTACTCCAGCTTCCGCGCCCGCCACCACGGCCGGCCCATCGACCCGGCCCAGGTCCACCCCGCCGCGCTGGTGGTGTGCAGCCAGAACCACGACCAGATCGGCAACCGTGCCACCGGGGACAGGCTGTCCCAGACCCTGGGCTACGGGCCGCTCGCGCTCGCCGCCGTCGCCACCCTGACTTCGCCGTTCACGCCCATGCTGTTCATGGGCGAGGAATACGGGGCCACCACCCCGTGGCAGTTCTTCACCTCCCACCCGGAACCGGAGCTGGGCAAGGCGACGGCCGAGGGCCGGATCAGGGAGTTCGAGCGCATGGGCTGGGACCCCGCCGTCGTCCCCGACCCGCAGGATCCGGAGACCTTCACCCGGTCCAAGCTGGACTGGGCCGAGGCCTCGGGAGGGGACCACGCCCGCCTCCTGGAGCTGTACCGGGCGCTCATCGCGCTGCGCCGCACCACGCCGGACCTGACGGAACCCGGTTTCGAGGACACCGCCGTCGACGTCAGCGAGGACGAGGGCTGGCTGCTGCTGCGCCGCGGCCGCACCGAGGTGGCGATGAACTTTTCCGCCGAGGCGCGGCGGGTCCCGGTCCGCGGGGCGGCCCTGGCCCTGGCAACCGACGACGGCGTCCGGCTGGACCCGGCTTCCGATGCTGAACCCGCTCCTGGCGGCGCGGCGCCGGCCACACCACTGCATCTACCCGGCCACAGCGCCGCGGTACTCACCCACTAAGGCAGGATATGACGTATGACATATTTGGCAGCTGATACCCGCTACGACTCCATGCCCTACCGCCGCGTGGGGCGCAGCGGCCTGAAACTCCCGGCCATCTCACTGGGCCTGTGGCACAACTTCGGCGACGACAAGCCGTTCGAGATCCAGCGCGCCATCCTGCGCCGGGCCTTCGACCTGGGCGTCACCCACTTTGACCTCGCCAACAACTACGGCCCGCCCTATGGCAGTGCCGAGACCAACTTCGGCCGCCACTTCAAGGACGACTTCAAGCCGTACCGCGACGAGCTGATCATCTCCAGCAAGGCCGGCTACGACATGTGGCCGGGCCCGTACGGCAACTTTGGCTCCCGCAAGTACCTGCTGGCCAGCCTGGACCAGTCGCTGGGCCGGATGGGCCTGGACTATGTGGACATCTTCTACAGCCACCGCCCGGACCCCGAAACGCCGATGGAAGAAACCATGGGCGCCCTGGACCAGGCCGTGCGCTCCGGCAAGGCGCTCTACGCAGGCATTTCGTCCTACACCCCGGAACAGACCATCGAGGCCGCGGGGATCCTCAAGGAACTCGGCACCCCGCTGCTGATCCACCAGCCCAGCTACTCCATGCTCAACCGCTGGACCGAGAACGGCAGCCCCAACCTCTTCGAGGCGCTGGAGCAGGTGGGCGCCGGATCCATCGCGTTCTCGCCGCTGGCCCAGGGCATGCTCACCGACCGCTACCTGAAGGGCATTCCGGCCGACTCCCGGGCCGCCCAGCACAAGTCCCTGGGCGAATCCATGATCACCGAGGAGAAGCTGGACCGCGTGCGCGGGCTCAACCGGATCGCCGAGGGCCGCGGGCAGACGCTCGCGCAGCTGGCCATCGCCTGGATCCTGCGCGATCAGGGCAAGGGCTCGTCGGTCACGTCCGCACTGGTGGGCGCGTCCAGCGTCCGGCAGCTTGAGGACACCTTGTCTGCGATCAACAACCTGGATTTCACGGCCGATGAGATCGACGCGATCGATGAGTTCGCCGTCGAATCAGATATCAACCTGTGGGCCCAGAAGTCGTAGGCATCCGCAGTTAACACAAGTGCCGGGGCCGCCGGGGAACAACCGCGGCCCCGGCGGCGTTGACTAGACTACTAAGGGCGCCTTACGGCGTCGTGTCCGCCTGCCGCCCGCACAACTGATGCAGTACCTCAGAGTGCGGCCGCGCCGGTCACCCTTGTTTCTCAAAAGGAGTTCCGTGTCTTCACATCCGATTCGTGTTGCAATCGTCGGCGTAGGTAACTGCGCCGCTTCGCTGGTCCAGGGCGTCCAGTACTACAAAGATGCCGACCCCAAGGCCACGATCCCGGGCCTGATGCACGTGGAGTTCGGCCAGTACCACGTCGGCGACGTCCAGTTCGTTGCCGCGTTCGACGTCGACGGCAAGAAGGTGGGGCAGGACCTGTCCGACGCCATCCTGGCCAGCGAAAACAACACCATCAAGATCGCCGACGTCCCGCCGACCGGCGTCACGGTCCAGCGCGGCCACACCCTGGACGGCCTGGGCAAGTACTACCTCGAGACCATCGAGCAGTCCCCGGAGGAGCCGGTCGACGTCGTCCAGGCTCTCAAGGACGCCCAGGTTGACGTCATGGTCTGCTACCTGCCGGTCGGCTCCCAGCAGGCCGCCGAGTTCTACGCCCAGTGCGCGATCGATGCCGGCGTGGCGTTCGTCAACGCCCTGCCGGTCTTCCTGGCCGGCACCAAGGAGTGGGCGGACAAGTTCACCGCCGCGGGCGTGCCGATCGTGGGCGATGACATCAAGAGCCAGATCGGTGCCACCATCACGCACCGCGTCATGGCCAAGCTGTTCGAGGACCGCGGCGTCACCCTGGACCGCACGTACCAGCTGAACGTCGGCGGCAACATGGACTTCAAGAACATGCTCGAGCGCGACCGCCTGGAGTCCAAGAAGATCTCCAAGACCCAGGCCGTTACCTCCAACGTCGAGGCCGAGCTCGCCGCCAAGGACGTCCACATCGGCCCGTCCGACTACGTCCAGTGGCTCGATGACCGCAAGTGGGCCTTCGTCCGCCTTGAGGGCCGCAACTTCGGCGACGCCCCGGTGTCGCTGGAATACAAGCTCGAAGTCTGGGACTCGCCCAACTCCGCCGGCGTGATCATCGACGCCATCCGTGCCGCCAAGATCGGCCTGGACCGCGGCATCGGCGGCCCGCTGGTCTCGGCGTCGAGCTACTTCATGAAGTCCCCGCCGGAGCAGTTCAACGACGACCTCGCCCGTGAAAAGGTCGAGGCCTTCATCCGCGGCGACCTGGAGCGCTAACCGCCCCCGCTGCCGCCCTGCCTCTGGACGCTCCCTCACGTTTGGCGTGTTCCAACCCGACGCTCCCTCACCAATGGTGGGGGAGCGTCGTCGTTTTCGGATTGGGTCCGGGATGCTCCCTCACCTTTGGCCGATACCGACCCGATCCTCCCTCACGTCTTGCAGACATCGGCGGCTCGCTGCCTCAGATTGCGCTGGAAAAGCCAGCTGCGGCCGGCGGGCTGAGGTATGAGGTGCGGAGGATTCGCTTCATCTTGGTGACGGCGCCGGAGAAGCCATCCGCGAGGTCATCTTTTGTCAGGACGAGCACTGTCCATCCGGCTGCCTCGAAGGCCTTGTCACGGCGGCGGTCGCTGAAGATCTGTGCGGGGAGCAGGTGGTGCCCGCCGTCGTACTGAACCGCCAGCCGCCGACGGCGATACCCAAGGTCCGCCGTCGGCGCGGCAGGACTGTCCGGTCGCAGCGGGAGCTGCAGTTCCGGTTCCGGGAGCCCGGCGTCGCACATCGCCAGCCGCAGCAACGTCTCCGGCGCTGAATCCGAGCCCACGCGCATCAAGTCCAGTGCGGCACGGGCGCGGACGATTCCCTGCAGGTTCGGGTGACGGCCCACCATCCAACGCAGCTCATCGATGGTCGCAAAGGGATCACTGCGCCCTTCCAACCCCAGTCGGGGAATCCGCACCAGCTCATCACCCAGGCAGACCAACTCCGGCAGGCTCAACCGCAGGGCGAGGTCGAGCCACGTCCGGGAGCGCGTGCTGATCCGGATCCCGTCCACTGTCTCGACCTCGCCCTCCAACGCAAGAACCGTGTGTCCGAGAATGCCTTTGCGCCGGACCTCCGGGAGCGCCCGCGGCTTGCTCAGGTGTAGCTCCTCCGAGTCCGAGAGCCAAGGAGGCAATATCTGGCATCGGAGCCTGGCAGCGGTGACGTGGGAGATCCAGGCGCCGGGCGACGCTGCGGCCAACGCACGAGCCGCCGCCTCCAGCTCGAAGTCCCAATCCGTGGGCCGGTAGAGACCCCGGCTGATGTGAATTACGTCGGAGTGCCTGAGCCTGGTTCTCGGCACTCCCAAGGACCTTGCATCCGCGATGGTAAAGGGTGCTGCGCTGAGTGGACCGGGAAGCTTCGTAGGCTTTTCCATGCTGGCATTTTGAACCTATTTGGAGAGCCGCGCAGGAGTTATCCACAGATGTCCCGGATCGGCCCGCGGCGGCAGGCGCAAGCGCCGCGCCGGACCTGAGGGAGCGTCGGTTGGGGAGTTGCCGGACCTGAGGGATCGTTGGTTGGGGGGATGCAGGAGGGGAGGGAGCGTCAGGCGGGTTAGAAGAGGCCGACCGGGTTGCCGGCGTCGTCGACGTCCATCCGCATCGCTGCCGGCACCTTGGGCAGGCCCGGCATGGTCATCACGGCGCCGGTGAGGGCAACGATGAAGCCCGCACCGGTCTTGGGGATGAGATCCCGGACGTGGATGGTGAAGCCCTTGGGCGCGCCGAGGCGGGTGGCGTCGTCGGTGAAGGAGTACTGGGTCTTCGCCATGCACACCGGCATCCCGGACCAGCCGTTCTTCTCGATCTCGGCCAGCCGTTTGAGCGCGGGCACGGAGAAATCCACGCCGTCGGCGCCGTAGATCTCCTGCACGATGGTCCGGATCTTGTCCTCCACGGACATCTCCAGCGGATACAGGTGCCGGAAGCCGTGCGGGGCGTCGATCGCGGCCGCCACCTTCGCCGCGAGCTCGTCGCCGCCGTCGCCGCCACCGCCGCGGCCCCAGACATCGGCCACCGCGGCCTGGACACCCTCCGCGGCGCACCACTGAAGCAGCCAGTCCAGCTCCTCGGCGGTGTCCGTGGCGAATTTGTTGACCGCCACGACCGGGGTGATGCCGAACTTCTCGACGTTGCGGATATGGCGCCGCAGATTGGCGACGCCGGCGGCCAGCGCCTCCACGTTGGGCTCCTTGAGCAGGTCTTTCGGCACGCCGCCGTGCATCTTGAGCGCCCGGACGGTGGCCACGAGGACGACGGCGGACGGGGCGACGTCGGCCATCCGCGCCTTGATGTCCATGTACTTTTCGGCGCCGAGGTCCGCGCCGAACCCCGCCTCGGTGATGACGATGTCCGCAAGGCGGCGGGCCGTCTGCGTGGCGATGAGGGAGTTGCAGCCGTGGGCGATGTTGGCGAAGGGCCCGCCGTGCACCAGCGCCGGGGTACCGGCGATGGTCTGCACGAGGTTGGGTTTGATCGCGTCCTTGAGCAGCATGGTCAGGGCGCCCTGGACGCCGAGGTCGGCAACGGTGACGGGCCGGCGGTCGTAGGTGTAGCCGAACGTGATCCGGCCGAGCCGGTCGCGCAGATCGTTCAGGTCCGTGGCGAGGCAGAACACGGCCATGATCTCCGAGGCCACGGTGATGTCGAAGCCGTCCTGCCGCGGCGTGCCCTGGGCGGGCCCGCCGAGGCCGATCACGACCTCCCGGAGGGATCGGTCGTTCATGTCCAGGACGCGCTTGAACGTCATCCGGCGCGGATCGATGTTGAGTTCGTTGCCCTGGAAGATGTGGTTGTCCACGAGGGCCATGAGGGCGTTGTTCGCCGAAGTGATGGCGTGGAAATCGCCCGTGAAGTGCAGGTTGATCTGGTCCATCGGCAGCACCTGGGAGTAGCCGCCGCCGGTCGCGCCGCCCTTCATGCCCAGGATGGGGCCGAGCGAGGGCTCGCGCAGCGCGATCATCACGCTGTGCCCGGCCCGGGCCAGGGAATCCGCGAGCCCCACCGTCGTGGTGGACTTGCCTTCGCCGGCGGGGGTGGGCGACATCGCGGAGACCAGCACCACCTTGCCGGGCGCGCGCACGGGGGCGCCCGCCGGAACGGTCAGCTTCGCCGGGTCGATCTTGGCCTTGTAGGGTCCGTAGAATTCCAGCGCGTCCGGGGCGATGCCGGCGGCCGCCGCAATCTCCCCGATCGGCTTCATGACTGCCCGCTGGGCAATTTCCAGGTCGCTGGGGACGTTGTTCCCGGCAGTGGTGGTCTCAGACATCGTTGTCCTTCGGCTCGTGGCGTCGGCGGGTTTGTCCCGGTCCGGTGTTGCCGGGCGGGGTTGGAGCGGGCGGAGGTGGTGGAACCGGTTCAGGGTGTGTGGCCCACCGGGATGGTCAGGCTTCCAAAATACTGGCTTACGGCGGTGTGGTAGCTCTCCAGCGTAATCGCGGCGGTGCGTTGCCAGCCGAACTCCTGGGCATGGATCGCGGCGGCGCGCCCCATGTCGGTGCGGGTTTGGGTGTCGTCGAAGAGCGACTCGAGGGCGTCCGCCCAGTCGCTGGCCTTGTGGCCCTCGATCAGCATCCCGGTCCGTCCGTCCTGGACGGCGCGGGAGAGGCCGCCGACTTTCGTGGCGAGGACCGGCGTCCCGCAGGCCTGCGCCTCCAGCGCCACCAGGCCGAAGGACTCGCTGTAGGAGGGCATCACCACCACGTCGGCGGACCGGTACCAGCCGGCCAGCTCCGGGGCGTTCACCGGCGGGTGGTGGGTGGCGACGTCGTCCATTCCGGCGGCGCTGATCAGCGTCTTGAGGTTGAAGTCCTTGGCGCCGCTGACGGCCCCCAGGATGGTCAGCTGCAGGTCGATGTCCGGGCGCCGGGAGCGCAGGAGCGCCGCCGCCTTGATCAGGATCTGCGGGCCCTTGAGCCGCTGGATCCGGCCCGCGAACAGCAGATGGAACTTGCCAGGGGCGATGCCGTGCTGGGCCCTGGCCCGGTTCCTGAAGGCCGGCGTGAAGACGGCCAGGTCCACGCCGGGCGGCGCGACGTCGATGTGGTCGATGTCGGCGTTGTAGTGCGAGACCAGCTCGGCCGCTTCGGTGCCGGTATTGGCGATCAGCCGGGTGGCGCCGTCGACAATCCGGTGCTCGCCGTCCTCACGCCGCCGCGGCTCGGGCTGTTCGCCGGACTCGAGGAGCTGGTTCTTGACCTTCGCCATCGTGTGCATGGTGTGGACGAGGGGCAGCCGCCACAGCTCCGCGAGCTCCAGCCCGGCCACCCCTGAGACCCAGTAGTGGGAATGGATGACGTCATACCGGCCGTGCGGCTGGAGCTGCCGGATCCGGTTGATCTCGGCGACCATGCTGTGCAGCAGCCCCGGGAGCTCCTCCTTGGGCAGCTTACGGGGCGGGCCGGCGAGGACGTTGTGCACGCACACGCCCGGGGACGGGTGTTCGACGGCGGGCTGCGTGGCCGAGGTGGACCGGGTGAAGATCTCCACTTCCACGCCGGTTTCGGCGAGGGCGGCGGCCAGCGCCCGGACGTACACGTTCATGCCGCCGGCGTCACCGGAGCCGGGCTGTTCCATGGGCGAGGTGTGCAGGGAAAGGAAAGCGACGCGGCGGATCAGCGACACGGTTCCCCTTTCCTCTGCCCATTTCTTTCTGCCCAATGCATGTCGATAAAACATTACTCCTGAAGTGCCGCCCGGTTCACGGGCCCGTTCGGTTCGCAGACCGGGGCGTGCTGCTAACGTGGCCGCTGTGAACACAACGACAGGACAAGAACCTGCAGCCGGCTGGACCATCCGGGAGGCCCGCCCGGAGGACTGGCCGGGCATCTGGGCGATCCTGGAACCCGTCGTCCGGGCCGGGGAGACCTTCACCTGGGACCGGGACACCGCCGAGGACGAGGCCCGCGCACGCTGGTTCAAGCAGGCGCCGGGCCGGACGTTCGTCGCGGTTGCCTCCGACATCGGCGCGGTTCTTGGCACCGGCGAGCTGCACCCCAACCAGGGCGGCGGCGGCAGCCATGTGGCCAACGCGGGTTACATGGTCCACCCGGGCCAGGCCGGCCGCGGACTGGCCCGGGCCCTCTGCGCCTATTCGCTCGACGCCGCGCGCGACGCCGGTTTCCGGGCCATGCAGTTCAACGCCGTGGTGGAAAGCAATGTCCGGGCCGTGGCAGCGTGGAAATCCATGGGCTTCGAGGTGCTCGCGACCATTCCCGAGGCATTCAACCACCCTGAACTGGGCTACGTGGGCCTGCACGTGATGTACCGAAAGCTGTAGGGTTGCCGGCCCGGTGCCGCGGGACGCCGGGACGCTGATGTTGGCGGGCCGTTAAGGCCCGCGGGCAGCTACGGCCCGCCGTGCCAGAGACGGCCTAGTTCCGGGAAGGCTGCTTCATAGCCGGCCAGCAGTTTTCCGGCGAGGTCATCCGAGTCCACGAGCGGATGCCTGGCGAACGCGGCGAGGGCCGCCTCCCGCCGGCCGGTCGTCGCCGCCTCCACCACGAGCCGTTCGACGTCCTTGACGCGCCGCAGCAGCTCCAGTTGCGCCGGTCCCGGGCCGTCCTGCGGGACTGGCTCGGCGCCGTCGGGCGTCACCCGGCACGGAACTTCGACGACGGCGTCGGCCGGCAGCCCCGGGACAGCCGGCACCACCTGCGCTCCGGACCCGGCGCCGCCCGCTTCCGGGCCGGCGGGCGCCGCTTCCGGGCCGGCGGACCCGGGCGTGGTGACGGCGTTGCGCGTGTTGAGGATCAGGTCCGCCGGGCCGCCGCCGGAGAGGGCGCGCATGGCCGCCAGCGCCACCCGCTCGTAGCCGCCGCCGGCGAGGTCGGTCTCGTCGCGGCGTTCGCCCGAGGTGCGGGCCTCCGCGAGGTAGCCCTCCTCGCGGGATCTGCGGGCATCCTCCCACAGCGCAAAAGCCTCGGCTCCGGCGGCAGCCAGGCGGGGATAGAGTTCGGTCTGCTGCCGGGCGATCGATTCCCCCCGGGTCTGACCTGCGGCGCGCATGCCGGCCACCGCCCGAACGGTGTCGTAGTAGTAAAATAGATATTCATTCGGCAGGCAGCCAAGGCTGGCCAGCAACCCGGGCGGGAACAGCCGGCCTTCCTCGAATTCCGACAGCGCCGCAGGGTTCGCGAGCAGTGCCGGGAGGGCGTCCCGGCCCCCGGCCTCCAGCCGGTACAGCCAGCCGAGGTGGTTCAGTCCGTAGTAGCCCACGCCGTCGAGCGTGCCCTCGGGCAGCGCGACGCCGGCGGCACGCGCCGCACGGTGCACCAGGCCGCTGGCGGAGTCGCAAATCCCGATCACCCTGGGACCGAGCACGGGGACCAGGGCCTCCGTGACCATGCCGGCGGGGTTGGTGAAGTTGAGCAGCCACGCCCCGGGGCAGCGGCTCCGCATTTCCTCCGCGAGCCGCAGCATCGGCGGAATGGAGCGCAGCGCGTAGGAGATCCCGCCGGCGCCGGTGGTTTCCTGGCCCAGGAGTCCGAGGTCCAGGGCGATCCGCTCGTCGGCGGTCCGGCCGGCGGTGCCGCCGGGCCGGATGGCGGCGAAGACCATGTCGGCGCCGTCCAAGGCCTCGGGGAGCGAGGACACGGCACGGATCTGCGGGCCGGAACCCTGCGGGCCGGAACCCGGCGGGCCGGAACCCGGCGGGCCCTGCTGGGCCAGGGAGGCCAGGACCGCCTCGATGGCCGCCAGCCTGGTGGGGTCGACGTCGTAGAGCACCAGCTCCCGCACCAGCCCCGCGAAAGGCCCGGCAGAGAGCGCCCGGTAGACCAGGGGGACGCGGAAGCCGCCCCCGCCGGCGATCGTGAGCCGCATGCGGACAGTCTATTCCCCGCCCTGTTCGCCGCCGGTTTGGGCCCCGCATTCCCCTGGTATCCCTCGACGGCGGTACGGCGTAATGTGCCGTATATGGACGCGACCCCGGCGCGGCGATTTGATCCGCTCTCTGCCGTCCGCAGCCCGGCCGCGGACGGATTCGACTTGCTCCTGACCGGGACCGTGTTCCAGGACATCATCTTCACCGGGCTGCCCCACGCGCCGCAGCCCGGCACGGAAATCTGGAGCGACGGGATGGGCAGCTGCCCCGGGGGCGTTGCCAATCAGGCCATCGCCGCCTCCCGGCTGGGACTGCGGACCGGTCTTGCCGCCGTGTTCGGCGATGACGGCTACGGTGACTACAACTGGAAGATTCTGGCCGCCCAGGAACACGTGGACCTGTCCCTGTCCCGGCGTGTTCCGGGCTGGCATTCGCCCGTCACGGTGTCCCTGAGCGTGGAGAAGGACCGGTCCATGGTGACGCACGGGCACCCGGCGCCGGTGACCTCCACCGAGCTGGTTGGATGCCCGCCGCCGGCGCTCGCAGCCGTTGCGGAGCTGGGGGAGGAACTCGAACCGTGGGCTGTCGACGCGCACAAGAACGGGGTCCAGCTGTTCGGCGATGTCGGCTGGGACCCCACCGGCGCGTGGTCCTCGACCCGGCTGGACCATCTGAAGTATTTCCACGCTTTCATGCCGAACCAGCACGAGGCCATGAACTTCACGGGCTGCGACGACCCCTGGTCCGCCCTGTACTCGCTTGCGGACCGGGTTCCGGTGGCGGTGGTCACCCTCGGCGCCCAGGGATCCATGGCCGTGGATTCGGAAACGGGGGAGGAGGAGTGGGTCCCGTCCCTGCCGGTCCGGGCCTACGATCCCACCGGCGCCGGTGACTGCTTCGGTGCGGCCTTCATTGTCGGCTCCCTGGCCGGCTGGCCGCTGGGAGACCGTCTCCGCTTCGCCAATCTGTGCGCCGCCTTGGCCGTCCAGGAGGTGGGCGGCTCGCTGGCCGCGCCCGGCTGGGGCGACATTGCCGACTGGTGGCAGCGGGCCAACGCACGGAAGGAACGGCAAAGCAGCCAATGGCTTCGCCGCTACCGCTTCCTGGAAGAGATCGTGCACGACGTCCCGCCCGAGGCGCAGCGGCGCGCGACGGCGACCATCGCCCACCAGTCCGACGCGTAGACGGGCGGGCGCGGCTGGGCTTTCGTGGCTGGCACCAATGGGCATGTCCTCCGTTGCGGCCGGATTCGTGGGCATGGACCCGTTCTGCGCGGCCTTGGGCGTGAAGATTGGGCATGTCCCGGGGTGGGGGGGCGGCCGGATTTGTGCCACCAGTGGGCATGTCCTCCGCTGGGGCCGGGGCGGGGGCATGGACCCGTTCTGCGCGGCCTTTGGTGTGAAGATTGGGCATGTCCCGCGGGGAGGAATGGGCATGTCCAGCGGTGGCCGGGCCCGGCCGATTATTCGGCCCGCAGCGCCGCGCCTAGAATCGTTAGGTGACTTACCAAGCAGCAACAGGCGATCTCCTGCCCGGTTCGGCGGCAGTGCCGGCCCACGCTGAGGAGCGCTCAGCCGTAATCGATCTCGACGCCATCCGGCACAACGTCCGCCGCATCGCAGCGGTGGCCTCACCCGCGCAGGTCATGGCCGTGGTCAAGGCCGACGCCTACGGGCACGGCGCCGTCCAGGTGGCCCGCGCGGCCCTCGGCGCGGGGGCCAGCTGGCTTGGCGTCGCCCACATCTCCGAGGCCCTCGCCCTGCGCGCCGCCGGGATCGAGGCGCCGCTGCTGGCCTGGCTGCACACCCCGGACAGTAACTTCGCCGCCGCAGTGGCCGCAGGAATCGACATCGGCTGCTCGGGCTGGGAACTGGACCGGATCGTGGCCGCAGCCCGCGAGCAGGAACGGCCCGCCCGCGTCCACCTGAAGGTCGACACCGGGCTCGGCCGCAACGGCGCAACCCTCGACGCCTGGGACAGCCTGGTCGGCGAAGCCATGGAACACCAGGACCAGGGCCTGCTCCGGGTCGTGGGGATCTTCTCCCACCTGGCCGTCGCCGACGAACCCGAACGGCCCGAAACCGACGAGCAGCTCGCCGCGTTCCGCCAGGTCCTCGCCGTCGCCCAGGACGCCGGCGTGGACCCCGAGGTCCGACACCTCGCCAACACCCCGGCCACCCTCTCCCGGCCGGACACCCACTTTGACCTGGTCCGCGTGGGGCTGGGCCTGTACGGGCTGTCACCCTTCGAAGGGCAAAGCCCGGCCGAACTCGGGCTGCGCCCGGCCATGACGGTCCGCACGGTGGTCTCGCACTGCAAGGACGTGCCCGCCGGGCAGGGCGTTTCCTACGGGCTGAACTACCGCACGGACGGCGTCAGCACCCTCGGGCTCATCCCGCTGGGCTACGCCGACGGCGTGCCGCGCATCGCCACCGGCGGCCCCGTCCGGGTCGAGGGCGTGAACTATCCGGTAGTGGGTCGCATTGCGATGGACCAGATGGTGATCGACCTCGGACCCCGCCACGTGGCGGCCGGAGGCCCGAGCATCCTCGGCGCCGAGGCAGTGCTGTTTGGCGACGGCGCCGACGGCGGACCCACGGCAGATGACTGGGCCAAGGCCGCCGGTACCAACAACTACGAGATCGTCACCAGGATCAGCCCCCGCGTGCCGCGCCGCTACCTGAACGAAGAGCCCTCCACCGGCGAAGAGCGGCCGTGAGCGCGCCCGCGTGGGAACGGAGCCTTGAGGTCCACACGGCGGCGCAGACGCATGCGCTCGCCGCGGCCCTCGGCGCCGTGCTGGAAACCGGCGATCTGCTGGTCCTGACCGGCGAACTGGGTGCCGGCAAGACCACGTTCACGCAGGGGCTGGGGGAGGGCCTGGGAGTGCGGGCCGGCATTATCTCGCCGACCTTTGTCCTGGTGCGCATCCACCCCAACCTGCCCGGAGGACCCCGGCCGGGCGGACCGGACCTGGTGCATGTGGACGCCTACCGGCTGGAGTCGGCCGCTGAAATCGACGACATCGATCTTGAAAACACCATGGACAGCGCCGTGACCGTGGTCGAGTGGGGCCGCGGCCGGGTTGAGCACCTCAGCGACAGCCGGCTGGAGGTGGAACTCCACCGCACCCGCGGAGGCGCCGCCGCTTCCGCCGAAACCCCCGAAGCCCCCGCCGAAACCGGCGCCAGTCCCGTTCTGGATTTCGACACGGACGACGACGACGAGCCGCGGACCGTCGTGATCCGCGGCTTCGGTCCGCGCTGGGCTGAAGCGCCGACGCTGCCCGGTGCCGAGCCCCTGCCCGGGACCACGCCCCAGACCCCGGAACGGAATCCCTGATGCTGATCCTCGCCATCGACACCTCAGCTGTCGCCAGCGCCGCCCTGGTCTCCGATGATGCGCCGGAATCCGTGCTCGCCAGCTTCGCCACCGAGGACACGCGCACCCACGCGGAGGTCCTGGCCCCGGGGATCGACGGGCTCCTGGCTGAGGCCGGCGTCAGCGGCCACGACGTCGACGCTATCGTCACCGGCGTCGGCCCCGGCCCGTTCACGGGACTGCGCTCCGGGATCGTCACGGCCCGCACCCTTGCCTTTGTCTGGGGCAAGCCGCTGTACGGCGTCATGAGCCTGGACGCGATCGCCCTGGAAGTAGCCGAATCCACCGACTCGGCCGCGGAGTTCATTGTCGCCACCGATGCGCGCCGCAAGGAAGTGTACTGGGCCCGGTACACCCTCTCCGATGCCCAGCTGCCGCATCTGGAGGACGGCCCGCACGTGGGATTCGCCGCGGACCTGCCGGATCTGCCCGTGTACGGTGCAGGGGCAGGAATCTACTCCGAGGCCGTCAAGGCGGTCGCGGAATTCAGCACCCGCCAGCCGGAGGCCCTCTCGCTCGGCCAGTTCGCACTCGCCCGGCTCTCCGCCGGGGAACAGCTCCTGGACTCCACCCCCCTGTACCTGCGCGAATCCGACGCCCAGGTGCCCGGACCCCGAAAGCGTGCCCTGTGAGCGCGGAGCGAGCCGTCCGGCTGCCCGGCGGAGTCACCCTGCGGGACATGGACGCCGCGGACATCCCCGCCATCCACGCCCTGGAACTCCGGCTCTTTCCCGTGGATGCCTGGCCGCTGCAGATGTTCCACGACGAGCTGGCGCAGGTGGATACCCGCCGCTACCTCGTGGCGGAGATCCACGGCGGGATCGTGGGCTATGCCGGGCTCATGTGCATCGAACCGATCTCGGACGTCCAGACGATCGCCGTGGTGCCCGAGCAGGAAGGCAAGGGCATCGGCTCTGCCCTGCTCACCGAGTTGATCGCGGAAAGCCGGCGCCGGCACGCCCAGGACGTGCTGCTCGAGGTCAGGGCGGACAACCCCCGGGCCCAGCAGCTCTACCTGCGCTTCGGCTTCGAACAGATCCACGTCCGGCCCCGCTACTACCGGGACGGCGTCGACGCCCTGATCATGCGGCTCCAGCTGCCCCGCGAACCGCTCAGCCCCCAGCCAACGGAAGCAGGCCGACCATGAACCGCACCCAGCCGCTCGTGCTCGGCATCGAGTCCTCCTGCGACGAAACCGGCGTCGGCATCGTCCGGGGAACCACCTTGCTGACGAACACCGTCTCGTCCTCCATGGACGAACACGTCCGCTTCGGCGGCGTGATCCCCGAGATCGCCTCCCGCGCCCACCTCGACGCGTTCGTCCCCACCCTCGAGGAGGCCCTCGCGGAGGCGGGAGTGACGCTCGCGGACATCGACGCGATCGCCGTCACCTCCGGGCCGGGCCTGGCAGGTGCCCTCATGGTGGGGGTGTGCGCGGCCAAGGCGCTCGCCGTCGCTACCGGCAAACCGCTCTACGCCATCAACCACCTGGTGGCGCATGTCGGCGTCGGGCTCCTGCAGCAGGGCGCCGGCGCACCGTCGCCGCAAACAACGCCGCACGCCCTGCCGGAGAATATGGGCGCGCTCCTGGTCTCCGGCGGCCACACCGAGATCCTGCGGATCCGGAGCATCACGGACGACGTCGAGCTGCTGGGCTCCACGATCGATGACGCCGCCGGCGAAGCGTATGACAAGGTGGCGCGGCTCCTGGGCCTGGGCTACCCGGGCGGTCCGGCCATCGACAAGCTCGCGCGCACGGGCAACGCCAAAGCCATCCGGTTCCCGCGCGGGCTCACCCAGCCCAAGTACATGGGGACCGCCGAGGAACCCGGGCCGCACCGCTACGACTGGTCCTTCAGCGGGCTCAAGACTGCCGTCGCCCGCTGCGTGGAGCAGTTCGAGGCCCGCGGCGAGGAGGTGCCCGTGGCGGACATCGCCGCGGCCTTCCAGGAAGCCGTGGTGGATGTCATTACCGCCAAGGCAGTGCTCGCCTGCCGCGAAAACGGCGTCACGGAGGTCCTCCTGGGTGGCGGGGTCGCCGCCAACTCGCGGCTGCGCCAGCTCACCGAACAACGCTGCAGTGCGGCCGGCATCCGGCTGACGGTGCCGCCGCTGCCGCTGTGCACGGACAACGGCGCCATGGTGGCCGCGCTCGGGGCGCAACTGGTGATGGCCGGCGTGAAACCGAGCGGGATCGGCTTCGCGCCGGATTCCTCAATGCCGGTCACGACAGTCTCCGCCTGAGGCCACAGCCTGAGGCTTCGTCCGCCTGCGTGGCGGCTGTTGGGCGCCGGAGCTAGGCGTCCGGGCCCTGGCGCATCTGCTTGACCAGGTCCAGGACGACGGCGCGCAGGTCCCCGCCGTGCTCGGCGGCGACCCGGCGCTGCCGCTGGTAGCCGGCGCCGCGCTCGATGATCTTCTCGACGTCGGCCAGTTCGGCGCTGCAGCCCAGCTTCGCCGCCACAGGCTCAAGCCGCTTGAGCGTCTCGCGCAGGTGCTCTGTTACGAGCTGCTCGTTGCCGTCGGCGTCGAGGATGATGATCGCGTCCAGGCCATACCGGGCCGCGCGCCACTTGTTTTCCTGCACATGCCATGGGGGCATCGTGGGAATGGTGCCGCCGTTTTCCAGCGTGGTGGAAAACTCGTCGACAAGGCACTGCGTCAGCGCCGCGATCGCCCCAACGTCCTCGAGGGTCGCCAGGCCGTCGCAAATGCGCATCTCGATGGTGCCAAGCGCCGGAACGGGGCGGATGTCCCACCGGATCTCGGAGAGCGTGTCAATCACGCCGGTGGTGAACATGTCCTGTACGTAGGACTCGTAGTCCTCCCAGCTGGCGAACTGGAACGGCAGCCCGGCGGTGGGCAGCTGCTGGAACATGAGGGCGCGGTGCGAGGCGTATCCGGTGTCCTCGCCGCCCCAAAACGGGCTGGACGCGGAGAGCGCCTGGAAGTGCGGGAAGTAATTGACCAGGCCGTCCAGCACCGGAAGGACCTTGTCCCGGCTGTCCAGTCCGACGTGCACATGGACGCCGTAAATGACCATCTGCCGGCCCCACCACTGGGTCCGGTCAATGAGCTTGGCGTAGCGTTCCTTGTCCGTGACGGGCTGCAGCTGGGGCGGGCTGAAGGGGTGGCTCCCGGCGCAAAAGATCTCCACGCCCATCGGATCGGTCACGTCCCGGACAGCCGCGAGCGAGCTGCTCAGGTCCGCCTTGGCCTCCGCGACGGTGGTGCAAATGCCGGTGACGAGCTCCACGGTGTTCAGCAGCAGCTCCTGCTTGATGTGCGGGTGCTCGTCGTCCTCATTGAGTTCGGGATGCCGGGCAGCGACGCCGCGCAGCACCTGGTTCGCCACGGAGGCCAGCTCACCGGTCTCGGCGTCGACGAGCGCCAGCTCCCATTCCACGCCAAGAGTCGACTGCCTGGATGAAGCGAACTCGATCTTCATGTGGTCCCTTCACTGTTCTGCTGTCGCTGGCCGTGGTCCTGGTGGGGAAATGCGCTGGCGAACATCCTCGGACATGCCTCTGCACATGGCACCGGCGGTGTCACGTGCAATTTCCCACACACCAGTGCGCCGGCCGGGGGCCGGCAGGGCTACGGGTGGTCCAAGTCTAGTGCAGGGGCGGCCCCGGGACGGTGTCAAAGTTGCCGCTGCTGCGTGAGTGTATTCACAACGTCGCTGGTCAGCGACGGCGCGCGCGGTTGCGCGTTGGGCTGCGGGTGGCCGGAGCGATCCTGGCGTTTAATGGAGCTGTGCCCATTCTGAACAAAGACATGACCCTGTGTATCTCGCTCTCGGCCCGGCCCAGCAACAATGGGACGCGCTTCCACAACCACCTGTACGAACAGCTGGGCCTGAACTGGATCTACAAGGCCTTTGCCCCAACCGACCTCGCCCAGGCGATCGCCGGGGTGCGCGGCCTCGGCATCCGCGGCTGCGCGGTGTCCATGCCTTACAAGGAGGACGTGATCGCCCTCGTTGACGTCATGGACCCGTCGGCGAAGGCCATCGACTCGGTCAACACCATCGTCAACGACGGCGGCCGGCTCACGGCGTACAACACCGACTACACCGCAATCGAGCAGCTCTTGCAGAGCAATGCAGTCCCCACGGACTACTCGGTGCTGGTCCTGGGCTCCGGCGGCATGGCCAAGGCCACCGTGGCCGCGCTCCGGGATGCCGGGTTCAAGGACGTGACCGTCGTGGCCCGCAACGAGGGCTCCGGCCGCGCCCTGGCCGAACAGTACGGCTTCGCCTGGCGCGCGGACCTGGGCTCTGCGGACTCCGGTACCGGCACGGCGGACATGCTCATCAACGTCACCCCCATCGGGATGGCCGGCGGCCCGGACGCCGCCTCGCTGCCCTTCCCGCAGGAGGCCATCGATGCCGCCAAAGTGGTGTTCGACGTCGTCGCGCTCCCGGCCGAGACACCGCTGATCAAGGCCGGCCGCGCGGCCGGCAAGACCGTGATCACCGGAGCCGAGGTCGCCACGATCCAGGCGCTCGAGCAGTTCGTGCTGTACACCGGCATCCGGCCGACCGACGAGCAAATCCGGGCAGCCGAGGAGTTCACGCGGGCCCAGTAGCCCGACAGCCCAGTTGACCGGCCGCTTCGCTGACATCCGGCGGCGGCGGGGCACGGCGCCGCGGGGCACTCGGCCGGTGGGATCCCGCTGGCGGGGCTAGACCGGCTCCACCGAGACGGCCACCCGGTCCTCGCCGATCCTGGTGAGGACCAGGGTGGCGGATTTCTTGTCCTTGTGCTTTGCGCTGCCGCCGGGCAGGAGTTGCTTGCGCAGCTCTTCGGGCGTGACAGCCATACCGCGCTTCTTGATGTCCAGGACCCCGATGCCTTGATCCTTGACCCACGTCTTGAGTGCCTTGACGTTGAACGGCATCACCTCCAGGACCCTGTACGCCTTGGCGAACGGGGTGTCATGCAGCTCCGGGGCGCAGATGTAGGCGATGTGCTCGTCCACGAGGTGCCCGCCCAGCTGGAGCGCGACGTCGGCCACCAGGCCGGCGCGGATCACCGCGCCGTCGGGCTCATACAGGTACCCCTCCACGGGCCCAACGGGCGCCACCGGGCCGGCGCCGAAGTCCTCGCCGCTGGTGAGCTCAGCGGAACCAAGGGGGCCGAGCACGAGGGCCGCGCGCCGCACCCCCGGACGCCGCACTGCGTTGAACCACAGGGCCACCTCGGTCACGTCCCCGCCCACAGAGACCCACTGCGCCTCGCAGCCGGCCGGCACGGAATCGTGCGGCATGCCGGGGCCCATCTTCACGCCGACGGCGCGGCCGGTGCCGGCGAGTGACTCCACGAAGGACAGCGGCGGGGAGAAATCCTCCGGATCCCAGATCCGCTTGGTTCCCGAAGTGGACGTCGTGCGCCGGGCTGGGTCGAGCCAGACGCCGTCGATCCCCTCGAGGGATACCGACGTTGCATCGGAATGGACCACCGTGGCGTTGCGGAACGGGATCAGGTTCATCGTGGCGCAGGCGGCCGTGGCCTCGTCCATTTCCACGGCGGTGACCACCAGGTCCAGGGAGGCCAGGGCCATGGAGTCCGCCCCGAGCCCGCAGCCGAGATCCGCGACGTGGCCGATCCCGGCCTCCGCGAACCGCTGCGCGTGCCGTGCCGCCACCGTGAGCCGGGTGGCCTGCTCCAGACCGGCCTTCGTGAAAATCATCTGCCGGGCGAATTCGCCGAACTTCGCCTCAGCCTTGGTCCGCAGCCGGGACTGGGTGAGCACGGCCGAGACCAGCTCGGGGGAGTGGCCGGCCTTGCGCAGCGACGCCGTGAGGCGGAAGGCCTCGTCCTCGCGGTACGGGCCCAACGACGCCAGCAGCTCCCAGCCCTCGGGGGTGAGGATCGGGGCAATATGTTCCTGCGGTGCGTCAGTCATGGCATCCAGCGTAGTTGAGGTCCGCGGGCGCGTTGTGACCGGACGGCGGGGGCTAGGCTTGATGGCATGGAAGACAGCGGCACAGGCGACAGCATCTCAGCGGACACGGCCGGGCAGGACACGGCCGGCGACGACGACGCCAGGCAGGAGCGCCGACGGCCGCAGGGACTTGCCCGCTACGCAAAACCGGCGCTGATCGCCGGCGCGGTGATCGCCGTCGTGTCCGTCGCACTTTTGGTGATTATCTTCTTCCTCGATTCCTTCAACGCCACCGTGTATTCCGTCGGCGGGAAGAACGTCCAGGACGCCACGGACGAGGCCCGGGCCATCCGCGAGACCTATGCCGCGGCCCGGCTCGGCGGCATCATCTTCCTCGTCGCCGGCATTCTGCTGGCCGCCGCCGGCGCCGTGCTGTCGTTCCGGCACCGGAATGACGAAGGCCAGAACACGGACGAAGACGACGGCGAGGACGTGGACTTCGACGACCTCGCAGACCAGTAGCCAGCGAGTAGGCGCGCGAATAGACGCCGCTGGTGGGGGCGCACCGCACCGCCAAACGGCCAACGGCCACGGGCCAGGGGACATGCCCAGCCTCCTGCGCCACGGATGGACATGTCCTCCCCGGCAGCCCGCACCCGTTGGGTATGTCCATCGCTCAGCACGGGCACAGAGTACGACGCCCAAGTGTCCTCTGGCCGCAGCGAAAATGGGCATGTCCTCCCGGGCCGCCCGTATGCGTTGGGCATGTCCATCGCTCAGCACGGGCACAGAGCATGATGCCCAAGTGGCCTCTGGCCGCAGCAAGAAATGGACACGTCCTCCCCAGCAGCCCGGACCCGTTGGGTATGTCCATCGCTCAGCGCGGGCACAGAGTACGACGTCCAAGTGTCCTCTGGCCGCAACGAAGAATGGGCATGGCCCTCTGGACCGCCCGCCGTCGTAGGGCATGTCCATCGCTCAGCACGGGCACAGAGCATGATGCCCCAGTGTCCTCTGGCCGCAGCGAAAAATGGGCATGTCCCCTAGGGGGAAAATGTTCACCCGGAACGAATTTCTGGCACTCGCCTTGACCGAGTGCTAACCATTTACATAGAGTCGTCATTAGCACTCTCCCTAGGAGGGTGCTAACACATGAAGCGCGTTCCGCCAGGCACGCTGCCGGCACCGCGACGACGGTCTGTGCGCCTTGGCATCACCGCTTCATAGTCCACGAATTTGCTGACGAAAAGGAGAGGTCCGAGTGTCGGTCTCTATTAAGCCTCTTGAGGATCGTATTGTTGTCCGCCCGCTCGAAGCCGAGCAGACCACGGCTTCCGGCCTGGTTATCCCGGACTCCGCGCAGGAGAAGCCGCAGGAAGGCGAAGTTGTTGCAGTAGGCCCCGGCCGCTTCGATGACAACGGCAACCGCGTTCCCGTTGACGTTGCCGTTGGCGACGTCGTCATCTACTCCAAGTACGGTGGAACCGAAGTCAAGACCGGCGGCACCGAGTACCTCGTGCTCTCCGCCCGCGACGTTCTGGCGATCGTCGTAAAGTAACTCTCTTGGACCCCCGCGCAGCCGATCCTTTCGCATTGAATGGATCAGTTGCGCGGGGTTCTGTCTTGAAAGGACAAAACCATGGCAAAGCAGCTTGCGTTTAACGACGCTGCCCGCCGGTCGCTTGAAGCCGGCATCGATAAGCTCGCCAACACCGTCAAGGTCACGCTGGGTCCGCGCGGCCGCAACGTCGTACTGGACAAGAAGTGGGGCGCCCCCACGATCACCAACGATGGTGTGACCATCGCCCGTGAAATCGAGCTGGATGACCCCTACGAGAACCTTGGCGCGCAGCTTGCCAAGGAGGTCGCCACCAAGACCAACGACGTTGCCGGCGACGGCACCACCACCGCCACCGTCCTGGCCCAGGCCCTGGTCAAGGAAGGCCTGCGCAACGTAGCGGCAGGCGCCGCACCGGGCGAAATCAAGCGCGGTATCGAGGTTTCGGTCGAGGCCGTCGCCGCCCGCCTGCTGGAGAACGCGCGCCCGGTTGAAGGCACGCAGGTTGCCAACGTTGCCGCAATCTCCGCCCAGAGCGACGAGGTCGGCGAGCTGCTGGCCGAGGCGTTCGGCAAGGTCGGCAAGGATGGTGTGATCACCATCGAGGAGTCCTCCACCACGCAGACCGAGCTGGTCCTGACCGAGGGCATGCAGTTCGACAAGGGCTACCTGTCCCCGTACTTCGTCACCGACGCGGAACGCCAGGAGGCCGTCCTCGAGGACGCCCTGATCCTGATCAACCAGGGCAAGATCTCCTCAGTGCAGGATTTCCTGCCGCTGCTGGAAAAGGCGCTGCAGAGCTCCAAGCCGCTCTTCATCATCGCCGAAGACGTCGAGGGCGAGGCCCTGTCCACGCTGATCGTCAACCGCATCCGCGGCACGCTGAACGTCGTCGCCGTCAAGGCGCCGGGCTTCGGTGACCGCCGCAAGGCCATGCTCCAGGACATCGCGACCCTCACCGGTGCGCAGGTTGTCTCCGCGGAGCTGGGCCTGAGCCTGGACACCGTTGGCCTCGAGGTGCTCGGCACCGCACGCCGCATCACGATCACCAAGGACAACACCACGATCGTCGACGGCGCCGGTTCGGCCGAGGACGTTGCCGCCCGTGTTGCCCAGCTGCGCGCCGAGCTGACCCGCACCGATTCGGACTGGGACAAGGAAAAGCTGCAGGAACGCCTGGCCAAGCTGGCCGGCGGCATCGGCGTGATCAAGGTCGGCGCCGCCACCGAGGTTGAGCTGAAGGAAAAGAAGCACCGCATCGAGGACGCCGTGTCCTCCACCCGCGCTGCCCTCGAAGAAGGCATCGTGGCCGGCGGCGGCTCCGCCCTCATCCACGCGCTGAAGGCGCTCGACGAGGACGCTGCCGTCCAGGCCCTCGAAGGTGACGCGGCTGCGGCCGTCGGCATCGTCCGCCGCGCCCTGGTCCAGCCGCTGCGCTGGATCGCCCAGAACGCCGGCTTCGACGGCTATGTCGTGGCTGCCAAGGTCGCCGAATCCGCCGTGAACCAGGGCTTCAACGCCAAGTCCGGCGAATACGAAGACCTGATCGCCGCCGGCGTGATCGACCCCGTGAAGGTGACGCGTGCGGCTCTGCGCAACGCGGCCTCCATCGCGGCGCTGGTCCTCACCACGGAAACCCTCGTGGTGGAGAAGCCGGCTGACGAAGACGAGCACGCAGGGCACAGGCACTAGGCTCTGCCCGCAGGGGGACGGTCCGGCATCTGCCGGGCCGTCCCTTTTTCTGTCGAGTCACTGCTGCCGTTCTGCCGTGTTCGTGGCCGCAAGTTGCCGTGATTCTGGCAGAGTTAACCCGTCAGGTGCCGCTCCAGCGTCGCGGGTTCACTGGAAACTCCCACGTTGGCATGCCTCAATGGGGATCAGTGGCGCCGTGACGATTGGCCATCAAAATTACGTTTTGGTAACATGGAGGCTTTGGTTATCTGGTTGAGGGGTAGTTCTATGACACAGCAAGGAACCTTGCCCCGGCCTGCCCGGCACATTGCCGCGGCGGGGCATGATCCCGCAGCCAAGGCCGGCCGAAAATCCACCTTCAGGCCTGAAATCCAGGGCCTCCGGTCTCTCGCTGTGCTGATGGTCATGAGCTATCACATCTGGCTGGGCCGGGTTTCCGGTGGCGTGGACGTCTTCCTGCTGATCTCGGCCTTCCTTATGACGCTGCAGTTCGTGGGCCGCTTCGAGCAGGGCCGGTCCATGGCCCTCATCAAACACTGGCTGCACCTTTTCCGGCGCCTCGTCCCGGCCGCCGTCACCGTCATGGTGGCCGTACTCGCCGCAAGCATCCTGTTTCTGCCCCGGACTCGCTGGCTGGAAGTCATCAACCAGGGGTGGGCCTCCCTGTTCTACGCCGAGAACTGGCTCCTGCAGTCCGAGGCCACGAACTACTACGCCTCGGACCACAGCAAGGCCAGCCCCTTCCAGCATTTCTGGTCCCTCTCAATCCAGGGGCAGGTCTTTATCCTGTGGCCGCTCATCTTCGCCGGAGCAGCAATCCTCGCCAAGCGCTTCAGGCTCCGTTATCGCGTGCTGCTGTGCTACATCTTCGCCCTGATCTTCGTTGTTTCGCTGGTCTACTCAATCGTCTTCACCCAGGCGAGCCAGACGGAGGCGTACTTCGATACCTGGGCCCGGCTATGGGAGTTCGCGCTCGGCACCCTGGTGGCTCTGGCCCTTCCTGCCCTGCGGCTTCCGCGGGGCTGGCGGCTTGGCCTGGGCTGGCTGGGCATTGTGGCCATGCTCAGCTGCGGCCTCCTGCTCAATGTCCAGGCGTCCTTCCCCGGGTTCGTGGCACTCTGGCCCACCCTGGCGGCAGCCTGCGTCATCGCCGCCGGGCAGTCTGGCAGCAAGCTGGGCGTCGACCGGATACTCAGTTCGAAGCCGTTGGTCCGGCTGGGAGACATCTCGTACGCCCTGTACCTGTGGCACTGGCCGGTCCTGGTCATCTCGCTTGCCGCTACGCACAGGGACCGTGCGGGGCCGATCACGGGCGCCGTCATCGTCACCGTGTCGCTGGTGCTCGCCTATCTCACCACCCGCTTTGTGGAGAAACCATGGCGGGAATGGAAGTGGCCGGAGGTGCAGCGGCGCCGCGCATTCATCGCCATCGCCGCGGCTGTGGTCACCGCCATCGTGCCGCTGGCCGGCTGGCAGCTTCAGATCAACTACGCCACGGCAGCCGCGGCGAGCCAGGCCTGGGCCAATAATCCGGGTGCCCGGTCGTTGGACCCCGCCTACGTCGACGGGGCTGACAAATCCGCCCCGCTCCTTCCCACCCTCGCCACGGCAGCGGAAGAATGGCCCAGGTACGCGGGCGGCTGCACCGCGGATGAAAAGGAATTCACGAACGTCTGCAACAACGGCAAGCAGAATGCCACGAAGACCGTGTTGATCATTGGCAACTCGCATGCCCACGTCTGGGCGACCCCCATCCTCACTATGGCAGAGAAGCATGGCTGGAGGGTGGAGGCCATCACCAAGGGGTACTGCCCCGTGACAGTCCACCAGGCCGCGGGCCTCTCGGAGGGCTGCCTGGACTTCAACAAGGACACCCTCAAGAAGGTGCTCGAGATGAAGCCGGATCTCGTGGTGACAACAAGCACCCGGACTGACCCCGATCCGAGCAACACAGAATTCATGGATCCGGGGTGGGTTCCGCCGATCAAATCCATCAACGACGCGGGGATTCCCGTCGTGGCGCTGCGGGACACCCCGCGCATGCACGAGGCCGTTCCCGCGTGCCTCGAAAGCAACCCCGACAACTACGCCGCCTGCGGAACGACGACCGCTGAGAACTATCAGGCAGCGTCGCCCGATGCAGCCGTGGCCGGGGAGTTGCCGGCCACCAAGTTTCTCGACTTCAGCCGGTTATTCTGCCCGGACGATCTCTGCCCGGCCGTGATCGGCAACGTGATGGTCTACAAGGATGACAACCACGTCACACGAACCTACATGGAGAGCCTCACTCCGTACTTTGAGACCGAGTTCATGGCAGCTACCGGTTGGAACGCCGGGTAAGGACCGTGCCGGTCCTTACCCTGCGGGCTTTAGCAGGCAGCCACCGCGGGCGCCCGTCAGCGTTTGGAGCGGTCCGCCCTGCGCCGCAGCTGGCGGGCAGCGTCCGGCGCCAGCCGCCTGGTCACCAGCCGGTAGAACAGCAGGACCCCGACGGCGGCCACCACGATTCCGAGCAGGTTCAGGAACAGCTGCAGGGCGGAGCCGGCTGCCTTCTGGTACTCGCCCAGGACCAGTGCCACGGCCACGAACCCGGCTGCCGGCACCGTCGTGACGGAGATGAACACCCCGATCAGCGCCGCCGAGCGCCGGCTGATGACCGACAGCATCCCGGCTGTCCCGGCGAGGACGGCGACGATCAGGGAATAAGGGCCGGGGTGGTAGATGAATTCAACTGCTGAACCGTGGTCCAGCGCGTCCGCGGGGAACAGCCCGAGTGGCACGGAGAGCCACGCGGTCAGCGCGGCGGCCAGCATCGCGACGGGAAAACCGACGCCGAGGGCCAGCGCCGCGTCACGTCCGAGCCGCCGCTGGCGCCGGACCAGGGCTACGGCCAGGGCAGCCAGCGGGCCGAACTCCGGGCCCACGGCCATGGCGCCGACGATCGCAATGGTGGAGTCCGTCACGATGCCGATGGCCGCCAGCTGGGTCGCCAGGACCAGGAACGCCAGGAAACTCCACGTCAGGCGCGAATCCTCGCCGGTCTGCCGCGACACCTCGTCCCAGATCACGGCGTCCGCGCCCTCACCTGGAGCCTCCGCCTCCGCCCTGTCGGCGCGGTCCGAGAGCACAAGGTCCGGTGCGATGACCGTAATCGATCCCCGTTGCTGGACGTCGAGGGCGTGCAGCTTCTCCACGAGCCCCTCCACGGATTCCCGGGCCAGCAGAACCTCGATGACGTCCCCGGGCGGCGTGACGGAAGAGGCCTTCGCGAGCGCCACTTCCGAGACGCCGACGTGGTTTGTACAACTTTCGAGAACAACTCCGGACAATTCACCCGGAACACAAATGCGCACCTGCACGATCACGTGGCGGCCTCCTCAGACTCCTACCAGCCTAGCTTCCGCCCCGCGGCCGACGGCGCCGCCGCCCCCCCTGGGTGCGCCGCCGGCCAGGCGTGTGAAGGACACCGCCGGGCCCGTGTGATTGGCAAAGAAAATTACGTTTCGGTAACATTGATGTTTTGGAAACCGGCCTGAAGGGATCTTTGTGTCGAACGAGCGAACCACCTTCACCCCGCCACGGGCGGATGCAGGTTCTCCGGCGACCCGAAAAACAAGCTACCGCCCCGAAGTCCAGGGCCTTCGCGCCCTCGCGGTCCTCATGGTGGTCACGTACCACGTGTGGCTGGGCCGGGTCTCCGGCGGCGTGGACATCTTCCTCCTCATTTCAGCCTTCCTGATGACACTCAGCTTCACGCGGAAAGTCGAAAGCGGCGCGCCGCTGCGGCTGCTCAGCCACTGGCTGCATCTGCTCAAGCGCCTGCTGCCCGCCGTCGTCGTGGTGGTTCTCGGCGTCCTCGCCGGCACCTGGGCCATCCTGCCGCAAAGCCGCTGGCCCGACGTCCTTGAACAGGCCTGGGCCTCCCTGCTGTACCGGCAGAACTGGCTCCTGGCGGACAGCGCCGTGGACTACTACGCCCAGGACCATTCGGGTGCGAGCCCGCTCCAGCACTTCTGGTCACTCTCGATCCAGGGCCAGGTGTTCGTGCTCTGGCCGCTCGTCTTTGCCGGCACCGCACTTCTTTCCCGCCTGCTCCGCCGCCGGACCCGCCAGGACCACGTCCTGCTGCGTTACCGCTCCCTGCTGGCCGCGGCCTTCGGCGCCATCTTCGCGGTGTCCCTGGCCTACTCGATCCAACAGACCGCAACGAACCAGGCCCACGCCTACTTCGACACCGGAGCCCGGCTCTGGGAGTTCGCGCTCGGCTCGCTCCTGGCCCTCGCCCTGCCGTACCTGAAACCGGGCAGGGTCCTGCGCGTCGTGCTCGGCTGGGCCGGCCTCGTGGCCATGCTCTCCTGCGGGCTCCTGCTGACCGTGGACCGTTCGTTCCCCGGATTCATCGCGCTGTGGCCCACGCTGGCCGCCGCGGCGATCATCACCGCCGGTCAAAGCGGCAGCCGCTTCGGGGTTGACCGCTTCCTGACCTGGAAACCCCTGGTGGCGCTGGGGGATAACTCCTATGCGCTCTACCTCTGGCACTGGCCGCTGCTGGTCCTGGCCCTCGCCGGGGCGGGCATCACGGCGCCCAACCTGTTCCAGGGGCTGTGCATCGTTGCCGCGTCCCTCTTCCTGGCCGTGCTCACCACCCGTTTCGTCGAGAAGCCGCTGCGCGAATGGCACTGGCCCAAGCGCCGCGCCTGGCGCACCGCCGTCGTGATTGCCGCCTGTGGTGCCCTGCTGGCGGGTCCCGTCGCCGTGTGGCAGAGCCAGCTCCTGGCCGACGAAGCCGAGGCGGCGTCCCAGCCCAAGGAACTGACTCCCGGCGCGGCCGCCCTGGCCCCGGAAAACGCCGGCAAACCCACGCCGGAAGCCAAGATCATCCCCGCGCCGGCGGCGATGAAGAACGAGTGGGCGGACATCGACGGGCTGTGCACGGACGCCAACGTCCCCAGCGACCCCCTGCTTCAGGGGTGCCTGCAGAACAACAAGCCGGAAAAGGTCACCAAACGGATCGTGGTGCTCGGTGACTCCCATGCCCAGCAGTACATGGCGGCGCTGGGCCCCATCGCGAAAAGCCACGGCTGGGAAGTTGTCACGCTCCTGAAGGGCAACTGCCGCTTCGGCGGGGAGTCCCCGGAGCGGGACGCGGACTGCAACGCCTTCAACCGGGCCAGCGCGCAGTACGTCCTGGACCACCGCCCCGACGCCGTTTTCACGGTTGCGTCCCTGACCCACAAGGAAGCGCCGTTCGAGACCGAAGTGCCTGAGTACCTGGCGGGCATCAAGCCCTTCACCGACGCCGGCATGGACGTGGTGGGCATCCGCGACAACCCCCGCTTCACCATCAATATGCCCGAGTGCGTCCAGAAGAACGGCCCGGATGCCTCGGAGTGCAATGTGCCGGAGCAGGAATCGCTCGCGGGGTCCTCGCCGCTGGACGCGTACCGCGGCCAGGTGCCCAGGCTGCACCTCATGGACATGAGCGATTTCATCTGCGCCAACGGAACATGCCCCGCGGTGGTCGGCAACGTGTACGTCTACAAGGACGACAACCACCTGACCAAGACGTACGTCCAGACCATGATCCCCATGTTCGAACGGCGGCTGCTCGCCGCCACCGGCTGGAAGTAGTCCGACGCCGACCGGCCGGGGAGCAGCACCGGCCGGACGGGGGAGCCGGGGGAGCCGGGGGAGCCGTCCGGCATGGGGCGGCTTACATTGAAACCGGACATTACCGCCCGGAATATGGCTATCGCCGCCAAGGTTCTACTATTTATTGAGGACTTCTGCACGAATCATCTGCACGAACCTTCTGCATGACCTTCTGCACAGGCCAGACCCGTAATGACGGGCTGGTCATCTGTTGCAACCCCTACCCGTGAACCCGTAACCCAAGGTAAGAGGCGCACTCATGACCCAGCCCGAACACGATCCCTTCGGCTTCATCGGCCTGACGTACGACGACGTCCTGCTCCTGCCCGGCCACACCGACGTGATCCCCTCGGAAGCGGACACGTCGTCCCGGATCTCCAAGCGCATCACGGTCCAGACCCCGCTGCTCTCCGCCGCGATGGACACCGTCACGGAGTCCCGGATGGCCATCGCCATGGCCCGCCAGGGCGGTCTCGGCGTCGTGCACCGCAACCTCTCCATCGCCGACCAGGCCGACCAGGTGGACCGGGTCAAGCGCAGCGAATCCGGCATGATCACCAACCCCCTGACCATCGGCCCCGAGGCCACGCTGGCCGAGCTGGACGAAATCTGCGCACGCTACCGCGTTTCCGGCCTGCCGGTCGTGGACGAGGGCAACAGGCTGCTGGGCATCGTCACGAACCGCGACACCCGCTTCGTGCCCGAATCCGATTTCCCGCTGCGGCTGGTCAGCGATGTCATGACCAAGATGCCGCTCGTGACCGGACACGTCGGCATCAGCCGCGAGGAAGCCTCGCACAAGCTGGCCACGAACAAGATCGAGAAGCTCCCGCTCGTTGACGAGCAGGGCCGGCTCAAGGGCCTGATCACCACGAAGGACTTCACCAAGGCCGAGCAGTATCCGCTCGCCACCAAGGACGACGAAGGCCGCCTGCGCGTCGGCGCGGCGATCGGCTTCTTCGGCGACGGCTGGGAACGCGCCATGGCGCTGATCGACGCCGGTGTGGATGCCCTCTTCGTGGACACCGCGAACGGCCACTCCCAGGGTGTGCTGGAAATGATCCGCCGGCTCAAGTCCGATCCCGTTGCCGCGCACGTGGATATCATCGGCGGCCAGGCCGCCACCCGCGAAGGCGCCCAGGCCCTGATCGACGCCGGTGCCGACGGCATCAAGGTCGGCGTCGGTCCCGGGTCCATCTGCACCACCCGTGTGGTGGCCGGCGTCGGCGTGCCGCAGATCACGGCCATTTACGAGTCGGCGAAGGCCGCCATCCCGGCCGGCGTGCCGCTGATCGCCGACGGCGGCCTGCAGTACTCCGGTGACATCGGCAAGGCGCTCGTCGCCGGCGCCGACACCGTGATGCTCGGTTCCCTCCTGGCCGGTTGCGACGAATCCCCGGGCGACCTGATTTTCGTCAACGGCAAGCAGTTTAAGAGCTACCGCGGCATGGGCTCCCTCGGCGCCATGCAGACCCGTGGCAAGAACACCTCGTACTCCAAGGACCGTTACTTCCAGGCCGACGTCTCCGGCGATGACAAGCTCATCCCGGAAGGCATCGAGGGCCGGGTCGCGTACCGCGGTCCGCTGTCGTCGGTGGCGTACCAGCTGGTCGGCGGGCTCCGCCAGACCATGTTCTACACCGGCGCACCGACCGTGGCGGAGCTGAAGGCGCGCGGCAAGTTCGTCCGCATCACCGCGGCCGGGCTCAAGGAGTCGCACCCGCACGACATCCAGATGACGGTCGAAGCACCGAACTACGGGTCGCGCTAAGACCCGCTGCCCGAACCGGGTGAGCCCGCCGAAATCATGGTTTCGGCGGGCTCACCCGGTTTAAGGGCGCCCCGATTCCCGGCGGCGGTGCCGCTCACGCCCAGGCTCCGGTCCCGGAACTAGGCTGGAGGCATGTCCGAACTCCTGCCGGCACGCGCGCCCAAACGCAAGCTCGCGCTCAAGCCCTACGCCCGCGCCGTGGCACAAGTGCTGCGGGTGAGCTTCCGGGCCTCGCCCGCCGCCGTCGTCATGAAGGTCCTGGGCTCGCTGATCTCGGCACTGCTGCCGCTGGTCACGACGTACTTCGCCGCCCTGACCACCACGGCGCTGGCCGCCGCCTACGCGGGCGACGCCGACGCCGGCGCGCAGGCCGTCGTGTACGTCATCATCACCGCGGCACTCGGGCTCTTCTGGGGATCGTTCAGCAGCGTGGACCGCTACATCCAGCAGCTCATGAGTTTCCGGGTCGGCGCGATCGTCGGTGACCTGATGTACGAGCGCTTCCTGACCCTGGACTTCTGGCGCTACGACGACAAAGAGACCGTGGACCTGTATGACCGGGCGAAGCGTTTCTCCGACTCCTACGCCCGCGTCCTGGACCGGATCGCCGCGATTTTCACCCAGCTCGTCTCCGTGCTGCTGGCGATCGGCGCGCTGCTGCTGGTCAGCTGGTGGATCGCCGTGATCGTCCTGGTTGCGATCGTCCCCAGCGTCTACCTGCAGTTCAAGCTCTCCCGCGAACAGATCGCGCACTGGAACACCCAGGTCGATTCGCGCCGGCAGCGCAGGATGATCGAAACCAACCTCCTGCGGCCGCAGCACATCGCCGAGATGCGGCTTTACGGGATTGTCGGCTACCTGATGGGCCTGCGCTCCCGCCTGCGGGACGCCGATGAAAAGCGCCGGCTGGACTTCCAGAAGCGCTACATCCCCAAACAGCTCGCGGCCGATGCCCTGCAGTACGGCGCCGAGGTGGTCTCGCTGATCTGGGTGGTGGGCCAGATCATCGCCCGGGCCCAGCCGGTGGGGCAGTTCCTCTATGTCCAGCAGATTGTCAGCCGCGCCCTTTCGACCGCCAACAGCCTCGTCTCCTCACTGAGCTCAATCGATGAGGACCTGGCGAACCTCACGGACTACGAGCTCTTCATGGCCCTGCCCGTGCCGTCCGGCCACGCGCCGCCGCTGCTGCAGGCGCCGAAGACGGTGGAACTGCGGGACATCCGCTTCACGTACACCGGCAGCGAACTGGAGGTGATCCGCGGCATTTCGATGACCATCAGGCAGGGCCAGCACATCGCGATCGTGGGGGAGAACGGCGCCGGCAAGTCCACCCTGATCCGTATCCTGGCCGGGCTGTACCGTCCCGACTCCGGGCAGGTGATGCTCGACGGCGTGGACCTCGCGGCCGTCGACGTCACCTCCTGGCACCGGCACCTGGCGGTGCTCAGCCAGGAGTTCCTGAAGTATGAATTCGCCACCGCGGCGGAAAACATCTTCTTCGGCGACGTCGATTCGCCCCGCGACGACGGACGGGTCCGGCGCTCCGCCGCGGATGCCGAGGCCCTCGAATTCATCAACAAACTGCCCAACGGCCTGGACAACCACGTCAGYAACTGGATGGAGGACCCGCGCGGGCGGAAGGGCTCCGGCCTTTCCGGCGGGCAGTGGCAGCGGCTGGCGATGGCCCGGAACTTCTACCGCGGCGCATCGTTCATGGTGATGGACGAGCCGACGTCGGCCATCGACGCGCTGGCGGAACACCGGATCTTCACGCGGCTCTTCGCCGACCGCAGCAGCACCATCATCGCCATCAGCCACCGCCTGGCCACGATCGAGAAGGCCGATGTGGTCTACATGCTCGAGGAAGGCCGCATCGTGGAACAAGGCACCCACAGGGAACTTGTGGCGCGCCGCGGCCGGTACTTCCGGATGTTCGAGTCCCAGCTCACCGTCCCGGACACCGAGAACGTCAGCGGCGAGTAAGCGGAGCGCCCTCGATGGTCGTCCGCACCCGGGCCAGGCTGGGTTCGGGCGGGACGCTGCTGAAGCCGAAGCTGACGGCGGGGCGGATGGCGGTGAGCGGGCCGGCGTCGGCGCCGTCCCAGCTGACGGTCGCGGAGTCGATGCGGTGCAGATCGGTGACCCCGTAGTATTCCCGCCGGCCGCCCTTGGCCGTGCCCGCAGTGCGCACGCCGGGGATGATTCTGCCCGCAATGGGGTTGACCGCACGCAGCCAGCGCGGATGCACCGCCAGAGCCCGGGGGACCAGCCGCGCCACGGCGCCCAGCCGGGTGCGGGACCCGAGCCGGGCGCGGATCCGCAGCGGCCCGGCGTCGACGGCGAGCTGCCCCGCCCCATGCTCTGATGCCAGGGGCACGATGCAGGTCTCGTCGAAGTTATAGACCGCGCTGATGAAGCCGGCGGCCTCGACGCTCGGTGCCAGCAGGATCCGGTGGCCGGAGGGCAGCTGGACCATCGCGTCGGTGAAGGACCCGAACGGGGACTGCGTCCACAGGCCCACCACCGCGCGCAGGCCCGATCCCGTGCCGAGTCCGGCAATGTGTCCGTCGAAGATCCAACGCTGTCCGTTACGCCAAAGCATGACGCCACAGTACGCCGAAGCGGCGCCCCGCGTCCGCTGGGATAACCTAGAGCAGTGACTTACGAGATTGAGATTGGCCGTGGCAAGCGTGGGCGTCGTGCCTACTCCCTGGATGACATTGCGATCGTCCCCAACCGGCGCACCCGTGACCCCAAGGACGTCTCCGTCTCCTGGCAGATCGATGCCTACAAGTTCGACATGCCGGTCATCGCTGCGCCGATGGATTCGGCCATGTCGCCGGAGACCGTCATCGCCCTGGGCCGCCTCGGCGGACTCGGTGTGCTCGACCTCGAAGGCCTGTGGACCCGGTACGAGAACCCGCAGTCCGTACTGGACGAAATCGCGGGCCTCGCTGACGAGACCAACAGCCCGGCCGTCACCCGGCGCATGCAGGAGCTCTACCAGGCGCCGATCCAGCCTGAGCTGATCACCTCCCGCCTCGCCGAGATCCGCGCCGCCGGCGTCACGGTGGCCGGCTCCCTGACCCCGCAGCGCACGCAGGAACACTACAAGACCGTGGTGGCCGCCGGCGTCGACATCTTCGTCATCCGCGGGACCACTGTCTCGGCCGAGCACGTCTCCAAGGACCACGAGCCGCTGAACCTCAAGCAGTTCATCTACGAACTCGACGTCCCCGTGATCGTCGGCGGGGCGGCCGGCTACACCCCGGCCCTGCACCTGATGCGCACCGGCGCCGCCGGCGTGCTGGTCGGCTTCGGCGGCGGAGCCACCACCACCACCCGGCGCGCCCTGGGCATCCACTCGCCCATGGCCTCCGCGATCTCCGACGTCGCGGCGGCCCGCCGGGACTATATGGACGAGTCCGGCGGACGCTACGTCCATGTGATCGCCGACGGCGGCATGGGCTCCTCCGGCGACATCGTCAAAGCCATCGCCATGGGCGCCGACGCCGTGATGCTGGGCAGCGCCCTGGCCCGCGCCGACGAAGCCCCCGGCAAGGGCTGGCACTGGGGCCAGGAAGCCCACCACCTCGAACTGCCCCGCGGCGACAGGGTCAACGTGGGAACGGTCGGGCCGCTCGAAGAGGTTCTGTTCGGGCCCGGCCACCACACCAACGGCACCTCCAACCTCGTCGGCGCGCTGCGCCGTTCAATGGCTACCACCGGCTACTCGGACCTGAAGGAATTCCAGCGCGTCGACGTCGTCGTCTCGCCGTACGCCGGCAACTGAAACCGCGCGCGGGCCGTTGAGGGCCCTGCCCATCCGGGAAACTTGGACGTAGTCTGGTGCCCTACGAGGTTTGATCCGGATGGAGGCGTGACATGAACAGTTTTCCCGGCGGTTCTGCCGAGGCCGGAGGTGCCCTCGGGCCAACGGCTCGCGAGGCTTCAATCACTGTGCTCAGGGGCAGCACCGCCCCCGGCAAAGAGCTCGACATCCTGATCGTGGGCGGAGGCATCGTGGGTGCCGGCGCCGCCCTCGACGCCGTGACCCGCGGGCTCAGTGTCGGCATCGTCGAGGCGAACGACTGGGCTGCGGGGACGTCGTCGCGGTCCTCGAAGCTCATCCACGGTGGCCTCCGGTACCTCGAAATGCTCGACTTCGGCCTGGTCAAAGAGGCACTGCATGAGCGCGGCCTCATTCTCTCCGTCCTGGCGCCGCACCTGGCCCGGCCGGTCCCGTTCCTGTACCCGCTCCACAAACCGTTCCTGGAGCGGCCCTATGTCGGCGCCGGAATCGCCCTGTACGACGCGATGTCCATCACCGGCGGGCACAGCCGCGGCGTCCCCTTCCACAAGCACCTGTCCCGGCGAGGGACCCTGCGGGCCGCCCCCAGCCTCAAGGACGACGCCTTCGTCGGATCCATCCGCTACTACGACGGCCAGGTCGACGACGCCAAGTACGTCGCCAACCTCGTGCGGACCGCGGCGCACTACGGCGCCCACGCGGTCAACCAGATGTCGGTTGTGGACTTCGTGCGCGAGGGCGAGCGCGTGGTCGGCGCCAAGGTGGTCAATCACGAGGACGGCTCCAGCTTCAAAATCCGCGCCAAGCAGGTCATCAACGCCACCGGGGTCTGGACGGACGAGACCCAGGCCATGGTGACAGACCGCGGGCAGCTCAAGGTGCGGGCGTCCAAGGGCATCCACCTCGTGGTGCCCCGCGACCGGATCCAGTCCACGGTGGGGCTGATCCTGCGGACCGAGAAATCCGTGCTCTTCGTGATCCCCTGGGGCAGGCACTGGATCATCGGGACCACTGACACCGACTGGCACCTCGACAAGGCCCACCCCGCGGCCTCCAGCAAGGACATCGACTACCTGCTCGAGCACGTCAACAAGGTCCTCAAGCGCCCGCTGACCCGCGAGGACGTCGAGGGCGTCTACGCGGGGCTGCGGCCGCTGCTGGCCGGCGAAAGCGATTCCACCGCGAAGCTCTCCCGCGAACACGTGGTGGCCCACCCCGTGCCGGGTCTCGTGGTGGTGGCGGGCGGTAAATGGACCACCTACCGGGTCATGGCCAAGGACGCCGTCGACGAGGCGACGCGCAGCATGGACGAGCGTGTCCCGGCCAGCTGCACGGAATCCGTCCCGTTGCTGGGGGCGAGCGGTTTCAAGGCCGCGTGGAACCAGCGGAACCGGATGGCGGAGGAGACCGGCGTCCACGTTGCCCGGATCGAACACCTTCTCAACCGCTACGGTGCCATGACGCCGGAGGTCCTGGCGCTCATCGCCGACAGCCCGGAACTGGCCGAACCGTTGCCGGGCGCTGACGACTACCTGGCTGCCGAAGCCGTCTACGCGGCCACGCACGAGGGCGCCCGGCACGTCCAGGACGTCCTGACCCGCCGCACCCGGATTTCGATTGAAGCGTGGGACCGCGGTGTGTCCGCCGCTCCGGTAGTCGCTAAACTAATGGGAGACGTTCTCGGCTGGAGTGATGCGCAGCGCGAGGGCGAAATCAAGCACTATCTGGCCCGGGTTGATGCCGAGCGCCTGAGCCAACAGCAGCCGGACGACGAATCCGCCGATGCCGCACGGCTGGGCGTGGAGGACATCGTGCCCCTGCGCTAAGACTCAGCGCCGGCCGGCAGTGCAGGATTGCAACGCTAGTCATTGGACTGCCGGCCGGCGTCACTGACGCCACTTCGAAGGGACATCTCTTGGCGGAACCACTGGACCGGTACGACGCCGAGCTCACCACACCCGAGATGGTGATCCTCGAAATGGATGCCACGGACAAGCTCGACGCCACTGCCCAGCTCGCTGAACGCATGCATGCTGCCGGACGAATCTCCGATCTCGAGGGCTTCCTCAAGCAGGTCAATGCCCGGGAGCACCAGCTCGCAACCGGCCTGCCCGGCGGTGTCGGCCTGCCGCACGCCCGCAGCGAGCTCGTGTCACAGACATCCATCGCGGTCGGCATCACGAAGTACGGCAGGGCGCTGGACTTCGGCGCGGCCGACGGCCCGGCCACAGTGATTCTGCTCATCGCCACCCCGGCGAGCTCCTTTTCCGATCACCTCGAAGTGCTCGCGACGCTGGCACGCTCACTGTCGAAAGAGTCCTTCCGCGAATCGCTCCGCCGCGCCTACGACGCCGAAGTGATCGCCGAACTGATCAATTCCAGCCTGGTGTTCTTCGACCACTGAGATTGGGGCAGGCCCTTTCGTGTCGACTCCGTCGCCACGCAGGGACCCGGCTGCCCCTCTCTAGGGGCAGGCCCTTTCGTGTCGACTCCGTCGCCACGCAGGGACCCGGCTGCCCCTCTCTAGGGGCAGGCCCTTTCGTGTCGACTCCGTCGCCACGCAGGGACCCGGCTGCCCCACTCTCGATGGCCCGTTTCGCTGTTCTACACAGGGACGAAGTACCTTTAAGGGGTGCTGAAAACTGCCCTCAAACCCCGCTGGATCGCAGGACTCGTGTTCGCGATCGCCATTTCCGGGGTCTTTGTGCTGCTCAGCCAGTGGCAGTTCGGCCGTTCAACGCAGGCCGAAGCCCCGGTCTCCACCACAACGGAGCAAACGCGGCAGCTGACCTCGGTCCTGCAGCCGGGTGGGTTCTTCCCCGGATCCGTGGCTGACCAGATGGTCTCCGCCACCGGCAGCTACGACCCCCAGAAGCAGGTCCTCGTCCCCGGCCGGCTCAATGACGGGGCGAAGGGCTACTGGATCGTGTCGGCCTTCGCCGTCAAGGATGCCCCGGCCCTGAAAGGCGGCGGGGCCACACCGCAGACCTGGATTCCGGTCGCACGCGGATGGGTGGCGGATCCCGCGGACGCCGTGGCGCCGCCGTCGGGCACCATCGAACTGACCGGGCGGCTGTTGCCGTCCGAGTCCCCGCTGCCGCGGACGGATCCCGGACCCGGCCGCGCCAGCGCCGTCTCGGTTGCCGAACTCATCAACGACTGGAACGTCAGCAGCTACCCGGGCTTTGTCGCAGCGACCACCGAACTGGCCGGCGGCACCGACGTCGGGGCCGCGGCCGCAGGCGGCGACGTCAAACCCCTCCGGATCGGCCCGCAGCCGCCCGCGCAGCAGGTCAACTGGCTCAACCTCTTCTATTCCGTGGAATGGGTGGTCTTCGCCGGTTTCGCGTTGTTCATCTGGTGGCGGCTCGTCAAGGACGACTACCGCCGCGACCTCGAAGACGCGCTCGACGAGGAAACGGCCGGCGAAGAGCCCCCAACCGACCGCCACGCGGCCCACCACCACGCGGCCCACCACAACTCGGCCCACCACCAGGCGGCACAAGCGCCCACCGACTCCCATCCCACAGCCCCCCAACCCACAGACCCGAGAGTGCAATCATGATCGAGCCCCAGCCCGCCATCCAGCCGCAGTCCACCAACGGCACGGGGAATGCCGGGAAGAAGCGCCGCTTCGGCGGCACCGAGGCCCAAATCCGGTCCGCCCTGAAGTTCTACAAGGTGCTCGCCTACCTGACTGGCACGATGCTGCTGCTGCTCTGCGCCGAACTGATCGCCCGGTACGGCTTCGGTCAGTACCTCTTCGCCGGCGGCACCAACGCCGTCACCGGCCAGCCGTTCGGCCTCGGATTCGCCGACGCCGAGCCGCCAGGGGTGATCGGGGGCGTCAACCTCTCCATCACGGTCCTGATCGTGCACGGCTGGATGTACGTCGTGTACCTGATTTCCAACTTCCGGCTGTGGTCGCTCATGCGCTGGCCGTTCACCAAGCTGGTGGTTATGGCCCTGGGTGGCGTCGTGCCGTTCCTGTCCTTCTTCGTCGAGAAGAAGTTCCACGCCGAGGTCGAGGCCGAACTCGCAGCAAACCCGCAGGCGCCCCAGCGGTACTGAACCCCTCCTGGCCCGGCGCCCTTCCTGATCCGTCCCGATCAGTCCTTCCGGAACAGTGACACGACGCCGGCAGCCGCCGTCGGGCATGTGAGTTCGCTTACCTCGGCCCGCGATTCGGGCCCGCACCGGCTTCTCAATGTGCGGGCGGGCAGCGGCGCAAAGTAGGCTAGTGGGGTGACTACTCCCACTGCATCCCAGACGTCCCACAGGCCGGTTCTGGTTGTTGACTACGGTGCCCAGTACGCGCAGCTGATTGCCCGCCGCGTCCGGGAAGCGAATGTGTATTCGGAAGTGGTTCCGCATACGTACAGCACCGAGCAGCTGCTGGCCAAGAATCCCGCCGCGATCATCCTCTCGGGCGGGCCCTCGAGCGTCTACGCCGACGGCGCCCCCAGCGTCGGTGCCGACCTCTTCGAGGCCGGCGTCCCGGTCTTCGGCATCTGCTACGGCTTCCAGGCCATGGCCAACGCCCTCGGCGGCAAGGTGGCCCAGACGGGCCTGCGCGAATACGGCGCCACCGAGACCACCACCCTCGGCGAGGGCCGTTCCATCCTGGCCGGCATGCCCCAGCACCAGAGCACCTGGATGAGCCACGGCGACTCCGTCCACGAAGCCCCCGAGGGCTTTGAGGTCCTGGCGACGACGGCGGGCGCCGACGTCGCGGCGTTCGCCAATGAGGACAAGCGCCTCTACGGCGTCCAGTGGCACCCCGAAGTCAAGCACTCGGCCTACGGCCAGCAGGTCCTGGAAAACTTCCTCTTCAAGGGCGCCGGGCTGGAACCGAACTGGACCACCGGCAACATTCTGGAAGAGCAGGTCCAGCGGATCCGTGACCAGATCGGCGACGCCCGGGTCATCTGCGGCCTCTCCGGCGGCGTCGACTCGGCTGTGGCCGCCGCCCTGGTACAGCGCGCCGTCGGCGACCAGCTGACCTGCGTCTTCGTGGACCACGGGCTGTTGCGCGAGGGCGAAGCCGAACAGGTCGAACGCGACTTCGTGGCCGCCACCGGCGTCAAGCTCTACGTCGCCAACGAGCAGGAGCGCTTCCTGAGCGCCCTTGCCGGCGTCAGCGATCCCGAGACCAAACGCAAGATCATCGGCCGCGAATTCATCCGCGCCTTCGAGGAAGCCGAACTGGCGATCATCGCCGAGGCAGCGGCGCACGGGGAGAAGATCAAGTTCCTCGTCCAGGGCACCCTGTACCCCGACGTCGTCGAATCCGGCGGCGGCGAGGGTGCGGCCAACATCAAGAGCCACCACAACGTGGGCGGGCTCCCCGAGGACCTGCAGTTTGAACTGGTTGAACCGCTGCGCGCCCTGTTCAAGGACGAGGTCCGCGCGGTGGGTGCCCAGCTCGGCCTGCCGCAGGAAATCGTTGGCCGCCAGCCCTTCCCCGGCCCGGGCCTCGGCATCCGGATTGTTGGCGATGTCACCAAGGAACGCCTGGACCTGCTCCGCAAGGCCGACGCGATCGCCCGCGCCGAGCTGACCGCGGCCGGACTGGATGACGAAGTGTGGCAGATGCCCGTGGTGCTGCTGGCGGACGTCCGCAGCGTGGGCGTCCAGGGCGACGGCCGCACTTACGGACACCCGATTGTCCTGCGCCCCGTGTCCTCCGAGGACGCCATGACCGCCGACTGGTCGCGGCTGCCCTACGATCTCCTGGCCCGGATTTCCAACCGGATCACCAACGAGGTGGAAGGCGTCAACCGCGTGGTGCTGGATGTGACCAGCAAGCCGCCGGGAACCATCGAGTGGGAATAGCAATCTGAGTGGCCGGCCTTTCGAGGCCGGCCATTTCATTTTGTTCCTGACAATGTTTCTGACAATTCAGCCTGAATTTCGCACCGCCCAGTGTTGCGGCCCCGCACCTGCGGGGGATTCGGGCTACCCTCGAAAGCATGCCGGTATGGTCCAAGGCGTCCCGCGCGAGCCTGGCAACCGCGAGCACACAAGATGCGGCCAGGGAAAGCGCGGACGCAACACAGACGAGCGTTGATACGACGAACCCGCCAGAGCCGAGCCCGCCGCGGTCCGGCACAGAGACGTCGAGCACAGAAAAGAAGGCAGCAGTGTCAGTTGGTCAAGGCCACCCCGAGGGCTCCGAGGAGTTCAGGAAATGGCTGTCGGGGCTCAAGCCCGTCACCGGTGCAGATACCATGCTGCGCTTCACCAAGACGCCCGAAGGCTCAATTGACCTGACCCATGCCCATCCCTCGGGGCTCGCCCAGCTGATGGCAGGGCGGCGTACCCGGCTCTCGACCCTGATCCGCGACCGCCAGCAATTCGTTGTCGCGGCCAGGGCATCACGAAACCTGCGCTCCAAGATTTTCGAACTCGCCAATGACCGCGGCATCGACGCGGGGTATTTCTCTGCCGGCACGGTCGTCTGGACGTCCGCCGTCGGCGGTAAGCCGCAACGGATCTCGGCCCCGGTCATGCTCACCGCCATATCCCTCACGGTGCGCCCCGGCGAGGACGACTATGAGTTGCAGCTCACCGAACAGGCGCAGATCAACCCGGCGCTTGTCCGGCACCTCAAGACCGTCCACGGGATCGTTTTCGACGTCAACGCGGTGACCAGGATGGCGTACAGCACGGCCCGTTACGACCCGCAGCCCGTTCTGGACCGCCTGGGCACCCTGGTCCAGCCGATTCACGGCGCGGAGGTCGAACACAACCTGCTCGTCTCCACGTTCGCCGACCTCTCCGGCAACCTCGATGATCCGTGGATCAACCAGAACAACCCCCTGGTCACCGCGCTGGCTCGGTCCGGTTCCGGCGAACTGGTCGACGTGCCTGCTCTGGAACCCGGCCGCTTCCCCAGCACGGACGACCGTGACCCCGCGGACGAGCTTCTGCTGCTCGACGCCGACACAGACCAGCAGTATGTGATCGACGCCGTCCGGGCGGGCGACTCGCTGGTGGTCAGCAGCCCGCCGGGCACGGGCCAGACCCAGACAGTCATCAACACCATCGGCGCCCTGGTGGACGAGGGCAAGTCCGTCCTGGTGGTTGGCGACAGGCGGGCCAGCCTCGCCGAGATCTCCGGGCAGCTGGATGGCCTCGGCCTGGATTCGGTCCTCTTGCAGCTGACGGGCAGCGCCAGCCCGCTGCAGCTGAAGGGCCAGCTGGTCCGGGCGATCGTCCGCAACGAGAAGTCGCTGCAGCCGCAACTGAGCAACCTGCACGCCACCCTGACCGGGCACCGCCACGCCCTCATGGACCACGTAGCCTCCCTGCACAACGTCCGGGCGCGCTGGGGTTGCTCGCCGTATGAGGCCATGCAGTCCCTTGCAGAGCTGACCTCCATCCAGCCGGCACCGGCGACGACCGTCCGGCTCAAGCGCAGCGTGCTGGACAATATCCGGGACCGCGAGGAGCTCGCAGGCCGGCTCCGCCGCGCCGCCGAGCTCGGCAGCTTCAGCCGCGCGTCGACCACCAGCCCCTGGCACGGCGCGCGCCTGCTGACCCGCAAGGAGACGCAGGAAGCGCAGGGCGTTGCCCAGTCCGTTTCGGAAAAACTGCCGTTGCTGCGCGGGCGCATGGATGCCGTGGCGGAACACGCAGAGATCCGGCTCGGCCGGACCTTCGCCGAATGGGGCGAGCAGATCGAACTTCTCGTGGCCGTCCGCGAAAGTCTGGACAAGTTCACTCCCGACATCTTTGACCGGCCCGTCCACGACCTGATCTCGGCCACCGCGTCCTCCGCCTGGCGCAGGGAACGCGGGATCGAAATGCCGTCCATGCAGCGCTCACGCCTGCGCAGGGTGGCCAAGGAGTACGTCCGGCCCGGCGTGCACATCGCGGACCTGCACAGCTCCCTGGTCCTGGTGCAGGAACAGCGCGCCGCCTGGTCCGGCTACGCGACCACGCAGCGGCACCCGGCCGTGCCGTCCGGGCTGGCTGAAATCAGCGGCCTTTACCGGGAGCTCGCAGCGGAACTGGCTGAACTGGGCCTGGCTGTCAAGCACACCGCCGCCGGCGGCGACTTGGAGCGCGCACCCTACGACGAACTCCTGCCCCGGGTGCGGCGGCTCGTCGCCGACACCGCGACCCTTGAAACCCTTCCGGAGCGCACGCTGCTCGTCGAAAGCATGCGAGAGCACGGCCTGGGCGAGCTTCTCGCCGACCTTGCCGAGCGAGAGGTCCCGGAGGGTTCGGTGACCGCCGAACTTGAGCTGGCCTGGTGGCAGTCGGCCCTGGAGGCCATGATCAGCGGCGATGACTACCTCGCCATGTCCGACGGCGACGCCCTGCGCCAGCTTGAGGCGGAGTACCGTCTCGCGGACAACGCCCATATCGCCAGCGGCGCTGCCCGGCTGCGCTGGAACCTGTCCGAGCGCTGGCGCACTGCCATCTCGGCGTACCCCCGCCAGGCCGAGCTGTTGCGCAGCCTGCTGAAGGACGGCCGGGTGACCCTGGCAGCCCTGAGCGGCCAGGCGCAGGAGCTGCTGCCCACACTGGTACCGGTGTGGTCCGTCAGCCCCTACCTCATGACGGGTCTGCTGCCGATCGAGCAGACCTTCGATGCCGTCGTGATTCTCGACGCCGAGACGACCTCGTTGCAGGCCGTCCTCCCGGCGATCGCCCGGTCCCGGCAGGTCATCGCCTTCGGCGACGAACAGATCGCCAGCCCCCGGACCTTTACCGTGGGCGTCGAACGGCTCGCCGCGGGGGAGAGCTCCTACCAAAGCGTTGAGAGCTCGTTCCGGGCACTCTCTGCCGTGCTTCCGGTCTGGAACCTCAGGACCGTGTACCGTGCGGTCGATGAAGACCTGGTGCGCCAGCTCAGCAAGGGTTTTTACGGCGGGGAACTCACCCGCCTCCCGGAGGGCCAATCTGCCACAGGGCTGGACCGTACCCTCAGCGTGGAGTACCTCCCCGACGGCACGGGGCTGCCCAGCGCTGACCACGACGGCGTCGAATCGGTTGTTGCCGAGGTCAACCGCGCGGTGGAGCTGGTCTTCGAGCACGCCCGGCTCCGCCCCCGGACGTCGCTGGCCGTGGTGACCGGCAGCCTTCGCCATGCCGCCCGGATCGGCGAGGCCATCAGGGCGCAACTGCCCAACTACCCCATGCTGGGCAGCTTCTTCACTGCGGGGGATGAGTCCTTCCGCGTAGTGGATCTGGAACGGGCCCAGGGCCTGGTCCGCGACCACGTCATTTTTTCCCCGGGCTATGGCCGTACCCCGCATGGGCGCACCCTCCACAGCCTCGGGCCGCTTTCCGCCGAAGGTGGCCGAGCAAAATTCGCCCTGGCGATGACGCGTGCCCGCCGGTCCCTGCACGTGCTCAGCTGCTTCCGGCCCGAAGACCTTGATGTCAGCCGCCTCAGCCACGGCGCCGTGGACTTCTACGAGCTCCTGGACCGTGAGATCGCGGGCAACACGGATCTTGGCAGCCCCGCCTCCCGGGCTGCGGCCAGCGAGCAGGCGCTCGGCGCCGATCCGCTCGTGGCCGACCTGGGTGACCGGCTCCGGGCCCGCGGGGCACGTGTGTGGCACCAGTACGACGGCGTCCTGAACATGGTGGCGGCCGCCGATCCGATGACCACGATCGGCCAGGACGATGCGGAGATTCCCCGTCCGGTGGCGATCGAGTCGGACGGTACGAGCCATTACCGGCGGATGAGCGTCCGTGAACGGAGCAGGCTCCGGCCGCAGCTCCTGGAGCGGCTTGGCTGGCGGTACATGCCCCTGTGGACCATAGAGGTCTTCACCGACCCCTCGGCCTGCGCCGACCGGATTGGCGGCTACCTCGGGTTGGAGAAGCCCGCCGTGTCCAGCCGGCTGCGGACATCGCACGGTTTCTTCGACGACGGCATCGAACACCTGGCGATCGACGAGGCGCGGGCCGCCGAGTACCACGTGGCGGCCGAACCCTCGGGACAGGTGTTCCGCGGCCACGAAACTGCTGGCCAAGAATTCCGCCGGCAGGCACCAGCATCAGCAATGACAGGCAATACAGGCAGTAAGGAGGCCGGCGGCATGAGTGCGGACGGCATCACTAGCAACACCGGCGAGACCGGCGACACGAACGACACCGCGGGGCCGAAGCCGGGTGAGTCGACGGGGGCCGCGGCCGACACCGCAGGGTCGAAGGCCGGCGAATCGACCGGGGAATCGACCGGCGACGGGCCGGACCAGGAGGCCGCGAAGGAGACGTCGCGCCGTTCGGAGGCACAGGCCACCGTTCCGGAGGGTGTGCTGCCGAATAAGGCGGCGGAAGACGACCCCCGGCGCTGGGGTGACCAGCCTGATAATTACGATCACGACGCCTGGCTCCAGGAACAGAAGCCGCCGCACTGGGGCTGACGGGCCGCGCCCGCAGCCCAGAGCCTGCGGGCGCGGCCCGCGTCGGAGCCTACGGCCCGGGCCACTGGCCCGGCGGAAACGCCCTGCTGGCTGGACGGCTAGCCCGGCGGTGACGACACAAGCACGAAAAACAATTTGCCCTGGGTAGACGCGCCCGCCAGCCTGCGGGCCTGGTCGGCCGTCGCTGCCACCACCACCAGCCCGTCAGTCTCCGCAGTGGCGGGCCAGGAGCCGGCCTTGCCGCCCTGCGCCGACGTCCAGAGCACTGGTACGGCTTCGGCCAGGATTTGGCTTTCGCCGGGTTGTTCCATGCCGTTGCCGGCAGTGAGCACCACGTTGACGAGCTGCCCGGGGGAGACCAGCTGGATGGAGGCCGGATCTGCCATCCTCAGCGGCACGGCCGCAGAGCCTCGCGGGCTTCCGGCGAGCAGGCCCGGTCCCAGGATCTGGGCGTCGGTGAGGAGCTGGCCCTGGCGCAACGGTGCGGCCAGCTGTTTTCCCTCGAACGCGGTCTCGCTGCCGGGGCTGCCCGCAGGAATAAGGCCGGGTGGCACGCTGATCCTGCTGAGATCGCCGGGTTCCAGAAACTTTCCAGCGGGCAGATCGGCCGCGGCGGCGAAGGCTGCGACAGTGTCAGTGGGCGCTGGAGCCAGTTGCTGAACTGTCAGTCCGGCGGGGATGCAGAACAGGAGGGCCGCGATAAGCCGCCGGTTCCGGTTCAGCCAGCCGCGCAGGCGGCGCCACGACGGGCGGCCGCGGGGCGGACGCCGGCGGGGTTTCGCGGGACCGATCCGGCTCCGGAACGGAAGGCCTGCGGCGGAAAACGTGGCGGCAGGAAGTCTCGTTGGGCGGATCCCGGTACGGGACCAGCGGCCGGGGCCAGCTTCAGGCATTGCGGCGCGGAACGGCCTGAACGAAGGCGTGGAAGACGGCACAGGCGCCGCCGGGGCAGCCGTCTTGAACGAAGGCGGGGAAACCGCGGTGAGGAAAAGTTCCATGCCGCCACGCTACGGATCTGCGCAGAGCGGCGGCAGCTGCGGAACGTCCTATGTGGACAACGGCAACAGCGGCAACGGCAACGGCAACAGCGGACAGGGGACAGGGATTCAGGCAGTGCCGAGAATCAGCCGGCCGTAGCCCAGCCGGCGGCCGGTGCCAACCCGGCAGGTGCCTTAGCTGGCCGCTGCGGCGGGCGCGGGGGTGGCCGCGGGAGTTGCAGGAGCCGGGGAAACCGTGCTGCCCTTGGCGTCGCGCGAATCGGTCCGGTAGAAGCCGGAGCCCTTGAACACTACGCCGACGCTGTTGAACTTCTTGCGCAGCGTGCCCTGGCACTCGGGGCAGGACGTCAAGGAGTTGTCGCTGAACGACTGCACGATCTCGAAGGCGTGGCTGCAGTCCTTGCAGGCGTATGCATACGTGGGCACTGGAAATCCTCCTCAGGGGCAAACGAGCAGGTCCCGTGCTGCGGAGTCCGGATCACCGCCGATATGTCTATCGACCTGTTCCGTCCTTAGCAGTCGCAGGGCCTGAGTGCCAATTCTATCACCTTGGCGGGAACCAGGATCAGGCGGGCCGGGATCGGCCGAGTCGGACGATCCCGCCCGGGGTCAGCGCCGTGTCGACTTTCCGGTCGAACGACTCCGCGGGGATGCTGCCTGCGGGCAGCACCTCCGTGTCATAGACGACGGCGGCAGTCGGCGACGCGACAGCGTCGGCTGCAGCGTCGGCCGCCCCGGCGTCCGCCCCGCCGGGCGCGGAGGACATGGCAGCCAGGGCGGCAAGGAACTTGTCGTAGTAGCCGCCGCCTTGCCCGATTCGGTTGCCCGAGAAATCCACCGCGGTGGCCGGCAGGAAGATTGCGGTGGCGTCCCGCATGACTTCGGTACCGTGGCGCTCTCCGACAGGCTCCTGGATGGGCGCGTACCGGCTGCGGACAAACCCGGACTGGGGAGTCCAATACACCCAGCTGAGCTCGATGTCGGGTTCGCAAACGGGCAGCAGCACCCGGTGCCCGGCTTCGACCAGGGCAGTCAGCAGTGGCAGTGTGGGCGGTTCGGCGCCCACACCGAGGTACGCCGCGAAGGTGCCCTGGCGGCCGCGGCCAAGCCCGGAGGCCCACGCGAGCCCGTGGCTGGCGATGCCCGCCGCGGCGGTGTCCTGTGCGGCCAGCGGGAGTGCGGAACGCGCCGCCCTGTGGCTGGAGCGAATTTCCTCTTTTGACGCCATCTTGGCCCGTCCTCTGCCTCTTGCGGCCGCGCTGCAGCGGGGGGCCCGGCAGGCGGTTCGCATAATGATTACGCAATGATTGGTCCCTCCGTTAGATTAGTCGTGTGAATACACCCATCGCTTCCGTCCGCAAGGCCGTTATCCCCGCCGCGGGCCTTGGTACCAGGTTTCTCCCGGCCACAAAGGCCATGCCCAAGGAAATGCTGCCTGTCGTTGACAAGCCGGCCATCCAGTACGTAGTCGAGGAGGCCGTGAATGTCGGCCTGAACGACATCCTGATGATCACTGGCCGCAACAAGCGGGCGTTGGAGGACCACTTCGACCGCGTCCCCGCGCTGGAGTCCACCCTGGAGGCGAAGGGTGACACTGCGAAGCTCGAATCCATCCAGGCCGCCAGCAACCTCGGTGACATCCACTACGTCCGCCAGGGCGATCCCATGGGCCTCGGCCACGCGGTCCTCCGGGCCAAGCAGCACGTCGGGCATGAGCCGTTCGCCGTCCTCCTGGGAGATGACCTCATTGACGCCCGCGATGAGCTCCTCAGCACCATGATCGAGGTCCAGGCCAAGACCGGCGGGTCGGTGGTCGCTCTGATCGAGGTGGACCCGTCCCAGATCAGTGCCTACGGCTGCGCGGACGTCGAGGCAATCGGCGGTGAGGACTACGTCCGCATCAACCAGCTCGTGGAGAAGCCCGATGTCGCGGACGCCCCGTCCAACCTGGCCGTAATTGGCCGCTACGTGTTGCACCCGGCCGTCTTTGAAGTGCTGGAACGCACCGCGCCCGGCCGCGGCGGGGAAATCCAGCTCACGGACGCCCTGCAGGAACTCTCGGCCGGCACCGGCGAGGGCTACGGCGTGTACGGCGTCATCTTCCGCGGCCGCCGCTACGACACCGGCGACAAGCTCAGCTACCTCAAGGCCTGTGTCCAGCTCGCCTGCGACAGTGAGGACCTCGGCCCGGGCCTGCGCGAATGGCTGCCCGGCTTCGCGTCCAGCCTGGCCCCCAGCCTCGCCAAATAACTCCCGTGGGGGGCAGCTTCACCTGGCCGGTGACCTTGGAGAGCGGCGACATCGTGTTGCGCCCGATCCGGTACCGGGACCGCAAGGAGTGGACAGCGCTCAGGTCCCGCAACTGCGAGTGGCTGGCCCCCTGGGAGGCATCGAACCCGGTCCCCGGCGGCGGCCTGCCGGACTACCGGCAGATGGTGCGCTCGCTCAAGGCCCAGGCCGCGCAGGCCACGGCCCTGCCGTTCGTCATCGCGGAATGGACACCAGGCCATCAGGCGCCGGTGATCGTGGGGCAGCTGACGGTGTCCTCGATTGTCTGGGGGTCGGCCATGATGGCGACGCTTGGCTATTGGGTCGACAAGGAACGGGCCGGCCGGGGGATCGCCCCGACCGCCGTGGCCATGGCGACCGACTATTGCTTCGGCACCCTTGGCCTGCACCGCATGGAGATCAACATCAGGCCGGAGAACGCGCCGAGCCTGCGCGTGGTGGAAAAACTCGGGTTTCGTGACGAGGGATTCCGGCCCAGGTTCCTGCACATCAACGGTGAATGGGCAGACCACCGGACCTTCGCGCTCACGGCTGAGGAAGTGCCGGAAGGCCTCCTCGCGCGGTGGCTGAGAACCCGCCAGTCCTGAGGCCCATGAGAGCCGCCTGACCAGCCACGACGCCCCGACGCCGGCCAGTCGCCGCTGCGCGCGCGACACACCCCTGACAATGCGGGGCAGCACCTCATATACCTCATACGGTTTTGAGTGTGGACTTCCCTCTTAGCAGCTCTGTGATCCTTGTCATTGCTGTTGCGCTCTGGATCGTGTGGGTGGCGCCTTACGTTCTCCGGAACGGACGCCACCAGCTGCAGCCTGCAGGCGACTTCCTGGCGGATGTCATTGACATGGAACCAGCAGATCCACATGCGGGGAAGGTTATGAAAATGGCGGCGCAGCAGGAGAAACCCATGATCAGCACACAGCGCGCAGACCCGGCCGGCGGCACACCTGGGACTGGGGCGGGCAAAGCGGCGACCCCTCGGGTGAATCCGATTGCTGCGTCGGGCTCCCCGGCATTCCGGATTCGTTGGGCGCGGCTGGTGCTGGCGGTAGCCGGGCTCCTGGCTCTCCTCACGGCAGTCGTGTCCGGAGCCCTTCGGCTTTTCGGCATCGGTTCAGGCTGGCTGCCGGTGACCGCCCTCCTGGGCGCCTTCGCCGCAGTGGCGCTGCTTCGTCGTCTTGCCGTCCGCGATCGCCGGCGGAAGATGAACGCTGCATTCCGTGCAGCCATGGGCAGCCCGGAACGCACCCCTGCGCGGCCGTCGGTGCCCGAACAGACCCCCTCCCTTCCCGACGGACGTCCCGCTGCCCGGCCGGAAAGCCCGCTCTTCGACGCCGAAGCGGGCCGCGACACGCCCGAGCCCGCGCCGAAGCCGCTGACGGCACTGGAACTCCGCCAGGCCGCCCTCGCTGAAGCCGTCGCCTCTGGGGATGCCTCGGCGGCCATGGCAGCCGACGCAGGTGCAGTAGCGGAGGGCACGAGCTGGGAGCCCGTCGAGGTTCCCAAGCCCACCTACGTCGAAGCCCCGAAGGCCGAACGTGCAGCCCCAATGCCCCTCGACCTTCCCGAGGCGCCGAAGGCCGTAGGGAAACCGTCTCTCAAGCAGGCCTCGGCGCGACCGGCAGCGTCCGATCCGCAGACCGCCGACGATTCTGAGACTAAGCAGCTCAGCAAGGCCCAGAGCGCCTTGAGCAACCTGGATGATGTCCTCCAGCGGCGCCGCGCCTGATCCGCCCCGTCCTTCCGGAGATTACCCCGGGCAGCCAGCGATGGCGGCCCGGGGTTTTTCATGTCCCCGCAGCGTCGCCGGCGGGCTCCGCTGCGGTAGCCTCGGGTCATGACAAGGATCTGCATTGCCGGTGGAACCGGGCAAGTGGGCCGAGTAGTGGTGCGCCTGGCCGTCGACGCCGGGCACGCCGTGGCCGTCCTCAGCCGCAACCCGCCGGGGGCCGGCGCCGCCGGCAACATCCCGGGCGCGGAGTACTTCCGCGCGGACGTCACGACGGGAGAGGGAATAGCGGCCGCCCTGGCCGGCGCCGACGTCGTGATCGATTGCCTGGAAGGGCGCGCCGGGAAGGCGCGCAAGAACTTCGCCGACGGCGGTGCGCGGCTTCTGGCCGCTGCACAGGACGCGGGAACGGCCAGGGCCGTCATGCTGTCCATCGTGAACTGCGATCGCAGCAACTCGTCCTTCTACCGATCGAAAGCTGCCAAAGAACACGCCTACGAGCTGTCCGGACTCGAGACCGTGGTGGTCCGGGCCACCCAGTTCCACTCGTTGCTCGCGATGATGTTCGACGCCGGCTCAAAGCTGCGGATCATCCCCGTGGTCAGAGGTGCCCGGTTCCAGCCGGTATCGCCGGCCGACGCAGCCGCGGTTCTGCTGGAGACCGCCCTTGAGCCGGCGTCCGTTCCAGCCGCGGGCCCGCGGCACCGGGTACTGAACCTCGGCGGCCCCGAATCCAAAGACATGGTCGACTTTGCCCGGGAATGGCAGCGGGCCACCCGCGCAAAGGGTCAACTCGTGCGCTTCCCACTGCCCGGCGCGATGGGCCGCTACCTGCGCGAGGGGTTGAACCTGGTGCCGGAGGCGCGACACGGCACCGAGACTTTCCGGGGCTGGCTGGAAAACAGCGCAGATAGTTTGTAGCCTAGGGACACCGGCAACGCCGTTCCGTCAGGACCGGCGTTGCTTCGGGGCTATAGCTCAGTTGGTAGAGCGCTTCGTTCGCATCGAAGAGGTCAGGAGTTCGAATCTCCTTAGCTCCACAGATTTCAAGGGTTTTTGAACCTTTGAGTGCTCGAATGAGTGCGTGAAATGACATTTGCCGCCCGCCTGGCGCGTCCCTGCCCGGTTCCAGGGCTATGCGATGGTGCGTACTGATGCCCGCCGACTAATGCCCGCCGACGAGGAGCAAACATGGAAGCCGCAACGATGGGCACCCGGCCGGCGTCGAACGTCAGCCTCCACGTTGGCGCACCGGGACCCGCTGTGGCCAGCGAAACGGCAGCGCTGCTCAACGAATCCCTCGGCTCCGGTTTCACTCAGCCATCAGCGCTGGCGCAACTCACAGCCGATGGCGGGGGAGTCCTTATCCGTGCCCGCGGCCGGGACGGCGGGCTCCTGGGCGCGGCGACCGCCCGCGTCCTGGACCGTGCGTCCCACGCCGCACTGCAGGACCGCCTGCGCATCACCGGGGTCGACGCCGGCCTGGACGGCCGCCGGGTTGGGGAGCTGAAGTCCATCGTCGTCGCGCCCGCAGCCAGGGGGACGGGCGTCGGCTCGATCATGCTCGCGGCCAGCCTGGACTTTCTCAAGGCCCGCGGCTGCCACGATGTCGTGTCCGCATCCTGGGTCTCGGCCGATCCACAGCACTCTTCCCTGGGGATGCTGGAGCGGGCCGGTTTTGCGCAGGTGGCCACGATCCCCGCCTTCTGGGCGGACGACCAACAGGCGGCCGGCTACCTCTGCCCCCTCTGCGGCGCCGGGTGCGTCTGCGCGGCCGTCATCCTGGTGCTCCCACTCGAGGGCAGGGCCAGCCGCGGCTAGAGCGCTTCCTTGGCCAGGGCCGCAGTGCCGGGAGGGGTCCTGCGGCCGAGCCGGTTGTCCAGTCTGACGCGCAGCCTGGCGGCGGCGACCCGGACCCGGTGATGCGAGAGGGCAGCCGAACCGGTAACCTGCGCAGCGACGTGCTGCCCGTTGCCTGTGCTTTCCCCGGCCCCCTTCACGGACTCCCACGCGATGTCCAGAAGCTCAAGCTCCTCGTTGCGGGCCAACTCGCTGCGGGCGAGCACATCCAGCGCTGCCAGCCCCAGGGCTTTGCTGTCTTCGTCCTCGTCCAGGGCACGGTCCAGCGCCCATTGGGTCCGTTTCCACCACTCGGCCCGGTCGTCGGCGACGGCCTTCTGGCGCAGAGTCCGCCAGGCCATGAACGCTCCCACGGCTGCCGCTACAAGTACAGCAACAGGGGCAAGCGCGGCAACGATCTGCCACCACTCGGCCGGACCCGTGTGGAGGAGGACTTCAACCGGAACCGGAGACGGGGCAGGTGTTGGCGGCATGCGACCAGCCTAAGCCGCGGCCCGGACAGTGGCAGGCGGCGCGGCGGCAACGCGGCAAGGCGGTGTGGCGGGCGCGGCGTGGTTCGGCGCTCCCGACCGGTCACCGGTACGGAACGCCAGTGATTTCATGAGATGGTGTGAACCTGCGTGAACGGCGCCGTGGCCGCGCCGGCGCAGCAATCCGCGCGGCAAGACCATCGTGCAATCCAGCGGCAAGGCAGCCGAATCCAGCGCAGGCATCCAAGACAGACATCCAGCGCAGACAAGGCCACCACCGATGAAGAACACCACCCCGATCGCCCTGGCCCTGCTGTCTGTTCTGCTGACCGCGGCCTGCTCCGCCTCCCCGAGCCCCGAGCCGTCCGCCGGGACCCCTGCGGCGGGCCTGCCGGCGTCGCTGCCCAAGCCTGACCCGGCCCAGCAGGAAGCCCTCCTGGCCGCGCTGGCCAAGATCAACCCCCGCCTGCCAGACGACCAGGCAATCGACAAGGCGCGCCGCCTGTGCGGCCGACTGCTGGGTCAATCGACGGCGGACCAGCTCATCGCTGCCGCAAAGACGGAGTTCAGCGGGGACGTCCCTGCCCTCCCGGACGAAGACGCCCAGCGGATCATCTCGGCGATCGGGGCCAACGGGTTCTGCCGCTAGCCTTGTTAACAACACGAGGAGAACTATGACCACCCTGAAAGAACGCCTGCACGCCGACGTCGTGAGCCACATGAAGGACCGCAACAAGGTTGCCCTGACCACCGTGCGCAACGTCCTGGGCGAGATCGAGACCCGGGAGAAATCGGGCAAGACGCCAATCGTGCTGGACGACGCACAGGTGACCGCACTCCTGCAAAAGGAAGCCGCCAAGCGCCGCGACACGGCCCGCATCTACACCGAGGCCGGCGAAGCCGAGCGCGCCGCGGCCGAGATCGCCGAGGCCGAGGTGATCGAGGCCTACCTGCCCAAGCCACTGACCGCGGCGGAAGTCGAGACGATCGTGGACGAGGCCATCGCGGCGCTCAAGGCCGACGGCGTCGAGCTGTCCATGCGTCAGCTGGGGGCAGTGATGAAGCCCGTCACCGCCACGGTGGCCGGACGTTTTGACGGCAAGGCCGTCAGCGAAATCGTCCGCAACCGTCTCGCGCAGCAGTGAGCCTGGTCCGGCTGCACGACGTCAGCGTCCGCTTCGACAACACACAGATCCTGCGCGAGGCGTTCTTCCGTCTGGAGCCCGGGGACCGGGTGGGCCTGATCGGCAAGAACGGCTCCGGGAAGACCTCCATCCTCAAGCTCGTCCTGGACCAGGTCTCCCCGGACACCGGAACGGTCACCGTGGAGCAGGGGACCAGGGTGGGGTACTTCTCCCAGTTTTCCGAGCTCGACGGCGAGGCAACCATCCTTGCGGTCCTTGACGGACTGTTTGTCGAGATCAAGGCTGCCGAGGCCGAGCTGGCAGCCATCGACGCCGCCATTGCGGCTGACCCCGCCGAGGCGGAGCTGGACCGGCTGATCCGGCGCCAGGCCGAGCTGTTCGAGGACATGGACCGCCTCGACGGATGGGATTACAAGCGGCGCATCGACACGGTCCTGACCACTCTGGGGTTCAGCGACGCCCACCGCACGTGCGCGATCGACGAACTCTCCGGCGGGTGGCGCAACCGCGCCGCCCTGGCCAAGATCCTGTTGGAGGGCCCGGACGTCCTGCTGCTGGATGAACCCACCAACTACCTCGATGTGGCCGGTGTCGAATGGCTCGAAAACTGGTTCCGCGACTACCGCGGCGCCGCGATCATCGTCTCGCACGACAGGAAGTTCCTCGACGCGGTGGTCACCCGGATCATCGAAGTGGAAAACTTCCACCTGCACGAGTACCCCGGCAACTTCGTCGAGTACGTGGTCCAGAAGCAGTTCCGGCTCAAGACGCTCGAGGCCCAGTTCGTCCATGAGTCCGAGCTCCTGGCTTTTGAGGCGGAGGGCATCGCCGACCGCCGGGAGGCCGCCAAGGCCGCCAGCCGCGGGTTGGGGAACCAGCTGGCCAAGATCAAGAAAGCGCGGACACCACGTCCCGTGGACCAGATCGTCACCGAGATCTACGGCGGGCTGCACGTGAAGGATGTCCTCTGCAGGGTCGAAGGACTGGGCAAGTCCTATGGCGACAAGGTCTTGTTCGAAGACCTGAGCTTTGAGATCCGCCGCGGCAACAGGATTGTGGTCCTGGGCTCCAACGGCAGCGGCAAGTCCACGCTGCTGAAAGTGCTGACCGGGGAGGAACCGGCGGATTCCGGTGAAGTGGTCTGGGCGAAGGGGCCGGGTTTTGTTTCCTACAACAAAATGCTGGAAGAGCTCGACGACGCCGACACCGTTTCGCACGCGGTCAACGCGCTGCCGGACAGCCTGGCCTTCAGCGCCACGAAGAAGTCCGTCAACAGGTTCCTCGCCATGTTCCAGTTCTCCGAAGCCGACCTCAAACAGAAGATCGGGAACCTCTCCGGCGGACAGAAAGCCCGCGTCGCCATGGCCCAGTGCCTGCTGTCCGGGGCCTCGGTGCTGCTGCTGGATGAGCCCACCAACCACCTGGACATGTCCAGTACCCAGGTGATGGAGCGGGCACTGCTCCACTTCCCCGGCGCGGTCGTCGTGGTCAGCCACGACCGCTTCTTCACCGAAAAGATCGCCACCCGTCAGCTGGTCTTCGGCACCGACGGCGCAGAACCCGGCGAGGTCGACGTACGCGCGGCCTAAGGACGTGGTGATTGCCCCGAGGCTCAGTGTTTGCTCAACATTGGCTCAGGATGTGGCCTGAGCGGCTAAAGGGCGGACAAGTGGTCGTTTCCGAGCGGTAGTGTGGCGCTGGCTGCCGACCGGGGGGACGGCAGCGGTCTCTTATCCGCTTTGAAAGGAATCTCCCGTGGCAGGAATCATCGGCTGGCTCAGTGCTCTGGGCACCACAGGCAAGGCAGTAGTAGTGGCCTCCGTCGTCGTCACCGGCGGCGCCGGCGCAGCGGCGGCCACCGCGACCACCAATCTCCCGGCTGACCCGACGTCAACCATGACGGCGACCGGCACCGAAACCTCTGAGCCGGTCGAGTCGGCCGGGTCGGAGACTCCGGTAGTGGGCGACCAGGAAGCCGCCGATCACGAATCGTCTGAATCGTCTGAACCGGGCGATCCGGCTGAATCGTCTGAACCGGGCGATCCGGCTGAGTCGGATGACCAGGAGGCGGACGATCAGAACGCGGACGATCAGGGCGCGGAAGAGGTCGCGGACGACCAGAACGCGGACGACCAGGGGGCGGAAGGGGTCGCGGACGCTCAGGAGCCTGCTGCCCCGGCTCCGGCCCCCGCTGCTCCGGCCCCGGCGCCCGCCGGACACGATGCGAAGGATTCGGCCGACGCGCCGGAAGCCGACGCGTCCCACGCATCGAACGGCAACAGCGGATGGGCACACCAGAACGCCGCTGAACACCGCGCCGCCGGCCAGGCCAACGCCGCTGAACACCGCGCCGCCGGCCAGGCCAAGGCCGCCGAGCACCGCGCGGCCAGCCAGGCCAAAGCCGCCGAGCACCGTGCCGCTCCGGCCGGTCTTGAAAGCGATCACGCCGCCAAGACCAGCAAGCGCGGCGACTCGGGCGGGCACGGCCACAGCAAGTAGCCCAATCGGCATGCAATGACGGGGCCCGGACCACTGGTCCTGCCCCCGTCGTCGTGACGGCACGAAAATGTTTCAGCGCGAAAGTGTTTCAGCGCGAAAGTGTCCAACGGTTCGGTCTCAGGGGCGCGGCGTTTCCGGGCCCGCGGGATAATGGAACCATGACCAATCAGCAGCAGGACCGCGACCCGTGGGAGGAGTTCGACAAGCTCCAGCCCGCCGGTCCGGACCGGGTTGCCGGGTACCCCGGTGGGAAACCGCAGGGCTTCGGCTTCCGCACGGGCGTCCGCAGCGCCAGGGTAGCCCTCGGATTTGCCGTCTACTCCCTGGCGCTGGGGAGCATTCTGGTCCTCACCGGAGCCATCGTTTTCATCGGCAGCGGGAAGTGGCTGCTGCTCGGGCTGATGGTGCTGATCGAGGTCGTGTTCGTCCTGGCGTTCCGACGGCTCATGGTCCAGGTCCGGAACCGCCGCGCCGCTGGCTAGAGCCAGCCCTTCTTCTTGAAGATGGCGTACATCAGCGCCGCCGTGCCGGCCATGAGCGTGATTGCCATCGGGTAGCCAAGCGTCCAGTGCAGCTCCGGCATGTTGTCGAAGTTCATGCCATACAGTCCGGCCACAAATGTCGGCGCGAAGAAGATCGCGGCCCACGACGAGATCTTCTTGACCTGTTCGTTTTGTTCCGCGCTGGCCTCGTTCTGGCGGTTGGCGGTCAGGGTTCCGTCCAGGGTGAGCGCATTCTGCAGCAGGTCACGGAACGAATCGGCGCGGGAAATCAGCCGTTCCACGTGGTCCTCGACGTCGCGCAGGCTGTGCTGCAGTTCGATGTCCACCCGGTACTTCTCGAAGCCCCGCCGGAGCTGTTGCATCATTGCCGGGAGCGGGTGGATGGCGCGCTGGAAATGGATGACTTCACGGGCGAGCTCGTAGATCCGCCGGGACACCAGGGGGTCGCCGCTGAAGAGCTGGTCCTCGATCTCGTCGATGTCGTTTTCCAGCCCGGCTACCACGGGACCGTAGTCATCCACCACCTGGTCCATGAGCGCGTACAGGACGGCCTCGGGCCCGTGGCGCAGCAGATCGGGCCGGCCCTCCATCCGGCGCCTGACCTGGCCCACGACTTTCGTCTCGGCGTGCCGGACGGTGACCACGAAGTTGCGCCCCGTGAAGACGTGGAGCTCGCCGAACTCCACGGTTTCGGTCTCGTCCAGGTATCTGGCGGGGCGGAGCACAGTGAACAGATTGTCGTCGTAGCGTTCCAGTTTGGGGCGCTGATGGGCAGAGATCGCGTCCTCCACCGCCAGCCCGTGCAGGTTGAATTCTGCCGCCACGGCCGCCATTTCCTCAGTGGTCGGCCGGTACAGGCCGATCCAGGCCATGCCCCCGTGCTCGGTCAGGGTCTCAAAAGTCTGCTCGAGGTTCCGCGGCTCGGCGCTGCGGATGCCGTCAACGTAGACGGCGTTGTCGATGATAGTCACCGGGACATTATCCTTTGTCCACCTGGAATTCGGCGGACCCGGCCCGCCGCGACGCGGACCGGCCGGGGGCGAGCGCGTTGCCTTGGGCGAGCCGGCTGATCAGCGGCTCGGTCCGGTACGGGATATGGGTGTGCAGCGCCAGGACGGTCTCGGTGCGGATGACGCCTTTGATCCGAAGGATCGACCGGAGGGCCGCCTGGAGATTGTGCGTATCCGTCGCCACCACCCGGCACCAGACGTCGCCGCGCCCGGAGATCTCGTGGACTTCCAGAACCTGGGCGATCAGCCGCAGGGCCCCCACGACGCCGTCGAGTTCCCGGTGGTTGACCTCGATCGTCACGAAGGCGACGACGTCGTACCCCACCGCCTCCAAATCGATTTCACGGCCGCCGTCGTGCAGCACACCGGAGCGCAGCATGCGCCGCACGCGCGACTGGGCGGTGTTCCGGGCGATGCCCAGGGTGTCACTGAGCTCGCCGATCTGGATCCGCGGATCCCGGATCAGCTCCAGCAGGATCTTCAGGTCGGTGGGGTCCAGACTGTTCAAATCATCACTCCGGTTCACTTGAGCAGTCTGAGAATGACTGTTTTGCTCAATTTTGGCACAGAACTTGGACATCCAGATCATTGGTATTGCATTCTGTAGGTACCAATCTTTTCGACCGGGCCGTCGGTGTTCCCCACAGGGAACGCATGCGGCCCGATTTCATGCAAGGGCACGGCCATGACAGTCTTTAGCGAACTCCGCATGCGCCCGGCCACAGCTGACCGCTGGGGCTGGGACGCTTCCACCACCGCACGGCTCGTGATGGCCGGGGTTGTGATCTTTACGCTGCTGGTCGGCGCGAATCTTGCGACGCCGCTGTACCCGCTGTTGCAGGCAAAACTTGGAATCACGGCGCTCGATGTCACGGTGGCGTTCTCGGCCTACGTCCTGGCCCTCGTGGCCACACTCGTCCTGGCCGGCCACTGGTCCGATCACATCGGCCGCCGCGCCGCCCTCGTACTGGCAGTGCTGGTGGGCCTGGCCGGCGGCTTTGTCTTCGCCACCGCGGGCAACCTCGTGGCGCTCTCCGCCGGGCGCGCCCTGCAGGGCGTCGCCGTAGCGCTCGCCACCGGGGCCAGCTCGGCTGCCCTGCGCGAGCTGCTGCCCAGCCGGCCGGAGTGGGCCTCACGGTTCACGCTCCTGGCCTCCGCCGGCGGGGTGGCGGCCGGCCCCGCAATCGGCGGAATGCTGTCCCTCCTGCCGGGCCCGACGTCGACGCCGTACTACCTGCACTCCATCGTCCTCGCCGCCGTGCTGGTGCCCTTGTACCTGCTCAAGGCGCGGCCCGCCATCAGCCTGCATGCCGGTCCCCAGACCCTGCGGGTCCTGGCACCGCGGCGACCCTCGGTCTCCAGCGACGCGCGCGGCGCCTTCTGGCTGGCGTCGTCTGTGGGCTTCCTGAGCTTCACCGTTTTTGGTTTCTGCCTCTCGCTCGCACCCGGCTATTTCGCCCAGATTGTCCACGCCGATTCGCGGCCGCTGATCGGCCTGCTGGCAGGGCTGACGCTGGGGTCCTCAGCCCTGAGCCAGCTGCTGGCCATCCGGGGACGATTTGCCGTGTCCGCCGGCCTGGCCGTCCTGGGCGTCTCCGTCCTGCTGATCGCCGCGGCCGCCGCCTGGAGCAGCCCGTGGCTGCTGATTCTGGCCAGCATCACTGCCGGCGTGGGGCAGGGCGTGGCCTTCAGGACTGTGTTCAATGACGTTGCCGGCAGGGTGGAGGCCGCGCGGCACGCCCAGATCATCAGCACCGTCTATGTGATCACGTACCTTGGCAGCGCCTTCCCGGTGATCGGGTTGGGGCTCGCGGCCGGGATCGTCGGGCTGCAGAGCGCCGTCGCCGGTTTCGTCACGGTGTGCGCGGCCGCCGCGCTGACGCTGGCGGCCGTTACGCTGCGAGGCGCACTGCGCCGGGGCTAACTGCGCTGGGTCTGACTGCGCTGGGTCTGACTGCGCTGGGTCTGACTGCGCCGGGTCTAACTGCGCCGGCCGGGCCCGTTAGGGCAGCGGGCCGTGGTTGCCCTGGATGTGGTCGAAGACCAGCGTGGTTTCGGTGTGGCCCACCACGGGGTCGGTGGCCAGGTTGTCCAGAACCCAGTCCCGGAGGTCCTCGGTGGTGGCGACGGCGATGTGCAGCAGGTAGTCCACTGACCCGGACGTGTGGAAGGTCGAGAGCACTGCCGGCAGTTTGGGCACCCGGGCAGTGAAACGGTCGATCTGCTCGCGGTCATGGGCCCGGAGCCGGACCGCAATGAGGGCCTGGACCGAACGCCCGATCGCGGACAGGCTCAGATTGGCCTCGAAGCCCTCGATGATGCCGCGCTCGGACAGGGCGCGGGTGCGCATCAGCGCGGTCGACGGCGCGATCCCCACGAGCTCTGCCAGCTGTTTGTTCGAGATGCGGGCGTCCGCGACGAGGGCAGCGAGCAGGCGCTCGTCGATCGCGTCCAGCGGCTCGCTGGCTCCCGGCCGAACATTCTTCGCGGTGCTGCTCACGGATCCTCCTAGTAGTGTTCTCCGTTCATCATAAACGGCGTTATCCGACAGTTCCATTCAGAACCTCTACAAAAGCGCGAATTATTGCCAGATACTTGCGGAATTCAATGGTGAATATTCGTAAGGAGCAAGGGTGCTTTCTCAAGATTCATTGGCGGTCCACGCAGGCCGGAGCGGGCTCACGGAACTGGGCGTCCACGCGGTGCCCATCGATCTGTCCACGACGGCGCCCCTGCCGTCCGTGCACGACGGAGGCCTTGCCTACGAGCACATGGCCACCGGCGGCTCACATGTGGAGGGGCAAAGCACGGTCTACCAGCGGCTGTGGAACCCCACGGTGGCACGCTTCGAAGAAGGCGTCGCTGTCCTGGAAGGCACGCCCGAGTCTGTCGCCTTTGCCACCGGAATGGCGGCGCTGAGCGCCGTGCTCCTCGCGGTTGTGGCCGCGGGCAAGAAGCACGTTGTCGCCGTGCGCCCGCTGTACGGCGGCAGCGACTACCTTTTGGCCTCCGGCGTCCTTGGCAACGAGGTCACCTTCACGACGCCGGAGGGCGTCGGCGCCGCCCTCCGGCCGGACACCGGCCTGGTGATCCTCGAGACGCCGGCCAACCCGACCCTCGAGCTGGTGGACATCGCCCGCGTGGCAGCCGCCGCCGACGGTGTGCCGCTCCTGGTGGACAACACCTTCGCCAGCCCGGTACTGCAGCAACCCTTCAAGCACGGCGCGGCCATGGTGCTGCACAGCGCCACGAAGTTCCTGGGCGGCCACGGGGACGCTATGGGCGGCGTGGTGGCCGCAGGCTCTGAATGGGCAGTGCGCCTGCGCCAGATCCGGGCCGTGACCGGCGGCATCCTGACCCCGTGGCCGGCGTACCTGCTGCACCGCGGGCTGGCAACGCTCCCGGTCCGGGTCCGCGCCCAGCAGGCCGGCGCCGAAAAAATCGCGGTTGCCCTGGCAGGGCACGGGCTCGTGAGGCGGGTTTACTACCCGGGACTGGCCGAATGCGACCCGCAGGGCCTGGTGGGCACACAGATGTCCGGGCCGGGATCGCTCATGGCCTTCGAACTCGCCAGCGCCGAGCACGCCGAGCGGATCCCGGCCGCCGTCGGCATGATCACCCACGCCGTGTCCCTCGGCGGGATTGATACCCTCATCCAGCACCCGGCCGGCCTGACCCACCGGCCGGTCGAAGCCGCGGCCAAGCCGCACGCGAACCTGCTGCGGATCTCGGTGGGGCTGGAGGACCCGGCCGACATCGTCGCCGACCTCGTGCAGGCGATCGAGGCAACGCAGTAGCCCGAGGGTCCGGTGCCTAGCCCGATGCCGTGACCCTGCCGGCGGCCGCGGTGCCGGTTGCGGGCACCGGCGCGGGATGCGCGACGGCGGTGATTGCCGCCGTCGCGCCGGCCAGTCCGATGACCGTCAGCGCAAGGGCCGTCCAGCCGAACCGCTGGAAGACCAGGCCGCCGGCCCAGCCAAGCACGCTGGAGCCGAGGTAGTAGGCAAGGTTGTACAGCGAGGCGGCCTGCGCCCGGCCCGTCGTGGCGATCAGCCCGGTCCAGCCGGATCCGATGCTGTGTGCCGCGAAGAAGCCGCCCGTGAACAGCAGCAATCCCGCCAGGATCGCGGCCAGCTGTTCCGTGAGCGTCAGGGCCAGGCCGCCTGCCATCAGTGCGGTGCCGGCGATCAGGACGGTGCGCCGGCCGAACCGCGACGTCAGGCCCGCTGCCCAGCGCGCCGAGACGGTTCCGGAGAGGTAGGCCAGGAAGATCAGGCTGATCGCGGTGGCGGGCAGGCTGAACGGCTCCCCTGACAGCCGGAATCCGAGGTAGTTGTAGACGGCCACGAAACCGCCCATGAGCAGGAATGCCTGGACGTACAGGGCCAAGAGCCGGGGATTGCGGCCATGGCCGGCCAGCGTGCGAAAGGCCCCGCGGAAGCCGCCCGCGGCCGCGGCGGTGAAGCCCTTGGCCCGGGGCACCAGAACAAGGAACAGGACTGCCGCTCCGCTAGCCAGAACGGAGACCGCCAGGGCCGCGGCCCGCCAGCCCCACAGTTCACCCGCGGGTCCGGCGACCAGCCGGCCGGCCAGGCCGCCCAGGGTGGTCCCGGCGACATAGCTCCCGGCGGCGACGGCGGCGTGGGCCTTGTTGACCTCCTCGTTGAGATACGCGATCGCGATCGCCGGGATGCCGCCGAGGGCCATTCCCTCCAGCATCCGCAGGCACAGCAGCACGGGGAAGCTGGGGGCCAGGGGGACCAGCAGGCCCAGGACGGTGGCCGCTGAGATGCCCCACATCATTGCCCGGACCCGGCCGATCCGGTCGGCCAGGAAGGACCAGGGGAGCACCGTCAGGGCCAGCCCTACCGTTGCCAGGGAGATGGTCAGCGCGGCCTCGGCGGCCGAGACGCGAAGATCCGCCGCCAGGAGCGGGAGCACCGCCTGGGTGGAGTAGAGCTGGGCGAAGGTTGCGACGCCGGCAAAGGCAAGCCCGGCGAGGATCCGGCGGTAGGCCGTGGAGCCCTTCGGATGGCCAGCCCATGCGGCAGCGTTGGCTGCAGAATCAGCTGCGAGATTGGCTGCGTCCTTGGCCGCGGGGCGTGGGCCGGTGCCGGTGGGTGCGGAAATGCGTGGCATGCCTTCAGGCTAAAGCCTGCCCGAGGGATGCTTCCAATGCATGATTTCCATAGAATAGATAGCAAATATGGATCAGTGTGCTGGAGGGGAACATGGACGTCGAACACAGGCAGCTCGTGCAGCTGCTGCCCCTGCTGCCGATGCTGGCGGAACTGGGGCGGACGGAGCACATTACCGAGACGGCCGAGCTCCTGGGCCTGCCGCAGTCGACCGTGAGCCGTGCCATTGCGCGGGCCAGCGCCATCGTGGGGACGGAGCTGCTGATCCGGGACGGCCGGGGCGTGCGTTTGACGCCCGCGGCGAAGGCGCTCATGCCCCACATCGAGGCTGCCCTGGCCGAATTCCAGACGGGGCTGGACAGCGTCAGGCACGAATCGGAGGTGGTCCGCGGCCGGATCGCCGTGTCGTTCCAGCACACCTTCGGCGAGGCAATGCTGCCGCTGCTCATCAGTGCGTTCCGGAGCAGGCACCCGCAGACTGCCTTTGACCTCAGCCAGGGTGCACGGGACGGCTGCCTCGCGGAACTGGCCGCGGGCTCCGCCGACGTGGCGCTCACGGCACCCGTTGCCACACCCAGCAAGCGAATCGGTTCGGCCGCGCTGTACCGCGAACCGTTGCGCCTGGTGGTCCACCACCGGCATGCCCTGGCCGGCCGCCGTCGGGCCAAGGTTGCCGAGATCCGGCAGGAGCCCTTCGTAGCGATGGGGTCCGGCTACGGCATGCGCTCGCTGACCGACGCGTTGTTCCGGGAGGCGGGGTTCCGCCCGCGCATTGCCTTCGAGAGCCAGGACTCGCACACCGTCCGCGGCCTCGTCTCGGCCGGGCTCGGCGTCAGCATTCTGCCGCCCGGCGGCTCCGCACCCGGCAGAGCCGCACAAAACAGCCACCACCCGTCGCGGGGCACCGAAGCCGACGACGGCGGACCGGGCTGGGTTGAGATTCCCCTGGATTCAGTCCTGGCGTTCCGCGAGATCGGCCTCGCTTGGCGGGAGCCGGTTTCGCGGAATGCCGTGGCCGATGGCGAGTCCGATCCCGTGCGCTTGTTCCGCGAATTCGTGCTCCGCGACGGTCCGGCGCTCCTGGCAGGCTTCGTGCGCGAACGCTCGGCAGGCTGAGCCGGGCAGACGGGTGTGCCGGGCCGGTGCGCTCCGGTCGCCGGTTGGCCCCGAGGTCGCCGTAAAGTGACGGCGGTTTGGCATGCTTCCGGCGACTTCGGCGTTCGGCCAGGTCCGGCCGGATTCCGATGGTGGGGGTCGGACGGGGTCGGCGGGGGCTGCTGCTGCGGTCAGCGGCCGGGGAGCAGCCCTTGCACGACGCCGGCCACCGGTCCGGCTTGTGCCTTCTGCCAGCCCGTGCCCGCCCACAGGTTCAGGCGTTCCGCGTCGCCGGCTGCGGTGGCCGCGGCCCGCAGGGGCGCCGTGAGGTGGTGGACGGCAGGGTAGGCCTCCGGCGCCTCGGGGTGGTCGCGGACGAATTCGTTCTCCAGGGCCCGGGCCTGCCGGCCGGTGAATGCGCGTGTCAGCCGGGTTCGGGTGAAGTGCGGATCGGCCAGGGCATCTTTGTGCAGCTGCTTGGCGCCGCTTTGGTCAGTGCGGAGAAACGCGGTGCCGAGCTGGGCTGCGACGGCCCCGGCACGCAGCACGGCGTCCAGCCCGGCCGCATCCATGATGCCGCCCGCAGCCACCAGCGGAAGGTCGACGACGGACCGCACCTCGGCGAGCAGCTCCGCCGTCGTGCCGCCCGGCTGCGCAGTTGTGCCGCCCGGCTCCGCTGTGTAAGCCGGTTGCGGCTCCGGGGCCGGAAGGAACGCTGCGCTGTGTCCGCCGGCGCTCGTGTGCTGCACGACGAGGGCGTCCACGCCTTGCCCTGCCGCCTGCACGGCCTCGGCCGCGGTGGTGACAGTGGCCAGCACCGCCGACCCCGCCCGCTGCAGGGCCCGAACGACGTCCGGGCCGGGCAGCCCGAACGCGAAACTGACCAGCTCCACGGGCTCTGAGAGCAGGGCATCGATCTTTCCCTGCCATTCGTCGTCGTCGTCGAGCCGCAACTGCGGAAGCTGGACGCCGTAGCGCCGGGCGTCGGGGCGCAGCTGCTGCCGGTAATCCTCGAGTTCCGCCAGCACCGCCGCGGAGGGTGGCAGCTGGGCCGGATCCGGGACAAACACATTCATGCCGAACCGGGCGCCGGACTCCCGGATGGTGCGGATTTCCGCCTGCATGGCCGCCACGCTCTTGTAGCCGGCCGCGAGGAAGCCCAGCCCGCCAGCCCGGTGTACGGCTTCGACGAAGGCCGGTGTGGAGGTGCCGCCGGCCATGGGCGCCGCGATGACGGGTGTGCCGAAAAGATCGTGGGGCATTGCGGGCTCCTTGCAGCGATTCAGTAACCTGTTCCAGTGACTAACACTGATATGCCGCCGGCGGCGGACTCCGTTCCATCTTCCACCACGCCATCTGCCACGGCGAGGACAGGTGCCGTGATCGGACTGGACATCGGCGGCACCAAAACCCGGGGCGTCAGGTTCGAGGACGGCGCGCCCGTTGCCGATGAATCGGTGGGCAGCTCCAATGTCCAGAACGTCAGCCCCGAGGAAGCCGCCTTCAACCTCGCGGAACTCTTCGCCAGGATCGGCGGGGGAGACGTCGCCCAGGTCTACGCCGGAGCCGGCGGCATCGACACCGATGACGACGCCGCGGCGCTCGCGGCACTGATTGCCCCGCACGTGCCCGGTGCCCGGATCACGGTGGTCCACGACTCCCGGCTGCTGCTTGCCGCAGGCGGTGCCAGCACCGGCGTCGCGGTCATCGCCGGCACCGGATCGGCCGCGTGGGGCAAGAACGGCCGCGGCGAGGAAGCACGGGCCGGGGGCTGGGGCTACCTGCTCGGCGACGAGGGCAGCGGCTACTGGCTGGGCCGGGAGGCAGTCCGCCACAGCCTGCGCCGGATGAACCAGGGGCTGGAACCCGACGAACTCTCCACTGCCCTGCTGGCATCCTGCGGGGTGGATGACCCGAACAAGCTGATCGCCATGTTCCACTCGCCCGAGACCGGGCGCCGGTTCTGGGCCCAGCAGGCCCGTCTCGTGGTGGAGGCTGCAGACGCCGGGCATGCGCCGAGCCGGGCCCTCATGGAGCAGGCCGGGCGCGACCTCGCCGACCTCGCCGCGCAGACCGTCCGGCAGCTCGGCATCGAGGGCCCCGTCATCCTGGGCGGCGGACTCGGCATGAACGTGACGGGGCTCCAGGAGTCGTTCCGCACGGCACTGGCCGCCGCGGGGATCACCGATGTCCGGGTCCTGGCGCAGGAGCCGGTGTTCGGGGTGCTGCAGCTGGTGGCGGAACAGGAGTAGGCGGAGGCAATCCTCCGGCCACTACGCTGGGGGGATGAGCATGCAATTCGACACCCGGCCCGCCGCCTACGCCGTCATCATCCGCGATGCCGGGATCCTCCTGGCGTACTGGAAGCAGGACGGCCGCGAGGGCTGGACGCTGCCCGGCGGCGGCCTGGACCTGGCTGAACACCCGGTGGACGGGTGCCGACGCGAGATTCACGAGGAAACCGGTTACGACGCCGAGGTCGGCGCCATGCTGGGGATCGACGTCGGGCACTGGCCGTCCGAAGTCCGGCTCGACGGCGGCGTACGGGACTTCCAGTCGCTCCGGCTGGTCTACGAGGCGACGATCACGGGCGGGGAACTGCGTCACGAAGTGAACGGCAGCACCACCCACGCGGCCTGGATTCCACTGGATGAGGTGGCGCAGCTAAACCGGGTCTCGCTCGTGGATGCCGGGCTGCGTCTGTACCGTGAGCGGCCGCTGAACGGAAAACTTTCCGGCTAAACCGCTGGCCAGGCACGGGCACCATGGCTATCCTGTAGAAACCGCCGGCCGCAGCAGGCCGGCAATTGACGGGGAGGTGGAAGCAATGAATGCGATATTTCTGAGCGCGCAGCGCACCGATACAAGCCATGTCATTACTCCTGCCCCGTCCCACGGCGCAGCCTAGCCATCGAGCGCTAGTCTCCGCGCGCGGCATCCAAACCGCCGCCGCCCGCAATGCGGCGCACCACGGGGCCCCACCAAAGGGTTTTCGTTGACCATTCATCCTGCATCCCGGGGCGCCGGCAGCGCCCTCATTACCAATTCATCCGAACCTCATTTATCTGTGCTTCATACGGCCGTGCCCTCCGATGAGGCTGGCCCCGAAGGTCCTGTCCTCTACGGCTACACGGCCGGCGTCGCCGAGCGGTTCGCGGCCCAGCCGGTGCCGGGCGGCGACCGCCCTGGCCGCGTCATCCGGGTGGACCGCAACCTCGTCCTGGTGGCCGAGGGCGGCGGAACCGCCCACCTGCCCTACCCGCGCGGCGGGGAGCTTCCCGCCACCGGGGACTGGGTCTGGCTGGGTCCGAACGCGGCGGGGGAGCCCGCCATCGTGGGCATCCTGCCCCGCCACTCGGAGCTGAGCCGCAAGCGTGCCTTCGAGGCCTCGTCCGAGGCGCAGGTCCTTGGCGCCAACATGGACGTCGTCGGGATCGTCGTTCCGGTGGATCGTCCGCTCACGCACAACCGGCTCGAACGGACCCTGGTTGCGGCGTGGGACTCCGGTGCCACGCCGCTCGTGATCATCACGAAGGCGGACATTGTGGACCTCGCGGACGACGTCGTGGCGACGGTCGTGCGCCAGGCAGCCGGCGTCGACGTCGTCACCACCTCTGCCGAGAACGGCGATGGCCTCGACGAAGTGCTGGGCCATCTGCTGCCCGGCGGCACGCTGGTGCTGCTGGGGCCCTCTGGCGCCGGAAAATCCACGCTCATCAATGCCCTCGCCGGCGTCCCGGCCCAAGAGACGGGGGCAGTGCGGGCGGGCGACGGCAAGGGCAGGCACACCACCACGTCCCGCGCGCTCGTTCCCCTGCCCGGCGGCGCCGTCCTGATGGACACGCCGGGGGTGCGCGGCTTCGGGGTCTTCGACGCCGAGGGAGGAATGGAGGAGATGTTCGGCGACCTCGAAGAGCTCTTCGAGCACTGCCGCTTCTCGGACTGCGCGCACGGCCGGGAGCCCGGCTGTGCCGTGCAGGCCGCGCTCGCCGACGGCGTACTGGAGGACCGCCGGTGGGCCAGCTACCTGAAGCTGCAACGCGAACTCGCCGCCCTGGCGCGCCGCCACGACGCGGCCGCGCGGCGCGCCTACCAGCGCGAATGGCACCAGAAGATCGTCGTAGCGGGCAAGAGCCAGCGGTCAGCCGAACGGGACAACCACGAGAACGCGCACGGCGGCGGAAAGAGCCGCCAGGGCGGAAATAGCAGAAACACCAGTGGCGCGAAGGGTGCGCGGCGGCCCCGCTGAAGCACACCGCCGGGTGAGACAAGGGCCGCGGTGGCGCGCCGGAAGGATTTCCGGCGCGCCACCCATCCAAAATCGTTGTGCTTCCGAAGCCTTACGGGAGCCCCGCGCCGCTGACATAGTCCGGGGTGCTGGTTAGTCTATGAGCTAACTGCTTTATGGCCAGCACACTGACGAACCGTGCGCTGGCCCGACCAATGTCGCCGCCAACAGTTAGGTAAGCCCGGAAATGGCCGAAGCCATGATCGAGTTCCAGAACGTCACCAAGCAGTACCAGGGCGGTCAGGCCGCCGTTGACGGGCTGACCATGTCCATCGATAAGGGCGCCATCACTGTCTTCGTCGGACCCTCCGGCTGCGGTAAGACCACGTCCCTGCGGATGATCAACCGCATGGTGGAGCCCACGTCCGGCGTCATCACCGTGGACGGGGCCGATGTCACTTCAGTCCCTGCCGCGCAGCTGCGGCGGTCCATGGGCTACGTCATGCAGTCCTCCGGGTTGATGCCGCACCGCTCCGTGCTGGACAACATCGCCACCGTTCCCCGGCTCAACGGCGTGTCCAAAGCCGACGCCCGCAAGCGCGCCCAGGAACTGCTCGACGTCGTCGGGCTGGCCTCCTCGCTCGGCAAGCGGTACCCGTCCCAGCTCTCGGGCGGACAGCAGCAGCGCGTAGGCGTGGCCCGGGCACTCGCGGCCGATCCTCCGGTGCTGCTCATGGACGAGCCCTTCAGCGCCGTGGACCCGGTGGTCCGCGACGAACTCCAGAAGGAGCTCCTCCGGCTCCAGCACGACCTGGCCAAGACGATCGTCTTCGTCACCCACGACATCGACGAGGCCACCGTCCTGGGCGACAAAGTGGCCGTGTTCGCCGTCGGCGGCAAGCTGGCGCAGTACGCCGCCCCGGCGGAGATCCTGCGGGCACCGGCGAACGAGTTCGTGGCCTCCTTCGTGGGCCGTGACCGCGGGTTCCGGCACCTTGCGTTCAGCCCCTCGGACGGTGTCACCATCCACCCCGTCCCCACTCTGACGCCCGATCAGCTCAGGGCTGAGGGCAGCTCCGATGAATGGCAGCTGGTGGTCGACGACGCTCTCCGGCCCCTGGGCTGGGCCGGGCCCCGCCGCGCCACCGGAACCGCCCCGGCGATGGTTCCCGGAGGCTCCCTGTTCCGGAAGGGGGACACGCTCCGCCGGGCACTGGACGCGGCCCTGTCCTCACCCTCGGGCCTCGGCGTCGCCGTGGACGACGACGGCCGGGTGGCCGGAGTCATCGGAGCCGCCGAAGTCCTCGCCGTCATCGAGTCAGACCGCAACGTCCGGCACGGAGGGCTCTGATGGAGTGGTTTCTGGCCAACAGGGCCGAAGTCTTCAGCCTCGCCGGCCAGCACCTCATCCTGGCCATCCTGCCGATGGTGTTCGGGGTCCTCATAGCCGTTCCGCTGGCCCAGCTCGCCCGGCAGAGCCGCGGGCTCCGGTCCTTGGTGCTCACCGGGTCCTCACTGCTGTACACGATCCCCTCGCTGGCGCTTTTCATCATCCTTCCGACCATCCTCGGAACCCGGATCCTGGATCCGGTCAACGTGGTGGTGGCCCTGACCATCTACGCCATCGCCCTGCTGGTGCGCGCCACGCTGGATGCCTTCGACTCGGTGGACGAGGACCTGCGGCAGGCCGCCGTAGCCATGGGGTTCAAACCCTTCGCCCGATTCATGCAGATCGACCTGCCGCTGTCCTTGCCGGTGCTGTTCGCCGGGCTGCGCGTGGTCTCGGTCAGCAATATCTCGCTGGTCAGCGTCGCGGCACTGCTCGGCATCGGCAACCTCGGAATGCTCTTCACCTCCGGCCTCCAGCGTGACTTCGTCACCGAAGTGGTGGTGGGCATCATCGCCATCCTTCTCCTGGCTCTGCTGATGGACGCCGTCCTGGTGCTGCTTGAACGGCTGCTGACGCCCTGGACCCGGGCCGCGGCGGCCACGGGTGGCAGCACCGGTTCGGGAGCGGGCCCGGACAGGACTGGCCCCGCCGCGGCGGCGATGCGGTTTTCGCGTCCCAAGACCGGAGGGGGAAACGCGTGAATAACGTCGTCACGGACACCTTTGCCTGGCTCAGCGATCCGGAGAACTGGTCCGGCAGTGCCGGAATCCCGGTGCGCCTGGCCGAACACCTGTTCTACACGGGCCTGGTGATGGTGATCGCCATCGCCATCGCCGTCCCGATCGGCCTGTTCGTCGGGCATACCGGCCGCGGGCGGGTTGCGATCGTGTCAGTCGCGGGCGCGCTGCGCGCCCTGCCCACCCTCGGCTTGCTCACCTTGTTCGTCCTGCTCGCCGGCATCGGGCTGATGCCGCCGATCTGGGCGCTCGTGATCCTGACCGTCCCGCCGCTGCTCGCCGGCACCTACGCCGGAATCTCCAGCGTCGACCGCAACGTGGTGGATGCCGCCCGCGCCATGGGCATGACCGAGTGGCAGGTCCTGTTCCGGGCGGAATTCCCGAACGCGCTGCCGGTGATGTACGGCGGGTTCCGGACCGGGGTGCTCCAGGTGATCGCCACCGTTTCCGTGGTCGCCTACATCAACCTGGGCGGCCTGGGCCGTTACCTGTTCGACGGGCTCGTGCTCTCCGACTTCCCGCAAATGCTGGGAGGCTCGCTGCTGATCGCCGCCCTTGCCATCAGCGTCGACCTTATCCTTGCCCTTATTCAGAGGCTGTTCCTGTCACGGGGCGCCTCATCCAAGCCGAACCGCAGCCAGCAGGCTGCGGTTGATCTCACAGACCCCGTGATCGCGGAGACTGTTGTTCAAGGAGGTACGTCATGAAGGAATCCCGCCAACGAGGCCTTGGCCGGCGCGCATTCGGCGGCCTGGCCGTCGGCGTCGGCCTGGCCATGGCCCTGTCCGCCTGCGGAGGCTCATCAAACCCGCTGAGCTCGGCCCCGGCCAGCAGCGGTGCCGCCTCCGGTTCCGGCGGTGCCCTGGTGATCGGGTCGGCTGATTTCCCCGAGAGCCAGATCCTGGCCGAGGTCTACGCCGGTGCCCTGAACGCCGCGGGCGTCACCGCCAGCACCAAGCCGAACATCGGCTCGCGCGAGGTCTACATCAAAGCAGTCCAGGACGGCTCGGTGGACGTTGTTCCCGACTACAGCGGCAACCTGCTGCTGTATGTAAACAAGGACGCCACCGAGGTCTCCGCCGAAGACATCGCGAAGGCACTCCCGACCAAGCTCCCGCAGGGCCTGGCCGTGCTCGATGCCTCCAAGGCTGAGGACAAGGACGCCATGGTGGTCACCAAGGCCACGGCCGAGAAGCACCAGCTGAAGTCCATCGAAGACATGGCGAAGGTCTGCGGCGATCTCGTCATCGGCGCCCCGGCGACCTTCGCCGAGCGCGCCTACGGCCTGCCGGGCCTGGCGAAGAACTACAACTGCGTGCCCAAGAAACTCGAGCCGTTCAGCGACGGCGGCGGCGCCGTCACGCTCAAGGCGCTGCTCTCGGACCAGGTCCAGGTCGCAGACATCTACACCACCACCCCGTCCATCCCGGACAACGACCTCGTGGTGCTGGAGGATCCGAAGAACAACTTCATCGCCCAGCAGGTGCTGCCGCTGTACAACTCGGCCAAGATGACGGACAAGGCAAAGGAAACGCTCAACGCAGTGTCCAAGGTCCTCACCACGGAAGACCTCATCAACCTCAACCGTGCCGTGAGCGGCAGCCAGAAGCAGAACCCGAAAGATGCCGCCGACGCGTGGCTGAAGGAAAAGGGCCTCGCCCAGCAGTAGGCCACTGGCGACCCTGCGACGCCGGTGTCCGGCCTTACAGCCCGGGCACCGGCGTCGTTGTTGTTACTGCGGCGCCCGCGTGTGAGTCATGTCTCAGCGGAAGTACATCCTCCATATGGCATATTTGATGAATGGCAGAATTCAAGCAGTCCACCAAGCTTCATAATGTCCTTTACGACATCCGTGGACCGATTCTTCAGGCCGCCCAGCAGATGGAGGCGGAGGGTCATCGCATCCTCAAACTGAACATCGGAAACCCGGCCCCGTTCGGGTTTGAAGCGCCGGACGCGATCCTGGTGGACATGATCCGCCACCTGCCGCATGCCCAGGGCTACAGCGACTCGCGCGGCATTTTTTCGGCCCGCACCGCCGTCTCGCAGTACTACCAGACCCGCGGGATCCAGAACATCCACGTGGATGACATCTACCTCGGCAACGGCGTCAGCGAACTGATCACAATGTCGCTCATGGCCCTGCTCGACGACGGCGATGAGGTCCTCATCCCCACCCCGGACTACCCGCTGTGGACGGCCTCGGTTGCCCTGGCCGGCGGGAAACCCGTGCACTACCTCTGCGACGAGGAATCCGGCTGGCAGCCCGACCTCGAGGACATGGAAGCGAAGATCACGCCGCGCACCAAGGGCATCGTGGTCATCAACCCGAACAACCCGACAGGTGCGGTGTACCCGAAGGCGACGCTGAAGAAGATCGTTGCCCTCGCGGAGAAACACGGCCTGGTGCTCTTCGCCGACGAGATCTACGAGAAGATCCTCTACGAAGACGCGGTACACGTAAACCTCGCCTCGCTCACCGGCGACGATGTCCTGTGCCTGACCTTCAGCGGGCTCTCCAAGGCCTACCGGGTCTGCGGCTTCCGGGCCGGCTGGATGGCCATCTCCGGGCCGAAAAAGGCCGCCGCGGACTACCTCGAGGGCATCAACCTGCTAGCCAACATGCGCCTCTGCGCCAATGTGCCGGCCCAGCACGCCATCCAGACCGCCCTCGGCGGCTACCAGAGCATCAACGACCTCATCCTGCCCGGCGGGCGCCTCCTGGAACAGCGGAACAAGGCCTATGACATGCTCAACGCCATCCCGGGCGTCAGCACGCAGCAGGCGCGCGGGGCCATGTATCTGTTCCCGAAGCTGGACCCCGAGGTCTACCACATCCGCGACGACGAGAAATTTGTCCTGGACCTGCTCCGCGAGCAGAAGATCCTGCTGTCCCACGGAAGGGCGTTCAACTGGGTCCGGCCGGACCACTTCCGGATGGTGACGCTGCCGAACGTCAAGGACCTCGAGGAAGCAATCAACCGCATGGCGGACTTCCTGAGCCGGTATAAGGGGAACTAGGCTTCGGTCAGCAGCGGAGCTCGGGGACTCGCCCGCGAAGCGGCTGCACGAAACTGGAAAGAGGCTTTCCATGACAGATGCTGTGATGTTCGAGCGGCACCCCGCCGAGACGCTGCTGGTCGGAAAAAAATTCAAGCTGAAGGACTGCGACCCGGATTCCACCCCGGGCTACCCGGGCGGGAAATCCGACGGCGAGGCGCTCCTGGCAGAGCTCGATGGCAAGCTGACCACCCTGCAGGAGCAGCTTTTCGCCGAATCCCGGTTCGGCGGCACCAAGCGCATCCTGCTGGTCCTGCAGGCGATGGATACCGCAGGCAAGGGCGGGATCGTCAACCATGTCATGGGCCAGATGGACCCGCAGGGTGTCCAGCTCAAGTCCTTCAAGGCGCCGACCCCGGAGGAGAAATCCTACGATTTCCTCTGGCGGATCGAGAAGGCAGTGCCGGGGGCCGGCATGGTGGGCGTCTTTGACCGCTCGCATTACGAGGACGTCCTGATTCACCGGGTCCACCGCTGGGCAAGTCCCGAGGAACTGGAGCGGCGCTACAAGGCCATCAACGAATTCGAGGCAAGGCAGGCGGCAGCCGGGACCACGGTGGTCAAGGTCATGCTCAACATCAGCCGGGACGAGCAGAAGGACCGGCTGCTCGCCAGGCTGGATGACGAAACCAAGGTGTGGAAGTACAGCAGCACCGACCTCAAGGAGCGCGCCTTCTGGAACGACTACATGGATGCGTACCAGGAGGCGTTCGAGAAGACGGCCACTGACATCGCGCCCTGGTACGTCGTGCCGGCCAACAAGAAGTGGTACGCCCGCATCGCGGTGCAGCAGCTGATGCTGGACGCCCTGGAAGGGCTGAAGCTGCAGTGGCCGGATCCGGAGTTCGACGTCGATCTGGAACGGGATCTGGTCGAGCGCTCCTAATACGGAGGGAACCGGCACGCCGCGGCGTGCCGGTGCCTAGTTCTTGTCCGCGGCCTGGTCCCGGGCCGCGGCGAGCCGCTTGCGGGCGCCTTCCAGCCACTGTTCGCAGCGCTTGGCCAGCGCTTCGCCGCGTTCCCACAGCGCAAGCGATTCCTCCAGGCTTGCGCCGCCGGCCTCCAGCTTGCCCACCACGGCGACCAGCTGCTCGCGGGCGTCCTCGTAGCTGAGGGCCTCGATGTCGGCGTTCGGGTTGGGTTCTGCTGCCATGTGGGTGCTCCTTGATTGTCGCGGTTTGTGCCGCGGTGACGCTGTCTGTGGTGCTGACGGTGGTGCCTGTTCGGGGCGCTGACGGGTGGCCGTGTGGGCACGTCCGTCCGCCGGGGTTATTCCTCGGCCGGTTCCTGGCCGCCGGTGGATTGGGCCGTGAACCGGCCGCCGGCCACCCGAACCGTGAGGTCCGTGCCGGCGGGCACCTGGGACGGATGGCGCACAACGTCCCGGTGCGCCGCGGGGGCGTTTCCGTCGCCGGCGAGCTGGACCACCGCGTAGCCGCGATCCAGTGTCTTTTGCGGCGAGAGTGCGCGCACCTGCGCCTTGAGGTGGACCAGTTGGTCCGCTGCCCGCACGACGGCGGCGCTGATCGCCGAGTGCGAGCGGACCTTGAGCCGTTCGACGTCCTCGTGGCGCTGGCTGATCATGACGTCGGGGGAGAGCAGCACGGGGCGCGAACGCAGGGAGGCCAGCCGGTCGCCCTCGCGTTCAACGAGCCGGGTGACCCCGCGACGGAGCTGGTCCCGTGCCTGCCGGACCCTGACAAGCTCCTCGGCGACGTCGGGAACTATCCTCTTCGCGGCGTCGGTGGGCGTTGATGCCCTGAGGTCTGCGACGTCATCGAGGATAGGCCGGTCCGCTTCGTGCCCGATCGCGCTCACCACGGGGGTGGACGCGTCCGCGACGGCCCGGATGAGCTCCTCGCTGCTGAACGGCAACAGGTCCTCGAGGGCGCCCCCGCCGCGGGCGATGACGATGACGTCGACCACGGGGTGGGCGTCGAGTTCCCGCAAAGCCGCGATCATCTGGGCTACGGCGGTGTTCCCCTGGACCGCTACTTCGCGGATCTCGAATTCGACGGCCGGCCAGCGCAGGGCGGCATTGCGCAGTACATCCTTCTTGGCGTCAGAGTCGCGGCCGGTGATCAGGCCGATCCGGTGCGGGAGCAATGGAAGCCGCTTTTTGCGCGAATCGGCAAAGAGTCCTTCGGCGGCGAGGGCCTGGCGCAGCCGCTCGATCCTGGCCAGGAGGTCGCCGAGGCCCACGGGCCGGATGTCCTTCACAGACATGTTCAGCCGGCCCGTCTTGAGCCAAAATTCGGCCTTGATCAGGGCTACAACCCGGGAACCGCGTTCCAGCGGGGCGGCCTGGCGGTCCAGCACTGTGGTCCAGACCGATGCCGGCAGCGAGATTTCGGCGTCGATGTCCCGCAGGGTCAGGTAGGCGTTGCTGCCACGCCGGTTGAGTTCGATTACCTGCCCCTCAACCCATGCCGAGGGCGCGCGGTCGATATGCATCTTGAGCTTCTGGGACAGCAACTGCAGCGGCCAGGGGTTGTCCGGACTGGTTTGGGCCGCGGTGGCCGGTAGCGTGGTGGCCGCCGCCGCGTCCTCAGGCATGCGTGGGCTCCATGGCCGGGAGTGCCTGGTGGAGTGCCTTGTGCATATGTGTGCGTGTCCTTTGCTGCGTGCCGTTTACTGCATGTCCTTACACCGCGACTGCCGGCGGCCCGCTCCCCGGCGGGTGGGCCAGCCGGCAGCCGGAAGTTGTCTCTGTCAACTCTATCCATAGCTCTACCACCGGGGTCCGACTTTATGGCCGCGCCCGGCCCCGCCCTAGGATGGGAGGGATGCCATCAACCTCCTAGGAATCCCTTGCGCACTTTTGTCTCTGCCGTCGCCGTCCTCATCGGGCTCCTGATGGCAGCCGTCGCCGTTCCAGCCATGTGGGTGGACCAGAACATCGTCCAGGAAAAGGGCTTCGTTGCCCTGACCGCGCCGCTGGGCAAGGACCCGGCGTTCCAGCAGCGGCTGGCCGCGGCCGCCGTTGACGGCCTGGCCGCCAGCGCCGGCATTCCCGAAGCCTTCACGGAGCTGGCCCGGCCGGTCCTGGACAGCGCGGCGCGCTCGCTGACGGGACTGCCCGGCTACCCCGAGGCCTGGGCTGAAACCCTGCGCAAGAGCCACCGCCTCACGTTCGCCGACCCCAGCACGCTGCCGCCGGAGGTTGACGGGTCGTCCTCGCTCACCCTGGATGTCGCGCCGCTTGCCGGGCTGGTGGCCAAGCAGGTCACTGCGGCGACCACCCTTCCGCTGGAGGCGCCCGGCCAGGTGCTGATCCATATCGGGCAGTCCGACCAGCGCCAGATGATCGAACGCGTCACCGTCTACGCCCCGATGGGCTACGCCGTTGCCGTCGGCGCGGCCATCGCCTTCATTCTGGCGTTCGTTGCGGCCCGACGCCGGTGGACCGTGCTGGTCGGAATGGGCGTTGGGACGCTGGTGCTCGCGGGGGTATGGAAGCTTGCCAGCGATGCCGCCGGCGCCGCTGTCGCCGGGACCTCGAGCGGCAACGATGTGGCGGAGCTGTTCAAGAACGAGTTCGTCACGGCGTGCTCTGCCAGCTTCGGCCAGTGGATCGTCGCTGCTGCCGTCGCGGGAGCAGCACTGGTAGCCACGGGAGTGGCTGTCCGGGTCGCCGGCGGCCGCAAACGGGGCAGGATTGAACACCGGTAGCATGGGAGCATGACCACCACCGCTGTCTCCGTTCCGATGCCATCCGTTCCGCGCAGGCGGCGTTCCCCGGAAGACGTCCTGGCCGCGGCCCCGGTCGCCGGTCCCAAAAAGGTCCTTCTGGCAGCCCCGCGCGGCTACTGTGCCGGCGTGGACCGTGCAGTCATCGCGGTGGAAAAAGCCCTGGAACACTACGGCCCGCCGGTATATGTCCGCAAGCAGATCGTGCACAACGTCCATGTGGTCAGCTCCCTGGAGGAAAAGGGCGCCATCTTCGTCGATGAAACCGACGAGGTTCCGGAAGGCGCCCTCGTGATCTTTTCCGCGCACGGAGTCTCGCCCGCCGTCGTCCAGTCCGCCGAGGACCGCGGCCTGCGCACCATTGACGCGACCTGCCCGCTGGTCACCAAGGTGCACCGCGAAGCCGTCCGGTTCGCCAAGGATGACTTCGACATCCTGCTGATCGGCCACGACGGCCATGAGGAAGTCGAAGGCACCGCCGGCGAGGCCCCCGAACACATCCAGATCATCAACGGCCCGCACGAGGTCGACAAGGTCACGGTCCGCGACCCGGAAAAGGTCATCTGGCTCTCGCAGACCACCCTCAGCGTGGACGAGACCATGGAGACCGTGCGCCTGCTCAAGGAGCGGTTCCCCACCCTGCAGGACCCGCCCAGCGACGACATCTGCTACGCCACCACCAACCGCCAGGTGGCCATCAAGAAGATCTCGCCCCAGGCGGATCTGGTGATCGTGGTGGGCTCCGCCAACTCCTCAAACTCGGTCCGCCTCGTGGAGGTGGCGCTGGAATACGGCGCCAAGGCCTCCTACCGGGTCGACTTCGCCAACGAGGTTGACGAGACGTGGTTCGAGGGCGTCGCCACGGTGGGCGTGACGTCGGGGGCCTCTGTCCCGGAAGTCCTCGTCAAGGATGTGCTGCGGCTCCTCGCCGACTACGGCTACGGATCGGTCGAGGAAGTCGTCACGGCCGAGGAAGACCTCCTGTTCTCCCTGCCGAAGGAGCTCCGGGCCACCCTGAAGCAGGCCGGCGACGTCACCCGCGCCCTCGGCGGCCGCGGCACCCGCCCCGAACAGTCCTAGGCACCGGACACTCCTAAGCACTGGACGTCCTGGGTACTGGACACTCCTGGGCATTGGGCAGTCCTGGGCGCTGAGACCCAAGCGCAGGGCACCTAGGCCGCGGACTCTTCTGACTCGTCACGGGACTGAAGTTCCGGGGCCGCGACTGCCCGCGGTGTAGCTTCGACGGCGGGGGGAGTGGCCAGTCCGGCGGCTTCCAGGGCGTTGAGTTTCCTCGCGGTCGGCAGGACGCGCGCCTCAAGGGTCCCGACCATGGAGTTGTACCGCTCAACCGAGGTCTTCAGCGAGGACCCCAGCTTGGTGACGTTCTCGCCGAGCGTGCCCATCCGGTCGTAGAGCTGCCGGGCGAGCTCGAAGAGTTCCCGGGCGCTGTCCGTCAACACGTCCTGCCGCCACGTGAACGCCACCGACTTCAGCACCGCCAGCAGGGTCCCGGGGGAGGCCAGGACCACGTTCTTGGCCAGTGCGTAGTCCAGCAGGGCCGGGTCGGCCGTGAGGGCGGCGGCCAGGATTGATTCCGCCGGCAGGAAGCAGACCACCAGCTCCGGAGAGTTGCCTGGGATGTCCCAGTACTTCTTGCTGCCCAGCGCGTCCACATGGGCCTTCAGGGCCTTGGCATGGGCGGCGAGGTGCGCCTGCTGGCTGCCGGGCAGCTGCGAGGACTGCTGGCCCGCCTGGGCGGCGCCGAGGTCCTGGGCGGCAAGATACGACGCCAGCGGGACCTTTGCGTCGACCACCAGCTGCTTGTCGCCGGGCAGCTGCACCACGAGGTCGGGCCGGAGGCTGCCGTCCGTGCCGGAGCTGTGGGCCTGCCCGCTGTGGAGCTGTTCGTGGAAGTCCACGTGCCGCAGCATGCCTGCCGCCTCGACCACCCGGCGCAGCTGGACCTCGCCCCACTGGCCGCGGGCGCTGTTGGAGCGCAGAGCGGACTCCAGCGCATGCGTGGACCGCAGCAGCTGCTCATCGGACAGGCGGGCCTCCTGCAGCTGCTGGGCCAGCTGGCCGTACTGCTCCAGCCGGTCGCGTTCGAGCAGGGATACCTGCTGCTGCACGGCAGTGAGCTTTTCTGCCACCGGCGCCAGCGCACGGAGCACACTGCCGTCGTGGTTCCGGGACTCGCCGAGTTCCCGGTTCTGGGCCGCGAGCAGGCGCCTCTCGGCGTCGGCGGCGGCGAACTGGGCGCTGACCTCGGACAGCCGGGCTGACACGCCGTCGAAGTCCTGTTCCACGGCCAGATAGCGCCGGCGCAGCAGGACATAGACGACGGCGGCGCCGGTGACGGCGCCCGCGAGCAGCATGAGCAGGGCGAGAATCAGAGAAAAAGCTTCCATGTCTTCACTGTGACATGCCCCTGTGACAGTTTTGGCTTCGACGCCCGGAACACCCTGAAACACCCTGGAACACTCCGGGATGTACCCGCCGCACCACCCGACAACGCCCCGGGAACACCCCACACCGCCCCGCGCCCGCGCCGGCACCCTGCCGCGCCACAGGCGCAGCCGCAGGCCGCAGCAACGGCCGGCGGCTGGTGCGGGTAGAATATATGCTCGTGGCTCTTACTATTGGCATCGTCGGACTGCCCAACGTCGGCAAATCAACCCTTTTCAACGCACTGACCCGCAACCAGGTCCTCGCGGCGAACTATCCGTTCGCCACGATCGAGCCCAACATCGGCGTCGTGAACCTGCCGGATGCCCGGCTTGAAAAGCTGGCCGGCATCTTCGGCTCCGCGCGCCTGCTGCCCGCCGCCGTGTCCTTCGTGGACATCGCCGGCATCGTCAAGGGCGCCTCCGAGGGCGAGGGCCTCGGCAACCAGTTCCTCGCCAACATCCGCGAGGCCGAGGCCATCGCCCAGGTTGTCCGCGTGTTCGATGACCCGGACGTCATCCACGTCGACGGCAAGGTCGATCCCAGCTCCGACATGGAGACGATCAACACCGAGCTGATCCTGGCCGATCTGCAGACCATCGAAAAGGCCATCCCGCGGATCGAAAAAGAAGTCAAGATCAAGAAGCGGGAGGCGGCCGAACTGGCGGCCATCCTGGCGGCACAGGCAGTGCTGGAACGCGGCGACACCATCTTCTCGTCCATCAAGAGCGACAAGCTGGAGATGGAGCACCTCAAGGAACTCGGCCTGCTCACGGCCAAACCCTTCATCTATGTCTTCAACTCCGACGAGGGAATCCTCGGCAGCCCGGAGAAGCAGGCCGAACTGCGGGCCCTCGTGGCCCCCGCCGACGCCATCTTCCTGGACGCCAAGCTCGAGTCCGACCTGGTGGAGCTCGACGAGGCAGAAGCCCGCGAGATGCTGGAAATGAACGGCCAGGATGAATCCGGGCTGGACCAGCTGGCCCGCGTCGGCTTCCACACCCTCGGACTGCAGACCTACCTGACGGCCGGCCCCAAGGAAACCCGCGCGTGGACCATCCGCCAGGGCGACACTGCCCCGCAGGCGGCTGGCGTGATCCACTCCGATTTCCAGCGCGGTTTCATCAAGGCCGAGGTCGTCTCCTTCGATGACCTGATCGAGGCCGGTTCCATGGCCGAGGCGAAGGCCCGTGGCAAGGTCCGGATCGAAGGCAAGGAATACATCATGGCCGACGGCGACGTCGTGGAATTTAGATTTAATGTGTAGATTCTTCGCCTGAATCAGTAGAAATGCCGCCCTCCGTGAAACGTACGAGGGCGGCATTTCTTGTAACAGAATTGATAGTCGTAGCGTCGAGGACCTTCGGACGGAGTCCGGGTGCATAGGAAATTTCGGGGTTTTTCCCCGGATACCCAATGACCTGCGACTCCAACGCGAGGCGATGCGGGTCTTTCCCTTACCAGCGCTCACGAGTCATTTCACAGCTAACCCCTTGATGCCGACCGGGGAGGGGGCCATCCCGGTCGTTTCCTTATGGCCCGATTCCGTCGGAGGCAGATCCGGTACGCTCCGTGGACCTGCAGTCCACTCCCGGTCCAGTATTCCGAAGACGAACTCGCTTCCCCACGTACCTTTGAAAAAGACGTTTTCGTGGAAGTGGGCTTCCCTCCGCATTCCCACCCTCTCAAGAAGCCGGGCCGCAGAATCGTTGAGCGCGTCGGTGACAGCTAGTATGCGGTGGAGATGCAACTGCTCGAAGGCGTAGCCGAGGAGCCCCAGAACCGCCTCACGGCCATACCCGTGCCCCTGGTGCTCGGGCGCTAGCGTAAATCCCAATTCCGCCTCGCTCTTTTCAGTGTCGTTCACCTTTAATGCAACATCGCCGATGAGAATGCCGTCGGCACGTCTTTCGAGGGCGAACTGGTACCACTCTCCCGGTATGCCGGGCTGGATGTTTTGCATCGAGTTGATGAGGGTGCGACCTTGTTCAAGGGTGTAATTGCTCCAGCTTTGGTACCGCTCGACCTGGGGCTGGGCGCGATAGGCGGCAAAGGCTTCTGCATCTGCCGGATGGAATGGGCGGGCATGAAGGCGCGGTGTTTCGAAATGGGCGACAGCGGGTCCTGTTTCGGGGCCGTTGAAAGTCGGCATTTAGTTTCTTCTCCTCGTAGGAACTTTGGATTTGTTTCGGGAGTGCTGCGGCCCGTTCGCACGGTGGTGAGGCTTGCTGCGCCGGGTTCACCGGAAGCGTGCCGGGTCGCCGTCCGTGGCGGAGAATCGCGGCGATGACTCCAATCAACAGGCTCTGCCTTCACTATTGGCCGGGGACCTTGCACAGTGAGAAACTGCAATCTAGACGGCTCATTCGGACAGGCGCCAACTTACCTCGTCTGCCTCCAAGCGCTGGCGTGCGGTGTTCAGTCCCGCTCCCACTGGTACGTGACCGGTAGCGGCTGCCAGCCCGAAGACCGGCATATCGCTATACACGCTTTCCCTGCCACCGGGCATCGTCTCGTAGGTTTCGTGCCATACGCCGATGTCGCCAGTACCGGCGGATTCGCGCATGAATCGGCGCCAGGGCTCAAGGTGCGGCGCCGACCGGTCGGCCGCGAACCGCTGCAGATGCTCCGGGCTCCTCCAGTAGCTGACCATGATGGTCGTCCGCCCGAACCATTGCTGGTAGCCCAACAATCCAGCCTCCGGCGTCTTGGCCAGGTGGGCAAGCATCCTGGGCATGGCCGCCCCCACCCTTGCCACTTTCCCGAATTTCCACCACCGGTTGGCGCGCATCCCAATCAGGAAGATTGTCACCGGGCCGCCTCCGGGATCGGCAGTGAAACGTCCTGCGTGCACTTGCTCCGACATGGGCTTCTCCTATTCATAACGCTGTTACAGAACAGTGTTATGCAATACTTGTCCTATGGCAAGACCCATAGTCCACGATGAGACCCTGCGTCGCAGGCTGCTCGACACCGCAGCCTCCCTCATCGCCCGCGACGGCGCCGCCTCCTTATCGCTGCGCAGTATTGCCGCTACCGCTGGGACGTCGACGACGGCGGTGTATTCGCTCTTCGGGGGCAAGGCGGAGCTGTTGACTGCCGTGCTCGACGATGGCTTCGCTTCCTTTGCTGCCTCCCAACAAGAGGTCGCCGCTGCCGGCCTCGAAGCATTGGGCCGGGCTTACCGAACTTGGGCACTGGAGCATCCGATCCTCTACGGCCTGATGTTCGGCGGCTCACTGGCCGGCCAGGTGCCGTGTCGGCCGACGCCGGGTGCCACTGAGCCGTCGATCGCGCCGCTGTTCGCCGCGGTTGCCGCAGCGCTGCCCGGAGCAGCGGATGACGAGATCGCCTCGATGGTCGCCGTCGTGTGGGGCCAAGTCCACGGGCTGGTGTCACTGGAGCTGGCCGGTGCACCGGCTGCTGGCTGGATCTGGGATGTGGCCTATGATGCCGCTATCAGCCAGATTGGCCGCTCGCTGCGACGCTAGGGAACATTAGTCCTCAAGCAGCCGGCGGACCATGGGGTCGCAGTAGCCGTCGAAATCCGGATCTCGTGATGGTCGACCAGTATGTTCGTCAGCGTACCCCCTGTTCTACAACGGGTTGTTTGGTGACGGAACGTGGTGGAGTTCCGCTTTAACGTCTGAGTCAGCTCCGGTACCTCCCGGGAATCCTCGGCCGAAGTGTTGGGGAACTTAACGTTCTTCCGAGACGGTGATTGTTCCCGAGGCGGTGGCGGCTCGGAGTGCGCTAGCCTGAACGGCGTGGACCGCATAGACATGGATGACGCTGCAACGCTCGTGACCCTGCTGCATGATGGGAGGCGCTCCTCGTCGCTCCGTGCGCTGCTGCCGGGGTGGGACATGCTGCAGGCCGACGTCCCTTCCCGGGAACGGGTAGAGACGGCAATAGCGGTCCTGGTCGGTTCCAGCCTTGCTGAGGTCGACTCATCCTGGGGGATGCGGCTCACGGAGCAGGGCGTGCAGCTCAGGCGGTCCGTGAAAGGTGCTCGGGGGACGCGGGAGATCCCGGGGGCAATCAGCGATCTGCTGGTAGGACGCCAGTTGAGCCGTGCAACGCTGAGTCTTCCTCACGAGGTCTTTGATGCGGCGCGCGAGGACTATCTGGACGCGGCCCAACGCAGGGCTGAGCGCCGATCGCGACATCGCTGGTGGTGGCCCGACCCATCCAGGCCCCGTCCAAGGAAGCCGCCATCCTCGACCTCCTGAGAAGCACGAACGGCCACCCGTGACGTTGTTCGACTGCGGAACGTCGTGGAGTTCCGCTTCAACGTCTGGTTTCTGATCTCCCTGAGGCCAAAAGCGATAGCCGCTAAGAACACGTGTTCTTGGCGGCTATCGCTTTTGCGAGCGGGTGAGGGCTTCACGGACAGTTGGCTATGTGGCGGACTCAAGCCAGGAGCTAACGGCGTCCCGTGCGGCGGCGGGCTGCTCATGGAACAGGAAGTGGCCGGCACCCTCGACGACGGTGAACCGGGCCGTGGGCAGCGCTTCTGCCATTTCTTCCGCAGCGTTCAGAGGGATGAGGCGGTCCTGGGCTCCGTGGATGATCGCTGTCGGGCAGGCGATGGACGGCAGAATCGAGCGAAGATCGGCGCGCTGCACGACTGCCTGCTGCTGTCGGAGAAAGGCTTCTGCACCGACTGGGCTGGTCATGGAGCGCCAAGTGGCTAGGAGTGCATCGTCGGATTCGTTGTCTGCCGCGACGACGCCAGGGAAGGCGGCGTCGACAAGAGCGTCGAAATGCCCGCCTTCAACGAGCGCGGACTGGCGCGCCCGCGCTTGGAGCTGCTCCGCGGAGTCGGCTCGGGCGGACGTGCTTACGAGTGCGAGAGCGGTGACGCGATCGGGCGCCTGGCGGATGACTTCGAGGGCGACGTACCCTCCCATGCTTGTTCCGAGAACAGCAATGTCGCCGACGTTCTCGCGGAGGATCCGTTCGGCCATGGCCGCAATGGTGTCGTCGTGCCGGGTGTCGGCCAAAGTGACTTGCCCGCGCGTCCAGACGGTATCGATCACCGGGGCGTAAGCGAGCGGAGAGCAGAGCAGAGGCGGTATCAGGACAATATTCACGTTCTCAGTCTTGCTGCACCTGCCGACAATAAACTATCGACGCAGGCGTTCTGGCTCACGGTAATCATTTCGACCACCAGAACAGACCAACCGCGTTGATCCAACACACGAAACCGAATCTGTTATCAACGGGCGATGCTTACGGGCTTTACGGCCACGTTGTTAGGATCGGGCCGACCCTACTGACCATGAGCGTTTACCCGAGAGCGAGGATCCGTGAAAGCCGACCATTATGACAGTTTTGCCGAGAGCTACTCGGCGGAAAACGAGTCCAGCCTCCTCAACGCCTACTACGAGCGGCCGGCGATGATTGGCCTCGCCGGCGACGTCGACGGCCACCGGGTCCTGGATGCAGGGTGCGGCTCCGGGCCCCTGTCCGCGGCACTGAGCGCGAAGGGCGCGATCATGACCGGATTCGATTCCAGTCCTGCGATGCTCGAACTGGCAAGACAGCGACTTGGCGGAACCGCGGATCTATACTTGGCCGACCTCAGCAAGCCGCTGCCTTTCGCGGATGGCTCCTTCGACGACGTTGTCTCGTCTTTGGTTCTGCACTACCTGGAGGACTGGTCAGCGCCGCTTGGCGAACTGCGGCGCGTGCTGAAGCCGGGCGGTCGCCTGATCCTGTCGGTCAACCACCCCACCGTCAGCGTGATCACCCAACCAGCCGAGGACTACTTCGCCATCCGGCAGTACTCGGAGGATTACGAGTTCGATGGCGAGCCTGCGGTTCTGACCTTCTGGCACCGACCACTTCACGCGATGATCAACGCCTTCACATCGGCGGGATACCGCGTCGCCACCGTGAGCGAACCAGGGCCATCTCCAAACACACCGCACGAACTCCTTCCGCCGCGCATCCTCACCGGCGAGAAGACAGCGTTCCTGTCCTTCATCTTCTTCGTCCTCGAAGCCGGCTGATGGCAGCTGAGGAACGTGAGGACACGAGCCGCCGCCGTCCCAGTTCACGCCAACGACCTGTCGCGATGGTCAGCCGTGATGAGACGGAGGCTCTCCGTGACGAAACGCGGGTGGAACTCCGATTCAATGTATAGTGCCCAGTCATAGCCATGTGGGGGTCTCGCGGCGTCGCCGTCTTCCATCTGGCCTTCACGTTCTATGCTCGGGGAGGGTGTCGTGTCAGATGGCTTGGTAACTGGGCTCCTGCCAGTGCTTGGCAGGTCCCTGGAGTTGGGTTTCAACGTCTTTGACGTTATGCACCACGGACTCCACGAAAAGCAGATCTCGAATATCTTTAGGTGGTTGTTGGACCCCGAACAGACGCACAACCTGGGCGACCGTTTCCTGCGGATCTTTATCGACGAGTTGAACCGGGTTTCGGCGGGGAGCGAACCGCTTCCGCATGGCAGCTACTTGGTGCGTCAGGAGGTGAACGTCGCGATGGGCGCGTGGGGAGCGGACATCGCCGACCTTGTCCTTGAGAGCGAAGCTGCGGTCGTCGTCGTCGAGAACTATTTCACCTCTGACGGTCACGGACACAGTTACAGCGGCTACCTGGCGTTCAGCGTGCGGGACGGCAAACGGGGTTCCGTCGTTCTCTTGTGTCGCGATGAGGATGCGTCCTTGCAGTCCATGGGGTGGGAGAACGCCGCGGTCCTCACGTATGGCAAGTTGGCTGAGCGACTGCTGGAACACGTCGGTGGCGACAGGGCTTACCAGCGGAAGAATCCCGATGCCTACGCGTTCATCGAACAGTTGCACCGTAAGTTCGTTAGAGGAAAGGGTCGCGTGGGTGACCAGGAAGTGCTCAACTTCGTTGTTGCCATGTGTGATACCGGGGAGGTACGCAGATATCAGGAGCAGCCGCAGGAAGTAGCCGCCAAGCGCTTTGCTGATGATCTTGCGGTGCAAGCGAGGGAACGGTTTGGCGAGGGCCGCGACCTCCTCCAGCGAGTCAAGGGGCGCCTCAGCGCCTTCAGCGAAGGACCGCTCAGACGACAGCTCAACGCGACTCGGGGCGAGGGGTTTGTGCGCGGAGTCGACGCGAGATTAGCGGGGATATACCAGTGGACCATCAACCTCGACGTGGAAGAAGAACCGAACGACCTGGGCCAGTCGAGGCTCCAGCTCAAGTTCGGGCCGTCCGCGTGGTTCGCCAACGAACGGGATCCGAGCTGGACCCGAACGGTCGAATCGGGCCAAGCGGACTACTCGCGATTGTTCCTCACGCGGGCCGGCGTCAAGGAAGTCCGTCAGTCGACCGTGAGTATCCAAGACGTGCTTGACGGCCTCGGACCCGCCGACCCCAGGCTTCACGACGAGATTACTGGGTTGCTCAGCGCGGTAATTCTGCCAAGTAATTAAGGATTAACTGGAGGGCCCCGATTCTCGGATTGGGGCTTTTTCTGTGTGCGGCGCTTTTATCCTTTTGTTACGCCGACGTCAACGTTTTGTGGGAAAGCTGGCCCTGTGGAACCTGCCCAATGTTGCAGCTCCATAACGAACTTTACGGTGAGTCAACTTTGGTGGCTCCGGACGGTCTTTGGGGTTACGCTTCATGCCATGTGAGACGGGCCACACTGCCGCTGGGGGAGTGTGGACGTCTGTCTGGCGCCTTCGGCGCCGGTCTCACCCACACCACAGAAACAAGGAGGCGGAATGCGCTTGGGTCGTATTTCCAAAGCAGTGGGCGTGGCGGCAGCAGCTGCCATCGCCCTCAGCGCCTGCGCGGGCAACAGTGGCGGGACAACCCCGACCACTGCGGCGGCAGCAAGCAAGCAAGGCGGATCGGCAACTGTAGTAGAGGTCAACGCGTTTAATACGTTCAACCCGAACACGGCCGATGGAAACACTGACATCAATTCAAAGGTCAGCTACGCCACGCACTCGGGCTTCTTCTACATCGACAACAAGCTCAACGTTGTCCGCAATGAGAAGTTCGGCAAGATGGAAAAGGTCTCTGACGATCCGCTGACGGTGAAGTACACCATCAACGACGGCGTGAAGTGGTCCGACGGCACTCCTGTTACCGCAGCCGACCTTGTGCTGCAGTGGGCCGCCTTCTCCGGTTACTACAACGACGCCGACGCGGAAGGTAAGACCGGAACGTCCTACTTCTCCTACGCCGGTGACCCCACCGGTATCGCCCTCACCGACTTCCCGGAACTCGGTGACGACGGCCGCAGCATGACGCTGAAGTACTCCAAGCCCTTCGCGGACTGGGAAATCGCCATCGGCGGCCCCGGCGTCGACATCCCCGCCCACGTCCTGGCCAAGAAGGCAGGCCTGGCGGACACCAAGGCGTTCATTGACCTGCTGAAGGGCATGCCCCGCGGCGATTCCAAGGCCCCCAAGCCGGCGAACGCCCAGCTCAAGGCTATGGCGGACCTGTGGAACACCGGCTTTGACACCAAGACCCTGCCGGCCGATCCGAGCCTTTACCTCTCCAACGGTCCGTTCATCGTCAAGAGCGTCAACCAGGACCAGTCCCTGACCATGGTCAAGAACAAGGACTACAAGTGGGGACCGGAAGCCAATCTGGACGAAATCACCGTCCGCTACATCGGTGAGGCACCCGCCCAGGTCCAGGCTCTCAAGAACGGCGAGGCCGACATCATCGCCCCGCAGGCATCCGCGGACACCGTGGAGCAGCTCAAGGCACTCGAAAGCCAGGGCGTGACGGTCGACGTCGGCAACCAGCTCGCGTACGACCACATCGACCTGAACTACTCGGGCCCGTTTGCCGACAAGAACGTCCGCGAGGCGTTCATGAAGGCCGTCCCGCGTACGGACATCGTCGACAAGATCGTCAAGAAGCTGGACCCGAAAGCTGCACCGCTTGACTCCCAGCTGTTCGTTCCGGACCAGGCCCCGTACGCCGACTCGGCCAAGAACAATGGTTCCTCCGCCTACCAGGGTGTGGACATCGAGGGTGCCAAGAAGCTCCTCAACGGCGCCACCCCCGAAGTTCGCATCATGTACAACAAGGACAACCCCAACCGTGTTGACGCTTTCTCCCTGATCAGCGAGTCCGCCACCAAGGCCGGCTTCAAGATCGTCGACGGCGGCCTCGGCAAGTCTGACTGGGGCAAGGCCCTCGGTGACGGCAGCTACGATGCCACCATCTTTGGCTGGAGCAACTCGGGTGTCGGCGTGTCCGGCGTTCCGCAGATCTTCAAGTCCGGCAACGACTCCAACTTCAACCAGTTCAGCGACCCCGCAGCCGACAAGCTGATGGACGAACTGATTGTCACCACCGACAAGAGCAAGCAGGACGGCCTCGTTGCGCAGATCGACAAGATGATCTGGGATTCGGCCTACGGCCTGCCGCTGTTCCAGTCGGTTGGCGTGGACGCGTACAGCGACCGCATCACCGGTGTGAAGTACATGCCGAACCAGACCGGCGTTTGGTGGAACTTCTGGGAATGGGCACAGAAGTAGCCCGCGACCCCAAGTAACACTGCTGGAAAGGCGTCGGGACCACAGCTTCTTCGGTCCCGGCGCCTTTCTGGCGACATCCCTGACGATGCCGTGGTCCCGCCGCCACATCGGCGGGAACCGGCCAAACTCCGCGACCGGTCCGGGCAATCCCTGGGCCCGAATTCCGAGGTTCTATTCCAATGGTGACCTACATCTTCCGGCGGCTCGTGACTGCCGCCCTCATCCTTCTCGGTGCGTCTTACCTCGTATATCTCCTGACAGCGGCGTCCGGCGATCCCCTCGAGGAATTCCGCGCCAACCCCACGCCCCAGAAGCAGCAGCTCATGGACGCGAGGACCGAGCTCTTGCAGCTGGACACCCCGGCCCCGCTGCGGTACTTCAAATGGTTCGGCGGCGCTGTCCAGTGCCTCGTTCCGTTCGCCAACTCCTGTGACCTCGGGAAAAACATCGCCGGTCAGCCCATCACCGAAGCCCTCGGCTTCGCGCTCGTCCAGACCCTGACCCTCGTCACCGCGGCAACGGTGCTCGCCATCCTGATCGGCATCACCCTGGGCATCGTCACCGCCCTGCGGCAGTACAGCACCCTGGATTACGGCGTGACGTTCATGGCCTTCCTGTTCTTCTCACTGCCGATCTTCTGGGTCGCCGTCCTGCTCAAGGAATTCGGCGCCATCGGCTTCAACGACTTCCTGCGGAACCCCGACGTGCCGCTGCCCGCGGCCCTCGGGATCGGCGTCGTCGTCGGCGCAGCGACAGCCGTCGCGGCGGGCGGGACCATACGGCGCCGGCTGCTGGCCGGCGCCGTCGCCTTCGCCTTCGTCACCGCGGTGCTCATTTACTTCTCCGCCACCGAATGGTTCAAGACCCCGGGCATGGGCCCCGTGGTCATCGCCATCGCCGGTGTCGGCATCGCGTTCGCCGTGACCCTGCTCTCCGCCGGGCTGAAAAACCGCAAGGCCCTGCAGTCGGCCCTCATCGCCGTCGGCGTCGGAGTCGTGCTCTACTTCCTCCTTCAGCCGCTGCTCAACGAGGCTACGTTCCTGATGATCGTGCTCCTGGCGGTCGCCTTCGTCCTGATCGGCATGGGCATCGGCTACCTGGTGGGCGGCTACGACCGCGGGCAGTCCATGCGGGCGGCAGCCATCACCTCGTTCCTGGTCGGCTTCCTGATCCTGCTGGACCGGTACATGCAGGCGTGGCCCAGCTACTTCAACAACAGCCGTGTGCGCGGCCGGCCGATCGCCACCATCGGTGCCAGCACGCCGAACATCCAGGGCGACTTCTGGGTCCTGAGCCTTGACTCCTTCACGCACCTGATCCTGCCCACCCTGGCCCTGATTCTCATTTCACTGGCCAGCTACACCCGCTTCACCCGGGCCTCGATGCTCGAAATCATGAACATGGACTACATCCGCACGGCCCGGGCCAAAGGCCTGAGCGAGCGGACCGTCATCATGCGCCACGCCTTCCGCAACGCCCTGATCCCGATCGCCACGATCGTGGCCTTCGACATTGGGGCGCTGATCGGCGGTGCCGTCATCACCGAAACCGTCTTCTCGGTCCGCGGCATGGGCTTCCTGTTCCTGGACGGGATCGCGCACACCGATCCCAACCCGGTCATGGGCGTCTTCATCTGCGTGGCCATCACGGCCATGGTCTTCAACCTCATCGCGGACCTCGCCTACTCCGCACTGGATCCGCGCGTAAGGGTAAAAGCATGAGCCAGCCAAGTCAGCAGGAAGTAATCATGGCCGAAGACGAAGCCTCGCGGATATCAGCCGCGGCCGGCGTTGAGCCGGTCCTTGAGGCCAAGGGTCTCAGCCAGGGCCAGATCGTCCGGAAGCGTTTCCTCGGACACTCCGGCGCCATTATCGGCCTCGTGGTGTTCGCCTTCATTTTCATCCTGGCCTTCACCTCGGTGGGTTACCTGGGAATCCCCGGCTGGTGGAAGTACTCCCATACGCAAGTCTCGCCACTGGTCAACGGCGGCGCACCGACCTCCTCGCTGTGGCCGCTGGCCTGGGGCGAACATCCGTTCGGCCAGGACCGGATCGGCCGCGACCTCTTCGCCATGACCATGCGCGGCGCGCAGCAGTCCATCACCATCATGATCGTGATCGGCCTCATCGCCGGCCTGATCGGCGTCGTGGTCGGTGCCATCTCCGGGTACTTCCGAGGCTGGTCCGAGGCCATCCTGATGCGCCTGACCGACGTCATCATCATCATTCCGGCCCTGTTGCTGGCCGCCGTCATGGCCGCCCTCGCCGGCCGCCGGGACCAGGGGAGCTGGTTCGCCTCCTTCGCCAGCACCAACGGCGTCCTGGCCCTCGGAATCTTCCTTGGCCTGATCAGCTGGGTCGCCCTGGCCCGACTGATGCGCGGCGAATTCCTGTCCCTGCGCGAACGCGAGTTCGTGGATGCGGCCCGGATTTCCGGCGCCAGCAACGCCAGGATCATCTTCAAGCACATCCTGCCCAACGCCGTCGGCGTGCTGATCGTGAACGTGACCCTGACCATGTCCGCCGCGATCCTCACCGAAACGGCGCTGAGCTACCTCGGCGTCGGCGTCAAGGCCCCGGACACGTCGCTGGGCCTGCTCATCTCCCAGAACCAGCAGGCCTTCGCCACACGGCCCTGGCTCTTCTGGTTCCCGGGCATGTTCATCGTGCTCATTTGCCTCAGCATCAACTTCATCGGCGACGGCCTGCGGGACGCCTTTGACCCACGGCAGAAGAAGTTCAATGCCAAGAAGGCGGCCGATCATGGGGGTGCCGCGGTGCAGGCAGGTACCGTCACCGGACTTGGCGCCTCGGCGCCTGAGGATCCCCGCAACGACGGGCCGGCTGACGGAACACGGGGCCAGTAGATGCCGGCCCCGTGCAGGAACGCTCTAACCGGCGGTAATCGCCAGGTAGCTTGCCGCCAGGAGCAGTACGACGGCGCCAATCGCCACCCAGCGGACGGTCACCGTTGCCGCGGTGCTGGCGGCGTCGCCGGCGGCAAGCTGCCCGCCTTCCACGAGGTCATGCCACCGGGCCCGCACCAGCATGGCAGCCTGGCCGGAGTCCGTGGTCTTCAGATCTCCCGGACGGACCGACTTGCCGGGACCGTAGGTGGTTGCCGGCAGGCCGTGGAGGTCCTCCGGGCGGGCATGGCGGCCGCCCCAGATACCGGGGGCCGGCGCGGCCCAGGAGGTGTAGCTCTTCCGGGCGGTGACCAGCGTCAGCGCAAAACGGGTATCGACGTGCACCAGCGCTGCCCACGGCACCTCAATCGAGCGGAACGGATTCTCCAGGGTGACGCCGGCATCGTGGACTACAACGGACGGCATCCAGAACAGTTGCCAGCCCATGAAGGCAATGAAGGCCAGCGGGGCGATGCCGCCCAGCGCCCCCGGACCCGCCATGACGACCGTGACCACGACACCGAACGCGGCCACCGCCCAGGACAGCAACGCGAACCATTTGTTGGTTCGTGCTTTGAAGACTTCAACATTTCCGGCGTGCGGCGTAGAGCTCATGCCCCCAATAATTCAGTATTCCGAGCCGCAGCACTAATCCCCGGTGCACCGGCGGCCCGGGCGGAAGGATAGCCCATCATGACTGACTTCATCACCCTCGATCCGCCGGCGTCACCTGTGCCTGGCAAAGGCGAACCTGTCCTGGAGGTCCGGGATCTCAGCGTGGATTTCGGCGTGGACAAGAAATGGGTCCCGGCAGCGATCGGCCTGAACTACGAGGTCCGGGCCGGCGAAGTGCTCGCCATCGTGGGGGAGTCCGGCTCCGGAAAGAGCGCCAGTTCGATGGCGCTGCTGGGCCTGCTGCCGAGTAACAGCCGTGTGACAGGAAGTGTCAAGCTTGCCGGCCGTGAGCTGCTGGGGAGCAATGAGGCCAATATCCGCGCGGTGCGCGGCAAGGACGTCGCGGTGATCTTCCAGGAGCCGATGACGGCCCTGAACCCGGTGTACACCGTGGGGTCGCAGATCGTCGAAACTGTGCGTCTGCACAATGAAGTTTCCCCGGAAGAAGCCCGGCTCCGGGCCCTGCGCATGCTGGAACTTGTCGAACTGCCCGATCCGGAGAAGGCCTTCCGGTCTTACCCGCACCAGCTTTCCGGCGGCCAGCGCCAGCGCGCCATGATCGCGCAGTCGCTCTCCTGCGACCCGAAGCTGCTCATTGCCGATGAGCCGACCACGGCCCTCGACGTGACCGTCCAGGCCGAAATCCTTGACCTCATGCGCAACCTGCGGAACAAACTGGACAGCGCCATTGTGCTCATCACCCACGACATGGGAGTGGTGGCCGACCTCGCCGACCGGATCGCCGTCATGCGCAAGGGCCTGATCGTGGAGACGGGCACGGCAGCGCAGATCTTCCACAACCCGCAGCACGAGTACACCAAGGCGCTGCTGGCTGCGGTCCCACACCTGGGCCAGGGCGGCGCGGATTCCACGGCGGACGTGGACGTCACCGCTGCCCTCGCCGCCGCGACCCACGTCGAGATCCTCTCCATTCCTGAAGACGAGCTGATCCGGCGCGAGCGCGAAAACGCCGCCGCCCTGGCCGCGGCCGAAGCGGCCAAGCCGAAGGGCGAGCCGGTCCTGGAGCTCACCGATGTCGCCATCGAGTACCCGAAGCAGGGCCGGGTGCCGGCCTTCCGTGCCGTGGAAGGGGCCAACCTGGTCATCTATCCCGGACAGGTGGTCGGTCTCGTCGGCGAGTCCGGCTCCGGAAAGACCACCATCGGCCGGGCCGCCGTCGGCCTGCTGCCGGTGGCGGCAGGCACCATGCGGGTAGTCGGGCAGGACATTTCCGCCGCCAAGAGGAACGGCCGGCAGCTCCACGAGATGCGCCGGCATGTCGGCATGGTGTTCCAGGATCCGTCGTCGTCCCTGAACCCCCGGCTGCCCATCGGGGAAAGCATCGGGGAGCCGATGTTCCTGGCACGGGCCGCGAAGGGCGCCGACCTGCAGCGGCGGATTGAGGCGCTGCTGGACCAGGTCGAGCTGCCGCGCGACTACCGCAACCGCTACCCGCACGAGCTCTCCGGCGGGCAGAAGCAGCGCGTGGGGATCGCGCGGGCCCTCTCGCTCAAGCCCAAGCTGATGGTCGCCGACGAGCCCACCTCCGCCCTCGACGTCTCAGTCCAGGCCAAGGTGCTCGATCTCTTCCAGAACCTGCAGAAGGAACTGGGGTTCGCCTGCCTCTTCGTCACCCATGACCTCGCGGTGGTGGACGTGCTCGCGGACCGGATATGTGTCATGCAGCGCGGCAGGATCGTGGAGCAGGGGACCCGCGACCAGATCCTCCGCAATCCCCAGGAGCCCTACACCCAGCGGCTTTTGGCGGCGGTTCCGCTGCCGGATCCGGACAAGCAGCGCGAGCGCCGCGAACTGCGCGCGCAGCTGCTGTCAGGGGCCAGCTGAGGCTTGCCTGGAGGGGGTTGGAACAGGGGCCAAAACCGGCAGATTCCAGTTAAGGGCGAGTAACCCAGGTCACACCGCGGGCGAATACTACCAGCCGGTAGCGTGTGACTTGAAATACACTCCGCTTGACGTTACTCGTCATGAGATTGTCGGATCACGGTTTGGCAACAGAGTTCCAACATTTGGACGGTTTAGGGCTAGGCTACTTCCATATGTAGGCCACGTCACAGGGGATACCCCTGTGCCTGCTTACGGGGAAGCATAAGTTTTTCCCTCACGAACTCCCACAACTCATAGGAGGCGGAATGCGTTTTTCGCGCACTTCCAAAGCACTGGGCATGGTGGCTATCGCCGCCCTCGCCCTGACCGGATGCGGTGCCAGCGGCTCCGCAACCGGTAGCGGCAGTACCGGCGGCGACACCAGCAAAGTGATCCTCGCCGACGGCTCCGAACCCCAGCGTCCCCTCATGCCCGCCGACACCAACGAAGTCGGCGGTGGCAAGGTCATCGACATGATCTTCGCGGGTCTGGTCAGCTACGACCCCAGCGGCAAGCCGGTCAACGAACTCGCCGAGTCCATCGAGGGCAAGGACGGCCAGCACTTCACCATCAAGGTCAAGAAGGACCAGAAGTTCACGAACGGCGAGGCCATCACGGCCAAGTCCTTCGTCGATTCCTGGAACTTCGGCGCCGCAGCCAAGAACGCCCAGCTCAGCGGTGGCTTCTTCGAAAGCATCAAGGGCTACGACGAAGCCAGCGCAGAGGGCTCCACGGTTGAGACCATGTCCGGCCTGAAGGTCGTTGACGACCAGACGTTCACCGTCGAACTGAAGCAGCCGGAATCTGACTGGCCGCTTCGCCTTGGCTACACCGCGTTTGTTCCGGTTCCCTCCGGTGCCCTGAAGGACCCGAAGGGCTTCGGCGAGAAGCCGGTCGGCAACGGCCCGTACAAGCTCGCGGACGGCGGCTGGCAGCACAACGTGCAGATCCAGCTCGTTCCGAACCCGGACTACAACGGCCCGCGCAAGGCCAAGAACGCCGGCGTGACGTTCAAGATCTACCAGAACGACGACTCGGCGTACCAGGACCTGATGTCCAACAACCTGGACATCCTGCAGACCATCCCGACCAGCGCGCTGAAGAACTTCAAGTCTGACCTCGGCGACCGCACCATCAACAAGCCGTACGCCGGCAACCAGACCATCGCCATCCCGGAATACCTGCCGGAATGGAGCGGCGACGCCGGCAAGCTCCGCCGCCAGGCGATCTCCATGGCGATCAACCGCGAAGAGATCACCAAGGTGATCTTCAACGGTGCACGCCAGCCCGCCAAGGACTTCACGGCACCCGTGCTTGACGGCTACAGCGACTCGATCGCCGGAGCCGAGAACCTGACTTTCAACGCCGACAAGGCCAAGGAAGCCTGGGCCAAGGCTGACGCCATCCAGAAGTGGGACGCGAACAAGACGTTCACCATTGCCTACAACGCCGACAAGGGCGGACACAAGGCCTGGGTTGAGGCAGTAGTCAACCAGCTCAAGAACACGCTCGGCATCAAGGTTGAAGGCAAGCCGTACGCCACCTTCAAGGAAGCCCGCAACGACGCCACCGCCAAGACCCTCACCGGCTCCATCCGTGCCGGCTGGCAGGCAGACTACCCGTCGCTGTACAACTTCCTCGGCCCGATCTACAAGACCGGTGCCGGCTCCAACGACGCCAGCTACGCCAACCCGACGTTCGACAAGGCCATCTCCGACGGCCTGAACGCCGCGTCGGTCAGCGACGGCAACAAGGCCATGAACAAGGCCCAGGAGATCCTCCTGACGGACCTGCCGGCCATCCCCCTGTGGTACCAGGTTGCCCAGGGCGGCTGGAGCGACAAGGTCACCAACGTCGACTACGGCTGGGACGGCGTCCCGCTGTACTACAACGTAACCGGTAAGTAACAACAAAACGACGGCGGGGGCCGCCCATACTGGGGCCTCCGCCGTCGTCGTGTTTCCCCTCCATTTATTTTCTTGATGCCCGGCTCTTTCGGGCGAACTTTTCGCAGCCCTGCCGCCGTGAGCAAACCGGCGCCGGCCTGCATCCATAGTGAAAAGGTTCTTTGATGAACAACTCCGCCGCATCCCTGGACAGGATGCCTGCCAACGAGGGTGTGACTCGCTGATGTCGACATACATCCTCAAGCGTTTCCTGCAACTGATTCCCGTCTTCCTGGGCGCAACACTGCTGGTCTATTTCCTGGTCTTCAGCCTGCCCGGTGACCCCATCGTGGCCCTGTTCGGCGACAAGCCGGTGAACGAGGCGGTCGCAGCCAAGCTGCGCATGCAGTACCACCTGGACCAGCCGTTCTGGATGCAATACCTGCTTTACCTCAAGAGCATCTTCACGTTCGACCTCGGCCAGGACTTCTCCGGACGCCCCATCGCCGCCGTGCTCGGCGAGGTCTTCCCCGTCACGGCGCGGCTGGCCATCATGGCGCTGATCTTCGAGGCCTTTTTCGGCATCATCTTCGGCCTCATCGCCGGCCTGCGCAAGGGCAAGCTCTTTGACGCCACGGTCCTGATCTTTTCGCTGATCGTAATCGGCATCCCGATCTTCGTCCTCGGCTTCCTGCTGCAGTTCACCATCGGAGTCCAGCTCGGCTGGGCCAAACCGACCGTCAGCTCTGCGGCGACCATCCCGGACCTCATCCTGCCGGCGATCGTGCTGGGACTGGGATCGTTCGCCTACGTCCTGCGCCTGACCCGCACGTCCGTCATCGAAAACATGAACGCCGACTATGTGCGCACCGCCACCGCCAAGGGCCTCTCCCGGTTCCAGGTGGTCCGCGTCCACATCCTGCGCAACTCCCTGATTCCCGTCATTACCTTCCTGGGCGCCGACCTCGGTGCCTTGATGGGCGGGGCAATCGTCACGGAAGGAATCTTCAACGTTCCGGGCGTAGGCAACCGGCTCTACCGGGCCGTGTTGTCCGGCGAAGGGCCCACGGTGGTCTCGATCGTCACCGTCCTGGTGCTGATCTACTGCCTCTCCAACCTGCTCGTTGACCTGCTTTACGGCTGGCTTGACCCGAGGATCCGTTATGACTCCTGATAACACCACCACCACCGCACGGCACGCCGATTCGCGCCGCCCGGCCCGCCGGACCGTGCACTTCGTGGCCGATGTCTCCGAGACTCCGCTCCAGGTAACGGACCGGGTCAAGGACGAAGCCGCACCGCTAAGCCTGTGGGGTGAGGCCTGGAAGAACCTGCGCAAGCAGCCGCTCTTCATCATCTCCGTGTTCCTGATCCTCGTGGTCGTGGCGGTGTCGCTCTTCCCGGGGCTCTTCTCGCCGATCGACCCGACCTCGGAGGCCTGCCAGCTGGCCAACTCCGACGCCGGCCCCGCCGCGGGCCACCCGCTGGGCTTCACCCAGTTGGGCTGCGACGTCTACGCCCGCGTTATCTTCGGTACGCGGTCCTCGGTGACCGTGGGCCTGTTGACCACCATCGGCGTGCTGCTGATCGGTGGCATCATGGGTGCCGTCGCCGGCTATTACGGCGGCTGGATCGACTCGGTCCTGGCCCGCATCAATGACATCTTCTTCGCCCTTCCCCTGATCCTGGGCGCGATCGTGCTGATGCAGCTGCCGATGTTCCGGGCTAACAAGACCGTGTGGACGCTGGTGCTCATCCTGATCATCTTCGGCTGGCCGCAGATTGCCCGCATCACCCGCGGCGCCGTCGTTGAGGTCCGGAACGCCGACTTCGTCACGGCCGCCCGGTCGCTGGGCGTCTCGAAGTTCGGCGCCCTCATGCGCCACGTCCTGCCGAACTCGCTGGCTCCGATCATCGTCGTGGCCACCATCTCCCTGGGAACGTTCATCGTGGCCGAGTCCACGCTGTCCTTCCTCGGCATCGGGCTGCCGGCCAGCGTCATGTCCTGGGGCAATGACATCGACGCGGCAAAGGCTTCCCTCCGGTCCAACCCGATGCCACTGATCTACCCGGCCATCGCGCTGTCCATCACCGTCCTGAGCTTCATCATGCTGGGCGATGCCCTGCGTGATGCCCTCGATCCCAAAGCCCGCAAGCGATGAAAGGGGACACCATGAGCGCCTCTGTTGACTTCCAGGAAGCTGAGTACGCCACTGAGCGCCCGCTGCTGGAAATCAAGGACCTGGCCATCGGGTTCACCACCAGCAACGGCGAGGTCAACGCCGTCCGCAACGCCCACCTCACCGTCATGCCGGGCGAAACCGTCGCGATTGTGGGCGAGTCGGGCTCCGGCAAGTCCACCACCGCGCTGGCTGCTATCGGCCTGCTCCCGGGCAACGGGCGGGTCGCGGCAGGCCAGATCCTGTTCGATGGCGAGGACATCTCCAACGCCAGCGAAAAGCGGATGATCGAACTGCGCGGCAACAGCATCGGCATGGTCCCGCAGGACCCGATGTCCAACCTGAACCCGGTGTGGAAGATCGGCGACCAGGTCCGCGAGACGCTGAAGGCCAACGGACTCCCGAGCGGCCCCGACGACGTCGCCAAGGTCCTTTCCCAGGCCGGGCTGCCCGACGCCGGAAGCCGCGCCAAGCAGTACCCCCACGAGTTCTCCGGCGGCATGCGCCAGCGCGCGCTGATCGCGATCGGGCTCGCCTGCCAGCCGCGCCTGCTCATCGCGGACGAGCCGACCTCGGCGCTCGACGTGACCGTGCAGCGCCAGATCCTCGATCACCTGGACAAGATGACCACGGAACTGGGCACCGCGGTGCTGCTGATCACGCACGACCTCGGCCTCGCCGCCGAGCGTGCTGATCAGGTGGTGGTCATGTACCGCGGCCAGGTTGTCGAATCCGGACCCTCGCTGGAGCTGCTGCAGAACCCGCAGCACCCGTACACCCAGCGGCTGGTCGCCTCGGCGCCGTCGCTGGCGTCCCGGCGCATCCAGGCGGCCAAGGAACTCGGCGTGGAAACCGACGACATGCTCGCCCCGAGCGAGACCGGCGTGGTTGAGCCGGCCAAGTCCGACGACGTCCTGCAGATCCAGAACCTCAGGAAGGTCTTCAAGCTGCGTTCGGGCCTGGGCAAGTCCACGGACTTCACCGCCGTCGACGACATCTCCTTCAACGTCAAGCGGGGAACCACGACGGCGATCGTGGGGGAGTCGGGTTCCGGCAAGTCCACGGTGGCGCAGATGGTCCTGAACCTCCTGACGCCGACCTCCGGCAAGATCATCTTCGACGGCGTGGACACCTCCACGCTGAACAGCAAAGAGCTCTTCGCCTTCAGGCGCCGTGTACAGCCGATCTTCCAGGACCCGTACGGGTCCCTGGACCCGATGTACAACATCTTCCGGACCATCGAGGAACCGCTGCGGACCCACAAGATCGGGGACAAGGCCAGCCGCGAGAAGAAGGTCCGGGAATTGCTGGACCAGGTGGCGCTGCCGCAGTCCACCATGCAGCGGTACCCCAACGAGCTCTCCGGCGGCCAGCGCCAGCGGGTCGCGATCGCCCGCGCCCTGGCCCTGGACCCCGAAGTGATCATCTGCGACGAGGCCGTCTCGGCACTGGATGTGCTGGTGCAGGCGCAGGTGCTGAACCTGCTCGCCGAACTGCAGTCCAGGCTCGGCCTGACTTACCTGTTCATCACCCACGACCTCGCGGTGGTCCGGCAGATCGCCGACCGCGTGTGCGTCATGGAGAAGGGCAAGCTGGTGGAAACAGGCTCGACGGACGACGTCTTCGAGTCGCCGCAGCAGGACTACACCCGGGCGCTGCTCAACGCCATCCCCGGCGCCGGCCTCATGCTGCCGCCGGAAATGGACGTGGCCTGAGCGGCCGCTTCCTGAGGGCTTGAAGAAGTCCGCCGCCGGCAGCGCTTAGCAGTTGGGAGTACAGGAGCCGGTGTCCTCCCTTCGGGGCGGACACCGGCTCCTTTGTTGTGCTGTGGCCCGGCGCTGGCGGTGCCCACGCCGGTGGCCAGGCGCTGGCGGTGCCCACGCCGGTGGCCCGGCGCTGGCGGTGCCCACGCCGGTGGCCCGGCGCTGGCGGTGCCCACGCCGGTGGCCAGGCGCTGGCGGTGCCTGCGCCGGTGGCGCGTCCGCTGGCGGTGCCCACGCCGGTGGGACAAACCTGCGTTAGTGGGATAAGCCGGCGAGCATGCCGGGGTCGGCGTAGTCAAACCCCAGGGACTGCAGCCGCTGGCCGAAAACGGCGCCCAGGGCCGCGTGGCCCTGCCGGTTCAGGTGGACCCGGTCCGCCATCGAGCCCGTCAGGTTGTACCGGGTGAGCCAATCGCCTGCGCTGACGAACGACAGCCCGTGATGGTCCGCCACCCGCCCCAAAAGCGCGTCCACCTCGCTCCGGCGTCCTCCGCCGTAGTGGGCGCCGCGCCCGAGTGTGCCGACCATGAGTATCCGGGCAGCGGGGTAACGCTGCTGGATGCTGGCGATCAGCCGTTCCGCGTTGGAGACGATCTGCGCATCGGAGGCGCCGCGTGCGGCATCGTTCCCGCCGCCTTCGATCACCACGAGGGGAGGAGTGCCGTACGGGAGTTTCCAGTCGCCGCGCTGAAGCGCGTCGATGTAGTTGCCGGTCTTGCCGTTGGACGCCACGAAACCGGTGCCGCCCCGGCCACAGAAGAAGACTTTGTACCCAGCAGCGGCCAGACCCTGCCTGGGCCAGCCGTAGGAAGGTTCCGATTGCGAGTCGCCAATCAGCACGGCGACATTGCTGGTGTCCTTGACGATGATCTCGTTGCGGCCGTTGGCAGGATTGCGGTAGGTCGAGCCGCCCGGCAGTGCGGCGGGGTCGATGGTGGACCCGATGCGCGTCTTGGCCGCGGACCCGGCCGCGACCGGGACTCCGGCGCCAACGGCCGCTCCGGCCCCGCTGCCGGTCAGTGGCGTGCCCACAGCTTCCGACTCTGATGATCCAGCGTCGGAAGAGCCCACTTCGGAAGAGCCCGCGTCGGGCGCAGGTGAATAAGAGGTCTGTCCGCAGCCGCCAAGAACCACGCCGGTGGCGATCATCATTGCGACGAAGCGGGACAGGGCCGAGGCGTTTCGCATGAATGTCTCCGGGCTTGCTTGCTGCTATCAGAGCAATGATGGTGCATGGGCGCTGGAAAATCCAGTGACTTTACTCACACGTGATAGACCATTTCCGTGCGCCCGTCCTGCTCTGGCGACAGCGCGGACGCTGGTCACCGATCCGCATTTTAGGCCAATAAATGACCTAGCGTTTAGAATGGTAGTAGGTGCCCTGTGCCAAAGGGACTTATCTGTCGTGCGTTCCGGTTGGAAATGTCGCGATACCACAGCTGACTTCACCACTGAATCGAGCAATAACGCATGTCTGAAACCACCACCAACACCGCGGTAGCCACTGCATCGCGCAGTGACCTGCGCAACGTCGCGATCGTGGCCCACGTTGACCACGGCAAGACCACGCTGGTCGACGCCATGCTCAAGCAGACCAACTCCTTTGCCGAGCACAACCACCTCGAAGACCGCGTCATGGACTCCGGTGACCTGGAACGCGAAAAGGGCATCACCATCCTGGCCAAGAACACCACGGTGGCCTACAACGGACCGTCCTCCAACGGCGAAACCATCACCATCAACGTCATCGACACCCCCGGCCACGCCGACTTCGGTGGCGAGGTGGAGCGCGGCCTGTCCATGGTCGACGGCGTCGTCCTCCTCGTCGATGCCTCTGAGGGCCCGCTGCCCCAGACCCGCTTCGTGCTGCGTAAGGCCCTCGCCGCGCACCTGCCGGTGATCCTCCTGGTCAACAAGACCGACCGCCCCGACGCGCGGATCGAAGAAGTTGTCCACGAATCCATGGACCTGCTCCTGGGCCTGGCCTCCGACCTCGCCGACGAAGTTCCGGACCTCGACCTGGACAAGATCCTGAACGTGCCGGTTGTTTACGCCGCCGCCAAGGTCGGCCGCGCCTCCCTCGAGCAGCCCGCCGACGGCAGCGCCCCGGAAAACGAAGACCTCGAGCCGCTCTTCCGGGCCATCATCGAGCACATCCCGGCCCCGACCTACAACCCGAACGGTGTCCTGCAGGCACACGTCACCAACCTGGACGCCTCACCGTTCCTGGGCCGCCTGGCGCTGCTGCGCATCTACAACGGCACCCTGCGCAAGGGCCAGACCGTGGCCTGGGCACGCGCCAATGGCGAGCTCAAGAACGTCAAGATCACCGAACTTCTCGCGACCAAGGCACTGGACCGCGTCCCGGCTGAGTCCGCTGGCCCGGGCGAGATCGTCGCCGTCGCCGGCATCGAGGAGATCACCATCGGTGAGACCCTGACCGACGCCGAGAACCCGCAGCCGCTGCCGCTGATCACTGTTGACGACCCGGCCATCTCCATGACCATCGGTATCAACACCTCCCCGCTGGCCGGCAAGGTCAAGGGCGCCAAGGTCACGGCCCGCCAGGTCAAGGACCGCCTCGACAAGGAACTGATCGGTAACGTCTCCATCAAGGTTCTCCCCACCGAGCGTCCCGACGCCTGGGAAGTCCAGGGCCGTGGCGAGCTTGCACTGGCCATCCTGGTCGAGCAGATGCGCCGCGAAGGCTTTGAGCTGACCGTCGGCAAGCCGCAGGTGGTTACCAAGACCGTCGACGGCAAGGTCCACGAGCCGATGGAACACATGACCATCGACGTGCCCGAAGAGTACCTCGGCGCCGTCACCCAGCTGATGGCAGCCCGCAAGGGCCGCATGACCAACATGGCCAACCACGGCACCGGCTGGTGCCGCATGGAGTTCATCGTTCCGGCCCGCGGCCTGATCGGGTTCCGCACCAAGTTCCTCACGGACACCCGCGGCGCCGGCATCGCCGCCTCCATCTCCGAAGGCTACGAGCCGTGGGCCGGCCCCATCGAATACCGCACCAACGGTTCGATGATCGCCGACCGCGCCGGTGTTGTGACCCCGTTCGCCATGATCAACCTGCAGGAACGCGGATCCTTCTTCGTCAAGCCCACCTCCGAGGTGTACGAGGGCATGATCGTGGGCGAGAACTCCCGCGCCGACGACATGGACGTGAACATCACGAAGGAAAAGAAGCTCACCAACATGCGTGCAGCTTCCTCGGACACCTTCGAGAACCTGACGCCCCCGCGCGACCTGACCCTCGAAGAGTCCCTCGAATTCGCCCGCGAAGACGAGTGCGTTGAGGTTACCCCGGATTCAATCCGTATCCGCAAGGTCATCCTGGACACCAACGAGCGTGCCAAGGCCAACCGCGCCCGCGCCAAGGTCTGATCCCGGTCTCCGGGCTTCAGCCACAACGTGATTAAGAGAGCTGCCGGTACGGCAGGCGGCATTGCCGCCGCCGTGCCGGCAGCTCTTTTTGTTGCCCTGGCCGGCACCGCCCTGCACCGCCACGATCTGGTCCTGGGCGGAGTGGACGTCCCGTGGGGCGCCGTCGCTGCGCTCGTGCTGCTGGGCTCGGTCCAGCTGTGGCTGGGGGCGGCATTCCGTTCTGTCATCCCGACGGCGGCTTGCGGAGTCCTCTGCTACGCGCTGATTGGCTGGTGGTCCACCCTGGAAACGGGCAAGCGCCTGGTCATCGGCGACGCCGCGGGCAATATCTGGGTCTTCGGCATCGCAGGCATCACCGTGGCCATGCTCGCCTGGTGCCGGCGCTACAGGAGGCCGGCCGGCCAGGACCGGTGACGACGGGCCAGGACCGGACCGCCCTGCCCGGCTCCCCGCGGGACATGCCCATTTTTCGGGCGCTCGAGTGGGCACAATGGCATTATGTCCGGCCCCGGGTTGGTGCGCGGGACATGCCCCGCCCTCATGGTCGGACCTGTCCGGCATCGCCCCCATCCGGCCGGTGCAGTTTTCCACATAGTGCGGGATCCGACTTCCAGAGCGCAGAGTGCGGCTCCACCATGGGTGAATGGCCAACGTCATCGAGGTGCTCTCGAATTACGACGGCGTCGCCCGCGCCAAATACATTGCCGCCGCGGGGGTCTCCGATTTTCAGCTCAAGTCCGCGATGGACTCGGGAGCCGTGTCCCGGGTGGCCCGCGGCGTCTATGCGTTGCCCGGTGCAGACGCGCAGCTGATCGCCATACGCTCGCTTCCGGCGGAACCGGCGTGCATCACCGCGGCACACTTCAGCGGGCTGTGGGTCCTTGAAGCCCCGGCCCAGCCGCACGTTGCCCTCACACACAGCAGGAGCTACCAGGGCTTCGTCTGCCACCGGGCGCCCGCGCCGCCGACACTCCTGGACACGGTCATCCAATGCCTGCGCTGCCTACCCGAACCTCACGGGCTGATCATCGCCGAATCCGCCGTCGTGCTGAAGGGACTCCCGCTGGGTTCATTGCGTCAGCGGCTCGATGGCCGGAACGACACCCGGGAGCGCCGGATCGTGTCGGCGATTGTCCCGCAGTCGCAGTCGCTCATTGAGTGCCTGGCCCGGTTCCTGCTGCGGCGGGCCGGCTTCCATGTTGAATCGCAGGTCAACGTTCCAGGGATGGGACACCTGGACCTGATGGTCGACGGCCGTCTCGGCATCGAGACTGACGGGGCGGGATTCCACATGGACAGGGCAAGCTTCGAGGAAGACCGGCGGCGTTGGAACGTCACCACGCGCCGCGGAATCCCGACTCTTGTTGTGACGTACCCGCTGCTGAGGGACCACCCCGAGGATTTCATCGCCATGGTCCGCGAAGCCCTGAACAGGCTGTCTGCCGCCGCCTAGAGTCAGACTCCACGTCCGGCTTCGTGTGCCCTTGCGATGCGGTTCGRCACTGTGGTCCTGCACTCTGATCCTGCACCGCGCCCAGCCACCGCTGAAATTGTCCCGCGCTCTTTCGATGCACCACTGGACATGTCCCTTGTTCTGTTGGTTTACCGCTGGACATGTCCCTTGTTCTGTTGGTTTACCGCTGGACATGTCCCGCGGTGGCTGGCGGCGATGAGCACGGCGCCGAAATGTCCATCTCCAGCAGCAAGGGGAGTGCATGTCCATTGATGGCCGGAGGTGGGGCTGGACATGTGCGTGGTTGGCCAGCAGGGGAGGGCATGTCCATTGGTGGCCGGGGGTGAGGCTGGGCATGTGCGTGGTTGGCCAGCAGGGGAGGGCATGTCCATTGGTTGGCCAGGTGCGGAGGGCATGTCCAGTGGTCGGGTGGGGCGGAGGGCATGTCCCCTCGGCGCAACCACCGACGCGCCCACCCCGGAACCGCCCGTCAGCGCTCCTGCACCCGCGGGGCGCGGCGCGGCGGGGGCGGCGGGACTTCCTTGGCTGCCACGACAAGGGGGAGGGCAATGACGACGTCGGAGCGGCGGGTGCGGACGGTGCATACGCCGTCGGCGCGATCCACGAGCTCGCCGAGGGCATCCGTCAGGCCGCCGTCGATCCTGTACCGGACCACAACGCGGGTGCCGAGCGGGGCGGCGGAGAGAAACTGCTGGGGCAAGGGCAAAGGCGAGCTCATCAGATCATCGTAAGACGCGGAGCATGTGTGACGTCCGGCTAGGTTCGCGGGAACAGGCTGGGAGATAATAGGCTCAGAAGTCAGCAGCCCGGCTCAGGGCCTGGAAATCATCCGGCCGGTCGCCGGAACCAACGTGGAGAGGCCAGGGACGTGACGTACGTAATCGCGCAGCCGTGTGTAGATGTCAAAGACAAGGCATGTATTGAGGAGTGCCCCGTCGATTGCATTTACGAGGGTGAGCGTTCCCTGTACATCCACCCCGACGAGTGCGTGGACTGCGGTGCCTGTGAGCCGGTCTGCCCCGTGGAGGCGATCTACTACGAGGACGACACCCCCGAAGAATGGGCCGACTACTACAAGGCCAACGTCGAGTTCTTCGACGAACTCGGGTCCCCGGGCGGCGCCGCGAAGGTTGGGAACACCCACACCGACCACCCCATGATCGCCGCCCTGCCGCCGCAGAACCAAGAGAACTAGGACGGCGCTACGGTGACATCCGCGGTGCGCACCTTCGGCCTGAGCCTGCCCGATTACCCGTGGGAGGCCATGGCCCCGTATCTCGCCACGGCAGCCCGGCACCCGGCAGGAGCCGTCAACCTTTCCATCGGAACCCCGGTGGACGCGACGCCGGCCCTCATCCAGGACGCACTGCGCGCCGCCGCGGACGCCCCCGGCTATCCCACGGTGCACGGGACGCCGGCCCTGCGGGAAGCCATCGCCGGCTGGTTTGCGCGCCGGCGCGGCGTCCCCGGGCTCGACCCGCAGAATGTGATGCCAACGGTGGGTTCCAAGGAACTCGTCGCGTGGCTGCCGTTCCTGCTCGGCCTGAAGCCGGGCGACGTCGTCGTCCGGCCCACGGTTGCGTACCCCACCTATGACATCGGGGCCACCTTCGCCGGTGCGGAGCAGGTCGCCGCGGACGACCTTGACGAGCTCGACGCCGGCACCCGGGCCCGCGTGCGCCTGGTCTGGGTCAATTCGCCGGCCAACCCCACCGGCAGCGTCCGGGACATCGCGTCGCTGCGGCGGATCGTCCGGCAGGCCCGCGAGCTCGGCGCCGTCGTCGCGTCCGATGAATGCTACGCCGAACTCGGCTGGGGGGAGTGGGACCTCGAACGTGGCGGCGCCCCGGTCCCGAGCGTCCTGGATCCGCAGGTCGCAGAAGGCTCCCACGATGGCCTGCTCGCCGTCTATTCGCTGAGCAAACAGTCCAACGTGGCCGGTTACCGCGCGGCATTTGTCGCCGGCGATCCGGTGATCATGGCGAACCTGGTCAACAGCCGCAAGCACGCCGGGATGATTGTGCCCTATCCGGTCCAGGAAGCCATGCGCGTGGCCCTCGGCGACGACGCCCACGTCCAGGCCCAGAAGGACCTGTACCGGGGCCGTCGGGAACGGATCGTGCCCGCGCTCAAAGGTTTCGGCCTGACAATCCATGAATCGAGGGCGGGCCTTTATCTATGGGCCACCGCCGGCGAGGCGACGTGGGACACCGTGGGCCGGCTCGCGGACCGCGGAATCGTCGTTGGCCCCGGGGTCTTCTACGGCGACGCCGGCAACGGGTTCATCCGGGTGGCGCTGACCGCCAGCGACGAAAGGATCGACGCCGCCGTCTCGCGGCTTGACCCGGAAGCGTAACAATGCTGTGACGCGTGCCACATGTGGCGTGTTTTTGGCGTTTTACGGCCCCCCCGGATTAGTGCCACCCGCGAAGTGAAGGTACTTTTTAACTGACGATCAATGGTGGCTTTCCACAAGAAGGCAGCGCAGCCTTTGGAAATCCTGTCCGCACAGGATCCGCGGGCAGCTTCACCAGATGTTGGACCAGCTTTCGACAGAGGCCCCGATGCCTCATGAGGAGACTCCATGACTGAAACCACCAGCGCAACCCTGCGCCATGCCGGCGGCGAACTCGAACTCCCGCGCATCAAGGTTGTAGAAGGGAACGAAGGCTACGACGTTTCCAAGCTGCTGAAGCAGACCGGCGCCGTCGCCTTCGACCCCGGTTTCATGAACACCGCGGCCACCACCTCGGCCATCACCTACATCGATGGTGACGCCGGCATCCTGCGCTACCGCGGCTACCCGATCGAGCAGCTGGCCCAGCACTCGAGCTTCCTGGAAGTCTCCTACCTGCTGATCTACGGCAACCTGCCGACCCCCACCGAGCTGGAGTCCTTCGACCAGCGGATCCGCCACCACACCCTGCTGCACGAGGAGCTCAAGGGCTTCTTCAGCGGCTTCCCCCGTGACGCCCACCCGATGCCGGTGCTGTCCTCGGCCGTGTCGGCGCTGTCGACGTTCTACCAGGACTCGCTGGATCCGTTCAACGCCGAGCAGGTGGAGGTGTCCACCATCCGCCTCATGGCCAAGATGCCGGTCATCGCCGCCTACGCCCACAAGAAGTCGATCGGGCAGCCCATGCTGTACCCGGACAACTCGATGAACCTGGTGGAGAACTTCCTGCGCCTGAGCTTTGGCCTGCCGGCCGAGCAGTACGAGGTGGACCCGGTCATCGCCAAGGCCCTGGACCTACTCCTGATCCTGCACGCCGACCACGAGCAGAACTGTTCGACGTCGACCGTCCGCCTGGTCGGTTCCTCGAACGCGAACCTGTTCGCCTCCGTCTCCGCCGGCATCAACGCCCTCTTCGGCCCCGCCCACGGCGGTGCCAACGAGGCCGTCCTGAAGATGCTGCGCCAGATCCAGGCCGACGGCATCAAGCCCGAGGACTACATGGAGAAGGTCAAGAACAAGGAAGACGGCGTCCGCCTCATGGGCTTCGGGCACCGCGTCTACAAGAACTACGACCCGCGCGCCAAGATCATCAAGGCCACGGCCCACGAAGTCCTGAGCAAGCTCGGCGGAAACGACGAGCTCCTCGACATCGCCATGCGCCTTGAAGAGAAAGCCCTGGGCGATGACTACTTCATCCAGCGCAAGCTCTACCCCAACGTGGACTTCTACACCGGCCTGATCTACAAGGCCATGGGTTTCCCGGAGAAGATGTTCACCGTGCTGTTCGCCATCGGGCGCCTGCCGGGCTGGATCGCCCAGTGGCGCGAGATGATCAGCGACCCCAATACGAAGATCGGCCGCCCGCGCCAGCTCTACGTCGGCGAACCGGAACGCAACTACCCGTCGCTGTAGCCCGCCCGCCGGCCACGGCGTGCGCGATAGACAGGACGACGCCGGCCGCGCACCTTTTGCTGAGGTGCGCGGCCGGCGTCGTCCTTATGGGGGCACCGTGCCGCTGTGACCCGCGCCACGTCCCCGCCGGGACCGGTGTGGCCCGGGGCGGCCGCGGCACGTACGTGCTAAAAAAGACCAGTGCCTAAATTTGTCGACGCCGTCATCCGGCGCCAGGAAATAGTTGACGCAGTCTTCAGGATCATCGCAACGGATGGCCTCGAGCGGGCCTCGCTGCGGGAAGTTGCCGATGAAGCGCAGCTGGCCGTCGGCTCGGTGCGGCACTACTTCGCCAGCAGCGACGAGCTGTTGACCCACGCGTTCGCCGTGGTGGTGGACCGAATCGTCGGCCGCCTCACCGACGCGGACTCCCGGCTGGGCAATACGCCGCCGGTTTCAGGGGAGCAGCATGCGGCCGTCCTGGCACTGCTGGGTGAGTTTCTTCCGTTGGACGAGGAACGGGCGGTTGATGCCTGCGTCTGGATGGCCTTCAAGAATGCCGCCCGGACAAGGCCGTTCCTGGCCGCCGAGGCCGACCGCAGCCACCGGGCGGTGGCCGCCGTCGTGGGCGGGCTCATCCTGGGGCTGGCCGAGGCTGAAGGCGCTGACGCCGACCACGCGGCCGGCCTCGACCAGCAGGTGCTCGTCACCGAAGCGGAACTGCTGCTGGCAGTCCTGGACGGCCTGACGATGCACGCACTCCTGCAGCCCGAGTGGATGACGGCCGTGATGTGCAAGGATGTGCTCGAAGCCCACCTGGCGGGCCTGAACCGACGGCTGGCGGCCGGGCAGCCAGCCGTTAACGCCTCATAACAACAGGAATAGACTGAGATCGTACGTCTTGCCAAGGAGGCAATTGGATGCACCACACCGGCGGACCAGGCTGGCGGATCACGATGGATACTTCTGGTCCCATGCTCATTGCCCTCTACGTTCGTGACGCCGCCGGCTTGGACACCGCGGGACACCCGGCGCTCTGCCATGCGGCACCGAAGATCCGCGCCTCGGACCACTCCCACCTGATCGCCGAGGTTGGCGGCCCGGCTGCGCTCAAGACCGAATGGGAGGCCTGGTGGGAACAGCTGCTGAAAGACCACCCGGAAATGTCCCCCGAGCTCTCCCCTCCGGGCTTCCGTGCGTTCAGCAATTCGCCGGCCCTCCGGCGCGTGCTGCAGGCCCACTTCGGGGCCGCTTTGACGTGGGCCCGGGAACGCCTCGCCGAATACGGAACCCTCGAGGCGGAGCGCGAAGCCAACGGCAACAACGAGCTGCTGGCCGACATGGTGGAGGACCGCCTGCTTGACGTGGGACGGGCTTCAAAGGATTTCGGCCTGACGATCATCGAGCTCCCGCTTGCGGAGCCGCGGGCCTGGTATCTCGAGCCCGACAAGATCATCATGAGCCACGAGCTGTTGTCCCAGCCGGAGCTGTTCCGCAGCTACGTGCAGCCGGTGGTCGATCTCCTCGTCTGAGCCCGCCCGGTGACGGCTGCCCCCGCTGGCAACTGCCCCGCCGGCAACTGACCCGGTGGCAACTGACCCCGCTGCCAACTGACCCCCGGTAGCGGTCAGGTGCCGGGGGCGTCTGCGACGGTAACCCTGACCTGGCCGGCCGGGACTTGGGCCGGCTGCCAGCCGTCGCGGGACTGCCGGTTCCAGGCGCGGCCCTCGACCTCCACGCTGGTGATTTCGAGCTCCTTGGCGTTGGCCACGGCCCACTGGCCCACAGCCCAGGCCTGGGTTCCTTCGGCCTCGACGAGCAGGGTCCGGCCGTCGGTGGACGCCGTCACGTCCCCGAGTGCAGCGGTCAGCCCTGCGGTGACGGCGGCAGGATTCCCGGCGGCGTCGGGGGAGCGCAGCGAGCAGTCCAGGCCTGCGGGCGTCTGCCCGCTCAGGGCGGAGGCGAACGCGCGGGCCATCACCTCATGCTGGGCGTAGGCCTCCGGGTACGCCGAGCGCTGGACGCGCTGGGCGGCAACGGTGATATCGAGCGACTCGTACCCGGAAACCTCGACGAGGGCATCGTAGAACGCATTGCTGGCGTGGTACGGGTCCATCACCTGCGCCGTGGTGCCCCAACCCTGGGACGGCCGCTGCTGGAACAGTCCGCGGGAGTCGGGACCGGCCTGGTCGCCATGGCCGATGTTGCGCAGTTTGGATTCCTGCATCGAGGTGGCCAGCGCGATGCTGGCGGCCCGGGCCGGAAGTCCCCGCCGGACCGCGACGGCGGTGATGAGGGAGGCGTTGGCCGCCTGGTCGGTGGAGAGGTCATCGCCGCCGCTTCCCGTGGCCGTGCAGCGTTCGGTGATCAAGGTCTCCGACCGTTGCAGGAACGTCACCGCGGTGTAGATGCCGCCCGCGACCATCGCCAGGGTCAGCAGAAGGACAATCCGGCGCCGCCAGCTCCCTCGTCGTGCCACGAAAATACTCCCTCAGGCCCCTGCGGGCTGCGTCATCGGCTTTTTCGTCGGGGCGGGTCGGCCCCGCCCGCGCGGTCTTCGCCGCCCGCCATACCGTACCAGCCGGTGCGGTCAGTTGGCGTGCAGGGCCTCGTTGAGCTCCACCGTCTGGCCCTTGCGGGGGAGGACCTCAACCTCACCAGTGGTGGAATTGCGGCGGAAGAGCAGGTTCGGAACGCCGGAAAGGTCCACGGCCTTGACGATCCGGCTGGTGTCTTCGCCGTCGGCGTCCTTGGGGCCGATCACGCGCACACGGGTGCCGGCGGTGACGTAGAGGCCTGCCTCCACCACCGAGTCGTCGCCGATGCTGATGCCCACGCCGGAATTGGCGCCGAGGAGGACCCGCTCGCCGAGGGAGATCTTTTCCTTGCCGCCGCCGGAGAGGGTTCCCATGATCGAGGCCCCGCCGCCAACGTCGGACCCGTCGCCGGTGATGACGCCGGCCGAGATCCGGCCCTCGACCATGGAGGTACCCAGGGTTCCGGCATTGAAGTTCACGAAGCCCTCGTGCATGACCGTGGTGCCTTCGGCCAGGTGCGCACCGAGCCGGACCCGGTCGGCGTCGGCGATCCGGACGCCGGAGGGAACGACGTAGTCCACCATGCGCGGGAACTTGTCCACGCCGAACACCGTGACGGCGCCGCGCTTGCGCAGGCGCGCCCGGGTCAGCTCGAAGTCCTCCACGGCTGCGGGGCCGAAGTTGGTCCACACCACGTTGGGAAGCTTGCCGAAGATGCCGTCAAGGTTGATGGTGTTGGGCTGGACGAGCCGGTGGGAGAGCAGGTGCAAGCGAAGGTAGGCGTCCGCCGTGTCCGCGGGTGCCGCATCCAGGTTGATCTGGGCGAAGACAACGATCTGCTCTGTGCCCCGGTCCGGGTCAATGCCGCTGGCGGCGATGTCGATCAGCGACTGGTCCGCGTTCTTCACGTCACGCTGGTGCTCCGCGGCGACTCCGAGCGCGGGCGCCGGAAACCACACGTCCAGCACGGTGGCGTCACCGTTGCGGGTGGACACGGTGGCCACCCCGTAGCCATAGGCAGAGCGGGCGTCGGAACGAGCGTCGGCGGGCACAGCGGAAGCAGCAGTTTCAGTCATGGCCCAAGTCTAACGAGAGGCCCGTCGGGCGCTGAAACTCATGACAACCTGATTGACACGCTGCAGGGCCTCTCGACGCCTGGAAACGGCCCCTGCAGCGACTCAGGTGGGACGGGGAGGCAAACAGATAAGGTGGAACGGTGACCCCCACGAACCCGCGCACCCCTGCCAGTGCCACCGCCAGCGTCCCTGTCCGCACACCGGTCCATCTGGACCTCCGCCAGGACGTCGCCCTGCTCACGGCCGCCCTGATCGACATCAACAGCGTCTCCGGCAACGAGGGGGTCCTGGCCGACGCCGTGGAACATGCCCTCCGCCAGCTGCCGCAGCTGGAGCTGGTCCGTGACGGCGATTCGATCATCGCCCGCACCAACCTGGGCCGGGCCGAGCGCGTCATCCTGGCCGGCCACCTGGACACCGTGCCGTTGCCCACCACAGAGGGCTCGCTGGGGACCGTGCCGGCGTACTGGCCCTCCGGGGCCCCTGGAGAGGGGATCCTCTACGGCCGCGGCGCCACTGACATGAAGGGCGGCGTCGCAGTGCAGCTGGCGCTGGCGGCCACCATGTTCGACGGCGGGGCGGAACCAGGCAAGGACGTCACGTTCGTCTTCTACGACCACGAGGAGGTCGAGGCCGTGAAGAGCGGCCTGGGCCGTCTGGTGCGCAATCACGGCTCCCTGCTCGGCGGGGACTTCGCGATCCTGCTTGAGCCGACCGACGGGACGGTGGAGGGCGGCTGCAACGGCACCAGCCGCTTCGAAGTGACTACGAACGGCGAGGCTGCCCACTCGGCCCGGGCCTGGATGGGGAGCAATGCCATCCACGCCGCGGCCCCGATCCTGGCCCGGCTGGCGGCGTATGAGCCGCAGACCGTGACGGTTGACGGCCTGGACTACCGCGAAAGCCTCAACGCCGTGAAGATCCACGGCGGCACGGCCGGAAACGTCATTCCGGACAAATGCGTCGTGGAAATCAACTACCGCTTCGCGCCGGACAAGACCCCGGACGGAGCCGAGGCCGTCGTGCGCGAACTGCTGGACGGTTTCGACGTCATGCGCACCGACAGCGCGGCCGGCGCGAGGCCGGGCCTGCACCACCCCGCGGCGGCGTCCTTCGTCGCCGCCGTCGGCGGGGAGCCGAAGCCCAAGTACGGCTGGACCGACGTCGCACGCTTCAGTGAACTGGGCATCCCCGCGGTGAACTTTGGACCCGGCGATGCTCTGCTGGCGCACAAGGACAATGAGCACGTCGAGGCGGACGCCATCCGCGAATGCCTGCGGGCGCTGCGGACCTGGCTGAGCGCTTAGCAAAGGCCAGGAAGCAACGCCCAGGACACCACGACCAGGAAACAAGGCAGGAAACAAGGCGCAACGCACAAAGGGTCCGGAACCTCCGTGAGGTTCCGGACCCTTTGTGCGCGGGACGGCTTACTTGGCGGCCGGAATACCGGCGACCGGCACGTGCGCCACGCCGCCGGCGGCGCGCTTGGAGCCGCGGCGTTCGAGCCAGATGGCCAGGCGGGAGACTGCCAGGTCGATCGCGATGTAGATGGCCGCGGCCACGAAGAACACCGGGAACAGGTACTGCGGACCCAGGAAGTCCGCCATGACCTGCACGGCCCGGAGCAGCTCGCCGTAGGCGACGATGTAGCCGAGCGACGTGTCCTTCAGCAGCACCACGAGCTGCGCGACCAGGGACGGCAGCATGCGCCGGATGGCCTGCGGCAGCTCGATGGTCAGCCGGCACTGGAAGCTCGTCAGGCCGATCGCCAGGCCGGCCTCACGCTGGCCCTTGGGCAGCGACTGGACGCCGGCGCGGATGATCTCGGCGAAAATCGCCGAGTTGTAAAGGACAAGGCCGGCCACGACGGCGATGAACGAGCTGGTGGCAAAGACGAGCAGCACGAACAGCATCATGAGCACGACGGGCATGCCGCGCAGGAATTCCAGCACGATCCGGGTGGGCACCCTGATCCAGGCGTTGTCCGAGATGCGCATCAGGCACAGGAGCAGGCCCAGCGGGAAGGCAATCACGGCCGACACGGCCGCGGCGGCCAGCGTGGCGCCGATGCCGGCGGCGATCAGGGCCCAGACCTCGGGAAGCTGGAAGACCGCCCAGCGTTTGGGGTCGAAGATTCCCTGCTGGGCGAGGGTCACGACTGCCAGGACGAGGAGGCCGCCGATCACGATCACGCCGATGATGGAGCCGATCAGCGAGACCCGTCGGGCTTTGGGGCCGGGGACGTCATAGAGAACAGAGCTCATCGTGCGATCGCCACCTTTCGTTCAACGACGCTGGCGAGGAAGCCAAGCGGGATGGTTATCAGCAGGTAGAAGAATGCGATGCCGACCAGGACCCACATGACGGCGTCGCCGTTGGCATTGGCCAGTTGCTTGCCCTGGCCGAAGAGTTCCAGCACGTAGAACGCGCCGGCCACAGAAGAGTTCTTGACCAGGGCAATCAGAATGTTGATCAACGGCGGGATCACGGTGCGCAGGGCCTGCGGCAGGATGATCAGCGAGAGCACCTGGGTGAACTGCATGCCGATGCTGCGGGCGGCCTCCGCCTGGCCCACCGGGACGCTGTTGACGCCGGAGCGCACGGCCTCGGCAATGAAGGCCGAGGTGTAGGCGCTCAGGGCGATGATGGCGGCGACCTCGAACTGCTGGAACGTAACGCCGAGGCGGGGCAGAACCACTGCGGCGAAGAAGAACGCGATGGTCAGCGGGGTGTTCCGGACGATCTCGACGTACGTCATGCTGAAGCCACGCAGCGCGGCGACGGGCGAGACACGGGCGGCAGCCAGGATGGTGCCGAAGACCAAGGCGATAATCCCCGAGACCAGGGACAGGAAAAGGGTTCGGAGAAAACCGTCCCAATACTGGGGGAGGTTTTCAATAATGACGTCCATAAGTTCCTTCAGCTGCGTTGAGGGGATTCCAGGCGAAAGACGGGAGTGGCGGCTAGTAGCGGTCGATCGTGGGAAGCGCGGGCGTGGTCTTGATGACGGTGCCGGCCGTGTCTTCCCAGGCCTTCTTGTAGGACCCGTCCTTGTCGGAGGCCTCCAGCTGGTCATTGACCCACGTCCGGAAGGCGGTGTCGTCCTTCTTCAGGCCGATGCCGTACGGCTCCTTGGTGAAGGTCTGATCCGATGCCAGCTTGAAGGCGTCCGGTTCCTTGGACACGAAACCGGCCAGGATGACGTTGTCGGTGGTGACGGCTTCAACCTGGTGGTTCCGCAGCGGTTCCAGGCAGGCTGAGTAGGTCGCGGCCGGAACCAGGACGGCTCCGTACTTCTCCACGATCGTCGAGGCTGGCGTGGAGCCGGTCACGGAGCAGACGTTCTTGCCCTTGACGTCTTCGGGCTTGGTGATGGAGTTGTTGTCCTTGTTCACCATGAGCGCCTGTCCGGCCTCGTAATACGGTCCGGCGAAGTCGACTTCGGCCTTGCGCTTGTCATTGATGGTGTAGGTGGCGACGATCATGTCCACCTTGCCCTGCTTGAGGAACTGCTCGCGGTTGGCGGAGACAGTTTCGACCCACTCGATCTTGTCGGCGGGAATGCCCAGCTTGGCAGCCATCAGCTTGCCGATTTCGACGTCGAAGCCGACGGGCTTGCCGTCGAGGCCCTTCTGGCCGAAGAGCGGCTGGTCGAACTTGGTGCCGATGGTGATCTTGCCCGCGGAGGAAAGCTTGGCCATGGTGGAATCGGCGGGAAAGCTCGGCTTCTCGGCTACGGGCGGGTTGGTGGTCGTGGAGGAGCTGCCGCCACAGGCGCTCAGGCTGAGTGCCAGTGCTGCGGAAGCGGCAACCAGAAGGGATTTCCTTCGGGTCAAAAATGCCATCATGACATTCCTTTCATTGGGCGGCCGCCGTCCGGCAGCCAGGGTGCGAAAACGTAGTCGGTCAGTGTGTCAGCAGCTTGGACAGGAAATCCTTGGCCCGGCTGCTCTTGGGGTTGTTGAAGAATTCCTCGGGGGTCGCGTCCTCAACGATCTGGCCGTCGGCCATGAACACGACACGGTCGGCCGCCTTGCGGGCGAATCCCATCTCGTGGGTGACCACGATCATGGTCATGCCTTCTTTGGCGAGCTGGACCATGACGTCCAGGACCTCGTTGATCATTTCCGGGTCGAGGGCAGAGGTGGGCTCATCGAAGAGCATCACCTTGGGCTTCATGGCCAGGGCACGGGCGATGGCAACGCGCTGCTGTTGGCCGCCGGAGAGCTGGGCCGGAAGTTTGGGGGCCTGATGCCCGACGCCGACCCGCTCCAGGAGGGCCATGGCGTCCTTGTCGGCTTCGGACTTGGCAACGCCCTTGACCTTGATGGGGCCGAGGGTGACGTTTTCCAGAATGGTCTTGTGGGCGAACAGATTGAACGACTGGAAGACCATGCCGACGTCGGCGCGCAGCTTGGCCAGCTCCTTGCCCTCCTCGGGCAGTTCCTTGCCATCGATCTTGATGTCGCCGTCGTCGATGGTCTCGAGGCGGTTGATGGCGCGGCAGAGCGTCGACTTGCCGGAACCCGAGGGGCCGATGACAACAACAACTTCACCCTTGCGGACGTTCAGGTTGATGTCCTTCAGGACGTGCAGCTGGCCGTAATGCTTGTTCACGGCCTTCAGGGAGACGAGGGCATCGCCGGGCACTTGAGTAGTCATAGTACGAATCTAGCGAAGATTGACCAGATATGACGGCAATCACTCATTTTGGTGCAGATCGTGATTCAAGAGATACCTGCACGTCAGGCCCCTTGCTGGACTGTGTCGGACATTCGCCGTTGACCTCGGCATACGGCCTCGGCAGGCGGCTGCGGCCGTGCGGCGCCGACGCGCCGACGCGGCGGCGGCCGGGTTCCGCGCTAGCCTATGGGCATGAGTACCGATCCGCAGCACGGCCCCAAGCAAAACCCCGAACAGAACCCGGAACAGAATCCCGGCGGAAAGCCGGCAAGGGAGGCCCGGAGCACACCGGCGCCCAACGGGATCCGCCACAAGGGTCCGCTTGAGCTGCGCCGCAAGGCCGCCAAGGTCACGATGTCCGACCAGACCTTGCTGGACACCAAAGGGCCGGGACAGTTCGTCCACACCGACCCCTGGCGCGTGCTGCGGATCCAGAGCGAGTTCGTGGAAGGATTCGGCGCGCTGGCCGATCTCGGTCCGGCAGTCAGCGTCTTCGGTTCCGCCCGAACCGTGCCGGGGAGCCCGTACTACGAGCTCGGCGTCGAGGTCGGACGCCGGCTGGCCGAGGCCGGCCTGGCCGTGATTACGGGCGGTGGCCCCGGCTCGATGGAGGCCGCCAACATGGGCGCCGTGCAGGGCAACGGCGTCTCCGTGGGGCTCGGAATCGAACTGCCCTTCGAGCAGGGCATGAACCAGTGGGTGGACCTGGGCATCAACTTCCGGTACTTCTTCGCCCGCAAGACCATGTTCGTCAAGTACGCCCAGGGCTTCATCGTGCTCCCCGGCGGCCTCGGCACCCTGGATGAGCTCTTCGAAGCCATGGTCCTGGTCCAAACCCGCAAGGTCACTTCCTTCCCGATCGTCCTGGTGGGAACCGCGTTCTGGAGCCCCATGCTCGAGTGGGTCCGGGACACGCTCGTCGCGGAGGGAATGGTCTCGGCCGAGGACCTGGACCTCGTGCAGGTGGTGGACGACCCCGCGCGGGCCGTCGAGCTGGTCGTGGAAGGCGCCGCCCGCCACCGGAACCCGAACGGCGGCTCCACCAACGGGACCGGCACGGCGGACATCAAGGGAACGCGGGGCTGATCCGTCCGCCTGAGCGCTCCGGCGTCCGGCTTCTGGCACGATGGTCTAGTGAGTCTCTTCCTGGTTTTCCTGGCGATTGTGCTGATCGGCGTCGCCGTCCTCCTGGGCACCGGCCTGGCACCGAAGATCTTCCGTCGCCGCCGGGACGGCGGTGCGGGCGGTTCCTTTGACGACGGTTTCGACGAGCCGGTCGCATCCCTGCCGCCGGTCCTGTTGCCCGAGCGCGCGGCCGCGGCGGACATTGACCGTCTGCGCTTCGCCGTCGGACTCCGCGGCTACCGGATGGACCAGGTGGATCAGGTCCTGGATGACCTGCGGGAGCAGATCACCGCCAAGGACCAGGAGATCGAGGCACTCGGGGAGGAACTGGAGCGCCTCCGTCCGCCGACCGAACAGCGTCCGTGAGCCGCGTGGAAGACCCGAAGACCGTCGCGGCGCCTGAGGCCCGGAAGCCCCAGGGGTTGAACGCGGCCCTGTGGAGCCGCATCGCCGCCGCGGGCGCCGGGATGGCGCGGTGGCCCTGGTGGGCGCAGGTGGCCGGACTTTACATCGCCGCCAGGCTGGTCAGCGCCTGCATCTTCATGGCCGCCGCCCTGCACCAGGGCGTGAATCCGTGGTTTCCCGCCAAGCCCGACTATTGGAACTTCATCAATATCTGGGATGCCCGCTGGTACGCCCAAGCGCTGCAGGCGGGGTATCCGGCGCTTCTGCCGACCGACGACGCCGGCACCGTCCAGGAGAACACGTGGGCCTTCTACCCCCTGTTTCCGGTGCTGGGCCGGGTGGTGTCCGGGCTGACAGGCACGGGCCCGGCGTGGTCCCTGACGGCCATCGCCCTGGTCTCCGGTGTGGGTGCAGCCCTCGTGGCGTACAGAATTTTCCGGCACCGGGCCACGCACCGCACGGCGCTCTGGGGGACGGTGTTCCTGGCGGCTTTCCCGGTGGCGCCGGTGCTGCAGGTGCCCTACGCCGAATCCCTCAACCTGCTGCTCCTCGGCGCCGCGCTGCTGCTTGTCATGGAGCGCCGGTACCTGTGGGCCATGCCCGTTGTGGTCCTGATGTGCCTTTCCCGGCCTACCGGGGTTCCGTTTGCCGCGATGATGGGCCTGTTGCTGCTCTACCGTCTCTGGCAGCGCCTCACTGCGCAAACCCGTACTGCGCAGACCCGCACTGTGCAGCATCCCACGGCACAACACGCCACGGCACAACACCCCGCGAACCAGAGCCCCGCGACACAGGGCGTCACAGTGCAGCGCCGGGACGGCCTCGCCCTCCCCGGCAACGCCGAGCTGTGGTCACTGGGCGGGCTCACCGCCGTCAGCGGCATCGGTGCCCTGCTGTGGCCGGCCATCGCCTGGGCCGCGACCGGCGATCCGGGCGCCTACACCAAGACCGAAACCGCATGGCGCGGCGATGACCTGGTGCCGTTCAAGCCATGGTTCGACGCCGGCATCATGCTGTTCGGGCCGACCTTCGGCGTGCTGGCTCCGTTCGTGTTCGTTGCCGCGTTCACGCTGCTGATGATGTCCCGGCCGGTCGTCGCCCTGGGCACCGAGCTGAGGCTCTGGTGCTGCTGCTATATGGGCTACCTGCTGGTCTTCCTGCACCCCCAGACCAGCACGTTCAGGATGCTGCTGCCGCTGTTCCCGCTCGCCCTCAGCGCCGCCCTTCTCTCGCGTTCCCGCGCCTACCGCGGCACCGTGGTGGTCATGTTCGTGCTGCTGCAGGTCGTCTGGATTGTGTGGCTGTGGGCGTGGGCGCAACTGCCGGGCGGAGGGGACTACCCGCCGTGACGCACAGCACCATTTGGCGGTGCCGGCCCGGCCTGGCGGGACGCGCTGGAAAGTCCAACGATTAGCTACGGGCGGATTGTTACGCGATAATAGAGGATAAGCAAGGACAAGAAGCACACAGTTTGTAAGCGGTTTATTTGTGAGTTTGCCGGTCACGGCAGCCTCCTGGAGCGCTGCCGGACGGCTTGATTGGCCAAGCGGACGCAGCCCGGCCGGGCTGGTATGTCAGGGACTAATGGAGGGGATATTCCTTATGGCGGCAATGAAACCACGCACCGGCGACGGCCCTATGGAAGTGACGAAAGAGGGACGAAGCCTGATCATGCGTGTTCCGCTCGAAGGCGGGGGGCGGCTTGTAGTCGAACTCAATGCCGCTGAGGCGACGAACCTCAAGGAATGCCTCGTCGGCGTCACCGAATAGCGTCACGCCAAGAGCTTTGCAACAGGGCGGGGTCCCGGCCACCAGGCTGCGGACCCCGCCCTTTGCTGTCAGCGCCCGCCCCTGCACCCGGGCTAGTGAATCCTGGCGGCTACTTCTTCACCGCGATCAGCAGGCCGTCTCCGGTGGGCAGCATGGCGGAAGCGAGACGGTCGTCGTCGCGGATGGACTTGCCGATCTGGCGCAACACCACGGTGGTGGCTTCCCGGGCGGCCGGGTTCGCGACCCGGTCCTTGTCGAGGGCATCGTTGACGATCAGCAGCCCGCCGGATTTGAGCAGCCGCACGGCCTGTTCGACGTAACTGGGGTAGTTCGGTTTGTCCGCGTCAATGAAGACGAGATCGTAGGCGCCGTCCGTAAGCCGGGGCAGGACATCCCCGGCCCGGCCCGAAATGGTGCGGGTGCGGTTGGCGGGGCTGCCGGCCTCCTGGAACGCTTCGCGCGCTGCCTTGAGGTGTTCGACGTCGACGTCGATAGTGGTCAGGACAGCCTGCGGACCCAGCCCGCGCAGGATGCACACGCCGGACACGCCTGCGCCGGTGCCGATCTCCACGGCGGTCTGTGCCTTGGACGCCGCCGCCAGCACCGTCAGCACGGCGCCCACGCCGGGGCCGATCGGGGTCACGCCAAGCTCGAAGGACCGTTCGCGCGCGTGCAACAGGACCTCATCCTCGGCAGGCAGATCTTCTGCATAGGACCAGCTCGTGGACTTATCGGCGCTCATGGGATATCGCTTTCTGGGCGGCAGGGGAGTGTTCCCTACAGCGTACTGTGTCCGGCGGGACGGGACGCGGAAGCGGCAGCACCGTGGCCCCGGCCGGAGGGGGTCGTTCTGCCTTCGGCGGAAGACCGCGGTGGATCAGGAAATTCCCAGCTTATTTTGAAATGATGGGTATCCGCTCATCCGCGTGGTGATCGGCGTCGAATGAAGGGTGCAGGAACCTGTGCAAGCAGGCACAATTCAGGCGTAGGTACCATCCACGAGGGGAGTGGACGATGTCGATTCTGGCACCTGTCCCGGCAACAGAGGCAACAGATTCAACCGGCCAGTCCCGGACCGCGGCGGAAGCCGAATGGGTCCGGCCGACCTGGGAGGAAGTGGTGACGAACCACTCCGCCAAGGTCTACCGCCTTGCGTACCGTCTGACCGGAAACAAGTACGACGCCGAGGACCTCACCCAGGAGGTGTTCGTGCGGGTCTTCCGTTCGCTCGAGAACTTCAAGCCCGGCACGCTCGATGGCTGGCTGCACCGGATCACCACCAACCTGTTCCTGGACCAGGCCCGGCGCAAGAGCCGGATCCGCTTTGATGCGTTGGCCGACGACGCCGAGTCGCGGCTGCCGGGCCGGGAGCCCGGGCCGGAGCAAAGCTTCGAATTCAACAACCTCGACGTCGATGTCCAGGCAGCGCTCGAGGAACTTCCGCCCGACTTCCGCGCCGCGGTCGTGCTGTGCGACCTCGAAGGGCTCTCCTACGACGAAGTCGCCGCCGCGCTGGACATCAAACTCGGGACCGTCCGGTCCCGGATTCACCGCGGCCGGACAATGCTCCGTGAAAAGCTCGCGCACCGCGACCCGCGCCCGGCGCAGCCGGCCAAGCAGTCCCTCAAGCCGCGGCTCAAGATGCCGCGCATCGCCGGCCTCCTCTGAACCGGTCAATGGGTCTGCTGAGACGGCTGCTGGGAGCACCAGGCTGCAGGTTCTGGGGCGGGCCCGGGGCTACCCGGAAATGGGCCGCCGGCCGCCACGACCACGTGGAATCGTGTGCCGAATGCCGCGCCCGGCAACAGCGCGAACGCCAGTACCTCGAGAAGCTCCGCGGCGCCGCCGTGCCCGAGGCCAGTGAGGACCTGACTGCACGGCTCCTGGCACGGACCGGTCAGCTGGCCGCGGAACGGGCGGCGGCTGAACGGACAGCCGAAGCGGAGCGGGAACAAACAGCCCCGGAAGCTGCGGTGCCTGCAGCTACAGCTCCGGCACCTACGGCTCCTACACCTTCGGCACCTTCAGCTCCGGAACGGGCCATGGCGGAACGCCCCGACCCGGCGGACACAGCGGACGTATTGGATGCAGCGGAACGGCCGGGCGCGGCGGACGCCGCCGGGGCCGGCCATCGTCCGTGGCCCTCGGACCGGTTCCCGGCAGGACACCCCGTGCCGGGTCGGCCAGGGACGGCGGGACCGGTCGCCGGTCGCGCCGCCGCCGCGGGTCCACACGGCGCCCGTCGCCGCGGCCCGCGCCTGCCGGTGCTTGCTGTCGGCGGGGCCGTCGCCGCTTTGGCCCTCATGACCGGCACCGCGTACGTCATGGGAGGCGACGACGCGGTCCCCGCCGAGGGCGCAGGGACTGCCACCCTCGCCCACCCGGATGCCCCCGGGCTGCCCGGCAGCGGTGAGCCGCTCGGTGCAACGGAGCTGTTCGACGCCAGCGGATCCGGCGTCCCCGGCGCTGAGGGAACCGGGCCCCGTGTTGCGTTCGGCCTCGGCGGCGAGCCCGACTTCACCCCTGCCGGGACGCTGAACACCGGTGAGCTTGCTGCGTTCCGGTCGCAGGGGTGGACATGTCCGGAGCTGCGCGAGCTCGGATTCCACCTCATCTGGGCCCGTGCCGGCGTCATCTCCGGGGACGAGGTCCTGGAACTTCGCCTCACGGATGGCCGGCACTTCGCCACGGTCCTTGAGCAGCACGCTTCGACGCGGGCGCCCGCGGCGCCCCCCGCACCCGCACGGGCCGAAGATTCGCCCATCAACGTGCTGACCGGACACGCCGCCGTGGCTGACGGCTTTATCCCGGCCAAGGCCGGCACGCCGTCGGCCGCCCCCGAACCCGGGTATGGCTTTCTTTGGGTCAACCCCGCCCCGCCCTACCGGGCCATCTACCAGACGTCGGCGGCGACATACACGTACATTTCGGACCTGCCGGCCGAGCAGGCGGACGACGGCGTTGCCGCGCTGACCCGGGTCAGCAGTGGCACTCCCGTGCCGGCCTCGCACAACGGAATTCCGGAACGGATCGAGCGCGGATTGAGCCGAATCCTGGAGCACCTGGCACCGTGAGGCAGGGACGGGCCGGACATGGCCGGCATACGGACTTCGCGGAATCGTCGCCAGCCCGAGCGAGAGGGTAACCTTCCTAAAGTGCTTGGAATCAATGGACCGGAGTTCTTACTTCTGCTGATCATCGGCCTTCTGGTGATTGGTCCCAGCAGGCTGCCCGAATACACCCAAAAACTTGCCAATATTGTCAAGGAAGTGCGCCGGATGGCGTCAGGTGCGCGGGAACAGATCAAGGAAGAAGTCGGCATCGACATCGATGAGGTCGACTGGAAGAAGTACGATCCGCGCCAGTACGATCCCCGCCGGATCATCAAGGAAGCGCTCCTTGACGATGACACCAAGCCGATGAGCGCCGGGGCACCGGCAACGGTCTCCACGGCCGCTGCCGCGACTGCTGTCGCCGCGCACCGCCCCGAGCGGGTGCTCGAGCGGCTGCCCGAGGGCGAACCGGCACCCTTCGACTCAGAGGCGACCTAGGACTTCCCGCGGCGGGCCTGCCGCAGTGCCTGCGCAGGGATGCGGCCGGGCACTGTCAGCGGGGCTGCAGACCCAGCGGCATGCCCTTGAGGCCGCGGGGAACCGACGCCAGCCTGCCGGCGATCCCCGTCAAGGCCACGGCCGCAGGCGTCTCCGGACGGCCCAGCACCAGCGGCACTCCGGAATCCCCACCCTCACGCAGCAGGACTTCGAGCGGAATCTGGCCCAGCAGCGGCACGTCCTCACCCACGGTGGCCGAGAGGCGACCGGCGAGCACGGCGCCGCCGCCGCTGCCGAACAGTTCCATCCTGCCGCCGTCGGGCATTTCAAGGTAGGACATGTTTTCCACGACGCCGGCCACGGTCTGGCCCGTCTGGGTGGCGATCGCACCCGCCCGCTCGGCAACATCCGCGGCGGCCGCCTGCGGGGTGGTCACGACGAGGATCTGCGCCTTGGGCAGCAGCTGGGCGACGGAGATCGCGATGTCGCCGGTGCCGGGGGGCAGGTCCAGGAAGAGGGCGTCGAGGTCGCCGAAGTAGACGTCGGTGAGGAACTGCTCCAGCGCCCGGTGCAGCATCGGGCCCCGCCACGCCACGGGCTGGTTCCCGGTGACGAACATGCCGATGGAGATGACCTTGACCCCGTAGGCCACGGGCGGCAGGATCATGTCGTCCACCCGCGTGGGGGCCTGTGTGATGCCCATCAGCGCCGGAACGGAGAAACCGTACACATCCGCGTCCACGATCCCTACACGGAGCCCCTGGGCGGCCAGGGCGCACGCCAGGTTGACAGTGACCGAGGACTTGCCGACGCCGCCCTTGCCGCTGGCGACGGCGTACACCTTGGTCAGCGAGCCCGGCGCGTTGAACGGGATGCCGCGCTGGGCGCCGGCGCCCCGCAACTGCTCCTTGAGGGCGTCGCGCTGGACCTGCGTCATGACTTTGAGGTCCACGTCCACGCCGGTGACGCCCGGGACGGCGGACAGGGCAGCCTCGGTGTCCGCCGTGATGGTTCCGCGCAGCGGGCAGCCCGCGATGGTCAGCAGCACCGCGATCCGCACGCGGCCGCCGTCGCCGATCTCAACGGACTCCACCATGCCGAGCTCGGTGATGGGGCGGCGGAGCTCAGGGTCGATCACGGTGGCAAGTGCGCCGTGCACTGCCTGTTCCAGCGGGGTGCTCATGCGGGCGATGCTCAGCTTTCGGGGATTGTGCGGTGTGCGGGCTGGCGGGTGGGATCGACCACGGCCCCGGAGTGGTTCGCCGACGGGTTCGGCAGTTTCCCCGAAGGGTTCCCTGTCGGGTCCTGCGAAGAGCCCTGCGCACGGTCCCTCGCCGGGTCATCGCGCTTGCCGCCGGCTTTTACCCGGGGGATTTGCTGGGTCCGGGGGCTGCGCTGCTTGTCGCGCCGCTCCTTCATCTTCTCCTTGACCTTTTCCCGCGGGGTCTCGTGGGCGCCGGCTGAAGGATCGTGGGTGCGCAGTTCCTCCTGGGCCTCCAGCATGTCCTCCAGCAGGCTGCGGAGCTCGGCGCGGACGTAATCGCGGGTGGCGACCTCGCGCAGCGCGATGCGCAGGGACGCAAGTTCCCGGGTCAGGTATTCAGTGTCGGAGAGATTGCGCTCGGCCCGCTGGCGGTCCTGCTGCAGCGAGACCTTGTCGCGGTCGTCCTGGCGGTTCTGGGCCAGCAGCAGCAGGGGCGCGGCGTAGGAGGCCTGCAGGGACAGCATGAGGGTCAGCAGCGTGAAGCCCAGCGCCCGTGAATCGAACTGCCATTCCTCCGGCGCCCACGTGTTCCAGCCCAGCCAGAACAAGCAGAACACCGTCATGTACATCAGGAACGCGGGGGTGCCCATGAAACGGGCGAAGCCTTCCGTGGCATGGCCGAAGGCGTCCGGGTCGGGACGGAAGTTGGGCAGGATACGCTGCCGGCCGCTTAGTGGCGTGTCGAGGCCGCCGGTGGTCCTGCCGCCAGGGCGGACATTGGAGGTCCGTGGTGCTGTGGGATCAGCCAATGCGGCCTCCAAGCTTTCTTATCGGGGCATCGTCCTCGTGGGCGCGCCAGTCGTCCGGCAACAGATGATCAAGCACGTCGTCAACAGTCACCGCCCCCACAAGCCGTCCGTCATCGTTGACAACTGGAAGCGAGTTGAGGTTGTACGTTGCCAGCGCGCGGGCGACCTCGCTGATGTGGGCCTGGTCGGAGACCGGCTCCAGGCTTTTGTCCACCAGATTGCCCAGCGGCTCCGGCGGCGGAAAGCGCAAGAGCTGCTGGATATGGACGACACCGAGGAATCGTCCCGTCGGCGTCTCCAACGGGGGCCGGGCGACGAAGATCGACGACGCCAGGGCGGGGGAGAGTTCCTCCCGGCGTACGTGCGCGAGTGCCTCGGCGACGGTTGCTTCCGGGGGCAGGATCACCGGCACGGGCGTCATGAGCCCGCCGGCGGTGTCCTCGTCGTATTCGAGCAGGCGGCGGACGTCTTCGGCGCCTTCGGGTTCCATCAACTGCAGGAGTTCTTCAGCCTGGGCGCTGGGGAGTTCGGCGAGGAGGTCGGCGGCGTCGTCCGGATCCATTTCCTCGAGGACGTCGGCGGCGCGGTTGACGTCCAGGGCGGAGAGGATCTCCACCTGGTCACCTTCGCGCATCTCCTGCAGGACGTCCGCGAGCCGTTCGTCCTGGAGTTCGCTCGCAACCTCGAAGCGGCGCTTGTCGCTCATTTCCTGCAGGGCCTCGGCGAAGTCGGCGGGCTTGAGGTCCTCGTGCGTGGCCACGAACTGGGTGGCGGCCTGGGGCTCGGTCTTGGCGCCTTGCCGGGCATCGGCCCAGTCGATGATGAGGGTTTCATTGCGGCGCAGCCGGCTCAGGGGCGAGAGGGAGTGGCCGCGGCGGACGAAGAGCTTGCTGACGAACCAGTCGCCGGAGCGGTGCCGGTCCATGGCGATGTCCTCGATGGTTGCGTCGCCGCTGCCGTCCGCAAGGGTCACCCGGCGGTCGAACATTTCGGCCACCACGAGGGTTTCCGCGCCGCGCTGTTCGAAACGGCGAAGATTGACCAGCCCGGTGCAGATGACCTGGGTCTGGTCTATGGACGTAATCCGGGTCATCGGCACGAAGACGCGCTTCTTGCCGGGGACCTCGACGACGATGCCCACCACGTGCGGGGCGCCCCTGGTTCCGCGGGAGAGCACCACGACGTCGCGCAGCCGACCCAGACGGTCACCCAATGGGTCGAAGACGTCCAGTCCGAGGAGGCGCGCGACAAACACTCGCGAAAGATTCGTGCTCACCCCTACAGGCTACCGAGTCTGCTCTCTTTTAGCTGAATTTCCAGCCGCACACCAGCCCGATGGGTGAGAATGGGCATATGTCAAACATTTTTGGTGCTCCCAGGGCCGGTGCCCCCAACGGCTCGGACGAGGCACGCACCGTCCCGAGAGGCGACGTTGTCGGTTCCTACAACTCCTACCTGGATGCCCAGAAGGCGGTGGACTACCTGGCTGACCAGCAGTTCCCCGTGCAGATGGTGTCGATCGTGGGCAATGACCTGAAGATGGTCGAGCGGGTGACCGGCCGGCTTACCTACCCCCGCGTCGCCCTCTCCGGCGCCCTCAGCGGCATGTGGTTCGGCCTGTTCGTCGGCGTCATGCTGTCGTTCTTCTCCACAACCCCCGGTTATTTCTCGATTGTGACGTCAGTGCTGATGGGTGCAGCGTTCTTCATGCTGTTTGGCATCGTCACGTACGCCATGCAGCGCGGCAAGCGTGACTTCACCTCAACCAGCCAGGTGGTGGCGACCAATTACGACGTCGTGGTCTCCTTCGAGGCCGCCGGCGAAGCGCGGCGCCTGCTCCACCAGCTGCCCATGACGGCGCATGACGCGTCCGGTGCCGCAGCCGGCGGTTTCGCGCAGCAGGACTACCGCCATCAGGCACCGCAGCAGCCGGGCCCGCAGCAGCCGGGACAGCAGAGCCATGCGCCGCAGCGCCCCGCGGGCTGGAACGACCCGTACGGCCAGAGAACGCCGGAGACCGGCGCAGACCCCGCCGGACAGTACCAGGGCGGTGCACCCCAGCAGGAGGGCCCCGCAGGCCCCGCTCCGACGGCACCGGCCGCGGCCGCGGCTGAGGAGGCGGCGGCCCGGCCGSCCGGCCGGGTTTCCGGGGTGAGCTATCCGGATCTCCCGGACGGCCGCCCGCAGTACGGGGTCAGGGTCACGGACAGCGAGAAGCCCGCGGCAGGCCAGGACGGCCAGCAGCACTGATTCAGGCAGGAAACAGCAGCAAATAGCAGCAAATAGCAGCAAAAAGGGAGCGTCCCGGTGCCGGGACGCTCCCTTTTTGCTGCTATTTGCTGCTGTCTACTGCCTGGCTGACCTAAGGCGTCTGGCCGTCCGCTTCCAGGTAGATGCCCGCCATCCAGGACTCGACGTCGTCGGCCTTGCGCGGCAGTGCGGCGCTGAGGTTGACCGGCCCGCCGGCCGTCATGAGAATGTCGTCCTCGATCCGGACGCCGATGCCGCGGTATTCCTCGGGGATGCCGATGTCCTCGTTCTTGAAGTACAGGCCGGGTTCGATCGTGAACACCATGCCGGGCGTGAGCACGCCGTCGAGGTAGAGTTCCCGCTTCGCCTGGGCGCAGTCGTGGACGTCGAGGCCGAGGTGGTGGCTGGTGCCGTGCGGCATCCACCGGCGGTGCTGCTGGCCCTCGGTGCTCACGGCTTCCTCGACGGAGACGGGCAGGAGGCCCCATTCGGCGAGCCGCTCGGCCAGCACCGTGGTGGCTGCGGTGTGGATGTCCCGGAACTTCGTGCCCGGCTGGGCAGCGGCAAAGCCGGCGTCGGCGGCGTCGAGCACTGCCTCATAGACCTTGCGCTGGACCTCGGAGAACTTGCCGTTGGCCGGCAGGGTGCGGGTGATGTCCGCGGTGTAGAGGGAGTCGGCCTCGACTCCGGCGTCCAGGAGCAGCAGTTCGCCGGCGTTGATCTTGCCTGTGTTCCGGGTCCAGTGCAGCACGGTGGCGTTGTTGCCGGAGGCGGCGATGGTGTCGTAGCCGAGCTCGTTGCCTTCTTCGCGGGCCCGGGCGAAGAACGCCCCTTCCACGACGCGCTCGCCGCGGTGGTGGGTCAGCGCCCGCGGGATCGCCTTGACCACCTCCGTGAAGCCGGCCACGGTGGCGGCGACGGCACTCTTCATCTGTTCGACTTCCCACTCGTCCTTGAGCAGGCGCAGTTCCGAGAGGGCCTCTGTGAGTTTCTCGTCCAGGGCGTCGAGCACACTCAGGTCGAGGTTGTCGGGGTCCTTGGCCGTGTTGTAGCGGGCAGTGTCGACGAGGGCATCAATGTTCTCGTCAACCTTGCGGACCAGCCTGATGGAGATTCCGCCGATCTCCGGCGCACCGACATTCTTGGTGATGGCCAGTTCGAGTTCGGCGATGTCGGCCGTGTCCAGTCCCAGCTTGGCCTTGAACTCAGCCAGGGTCGGGCGTGCGCCGATCCAGAACTCCCCGGAGCGGGAATCGGCGTAGAACTGCTCGGTGTCGCGGCCGGCCAACGGGCGGAAGTACAGCGTGGCGTGGTGGTTTCCGCCGTCGTCGCCGGTGCCCTCCGCGACCGGTTCCAGGATCAGGACCGCATCAGGTTCGTGGTCCAGGCCGAGGCCGGTGAGGTGCGCGAAGGCGGAGTGCGGCCGGAAGCGGTAGTCGCAGTCGTTCGAGCGGACCTTCAGCGGGCCGGCGGGGATGACCAGGCGTTCACCTTTGAACTGGCCTGAGATGGAGCGGCGCCGGCCTGCGGCGTGGCCCGCGACGGCATCCCGCTCGGGGAGCTGTTGCGAGGCCGGCGCCCAGTTGCTGGCCATGAAGGCCTTGAAGGCGTCGGAGCTGGGCCGCTGCGAGCGGTTGTTGACGCGCTCTTCGAGGGGCTGGGAAGCGGAGACTAGGGTGTTATCTGCATCGTTCACCGTCCCATAGTCTCACCAGCGCCGCGGCTTAGGCCAACGGCGCGCTCGCGCTGCAGGGCCGCTGCCGGGCCCCGGCACTACGGGGCAGAGGCTTTGGATCCTGCCATCTACTAGGCTGGTGAGGTGAGGATCGACCTGCATGCGCACTCCAACGTTTCCGACGGCACCCAGGCGCCGGCCGGCGTCATGGAGTCCGCCGCCGCCGCGGGCCTCGACGTCGTCGCCCTGACCGATCACGATTCCACTGCCGGGTGGGTGGAGGCCGCCATCGCCGCCCGGAAAGCCGGGGTCGCGCTGGTCCCGGGGATGGAGATCTCCTGCCGCACCGCGGAAGGCATCAGCGTTCACCTGCTCAGCTACCTCCACGACCCCGCGCATCCCGGGCTGCTTGAGGAAATCACCAAGTCCAAGGACGCCCGGCACACGAGGGCGCAGAAGATGGTCACCCTTTTGTCGGAGGACTACCCGTTGACATGGGACGACGTGATTCATCACGTCGCGCCGGGTGCCACCCTGGGCCGCCCCCACATCGCCGACGCGCTCGTCGCGGCCGGTGTGGTGGAAGACCGGGCCGAGGCTTTTGGTTCCATCCTCACAGCACGCTCGCGCTACTGGGTCCAGCACTATGCGCCGGAGCCGGCGCTCGCCGTCGAACTGGTCCGTGCAGCCGGGGGCGTCCCGGTGTTCGCCCACCCAGTGGCATCCGCCCGCGGCCGGATCGTGGGGGAGGGGACCTACCGGGAGATGATCGACGCCGGCCTGGCCGGCCTGGAAATCTACCACCGGGACAACCCCGAGGAGGGCCGGACGTTCCTGCGCCGCATCGCCGAACGCTATGGCCTGCTGATCACAGGGTCCTCCGATTACCACGGCGCGGGAAAGCCGAACCTGCTGGGCGAGAATCTGACCTCCGCAGAAGTCTTTGCCCGGATCGAGGAACTGGGCACGGGCTCGTCCGTGGTGCGCTGAGACCCAGTCCGCTGAGACCCTGGACCCGTGTTGAGCTATCACTTAGCGTCCCTATGAGGCCCCCCAGGACCCGAATAGCCGCCACAAGTGTTAGCGCAACGGGCGGGAACGGCGGGGCGTGGTGAGGGCGGCGGGTCAGAGGGTCGGGAAAGACGTGAACTGCGCCTGCGCGGCCAGGCGTTTGGCCATCACGTCGATGGCCGGCTGGTTCTGGTCCACGCACACGAACCTGCGGTCGAGTTTCGCGGCCACGGACCCGAGCGTGCCGGAACCTGCGAAGAAGTCCAGGCACCAGTCGCCCGGCCGGCTCGAGGCCGCAACCACGCGGCGGATCAGCCCCTCCGGCTTCTGCGTCGGGTAGCCGGTTTTCTCCTTGCCGGTCGGCGAAACGATCGTGTGCCACCACACGTCCGTGGGCAGCTTGCCGAGCTCGCGCTTGGCGGGGGTCACCAGTCCGGGCGCCATGTAGGGCTCACGGTCCACCTCGGCGCTGTCGAAGTGGTACTTCGCCGGGTTCTTGACGTAGACGAGGATGTTGTCGTGCTTGGTGGGCCAGCGGTACTTGGCCCGTGCACCGTAGTCGTACGCCCAGATGATCTCGTTCAGGAAGCATTCGCGGCCGAAGATCGCGTCCAGCATGACCTTTGCGTAGTGCACCTCGCGGTAGTCCAGGTGCAGGTACAGGGTGCCGTCGTCGGCCAGGAGCCGCCAGGCCTCCACGAGCCGGGGCTCGAGGAAGGACCAGTAGTCGCTGAACGCGTCGTCGTACTTGTGCAGCGCGCCCTTGATGGTGTCGTAGGACCGGCCCTTGAACCCGACGCGGTCACCCTCGCCGCCGGCGTTGAGCACCATCCTGGTTTCCTGGCGCCGCTGGACCCGGCCGGTGTTGAAGGGCGGGTCCACGTAAATCAGTGTGAAGGCGCCGTCCGGCAGCGTGGGGAGGTATTCCGCGTTGTCCGCGTGAACCACCAGGTTGCTGCCGTCCGGCGCCCAGACGGTGTCAGTCATGGAGGGGATTAGGCCTCGGCGCCGCTCGGCTGTGCGTCGCCGCCGGCCACTACCTCGCCGTTGCGGCGGCGGGTGCGGGTCCGGCGCCGGGCACGGGTAGCCCGGTCCACCTCGGTGGGGGCCTTCGCCGGCGCGGCGGCAGCAGCTTCCGGTCCCTGTCCGTTCGCAGTGGACGCCGTGGCGGCATCGGCCTCGGCGGGACGGCGACGGCGGTCGCCGGAGCGTCCGCCGGCTTCGGTGCCGCTGCGGCGCGAGTCACGTCCGCCGGTCCGGCTGCCCTCGCGGGCACCGTCACGGCTGCTCGTGCGGCTGCCTTCACGGGCGCCGTCACGGCTGCTCGTGCGGCTGCCGTCCTTTGCGCCGTCCTTTGCGCTGGTGCGCGAGTTCTTCTTGCCGGTCTCGCCGAGGTCTTCGAGGACCTCCGCGTCGACCCCGGCCAGCACACGCTTGTCGCGCGGCAGCCGGCCCTTGGTGCCTGCGGGGATGTCGAGTTCCTCGAACAGGTGGGGCGAGGACGAGTAGGTTTCCACGGGCTCGGGGTAGCTCAGGCCGAGGGCCTTGTTGATGAGCCCCCAGCGCGGCATGTCGTCCCAGTCGACAAACGTCACGGCGGTGCCCTTGTTGCCGGCACGGCCGGTGCGGCCCACGCGGTGCAGGTAGATCTTCTCGTCTTCGACGCACTGGTAGTTGATCACGTGGGTGACGTCGTCGACGTCGATGCCGCGGGCGGCGACGTCGGTGGCAACGAGGACGTCCACCTTGTTGTTGCGGAAGGCGCGCAGCGCCTGTTCGCGGGCGCCCTGCCCGAGGTCACCGTGGATGGCGGCCGCAGCAAAACCGCGGTCCACCAGTTCCTCGGCCACCTTCGCGGCGGTGCGCTTGGTCTTGGTGAAGATGATGGTCCGGCCGCGTCCGCGGGCCTGCAGGATGCGGGCCACCACTTCCACCTTGTCCATGCTGTGGGCACGGTAGATCAGCTGGCGGATATCGCGCTTGGTCAGGCCCTCGTCGTCCGGGTCCGCGGCGCGGATGTGTGTCGGCTGGGTCATGTAGCGGCGGGCCATGGCGATGACCGGGCCGGGCATGGTGGCGGAGAACAGGAGCGTCTGGCGGACCGCGGGCGTGCCGGCGATCAGGGTCTCGACGTCCGGCAGGAACCCGAGGTCCAGCATCTCGTCGGCTTCGTCGAGGATAACGATCTTGACGTTCTTCAGGCTCAGGTGCTTCTGCTTGAAGAGGTCGATCAGGCGGCCGGGGGTACCGACGACAACCTCGACGCCGTTCTGCAGCGCCTCGACCTGCGGCTCGTAAGCGCGGCCACCGTAGATGGTGGCGATGCGGGCGTTGCGCTTCTTGGCGGCGTTTTCGAGGTCTTTGGCTACCTGGACGGCCAGCTCGCGGGTGGGCACGATCACCAGGGCCTGCGGGGCGCCGGGAACGGCCAGTTTGTCGAAGCCGGCGTCGTCGCGGCCGACGACGCGCTGCAGCGCCGGGATGCCGAAGCCGAGGGTCTTGCCAGTACCGGTCTTGGCCTGGCCGATGATGTCATGCCCTGCCAGTGCGACCGGCAGGGTCATGGCCTGGATCGGGAAGGGGTGGGTGATGCCGGCGTCGGCCAGGGACTCCACGATGTCGGCACGGACATTGAAGTCGGCAAAGGTCTTCTCGGCAATCTCGTGCGGCTTTTCGTCCGAGATGATGGTCTCTTCGGGCTCGATGGTCTCCGTGCCGGACTCATCGGTCAGAAGCTGGTGCGTGTGCAATTCACTCACAGGGGAGTTTCCTTATTCATTTTGGGCTGCGCTGCTTGCTCAACGGGGCCGGCCGTGGTGGCCGTTCCGGAGCACGCTCAGGCGCGCAAGCAATTCCAGTGGAAGCCGATCGCGGGCTATCTAAATGCTGGCACTGGGGACCAGCGGGTGTATCTCAAGATCGCGTAGGGGCGGGCTTGTTGAATTCGAAAATCATGGAAATCAACGACCGGGCATCCATTTCTACCTCTTCAGTCTAGCTGTACAAGGCGTGGATCCTCGACTGGGCGGGTGATTGCGCCTCGGGAAGTGACCGGGAGGGCGGCCGGGAGCGCTGGCTGGCGACGGCGTGGGGACGGCGTGAGGACGGCCAGCGGGCCGTCAACGGACCGATAGCCGGCCGTCAGCCCACGAGCTCCAACTGGATTTCCCGCGTGACGATGTCCGAGGACACCACCCGGACCCGGACTTTGGTGCCCGGTTCCAGCTCGCCGGGGCAGCGTGCGGTCACGGCGGGCTCGGCGATCTGGACGATCCCGGACGGGCCGTTTCCGTTGCCGTTGGTCTTCCCGCCGTTGCCGTTGCTGGTGCCGTTGGTGCCCTTGGCCGGCTTGGGACCGGAGATGACGACAGCGTCGAATTCCTGGCCGACGTGGTTGACGAGCAGGGCCGCCTCAACGGTGTCCAGCGCCAGCCGCTCCAGTTTTGCCGCCAACTGGTCCGAGGTGCCCATGATGGCGGGGAGGGACGGCAGCGCCTCCCGGGCCCAGGCAGGAACTTCGGTGCCGTTGCTCAGGGCCTCACAGATTACCAGCACGAAGCGGTCGACCAGCCGCCGCAGCGGTGCCGTGGAATGGGCGTACGCGGCGCCGATGGCGGACTGGACGGCGGCGTTGGGCACTGTGCCGTCGAAGGGTGTGTATCCGGCACCGCGGAAGAGCATCCCGGCCGAATGCACAATGGCCAGCTGCCGGGGGTCCGTCGGGTCAAGGGTCCGCAGGTACTCGCCGTAGCGCATTTCCCCGTCCCAGGGCTTGCCGAGGGCGTGGGTCTGCCGGTGGAAGTGGCGCAGTGATGCCTCGTCCGGGGCGGGCATGGTGCGCAGGATGCCGACTTTGCCCTGGAGCATGAGCGCCGCGGCGGCCATCCCGGTCATGAGTGAAATCTGGGCGTTCCAGTCCTCCACCGGCAGCGGCGGGGCCGCTACGATCCGGTAGCCGCCGTCGGGCAGTTGCTGGATCTCCTGTTCCGGCATGTTCAGGCTCGCGCCGCCGCGCAGTCGTTCCAGTTCCACCCGTTTGAGGCCTACTTCTTTCAGCAGCTGCAGCACGGGCGCCGCGGTGCCGGCGTCGAGCTGGGCCTGGACGCCTTTGTAGTTGAGCTTCGCGCGGCTGCGGACCTGTGCCCGGCGCACGAGGACCGAGGCGACCTCTGCCGCGGCGTCGAGCTCGAACTCCCAGACGAACGCCGCGCACAGCTGCCCGGCGAGCAGACTGCCGGCGGCCTCGCTGATAATCTCCGGATGCAGCGGAATCCGGCCGTCCGGGGTGTAGAAGGTCTGGCCGCGGCGCCGGGTCTCGGCGTCCAGCGCCCCGCCCGGGGCGACAAAGGAGGGGACGTCGGCGATGGCGTAGAAGACCTTGTAACCGCCGTTGCTCCGTTCGATAAACAGGGCCTGGTCCAGGTCGGTGGACGATGCCGGATCGATAGTCACGAACTCGACGTGCGTGAGGTCAAGGTCCGGGAGCTTGTGCTCGGCCACCGCCGCCTCCGCGTCGCGCAGCACACCCTCGGGGAACGGGCCGGGCAGTTCCAGCGTGGTGCGCAACGCCTTGAGTGCCCCGGCAAGCTGGTTCTGCTGCTCGTGGACACTGGGGGTCAGGCGATGATGTGACACGAAAATCAGGGTAGCCCGATTTCCGCTATTAGTCTTGGATGATGAGCGCAACTGCGGACGATCCTGCCCTCTACAACAGCTTCCTTGCCGACCTGCTGGGAGTCTTGGCGTACGGCGAGCTTTCCGCCTTCGAGCGGCTGTCCTCGAGTGCCCGGTATTCGCCCACGCTGCATGACCGTGCGTTGCTGGGCAGGATGGCGGTGGTCGAGTTCCAGCATTACGAACTCGTCCGAATCCGGCTCGAACACATGGGCCTGGATACGGAGGCCGCCATGCTGCCGTTCCAGCCCTCGGTGGACCACTTCCACGAACGCACGCGCCCGTCGGACTGGTACGAGGCCCTCATGAAGGCCTACGTGATCGACACGGTCGCCGCGGACTTTTACGGCGTCGTGGGCCGGTACGTCGACGCCGCGACCCGTGAGTTGATCGGGCAGGTCCGCTCCACCGGTGAGTCCACGGCCGTGCTGCAGGCGCGCATCAAGGCGGCCCTGGCCGATGACCCGCGGCTGGCGTCGCGCCTGGCGTTGTGGGCCAGGCGTCTGCTGGGGGAAGTACTGAACCACGCCCAGCGCGTCAGCGCCGAGCACGCGTTCCTCGGCGGACTGTCGGGGCTGGACGACGCCGGCGCCCGGGCGCTGGTCAACGGCCTGGCGGCCGAACTCGCAGCGAATCACGCGCGCCGGATGACGGAGCTGGGTCTCGCCGGATAGTTTCAGTGCCGGCCGGCATTACGGGCTGGGGACCTGCTTAGGATGCGGCGGCGTCCAGCGCCGCCAGCAAGGCTCCGGCGGCGTGGGCCGGATCGGTGGCGTCGGTAATCGCCCGGACCACGACGATCCGCCGGGCACCGGCATCGACTACCTGCTCCACGTTACTGAGGTCGATCCCGCCGATCGCGAACCACGGCAGGACGTTTTCGTTGACCTTGCCGGTTCCCTCCGCGTCCGCCCCGCCGATCGCCTGGGCGGCGTAGCGCACCAGATCGAGGCCGACGGCGGCGCGTCCGGGCTTGGTGGGCGTCGCCCACACGGGGCCCACACAGAAATAATCGAGCCCTTTGCGGCCTGGCGCGGCAGCGATGGCGGCGTCCACCTGCTTCGGGCTGTGGGTGGACAGGCCGATCACGGCATCCTTGCCGAGAAAGCCGCGGGCGGCGTCGAGCGAAATGTCCTTCTGACCGACATGGAACACCGGAGCCCCGGACAGGGAGGCGATGTCCGCCCGGTCATTGACGGCCCACAGCCGCCCGTGGCGCTGCGCCGCGGTGTGCAGGACCTCCAGCAGTTCCAGCTCCTCGGAGGCCTCGAGCGACTTGTCGCGCAACTGGATGATGTCCACGCCGCCGGCGAAGGCGGCGTCCACGAAGTCCTCGAAGTCGCCGCGGTCCCTGCGGGCGTCGGTGCAGAGATAGAGGCGGGCGGTGGTGTGGAGAGGGTCCTGGCTCATGGGACCAGCCTAGTTCCTCTAAACTGGGCGCATACCGCGGGAGCCCGCAGCAGCCATGTCGCCGCTGCCCGGCTGAGAGGGCGTCAGAGCCGACCGCTTGACCTGATCCGGCTAGTACCGGCGTAGGGAAGGAATTCTTCATGGGCACACGAGCAGGCCGTGCGGCCGGAGCCGCAAATGACGCCGACGCCCAGGTTTGTGACACGGGGCCCGGTACCGCAGAGGGAATCATCGCGGGGGATACGACTGCCGACGTGGCCGTGATCGGCGGCGGGGTGATCGGCCATGGCATCGCGTTCGAGGCCATCCGCTCGGGCCGATCCGTGGTCCTGATCGATGATGCTCCCGGCAGCGGAGCCAGCTGGGCCGCGGCCGGCATGCTGGCCCCCGTGAGTGAACTGCACTACCAGGAGGAACAGCTCCTGGATCTGATGCTTGAGGCCTCCCGGTTGTGGCCAGGATTCGCTGCGGCTCTCGACGCCGGTGCCGCCGGCGCGGATTCCCCGGCAGGTACCGGCTACTTAACGACGCCGACCCTGGCGGTGGGGGCCGACGCGGCGGACCGGCGCGCGCTCGCGGACTTGAGGGAAGTCCAGAAGGCATGCGGCCTGGCCGTGGAGCCACTGACAGTGCGCGAGGCGCGCACCCGGGAGCCCCTGCTGAGTCCCGGCATCTCGTGTGCCTTCGACATCCCGGCCGACCACCAGGTGGACCCCCGCCTGCTGATCACCCGGCTCGCCGGCGTGCTCGGTGCGGAAGGCGGCAGCTTCGTCCGGCGGCGCGCGGCAGGCCTGCTGTGGCAGGACGGACAGGTGGCGGGTGTGCGGTTGGCCGGCGGCGGTACCGTACGGGCTGCCGAGACCGTGGTCGCCAACGGGCTCGGCGCCGCCGCGCTCGAGGAGCTACCGGCCGGGCTGGTGCTGCCGCTGCGGCCCGTCTACGGCGACATCCTCCGGCTCCGCGTGCCTCCGCATCTGCAACCGCTGCTCACGGCCACCGTGCGGGGCATGGTGCGCGGCATCCCGGTGTACATCGTCCCCCGCCAGGACGGCACCGTGGTGATCGGGGCCACCCAGCGGGAGGATGGACCGTCGGATCCGCACGCAGTTTCCGCCGGCGGCATTTACCAGCTGCTGCGGGATGCCCAGCAGCTGGTGCCTGCGGTCGCCGAGCTGGAGCTTTTGGAAGCCACGGCGCGGGCGCGGCCCGGAACCCCGGACAATGCCCCGCTGCTGGGGCGGGTCGCACAAGCGGACGGCGGCGACGTCCCGGGACTCATTATCGCCACAGGATTCTTCCGGCACGGCGTCCTGCTGACCCCCGCCGCTGCCGCCGTGTGCCGGCAACTCATGGATTTCACGCCGGACCCGCGCTGGGCCGGGTTCCGCCCCGACCGTTTTTCCCGCATCCCGGTTACGTCCGGGGACAGCCCTAAGAAGGAAGCAGCATGAACATCCGACTTAACGGAACGGATCAGAGCGTCGCCGACGGCGCCTCCGTCTCCGCACTCGTCAGCCAGCTCACTGGCCGGAGCATCGGCCCCGACGGCCGCGCCGCCGACGGGCGGAAGCTCGGTGTCGCCGTCGCCCGCAACGCCGAAGTGGTGCCGCGCAGCCAGTGGCACGCCACGGCGCTCGCCGACGGCGACGACGTCGAACTTGTCACGGCAGTCCAGGGAGGATGACCAGCATGAACGAGACGACGTTCGCAGGAACACAGGCCGTCCCCATGGCCGGTGCGGTGGCCGATCCGTTCGTGGTCGACGGCGTAAGGCTCGGCTCCCGCCTCATCATGGGAACCGGCGGTGCGCCGAGCCTGGACGGGCTCGGGGCGGCGCTGGTGGCGTCCGGGACGGAGCTGACCACGGTGGCGATGCGCCGCTATTCGCCGGCGGAGACGGGCTCGCTGTTCCAGCTGCTCGAGGACCATCAGATCCGGGTACTGCCCAACACGGCAGGCTGCTTCACCGCCAAGGACGCCGTCCTCACCGCCGAGCTGGCGCGGGAGGCCCTGGAAACGGACTGGGTCAAGCTCGAAGTCATTGCCGACGAGCACACACTGCTGCCGGACGCCGTCGAACTCGTGGACGCAACCGAACAGCTCGTGGCCCGAGGCTTCAAGGTCTTCGCCTACACGAACGACGACCCCGTGCTTGCCCTCCGGCTCGAAAACCTCGGCGCGACGGCCGTGATGCCGTTGGGCGCCCCGATCGGCACCGGACTGGGCATCCTGAACCCGCACAACATCGAGCTGATCGTCTCGCGCGCGTCCGTGCCCGTGGTGCTGGATGCCGGGATCGGCACGGCCTCGGACGCTGCCCTGGCGATGGAACTCGGCTGCGACGCCGTGCTGTTGGCTACGGCGGTGACCCGTGCGCAGAATCCGGTGCTCATGGGCGAGGCCTTCAAACATGCCGTCATCGCCGGCAGGCTGGCGAAAGCGGCCGGCAGGATCCCGCGGCGGGAACACGCACTGGCGTCCTCGGCAATGGAAGGCCGGGCCGAGTTCCTCTAACGCCCGCTCGGCCGGCGGGGCTGATCTGGTTGCGCCGGCCGGACCTCCTGATCACCCTTGCTCTTGATGACGCGCCGGCGCGATCATCGGTAGGCCCGGCCCGGTCCGGCCCGGCCGGGTCGACGTGCGGCGGGGACGAACCGGGTATGCCGTCGGTCCGCATCCGGATGGTCCACAGTCCTCGTGGATCACGTGGTTGTGCGAGTACGCAGGGTCCCATTAGCGCGCTGGTGAAACTTTCACGAAGAATGGCGTTGCCACTTCTTTGCCTTTCCAGCTGCCCTTTTCGAGGTCAGGTGCCATCCCTTGCAGCCTCCGCATGGGTATATGCTCGCGGGCAACTTGCCCCCAGATGACGAGCCCTGCCGGATGATTTCCTTGAGCGCGCGGTTCGCGTGCCAGGTGGTGGAGTAGGTGATCTTGGTGCAGCTTGCCATCGAGCGAAACCCTTCTTGAAAGAGTACGCGCGTGGCTCATATCCACACTTGAGCGCCACCTAACAGTGGCGTCCCAGGTTCCACATGATTGTGTCGTTCAAGGCACAAACTATCGCAGCCCTAACTGCGTTGCAATCGTGAGTCTTCGGCGCAAGATTCTCTGAGGAATAACCACCGCTCCCAGAGCTCTTATTATCGACCTGTCCCGTTGTCCAGCCCAGTGGTTCCGGCGCGGAACTACTACGTGATTGGGTGGGCTTCGCCCCCGGACGCGGAGAGATTCGGCCGGTGTCCAGGACCTGGCCCTCGCCGCCGAGGACGACGGGGATCATGTCGAAGTCGCAGCCGATATTGCGCGCGGTGGAGGCGGTGACGTGTCGGCGGGACTAGCCGTAAGCGCCGCGGGGCGCTACTGGTGGGGGCGGAAGTATCTGTTCCACCCGGCCGTCCGGGCCGCTGCCGTTCGACCCCCACGGTGACCCGGCCGTCAGGGCGTCTGTCACGCGGCGGCCACGGGGTCACTCCAGGCGGAAGTAGGTGTTCCGGCGGGGTGTCCGGGCGGGGTCGAGGTGGGGTGGCGGGATGAACCAGGGGATGCCGGTGCGCATCTGGATGCTCCAGTGTTCCTTGTGGATCACGTGGTGGTGATGGGAGCAGAGCAGGGTGCCGTTGCCGGTTCCGGTGGTTCCGCCGCGGGACCAGTAGGTGATGTGGTGGGCCTCGCACCAGGGGGCCGGGATGGTGCATTGCGGGAAGGCGCAGCCCCGGTCCCGGGCCGTGATGGCCTTGCGGATGTGGGGCGGGAAGATGCGGGAGGCGCGGCCGATGTCCAGGACCTGGCCCTCGCCGCCGAGGACGACCGGGATGATGTCGGCGTCGCAGGCGAGCTTGCGGATGGTGCCTGCGGTGACGGGGCCGGTGAACAGCAGCGTCCCGGTGCCGTGCCTGGTTCCGGTGCCGTGCTGTGCGGTGTTGGCAGGGGCGCTTGCTTCGGCGGGAGTCGTCCCGAGCCTGGTGAGCAGGTCGCGGTAGTCGATGGTGGCCATGACCTGGGGCCGGAGCCCGCCCGCGGCGGGTAGCCCTCCGGTGGCGAGGGCTGCTTTGCAGGCACCGACCAGGCCGTCGAGCAGCTTCTGCGGCCGGGAGCGGAGGTCCAGAACCGGCAGCGACGGGTCCTCTTCCACCGTGGCGGGCTCCGCAGCCGGGCCGGGCGCACCCGCCGCCGCGGACCCGTCACCCGCCGTGTGGCCGGTGGTGGTGCCTTGGCCGGTGTCTGGGTCGGTGCGGGGGTTGGTGGCGGTGTTCATCACGGTGATCAGGTGTTCGAACTGGTCCGTGGTGGCGAAGATTTCCAGGTGTTGCAGGCCGTGCCGGGGTTTGCGGAGGAAGGCGCCCTGGAGCTGGCGGAGCAGTTCCTCGGAGGGTTCGGCGCCGTCCTGGTCCAGTGCCTCGGCCCAGCTGCGGCTGATCCGGGCCAGGAAGTCGGCGTCGTTCTCGGCCGCGGTGCGGGTCAGGGCGTGCTCCATCG